>JAQERH010000035.1 GCA_027698105.1 Lachnospiraceae bacterium AM93-12TA
TTTCAAGGTTCGTTGTTGTTTCTCAACAGCAACTCATTTATCTTATCATAACTTGTTGTGTTTGTCAACAACTTTTTTCATTTATTTTTCGAAGTTCTTTCGAACTTCCGTGCCGCTCTCAGCGACGCGTATTATAATATCACAGGTTTTCGACACCGTCAAGCACTTTTTTAAGTTTTTTTCGATTTTTTTGTACTTTTTTGTTTTCCACGTTTTTCCAGGGGATTGAAGCATCTTTTCTCCTATATAGAAGCAGCCCATCAAGCCTTGTCTCTATGCATACTCTCATTCAGCTTCACCATATGAATATGATCTTCCCAGACCCCATTGATATTGAGGTAATACTTAGAGAGCCCCTCATTAAAGAAGCCGTTCTTCTCCAATACTCTTAGGGAGGCTTTATTTCCCGGCATTACATTCGCCTCCAGACGATGCAGGCCAAGTACATCAAAGGCATAGGCAGTTACCATATCTACCGCCATTGTCATATATCCCCGGTTCAAATACTCCCAATCCAGCTTATAACCTAAAAAAGCAGAACAGAAGGCGCCGTATATTACATTATTCAGCGCCGCAATCCCTATTATTTTCTCTGGCTCTGCTGCCGGCCTGATATAAAAACGAAATGACAGCTTGGCTCTCCAGCTGCGGATCTCATTTCCCAGAATTTCCCGCTGACGCTCCGGAGTAAAAAAGACTTCCTCACGTTTTGGCTCATACGCCTTTAAAAACTCTCTGTTTCTGCAGTAATAATCTGCCGCCTGCTCTGCAAGGGACAAAGACGGCGGCACCAGCTGTATCCATTCATTCTGAAGCATACAATGATTCCTCCAAAGCAAAAAGCCGGAATCCCTTGTAAAACAAAGATTCCGGCAAAAATAAAAAAAGCGCGAGACGGGATTCGAACCCGCGACCCTCGCCTTGGCAAGGCGATACTCCACCACTGAGCCACTCGCGCATATCTATCAGATAAACTGATATCTTATTTAATTATTGACGTATTATATTATAACACATCCCACTCTGCTTTGCAAGAAATTTCTTGCAAAAGCGGGTGATGGGAATCGAACCCACGTATCCAGCTTGGAAGGCTGGTGTTCTACCATTGAACTACACCCGCATATGAATTATGAAATTCAAATGCCCAGAACCGGAATCGAACCAGTGACACGAGGATTTTCAGTCCTCTGCTCTACCAACTGAGCTATCTGGGCATCGTGCTGAAGATTTCTCTTCCGTGACGACAGGGATTATTTTACCGGATATTTTCTGAATTGTCAAGTCTTTTCCAAACTTTTTTTAAAGCATATTTTTTGCAGAGCATTCCGGAACAATCCTGGCAGGATCATACGGAATACTGAGCCAAAGAGAGGAGCTGATTCAGCGCTTTCACTTGCTGCCAAAGCCTGAACCCTGCCCTCCCCCTTTTCAATGCAGAGCTCTGTTTTCTATTTCTCTGCACCAGTTTTCTATCTGCTCTCCCCCAGCAGATCAGACAGACGGGCAAACTGCTCCAGTGTGAGAGCCTCTCCTCTGACTGCTGCCGGAACTCCCAGCTGTTCAATGGCCGCCGCAATCTGCTCTTTTCCAAACGACAGCTCAGGGGAATTGTTCAGGCCGTTTAAGAGTGTTTTTCTTCTCTGATTGAAGGAAGCCCGAATCAGCTTAAACATCAGTTCTCTGTCCTTCACCTCTACCGGCGGCGTCTGATGTCTGGTCAGGCGGATCACCGCAGAACCTACGTTAGGCCGCGGAATAAAGCAGTTCGGAGGCACGTTGGCCACAATATACGGCTCTGCATAATACTGAACCGCCAGGGAAAGAGCGCCGTAATCCTTAGATCCCGGCCCTACCTGCATCCGATCCGCTACCTCCTTCTGAACCATAACGGTAATATTGTCAATGGGGACTCCGCTTTCAAACAAGCCCATAATAATTGGCGTAGTAATGTAGTAGGGCAGGTTAGCCACCACCTTAATGGGTTTTCCTGCGTTATATTCCTCCGCCAGTTTTTTTATGTCAACTTTCAGAATGTCCTCATTAATAACCGTAACATTGTCATAGTCTGATAATGTTTCCTTTAAAATCGGTATTAAATTCGTATCGATCTCTACAGCTGTCACCTGTCTGGCCCGCTCTGCCAGATACTGGGTCATGGTTCCGATTCCAGGACCGATTTCCAGTACCATATCGTCAGCTGTCACCCCTGCTGCTGCAATAATCTTGTCCAGCACATGGGCGTCAATCAAAAAGTTCTGTCCGAACTTTTTCTGGAACGCAAATCCATGCTTCTGAATCACCTGAATGGTATTCTGGGGATTGCTCAGCTTCCCTGTGCTTCTGTTTTCTGTTTCTTTGACGTCAGTTTCTCTTCGCTCCATCTGCCACTCCACTCTTCTCAGCCGGACAGCATTCCTTCCTGCTTATCCGGCTGTTTTCTGACTGCTTCTATTTTCCTGCGTAATGTTACATTCTGTAGAGACGTCTTGCGTTCTTTTCTGTAGCCGCAATTACCTCTTCCGGAGACATGCCTTTAATTTCTGCCATCATCTTTGCCACATAAATCAGATTCGCAGAAGTATTGCGTTTTCCCCGATTTGGCTCCGGAGCCATATACGGGCTGTCTGTTTCCAGAACCAGATGATCCATCGGAACATATTTTACTACTTCCCGGAGAGTCTTTGAATTATTAAAGGTTAAAACGCCGCCGACTCCCAGGAAAAATCCCATATCCAGATATTCCCTTGCCATTTCTTTTCCATAAGAGAAGCAGTGAATAACTCCGCCCAGCTCTTCTGCTTTGGCCGCCTTCATGATTTCCAGCGTATCCTGAGCTGCCTCCCTGCTGTGAATAACCACTGGCAGCTTTACCTCTCTGGCAAGATCCAGCTGGCGCTCAAACCACTTCTTCTGAATCTCGTGGGGCGGCTCTTTATAGTAGTAATCAAGGCCAATTTCTCCCACTGCCACCATTTTAGGCTCCTTTATAATTTCTCTCAGTCTCTGGAATTTCTCCTCATCCAGTTCATCTGTCCAGCTGGGATGAACACCAGCTGTACCATAGATAAACGGATAATTTCTGGTCAGCTCAAGGGTTGTCTCAGAGCTGTCCATGCTGGCTCCTATATTGACAACGGTTTCCACTCCTGCAGCTGCAAGACTTTTAATTACCGCCTCTCTGTCTTCATTGAATGCCTCGTCATCGTAGTGTGCATGTGTTTCAAATATCAATTCTTTTTTCCTCTTTTCTTTTCATTTTTCATCAGTTTCAGTAAATGACGCCGTTCCATTTTCAGAGAAGCATATTTTGTGATTCTTCCCATGTAAATGCTGTCATAGACGCCTCCTATCACCCCTGCAAGGGGAATGCCTTGCAGAAATTTCAGATACAGAAGTTCTCTGGACAGGGCTTTGGACGCTCTCCGGACTGCTTCCGGAGACGGCTTCTGTCTGGCAGGCATCCCTTTTTCTGGTGTCTGAGCCTTTTCAGCATCCTTTGCCGCCAGCGCGTATAATTTTCTGTTTAAGGCCGCATCACGGCTGAAAAAATCCTCTCCCTGATATAGGGAAAGTTCTATCATTTCCAGGAGAAGTTCCTGTTCTCCGGACTTCCTGTAATCAATTCCATAGGAAAGACAGAGTGTATAAAGGCTTCGAAGCAGAGAGGCAAGAAACAGCGGGATATCCGGAAGGCCAATCCCTAAAAGTCCCAGACCTGCGCCCTGAACTCCTGCTGCCGCCGTGGCAAGCTCCGCCTGCTTTCTGGCGCTTTTAGTATGTTCTCTGATGTGCTTTCTGGTAGGCATAAGCCGTTCCTGATAGGTTCTCACTTTATGTTCTGCCTCCAGCCTTTCCTTGGAATAGGTTTTCTCTATCAGCCCTGTCCCTTCCTGAAGCGTCACCTGAAATGCTTTGTAAAACGCCTCCTCCAGCTTTGAGGACAGGCCGTCTGGAACCAGGGAAGCAAGACGCTTTTCCCAGAATGACGCTCTGGGGCTTCCATATCTTCCCAATTTCTTTTTCTCACGTTTTAAGAATGCCCCCCATTCTTTCTGAACCGGCGTCTTCTTGTCAAACATCCTGTTTATCTTCTTTCTCCTGCCCTAAAGCAGGCCCCTGAGGTTCATCGGGATCCTGGGTTTCCTCCGGCGCCTGGGTCTCTAATCCCGGCCCCAGAGGCTCGTTCAGCCTGTCATCCACTGCCGGACCGGCTTCCACGCCTCCAAGCATAGGCTGAAAACCGCCTGACATTATGATTCCTGTCACAGCTATGGATACTGCCGTCATGACTGCCACTCTCTGCCACATTTTCATAATGCTCCCTCCTTTTCTCACTGGGTGTCCTCTGCGATGATATAATTCCTGCTTTGCAGTCATTATATCATATTGCTGTGGTTTTTGAAAAGCATTGGAAAAAGGGACACCGCAAAGTTTCTGCGGCATCCCCTCTTCTGTGCTTAACTATACTATTTAGCCGATCTCAGCGCCTGCCGGAACGTCCTTCTCCGGCTGCATAAGGACTACATTACCCTCTGCATCCTCTGCGCAGAGAATCATGCCCTCTGAAATCATTCCAGCCAGTTTGGCAGGTTTTAAGTTAGTCACAACCATAACCTTCTTTCCTACCATCTCCTCTGGCGTATACCAGGCTTTGATGCCGCTTAAAATCTGGCGCACCTGGCTTCCGATCTTCACCTGGGAGCAGAGAAGCTTTTTAGACTTCTTCACTTCCTCACAGGCAATGATCTCGCCTACCTGGAACTGCAGCTTGGCAAAATCATCATAAGTAATCTCCGGCTTCGCCTCAATATCAATTCCCGGCTCCTCCGGCTTTTCCTCTGCAGCGCCTGCTGCAGCTGCCTCAGCCTTTTTCATCTCCTCTACCTTCTCCAGCACTTCCTTGATATCCATGCGGGCGAAAAGGATCTCCGGCTTCTCTGTCACCTTATTTCCAGACGGGTACAGGCCGAATTCTGTCATCTGATCCAGGCTTCTCTTCTCTGTGTTTAACTGCTTTAAGATCTTTTCAGAGGTCTCAGGCATAAAGGACGCTAACAGAGATGCGCCAATAGTGATCGCCTCTGTCAGGTTATAGAGAACCTCTGACAGACGCGCCTTCTTCTCCTCATCCTTAGCCAGAGTCCAAGGAGTGGTCTCGTCGATGTACTTGTTGCTTCTTCTGAAAATGCCAAAAATCTCTGTAATGGCATCTGCCACACGAAGCTTCTCCATCTTGGCGTCGGCCTTCTTCACTGCCTCCAGAACCACTGCCTTTAAGTCTGCATCCACGTCTTCTGTCACTCCGGTTTTTTCTACCACGCCGCCGAAGTATTTATTAGTCATGGAAACGGTACGGTTTACCAGATTTCCGAGAATATTGGCTAAATCAGAGTTCATGCGCTCTACCATTAACTCCCATGTGATCACGCCGTCATTGTCAAACGGCATCTCGTGAAGGACGAAGTAGCGAACTGCATCTACGCCGAAAAAGTCTACCAGTGTATCAGCGTAAAGCACATTTCCCTTGGACTTGCTCATCTTGCCGTCTCCCTGCAGCAGCCACGGATGGCCGAATACCTGCTTCGGAAGCGGAAGAGCCAGTGCCATCAGGAAAATAGGCCAGTAAATCGTATGGAAGCGGATAATATCCTTTCCAATCAAGTGTAAATCTGCCGGCCAGTATTTGTCAAACAGCTCTCCGTTCTGGCCGTCGCAGTCATAGCCCAGTCCTGTAATATAGTTGGTCAGGGCATCCAGCCATACATAGGTTACATGCTTCGGATCAAAGGAAACAGGAATTCCCCACTTAAAGGAGGTTCTGGATACGCACAGATCCTGAAGTCCCGGAAGCAGGAAGTTGTTCATCATCTCATTTTTTCTGGAAACCGGCTGAATAAACTCCGGATGCTCATTGATATAGTCAATAAGTCTCTGAGCATATTTGCTCATACGGAAGAAGTAAGCCTCCTCCTTAGCTGGCTGAACCGGGCGGCCGCAGTCAGGACATTTGCCGTCTACCAGCTGGGACTCTGTAAAGAAAGACTCGCAGGGAGTGCAGTACATTCCCTCGTAGTGGCCCTTGTAAATATCTCCCTGGTCGTAGAGCTTCTTGAAAATCTTCTGAACCTGGGCCTCATGGTCTGCGTCTGTCGTGCGGATGAACTTATCATAAGATGTATTCATCAGATCCCAGATGGTCTTGATCTCTCCTGCTACCTTGTCTACAAACTCCTGCGGTGTTACACCGGCTTCCTCTGCCTTTAACTCGATCTTCTGGCCATGCTCGTCTGTTCCTGTCTGGAAGCGCACGTCATAGCCCTGTTCCCTCTTATATCTTGCAATGCTGTCTGCCAGCACAATCTCATAGGTATTGCCGATATGCGGCTTGCCTGATGTGTAGGCAATCGCCGTGGTAATATAATACGGCTTTTTACAATTCTGACACATGTGTTTCTCCTCCTTAGATTGTGAAAAATAAAAACGCCTTTAATTTTATCCATGCATCGATCATGCCCTGAATGAAATTAAAGACGAGTTCTCTCCCGTGATACCACTTTAATTCACAGTCCGCCTCACAGCGGTCTGCCTCTGGGACTGCGAGGAACGTGTCTTTCATTCCATACAGTCTGACGCTGTAACGGGCGTCCCCCGTCGCTGCCTTTCCAGTCTGCATAAAAACGCTGTCTGCATACTTCTGATCAGATACAGACTGGTTCGCCAGCAAGGCTCCGGGGCCATCTTCAGCAGCCTTCAGACTGTCCTTTCCCACCGCGCGGACTCTCTGTATGCCCTATCCTCTGCTTACTCTTCCCTTCAATGCCTTTGGCCTTATGTTAAATCGGTATAGGTTAAGTCTAGCGGGTCGGGCTGTGTTTGTCAAGGAGAGATTGGAAAAGCTCCTGACAGGAAACCCGTATATTCATGAGTTGTAATTGGCTATAATATAAATTATAATGAAACAAAATGGAGGTATAAGAACATGAAAGCAAAACGACAATATGGCTGCTTCCTGCTGGCTGTGCTTCTTTCTGTTATCCTCAGCGCCTGCTCCCGGCCTCCGGCCGGAGGAACAGATGAAACCGGAGTGTCCCAGGCAGCCTCAGAAACTGTACAGGAAACAGCAGTGTCTCGGCAAGAATACTCAGCTGACCATTCCTCTGAAAAATCTGTCCAGGCGGCTTTTGATGAATTTACAAAACAGGTGTTTAAAGATGAGCTGGAGGGATCCGGCCTCACGCTTCACTATATGTTAAAAGAGCCGGAAAACTACGGTATTTCCAAAAACGATCCGAAGCTTGGCGAGTGTTCTCTGGAATATATGCAGCAGGTTTCCTCTGAGCTTGAGGAGCTGTCAGAAAAGCTTCATACCTTTGATCCTGCTCTGCTGACTGCAGATCAGCTGTTTACTTACCGTGCTCTTGACGATTACCTGGAAACAGAACAGATGGCTAAGGGGCTGGAACTGTACTCCCGTCCTGTATCCACCACCATCGGAACCCAGGCCCAGCTTCCTATCCTTTTTGCAGAATATGCCTTTTATGACAGACAGGATGTGGAAAATTATCTGACGCTTATGTCTCAGATTGATGCTTATTATAAGAGCATTGCAGACTTTGAAAAACTCCGGGCCGATGCCGGGCTGGCTCCCTGTGATCTGGTTCTTAATCAGATCATCCAGTCCTGTAAGGATTACATGATCCGGCCTGAAAACAGCTTTTTAAATGAAACCTTTAACAGCAAGCTGGACAGCATTGAAGGGCTGACCCCGAAGGAAAAGGAAGAATACAAAAAACGCCATCTGGAGGTTATGAAGGAACACTTTATTCCTGCCTACCAGATGCTTGCCGGAGAACTTGAAAAGCTGAAAGGGCGCGGTTCTAATGTCATGGGACTGTGCGGATATCCAGACGGAAAGCGTTATTATGAATATCTTACAGCTTCCTCCACTGGCACAGGCTATACGGTTTCAGAGCTGAAACAGCAGGTCCAGGTACATATGAGCGAGGATCTGGCTCAGGTGACTCTTCTGTTGCAGAACCATCCGGAGCTGTCTGAGGCATCTGCCAGCTATTCCTTCGCCCAGACAGAGCCTGCTGCCATTTTAGATGCTCTGAAAACACAGGCAGAAAAGGATTTCCCGGCTCTTCCGGAAGCAGACTACACGGTTCACCAGGTTCCGAAGACCCTGGAAGCCTCTTTAAGCCCGGCCTTTTACCTGACTGCCCCCATTGACTGCTGGCAGCACAATGTCATCTACATTAACGGAGGATCTGATCAAACCTCTGCCGGGGCTTTATACACGACTCTGGCTCACGAAGGCTATCCAGGTCATCTCTATCAGACCGTCTACGCCAATCAGAACACAGCAGATCCTCTTCTGCGGCTGCTGGCCTGCGGCGGATACACTGAAGGGTGGGGCACCTATGCAGAGCTTTACTCCTACCAATTTGACAACGGCCTTTCCCCTGAGCTTTCCGAACTTTTAGCCCACAACCAGGCTGCCACCCTGGGACTTTATGCGCTGCTTGACATCAATATTAATTACGAGGGCTGGAGTCAGGAGAGAACTGCCAAGTTTCTGGAGGAGCTTTATGGTATCACTGACCCCCAGGTGACAGAAGAAATCTACTATGCTGTTGCCGACAATCCAGCCAATTATCTTCAGTATTACACTGGGTATATGGAAATCGTCAAAATGCGGGAAACTGCCATGGAAACCCTGGGCAGCCGATACGATCCGGTTCTCTTCCACAAGTTTATTCTGGATATGGACGGAGCTTCCTTCCGCGTTATAGAACCCTACTTTAAAACATGGCTGCTCACCTGCGGAGCGCAGTAAAAAGTATATCTAAGACAAAAAATCCGGGAATACATCCCGGATTTTTTATAGTATTTTATATCAGTTCTTCTCTGCCTGTCTGCTTCAGTTCTGTCTTTTCCACTGAATCTTCCTCTTCTTCCCGGTACAGCTTTCCAATAATACCGGAGGAAATCGTGACGGTCAGCAGAGAACATGCAATCTTAAACACAGGAATGTAGCTCAGGGAAAGCATAAGCACTACAAAATCTGTGAAAAAATAGCATTTCTCCAGCTTTACCCCTGCCAGTTTATTGAGAATCAGCGCCAGCACGTCGTCGCCTCCTGTGGCTCCTCCTGCTCTTACTACAAGTCCCACTCCGATTCCCACGAAAAGACCGCCCACCACGGCGGCAAGGATCGGACTTCCCCCCAGATCCGGAAGCAGATACCCCATCCTCTCATGGATGGAATAAAAGAATCCGTAGCTCAAGGTGGATACCATGGCATTCTTCAGAAAGGATCCCCCTAAAATCTTCCATCCAATCAGATAGCAAATCAGATCCAGAACCGGGCCGATGACGCTGGGGGAAATGCCGAACCAGTGCTGAATCAGCAGCTGGAGTCCCAGCACGCCTCCTTCTGTAATATCTGACTGGCTGTGTACATTATAAAGTCCAAATGACAAAACCGCTGTTCCAAGCATCAGCCCTGCGTAGCGAAACATTTCCTTCTTAAACTGCGCTCTCTGCGGCATTTTCATAGATAACAACTCCTTTTCCATGATTTCTTGACATAAATTAGTATAAAGGATATAGTTACTATACTGTCAAGCAGAAAGGATCAGACCATGATGAAGCATCGTTTTACAGCCGGAGAAATGGCAAAACTGTCCGGCCTTTCCAAGCAGACTATATTATTTTATGATAAAAAAGGGATTTTGAAACCGGAATATGTGGATCCAGGCAACGGATACCGGTACTACAGCGCCGATCAGCTGGATTTTCTCGATAATATCGCCATGCTGAAGGAAATCGGCCTGTCTTTAGATGAAATCAGAACATTTATGGAGCAGCGGACCAGGGACTACGCCGTTTCCCGTATGGAGCAGCAGCTGGAAAGTATCCGCCAGAAAATCAGACGGCTTCAAACCATTGAAAAACAGCTTTCCTGGAAAATGAAAACCCTTGAGGATTTGACTTCCAAAAAAGACGGCGTCTTTTTAACCCGGCATCAGAAGCCGGAGCTTTTAGCAGTGGAGCCAGTCTCCTTTCCCAGGCGCCGGAAAGGCACAGACGACGAGGATCTGATGGCACAGAATATCGCCATCAAAAAGCTGATGACGAAGGCTAAGCGGGAACACTATCCCTATTTCTACCAGCAGGGAGCTATTATCCCTCTGAAGGAGCTGAAAGAGGGCCATTATCTGCGGGCCTCCCATGTATTCCTTCCTATGGAAAAAAAATGCGTCCACGCCCTCTCCATGACCAAACCGCCCGGACTCTACGCCCGCTATTATTTCACCGGGCGCTATACAGGAAGCGGCAGCGCCTACCAGCTTCTCTTTTCCGAGCTTGAGCGGATGGGACTGTCAGCTGTGTCCGGCTCCTATGAATACTGTATTCTGGACAGTCTGGCCTCCCAGGATACAGATCACTATGTAACGCTGATTGAGGTAGAAGTTGAAAAGAAGGGGTAGCTTCCTGCCCCTTCTCCTGCTTTCTGTTATTCTGCCTCTGTCTCCTGAGCGCTCTCTTCAGCGGCTGTCTCAGTCTTTTCACTTCCCATATTTTTGTAGGATTTGTTAAACTCCATATTGCCAATCTTCTCTCCGTTTACAGACAGATTCAGCTCAGAAGCCTCGAAATTCTGAAGCAGTGTGTTGGCTACTGCTGTCTGCTGAAGGATATCATCCTGATTCGGCATAGCGGAAAGATCCACATTGATAGTATTTCCTTCCTGAGAGAAGCTTAACACCTTTGTCCCCTCCTCAAGAACCCCATTCTCTGCCATCTTATCTGCTAAAAGCTGCGGTTCAATGGTTTCACCATCTTCTGAGTCGATGGCATCCATGGTCTGCTTCAGGCCTGAGCGGTTCTCTTTTATTGTAAAAATGCTGACCTGGGCCATAGGAGCTGCATCAGCATCCGGAAGCTTCTCTACTACCTCTCTCTCTGTCTCCGGAATAGAAGCCTCTACCGTCTGTCCCTCTGCTGTCTGCTTATTCTGGTTCTGGCTGGATGTATCTGTAGGCGTGCAGGCTGCCAGTGATACGCTCATTAAAACTCCGGTTAAAACAATCATTAATTTTTTCATCATGTCCTCCTCTTTGATCCATTGATTTCTATTGATTTAATTCCCTGAACCAGCGGTTCAGCTTTGTAAGCGCCTTATAGAGAACGTCCAGTTCCTGAGGCGTCAGCTCCTCTTTCATACTGTCAATCATCTGTCTGTGAAACTCTGCATGATGCTCGTAGGCCCTGCGTCCCTTATCAGACAGGGAAATGTAGACGATCCGGCGATCCTCCTTCCCCCTGGTCCGCACCACGTACCCCTTTTTCACCAGACTGTTCATGGCAATCGTGAGAGTCCCCACTGTAACGGACAGCTCTCTGGCAATCGCAGACATATTTTTAGGCGCCCCGATTCCGATGGCTTCAATGACATGCATATCATTATTGGTGATATTCCGAAACTCCGGTGTTATAATGGCCTTCTGCTCGATATCCATAATATCGCGGAACAGCCTCACCAGTACCTCATTGAATGTCTCGTAATTGTCCACAGTGTTCCCCTTCACCTTCTAAAAACAAAATTTCCCCACTGATTATACAATAAACGGACTGTGCCGGCAACTATTAGCGTCAATAAAATTTTACAGCAGCATCCGGCACTCCTATACCTGGAAGCCGGCAATCAGAATGCTGGCTCCTATGCCTGCCGCCGTGGAAAGAAGAGCTCCGGCCAAAGTCCAGCGGGTCTTCGTCACCTTTGCCGTCATAAAATATACGCTCATGGTATAGAACACGGTTTCCGTACAGCTCTCCATAATGGACGCCGTCATCCCCAGAAGGGAATCCGGTCCATGGGTCCTGAAAATATCGAGAAGAAGCCCGGTGGCAGCTGAACTGGACACGAGGCGTACCAGGATAAGCGGAATAAGCTCTCCGGGAATTCGGAACAATCCTGCTGGAGCTTTCAATCTTTCTGAAAGGAACTCCAGGAATCCAGATGATCTCAGGACACCCACCGCCGTCATCAGACCGATCAGCGTGGGCAGAATACCGGCTACGGTTTTCATTCCTTCCTGTGCGCCCTTGATAAAATCATCAAATACCGGACGTCTGGAGAGAACTCCGAAACCGATTATGTAAAACAGAACAGTCGGAACAAGAAAATCTGAAAGATAAGAAACTGCTTTCAACAATCTTCTCCCTGATAAATATCTTTCCTTCTATATTTATGCTGGAGACTGTCTGCTGATTCTTTCTTTCACTTCTTTTGTCCGTCTGTTTTTGTCCTATGGCTGGTATTATACAGGGCGATTGTGTAGGATCTGTGAATTGGTTCTTTCGAAATCGGAAAGTTTTTATAAACTTTATGAGAAAAAACAGACTGGATTTCTCTTGACTGAATGTAAGAGAACTTGGACTTTTCTGTATGCTACATTGTAAAATTGTATCTTTATAGCTATAATATGATCTAAACTATTTTAATCAATTCTTTCATGGAGGAATCAACCTATGAGCGTATTATTTGTAGAATATCCGAAATGCACCACCTGCCAGAAGGCAAAAAAATGGCTGGAGAATACCGGCGTCTCCTATGAGGATCGCCATATTAAAGAACAGAATCCATCTGCTGAAGAGCTTAAAAAATGGCACCAGATGAGCGGTCTCCCCTTAAAGAGATTTTTCAATACCAGCGGCCTTCTCTATAAATCCATGGCATTAAAAGACAAGCTGCCCGGCATGAGCGAGGAGGAGCAGTATGCCCTCTTAGCCACAGACGGAATGCTGGTAAAACGCCCTATCGTAGTGGGAGATGACTTTGTTTTAGTAGGATTTAAGGAGGCTGACTGGGAAAAACAGCTGGCTGGACAGCAGTAGAAAAATTGTCCAAACCTGCAAAGCTATAGGCAGAATCGGCAGGTACAGTGACCAGCTGCGTTTTCTGCCTGGCTGATTAGGAAACTGTAAAAAGAACGGAAGTTTTTCAGCGACTAAGCTCCTGGTGGAGCGTGAAAACTTCCGTTCTTTTTTCTAACTTAACTGCTTCTGTCAGGGCTGGAAACCCATCTCTCTACAGTCCCAGTCCCTTGCTTACATTGACTACAAAGTCCTGAACATTGGTCACAATGCTCTTAGCGGAAAGGCTTCCCCGATCTCCCAGCTTATTTACTGCAAACTCAGAAATATCCACGCTGTAGAAGTAAACCTGACGGATCGTTCCGTCCGGCATAACACGGAAGGATGGGGTCATATTACCTGTGGCAATCGAATGGAGAGTGGTAGCCATACAGATCACGGTAGTGGCCTTTTTCACGCACTCTCTCATAGCAGACTGTCCCTCGTATACGTCGGCATAAACCTCCGGCAGCGGGCCGTCGTCCCGGATGGAACCTGTCAGCACAAAGGGCACGCCCTTTTTCACACAGCTGTACATGATTCCATTGTCAATGTTTTCCTTCTCAATAAACTCCGGAATGGAGCCGTGATACCTTACTCTGTTAATGGTATCAATATGATTGTAATGGCCTCCGGCAAAGCTTTCCTGAGTATAAATGTCCTGACCCAGAGCTGTCTTCTTATAGGCCCCCTCTAAATCATGGGTAGCCAGAGCATTTCCTGCCAGCAGGGCATCCACATAACCGTTCATCACCAGTTTGGAAAAGGCCTCCCTGGAGTCAGAGTCAAAGGCGCAGGCCGGTCCCATTACCCAGACTACATAGCCGTGATCCTTCTCATGCTTTAACAGCTCGTAGATGTGGTCATAGTCCTTTGAAAAAGCTGTCTCCCTGGATCTTCCCTGGCGGAAAGCAAAGGCCTCCTTAGACTGGGTTCCCGGCTCCTCAAAACCGTGTGTCCAGACGAAAATTCCCTCTTCCGCCTCTTCTGTCCGTCCCACAAAGACAAGATCGCCCTGCTTTAATGTCCGGAACTCCCTCACTTCTATTTTTCCATTCTCGTAGACAGCTACACAGTCCATCCGGCTCTCCTCTGCCAGGAGCCATGTTCCATTTACCTTAAAATACTCTGGAAAAATAGTGGTAGCGTGATAGTTTTCCGGCGCTGTCTTATCCTTCGGCGCAGGAGCCAGCACTGCATCCGGCGCTGATACAAACGGCTCCTTTGTAAAATCCGGTGCATTATACTTTTTTAATTCAAATCCCATGGCAGCTTCTCCTCTCTTCATATATATTTTCATTATACCTGATTTCTCCCTCTTCTGGTAGCCCTCATTTTCACGGCGCAGAATATCACAGCCGCCAGGGTGCTCACGCCTGTGGCCAGAAGAGCGGGACCTGTCACAGCTGCCGGATTGGCAGATCCGTACTGGGATCGGTAAGCAATCATAGTCATGGGAATCAGCTGCAGGGAAGAGATATTGACAATCAGAAAGGCGCACATTTCATCATTGGCAGTGCCCTTTTTCACTGCGAGGCTGTCCTTTTTTCTGCGCCGCTCCTCCTCCAGAGTCTCCAGTTCTGCCATGGCTTTCAGCCCTGCCGGTGTGGCGGCCCAGCCAAGCCCCAGAAGATTGGCCGTCACATTGGCACAGATAGACTCTAAAGCCGGATGTCCTCTGGGAATACGGGGAAACAGTACATGGAGAAGCGGATACATTTTCCCTGCCAGAGCCTCCATCAGGCCCGACCTTCTCCCGATTTCCAGAACTCCCGTCCAGAAAGACATGACGCCCAGCATGGTAATTCCCAATGTCACCGCCTCCCTGGCCGCTTCCAGGGCGCCGTTTGTCACCTCTGAAAGAGTTCCGTGAAATGCTCCCCATATCAGTCCTGCTGCCATCATAGCAGCCCACAGAATATTCAACAAAAAAATCCCACCTTTCTGGCAAACCTTATGCCGGAAAGGCGGGAAATAGAACCTATCTAAGCGCCGCAGCAGAGGTCTTTCATAACCTCTTCTACAGTCTCAATTTTCTCAGCTCTGCAGGCATTGCTTCCGCAGAAGATTAAGGCATGATCCTCATCTCCCTGGGCTGCGTTAATGAGAGCCTGTGTAATGCAGTAAGGAGTTGTCGCCGGATCACACTGTTCCAGGCACCGGAAACACCGTGTGACCTTCTCTCCCTCTGCTGTCATCTTTTTGAGGAACGGATTCATAACTGCCCGCCCCGGCATTCCTACCGGGCTCTTGGTAATTACGATATCCTCTTCCCTAGCCTTGATGTACGCCTGCTTATAGACTAACGGCGCGTCGCACTCCTCTGTGGTCACAAATCTGGTTCCTACCTGTACTCCGTCTGCCCCCAGATCCTCGATGCAGTGGCGGACATCCTCATGGGTGTAAATGCCTCCTGCCGTTACCACCGGAATCTCCTTGCCGTATTTTTCCCCATACTCTTTTACAAGAGCAATGATTCCCTTTACTTCTTCCTCGTATTCAGCCTTGTGATAGGTCTTTGATACCTGTTCCGTATCTGCTCCCAGCTCTGTCAGCTGCTCCCTGGAAAAGCCCAGATGGCCTCCTGCTAACGGTCCTTCTATCACAACTAAATCAGGCGCAGTTTTATAATTTCTGTCCCAGAGCCTGCAGATTACCTTTGCCGACTTTACAGTGGACACAATCGGGGCAATCTTCGTAGCTGTCCCCTTCACGTACTCCGGCAGATTAACCGGAAGACCTGCACCGGAGATAATAATATCCGCACCGATTTTTACAGCTGTCTTTACATACTCCACATAATTTTTTGTGGCAACCATAATATTAAAGCCTAAAATTCCGCCCGGCGCTGTCTCTCTGGCCTTTTTAAGCTCTGTCTCCATGGCCTTTAAATTGGCCTCCTGGGCATTTTTATAAAAGTCCGGATCTCTAAATCCAATCTGAGCTGTGGAAATAATTCCCACTCCCCCTGCCTTTGCTACAGCTCCTGCCAGGGATGAAAGGCTGATGCCAACTCCCATGCCTCCCTGGATAATCGGAAGGCTGGCTGTCAGATTTCCTATTTTCAGCGGTTTAAATCGATTCATCCTCGTTCTCCTACTCTTTCTGGTGTTGGTGTCAAACAGCCTGGTTAAAAGGCACGGAATCTGTCATACCGCTGGCAGACAGCTTCCTCCCTCGTCATCTCTCTGAAGCGCAGGAAAAACTCTTCCAGCCTCCAGTCCAGTCCGCGGCAGATCTGTTCCTTGTTAGCCTTAGTTGCCGGCTCCGGCTCCGGAATAATGCACTCAATCAGTCCCAGTTCATAAAGATCCTTTGCAGTCATCTTCATTACCTTGGCTGCGTCGCTGGCCTTCTTTCCGTCCTTCCAGAGAATTGCTGCAAATCCTTCCGGAGAAAGCACTGAGTACACGGCATTCTCCATCATCCAGACCTCGTTTCCTACAGCCATGGCCAGAGCGCCTCCGCTTCCTCCCTCACCTACGACGATGGAAAGGGCCGGAACCGTCAGATTAGAAGCCTCGAACAGATTTCTGGCAATGGCCTCTCCCTGTCCTCTCTCCTCTGCCTCAATACCTGGGAACGCTCCCGGAGTATCCACAAAGCAGATAATCGGACGGCCAAACTTCTCTGCCTGCTTCATCAGCCTCAGAGCCTTTCTGTATCCTTCAGGATTCGGCATTCCAAAATTTCTCTTCAGATTATCCTTCGTGCTCTTTCCCTTTTCCTGGGCGATCACCGTAACCGGCATTCCATGCCAGGAAGCAATCCCCCCGATAATCGCTCCGTCATCCCCAAAATACCGGTCTCCATGAAGCTCAATAAAATTGTCAAACAGCTCCTCCACATAATCGCTGGAGATCAGTCTGTCCTCGCTTCTGGAAATGAGAACTGTATCCCAGGCACTCAGCTGGCGGTTTGAAATATCCTCAAATTCCTTCTCAGAAGTGCGTTTAATCACAGCGCTCTTTCTCTCAAAGGTCTTCTCCACAGCGGCCAGAAGCTCTGCCTCCTCTTCTTTTCCAAGGGATTCTCCATTGGAGAGAATCGGGAATCTGAGGCCTGCTCCTCCCGGACAGGTTTCCGTTCCAGCTGTGCCTGCCGCCGCATGGGCCCTGCGTCCCTCTCCTTTATAGTTCCACTGATTTCTGCTGGAATGGAAACGCAGAAGATAGGATAAGGTATCCTTCATTTCCGGACGCTCCACAATCAGATCCACAAAGCCATGCTCCTGCTGGAATTCCGCTCTCTGGAAGCCTTCCGGAAGCTTCTGACGGATGGTCTGCTCAATCACTCGCTGTCCGGCAAATCCAATCAGCGCCTTAGGCTCTGCGATAATAATATCTCCTAACATAGCGAAGCTGGCTGTCACACCTCCTGTGGTGGGATCAGTCAGAACACTGATATATAAAAGTCCTGCATCACTATGGCGTTTTAAAGCTGCCGAGGTCTTCTCCATCTGCATCAGGGAAACCAGCCCCTCCTGCATTCTGGCTCCTCCGGAACAGGCAAAAATAATGATTGGAAGCCTTAAAGCCGTAGCCCTCTCTACTGCTCTGGCAATCTTTTCACCTACATTATGACCCATGCTGCTCATTAAGAAGCGGGAGTCACAGACAGCAATCGCCGTCTTCTGTCCGTGGATGGTTCCCCGGCCAGTTACAACTGCCTCGTTCAGATTTGTCTTTTCCTGAACCGCCTGAACCTTTTTTTCATATCCAGGGAAATTCAAGGGATTGATAAACTCCATCTCCCTGTCCCACTCTTCAAAGGAACCGCTGTCAATGGTCATCTCGATTCTTCTGTATGCGTGGACGCGGAAGTAGCCGTCGCACTTAGGGCAGATGTAATAATTGTTTCTCACATCCTCTGTGTAAATCGGACGGCCGCACTTGTTGCACTTGCGCCAGAGGCCCTGGGGGATATTCGGCTGTCCCTCATTTACAGCCGTCTCCCTCTCCTCAGGAGCCTTTTTATGTTTTGTATCAATCAAGGTATATGTCTTTTTAAACATATCTTTCAGCATATAACACTCTCCCTTTCCCCGAATCCTCACCTCTGCTCAGACTGCACCGAACGCTTAAACACAGGCAGAAGCATTTCCGTCAAAAGTCTCTCCTACTTACAGTAGGACGGGAATTCCTTCGGAATAAAATCCGTGTCAATGCTTCCCTTCTGGTAAGCTTCGCTGTTTAAAATCTCATACTGGAAATCCACATTTGTATCAATTCCCTCTATGACAATCTCCCCAAGGGCACTGCGCATCTTAGCCATAGCACCGTCCCTGTCACTGTCATAGGAAATCAGCTTTAAAAGCATGGAATCATAGTTTGGCGGAATCTTATATCCATTGTAAATATGGGTATCAATTCTGATCCCCTTTCCGCCTGGCAGATGCAGCTCCGTAATGGTTCCGGGACTGGGCATAAAATGCTTTTCCGGATTCTCCGCATTGATTCTGCACTCAATAGCGTGTCCTCGGATTACCACGTCCTCCTGGGCAAAGCCAAGCGGCTCTCCCGCAGCAATCTTAATCTGCTCCTTAATCAGGTCGATACCTGTCACAGCCTCAGTTACAGGATGCTCTACCTGAATTCTGGTATTCATCTCCATGAAGTAGAACTGCTTGTGCTTGTCTAAGAGAAATTCAATGGTTCCGGCGTTGACATATCCCACCGCTCTGGCTGCCTTCACCGCTGTCTCTCCCATTTCTTTTCTAAGCTTTGGTGAAATAGCCGCAGACGGCGCCTCCTCAATCACCTTCTGGTGGCGTCTCTGGATGGAACAGTCTCTCTCTCCCAGATGAACCACGTGGCCATGGCTGTCTGCCAGAATCTGGAACTCAATATGGCGGGGCTGCTCAATGTACTTTTCAATATACATGGTATCATCGGAAAAGCCCTTCACTGACTCCATCTGAGCCTGGTTAAAATTGGCCTCGAAGTCATCGGCGCTTCTGGAAATCCTCATACCCTTTCCGCCGCCGCCTGAGGATGCCTTGATCATAACAGGGAAACCGATATCCTCCGCCATTTTAAGACCGTCCTCCGGTGTGTAAACCGGTTCCTTGCTTCCTGGAACAACGGGAACTCCCGCTTCCATCATGGTCTTTCTGGCCTCGGACTTATTTCCCATCCGGTGAATAATCTCAGCAGACGGGCCGATAAAGCGGATATTGCACTTCTCGCACAGATCCGCAAAGCGGGCATTTTCAGACAGGAAGCCGAATCCCGGATGGATGGCATCTGCTTTCATCGCCACTGTAGCGGAAATGATCCTCTCCATGTCCAGATAGCTTTCACTGGAAGGAGCCGGACCGATGCAGATCGCCTCGTCTGCCAGAAGCGTATGGAGAGAATCACGATCCGCCTCTGAATAGACAGCAACGGTTTTGATTCCCATTTCCCGGCAGGCCCGGATAATTCTCACCGCGATCTCGCCGCGGTTTGCAATTAAAATCTTGTTAAACAAACTTGTCACCTATCCAATCATAAATGTCAGCTCAGCGGAAACTGCCACTTTGCCGTCCACAGATGCCGTAGCGCTGCCGATTCCCACCGGGCCCTTTCTCTTAATAATCTGGCACTCCAGCTTTAAACGGTCTCCCGGAACTACCTTTTTTCTGAACTTGGCGCTGTTAATTCCGCCGAAGTAGGCTACCTTTCCCTTGTTCTCCTCCTCGCTCAGGATGGCTACTGCGCCTACCTGCGCCAGGGCTTCCACAATCAGGACTCCCGGCATAACCGGCTCCTGAGGGAAATGACCTGTAAAAAACGGCTCGTTGTAGGTCACTGATTTATATCCTACCGCTCCCTCACCCGGGCGGATCTCCTCCACACAGTCGATGAGAAGAAACGGATGTCTGTGAGGGATAATCTCCTGAATTTCCTTAATTCCCAGCATAGAAATACCTTTCCCTTTCTCCTGTTTATTTAATACGGAACAGCGGCTGGCCGTACTCTACGACCTCCTCGTCGTTTACAAGAATCGCCTCGATTACTCCGTCATACTCGCTCTCAATCTCATTCATCAGCTTCATAGCTTCAATAATGCCGAGAACCTGTCCCTTCTTCACAGTATCGCCTGTTTTTACAAACGGCTCTGAATCCGGTGACGGAGCTGCGTAGAAGGTTCCTACCAGCGGAGAATTCACTGTATTTCCGGAGGCAATGTCTCCGCTCTCTGCATGTTCTGCAGAGGCCGCTGTATTCTGCGCTTCGGAAGCGCCGAAAGCAGGAGCCGCTGGCTGAGCCATCACAGGAGCTGCAGACACTGGTGCAAAACCTGGCGCAGGAACAGCTGTCACAACCGTCTCTCTTTCCTTCTCTCTCTTTAAGGAGAGCTTTGTTCCGTTCTCCTCTAACACAAAGCTGGTCAGATTATTCTTAGAAACAGCTTCAATCAGCGTCACAATATCCTTAATTTCCATCTCTGCCTCCTCTGAATTAAGCCTCGAATTTCTTTACCACAAGGCTTGCGTTGTGTCCGCCAAAACCCAGGGAATTGGAAATTGCATAATTTACAGTTGTGTGGACGCCCTCTCCCTTGGTATAGTCCAGATCACACTCCGGCTCAGACTCGGAAAGGCCAGAGGTTACATGAACATAGTCCTCCATAACAGACTTCACGCAGGCAATCAGTTCCACGCCGCCGGCAGCGCCTAACAGATGGCCTACCATGGACTTTGTAGAATTAACCTTTACCTTGTAAGCGTGATCGCCTAAAGCCAGTTTGATGGCCTTTGTCTCAAATAAGTCGTTGTGGTGGGTGCTGGTTCCATGGGCATTTACATAATCAATCTGCTCTGGCGTAATGCCGGCGTCCTTAATTGCATACTCCATGGCCTTGGCAGCGCCGCTTCCGTCCTCAGCCGGGGAAGTAATATGGTAGGCGTCACAGGTTGCGCCGTATCCTGCCAGCTCTGCTAAAATCACAGCACCTCTCTTCTGGGCGTGCTCTAAAGACTCTAACACAACCACTCCTGCTCCCTCGCCCATCACGAAGCCGTCTCTGTCCTTGTCAAACGGACGGGAACAGGTAGCTGGATCTGTATTAGTGGAAAGAGCTGTCAGGGCTGTAAAGCCTGCTACTCCAAGGCCAGTAATGCTGGCCTCTGTACCTCCTGCAACCATAACCTCAGCCTCTCCGCACTGAATAGCACGGAAAGCCTCTCCGATGGAGTGGGTTCCTGTGGCGCAGGCAGTTACTACGTTAATGCACTTGCCCTTTAAGCCGTACTGGATGGATACATTTCCTGCTGCCATGTTGCAGATCATCATGGGAACAAGAAGCGGGTTAATGCGTCCCGGTCCCTTTTCCAGCATCTTCTTGTGCTCTCTTTCCATAGCTCCAAGGCTTCCGATTCCGGATCCAACGCTGACGCCGACACGGAATGGATCCTCTTTCTCCATATCAATGCCTGCCTGAGCCAGAGCCTGTCCTGCTGCCGCTACTGCAAACTGGGAAAACGGCTCCATTCTTCTGGCTGTCTTCGGATCCATGTACTGCTTCGCATCGAAATCCTTCACCTGTGCTGCCAGCTTTACCTTATAATCAGTTGTATCAAAATATGTAATCTCGCCAAAGCCTCTCTTATTCTCTTTCAGAGAATTCCAGAAAGTTTCCACATCATTTCCGATTGGGCTGATCACGCCCATACCGGTAATCACTACTCTGTTTGCCATATATTACCTCCTACATTGCCATGCCGCCATCTACATTGATGACCTGGCCTGTGATGTATCCTGCCTGATCAGAAGCTAAAAATGCAGCCAGATTTGCCACATCTTCCGTCTTTCCGAATTTTTTCATAGGAATCTGATCTCCCATGGCCTTTTTTACGTCCTCTGGGAGAACTGCCGTCATTTCCGTGTCAATAAAGCCCGGAGCAATCGCATTTACTGTAATGCCGCGGCTTCCCAGCTCCCTGGCCACAGACTTGGTCAGTCCGATTACGCCTGCCTTAGACGCGCAGTAATTGGCCTGTCCTGCATTTCCCATAACGCCGGAAACGGAGGAAATATTGATGATGCGGCCTCCTTTCTGCTTTAACATCTGCCTGGAAATGTGCTTAATGCAGTTAAAGGTTCCCTTTAAGTTGGTATCCAGAACTGCATCGTACTCCTCCTCATTCATCTTCATGAGCAGGTTATCCTTTGTGATGCCTGCATTGTTTACCAGAATATCGATTCTCTTATATCTGGCAATCAGGTCCTTCATCATCTCTTCTGTCTTTGCGTAGTCGGAAACGCTGCACTGAACGGCCTCGGCGGTTCCGCCTGCCTCGGTGATCTCCTTCACCACTTCCTCTGCCTTTGCAGCGGAGCCATTGTAGTTTACGATAACCACTGCGCCTTCCTTAGCCAGAGTCAGGGCGACCTGACGGCCAATTCCGCGGCTTGCTCCGGTTACCAGTGCAATTTTGCCTTCCAATAACATACTTTTACAACCTTTCCTCGGAATTTCTTCCGGTATGCCTGAGGGTAAAAGGGACGCGGCATACTGCTTCCGCGTCTCCATTCTGAGCCTACAGCTCCTTTACCTTCTCAATATCTTCCAGTTTCTCTATATTAATCACGCGAACGCTTCTATCTATCTTCTTCATAAATCCAGCCAGTGTCTTTCCAGGCCCGATTTCAATAAATGTATCCACTCCGTCGGCCAGCATCATTCTCATGGTCTGCTCCCAGCGCACGGAGGAGGACACCTGTCTCTCCAAGAGAGGCTTTACATCTTCTGCCTCTGTCACATACTCTGCTGTTACATTGGCAGCGTAAGGAATCGCCGGTTTATGAATCTCAACTGTGTCAAGAACTTTTCCCAGCTTCTCTCCTGCCTCTGTCAGCATCTTAGAGTGGAACGGTCCGCTGACATTTAACGGGAGCACCCGTTTTGCCCCTGCTTCTTTCAGCTTATCTGCCGCCTCGTCCACTGCCTCTTTCTTTCCGGAAATTACAATCTGTCCCGGGCAGTTATAATTGGCAATCTGAACGCCTTCTATCGGCGCAATTACCTTTTCAATCTCCTCTGCATCCATCGCAAGTACGGCAGCCATAGCTCCGATTCCTGCCGGAACTGCCTCCTGCATCAGGATTCCCCTTTCACGTACTGTGCGGATCGCATCCTCCACAGACATCACGCCTGCCGCTGCCATTGCCGGATATTCACCCAGACTGAGTCCTGCCGCTGCATCAGGCTTGATTCCCGTCTGCTCCATGAGAACCTTCATCATGGCAAGGCTGGCTGTAACCATGGCCGGCTGTGTGTATTCTGTAATGTCCAGTCTGTCATTTTTCTCAAAGCAAAGCTCAGGCATGGAAAATCCGAGAATCTCGGATGCTGTGTCAAACACCTTTCTTCCTGTCTCTGTCTGCTCGTAGAAATCCTGGCCCATACCGCATACCTGTGCGCCCTGGCCTGGGAAAATAAATGCAATTCTGCTCATAGCGCTGCTCCTTTTTATTCCTATGGAAACGGCCCGCCTGCCGTCAGTCTATGCACACGGGCCGATCCTCTATTCTCCGGTGTCCGGGCAGCTCCCCTTCTACCGGTGCAGAAGCTGTACAGCCTCTGCCATCATCTCATCAATCATTTCCTTACAGGTCTGCTCTTTCTTGATCATACCTGCAATCTGTCCTGCCATCACAGTGCCGTTTACTGTATCGCCCTCCATGACAGCTTTTCTGAGAGTTCCAAGAGTCAGGTATTCCAGCTCCTCAAAGGATTTGCCCTCCTGCTCCATCTTGATGTAGTCTCTTGTCATCTGGTTTCTTAAGCATCTGACAGGATGGCCGTGGGTTCTTCCTGTAACAGTAGAATCAATATCCTTCGCCTTGATGATTCTCTCCTTGTAACCAGGATGAACGATAGACTCCTTCGCTACAACAAAGCGTGTTCCCATCTGGACAGCCTCTGCTCCCAGCATGAATGCTGCCGCAATGCCGCGTCCGTCTCCGATTCCGCCTGCTGCGATAACAGGGATGGAAACTGCGTCTGCAACCTGTGGAACCAGAGTCATGGTGGTCGCCTCGCCAATGTGTCCGCCGGACTCCATACCCTCTGCGATCACAGCGTCAGCTCCGCCCTTCTCCATCATTCTGGCCAGGGCAACGGAAGCTACCACAGGAATTACCTTGATTCCTGCTGCCTTCCACATCTCCATATACTTTCCTGGATTTCCGGCTCCTGTGGTGACTACCTTGATTCCTTCCTCAACTACAACCTTTGCCACGTCGTCAGCGTGAGGGCTCATCAGCATAACATTGACGCCAAAAGGCTTCTTTGTCAGCTCTCTGGCTTTTCTGATTTCCTCGCGAACCACTTCTCCCGGAGCGTTAGCTCCGCCGATCAGGCCCAGTCCTCCCGCCTCAGAAACAGCGGCAGCCAGGTGATGCTCAGCCACCCAGGCCATACCGCCCTGGATGATTGGACATTCAATCCCTAAAAGTTCAGTGACTCTGGTCTTCATTATGCCTCAACACCTTTTTCTTTTAAATAGTTCATTACATCACCGACTGTTAAGAGGTTCTGTAAATCCTCAGCCGGGATCTCTACGGAGTACTCATCCTCCAGAGCCATAACTAACTCAAATAAGTCAAGGGAGTCTGCTCCCAGATCATCCTTAAAGGAAGAAGCCTCTGTAATAGACTCTGCGTCCACGCTTAACTGCTCTGCGATGATCTCTTTCATTTTCTCTAACATAGTTTTTGTCTCCTTTGCTTGATAGGTTTTTGATTTTCTGAAAGCCGTGCCGGGGACCTCCCCCTACAGCTGTCATTTCTTTTATTATATTTGATTTTCAGGAAGTTGCAAGAAAAAAATCCCTGGAATCGCAGACTGATTCTACCACTCCAGTAAAGTAGCCCCCCAGGTCATGCCTGCGCCGAATCCTGCAAGCACCAGCTTGTCGCCTGTTTCAAGCTTTCCGTCCCGCTTCATTTCGTCCAGAAGAATCGGAATCGAGGCAGCGGAGGTATTGCCGTAGCGCTCAATATTTACCGGTATTTTTTCCATTGGAATTCCAAGGCGCTTCGATGCCGCCTCTAAAATTCTTAAATTAGCCTGATGCAGGACAAAGTATTTAATCTCATCCGGATCCATCTGTGCGTCCTCTAAAATCTTTGCCACAATCTCAGGTACTTTGCGGACTGCAAACTTGAATACTTCTTTGCCGTCCATTTTCATAAAGCCCAGCTCTGGTTTCACACCGTTTAAGCAGTTTCCAAGATTTCTGGCCTGGCATTCCAGGGTCCATCCCTTTGTTCCGTCGCTTCCCATCAGCGTTTTTATAATACCAGTCTCAGAGGCTCTGACAACTGCCGCTCCGGCTCCGTCGCCAAAGAGGATGCATGTGCCTCTGTCTGTCCAGTCCACTACCTTGCTTAAAGTCTCAGCCCCAATAATAAGAGCCGTCTTATAAAGGCCTGAGGCAAAAAATCCATTGGCAATGTGAAGGCCAAAAATAAATCCTGAGCAGGCCGCTGTAATGTCAAATCCCACTGCATTCACAGCTCCTATAGCCGCCTGGACATCCATGGCTCCAGCCGGGAATGCCCTGTCTCCGGAGGAGGTGGCCAGTATAATCAGGTCTATTTCTGCCGGATCAATTCCTGCATCTTCAATGGCCCTCTTCGCTGCCTCTGCAGCCATTTCGCAGGTGCCCTTGTCCTTTGACACCCTTCTCTCACAGATTCCCGTCCGTTCTTTTATCCAATCGTCATCCGTATCGAGAAATTTCATGAGATCCTTATTCGTAACAACTGTTTCCGGCACATAAGAGCCGATTCCAATGATTTTTGTAGTCATGTCTGATTCCTGCTTTTCTGTCTGCTTTCTTTCATTACTCAGTTAACGAAATTGTTTGATATTCAAACTATTGCTAGTGTATTCTATGGCAGGGTGTTTGTCAAGGAAAAAAGTAGTACCCTTTTGCTCTGGCAGAAGGTATAATGAAGGCAGGAATCGCTCTGTGAGCAATTCCTGCCGCTACGCAAACGGAGTATCCGCAGGATACGGAGTTCGCGGTCCCTGAGCTATGATATTTCTTTATTCTATATACACATTCATATACGCAAAGACAGGAGGTTTACATAATGCAAAAAATTCTTGTATGCGACGACGACAAACAGATCGTTGAGGCTATTGATATCTATTTAACCGGGGAGGGCTTCGAGGTAATCAAGGCCTACGACGGCCTGGAGGCCCTGGAGCTTCTGAAAACAAATGAAGTCAATCTGATGATTGTGGACGTGATGATGCCCGGCCTGGACGGCATCCGGACTACGCTGAAAGTCCGGGAAACCAGCAGTATCCCGATTATTATTCTGTCTGCCAAATCAGAGGATTCTGATAAGATTCTGGGGCTGAACATCGGCGCAGACGATTATATCACAAAGCCCTTTAATCCTCTGGAGCTGGTAGCCCGAGTCAAATCCCAGCTTCGCCGCTACACCCAGCTGGGAAACATGAACACCCAGACAGACAGCCGTGTATATAAATGCGGCGGTCTCCAGATCAACGATGAAAATAAGGAAGTATTTGTGGACGGAGAGCTGATCAAGCTGACTCCCATTGAGTATAATATTCTCCTTCTCCTGGTCAAAAACGCCGGAAAGGTATTCTCCATTGACCAGATCTACGAGGAGATCTGGAATGAGGAGGCCATCGGAGCAGACAATACTGTAGCAGTCCATATCCGCCATATCCGCGAAAAAATCGAAATCAATCCCAGGGAACCCCGGTATCTGAAGGTGGTCTGGGGCGTTGGATACAAAATTGAAAAGCAGTAGGTGGCATTATGACAATTCGAAAGCTTTCCTTATATCAGCGGAAAATTGCAGCCTGTGTTGTTCATCTTTTTTTCCTGGCCCTGGCCTTTATCGGCGTGGGAATCATGTACATGAACGACAATCTGGGTGTGGGAATTACCAGGGTTCACAGCGGCTCCTATGAGGAGACGGAGGAATTTACTCAATATTTCAATGAGGATCTGTCCGACATTTTTCAGTACATGGAATACCACAAAATCTTTTCCACCGGAGGCGCTGTCGACGTCTCCAACGAGATGCTCCAGATGACCTTCGGTCCGAATGATACCCGCTCCTTTTCGCTGAACGATATTATTAAATATCTGAAGTCTATGGGGTATTACCTGAATGAGGATTTTCAGTGTACGCCTGTGAATGTAGATGAAAAGCGCAAACCTCTTAAAGGCTATGTGGCATGGTCTGCTGCGGATCCGGATGTGTATTATACCTCTCTGAAAGAAGGAATGCGCTATTGCTCCCTGGAGGAGATATCGTTAGAGATTCTAAGCACTCTGAACCGGTATTACACGACCTATAAAAGATTGTTTGACCGCCCCTGCAATCTGCATTTTAAAATTGAATATCTGGATACAGAGTCAACTCCCAAGCGGATCACTTCCTTCTCAAATGATAAGTCTCTGACTCTGGATACTGCCAAAACGTATGGCCGGTATGCCTGCCTTCAGGGCAATTCCGTATTTTATGACACAAACTTTAAATCCATTGATCTGGATACTGTTTCCGCCCTGTCGGCTAACAATCCGTATTCCACAAAGACCTATTATCTGTTAGCCGCTCTGGATACAAACTATCCCGCTGACGACGCCTATGCAGCCAATTACAGACACTATGCCAGAATGCAGAACTATTATTTCCTGGGCTTCGCCCTGATGGCGGCCGGGGGGCTTACAGCAGCTTTTTCCCTGCTGTATCTTCTGTCTGTTTCCGGAAAGCGTGAAGATGGGGATAAATCTGTATCTCTCACGCCTTTCGACCGCACCAGCACAGAGATTGGTATTCTGCTCCTATCTCTTATGACCGTGGCGGCCCTCTTTGCCTGCCGGTATACGCTGATTCGTGTCCTCCACCTGACTCTTCCGGAAGAATCCTGGCCGGTTGGAGAAAAGGCGCTCTACACTGCCGTGATTTATCTGGGCTGCCTGCTGGCTGTCTTCAGTCTGCTTCGTCGGTATAAAGCAGGAGTCATCTGGGAGAACAGCCTGATTCGGAAACTGGGCGTCCGCCTATCCATTTTCTTTACAGGACAGACCTTTGCAGGACAGCTGACAGTATCCTTTATTTCCTATCTGATCTGCAGCACGGTTCTTCTCCTGACTGCCGCTTATTTATATTTAAAATGGCATATCCTTTCTGTGACGCTGAAAATCATGATTGGAGTGCTGGCAGTTCTCTGGATCTGCCTGAACCTGTGGATTTTTTATATCCTGTTCCGCCGTTCTGCTGATCGCGATAAAATCGATCTGGCCATCCGCCATCTGGCAGACGGAGAAACTTCCTATCAGGTAGATTTAAAGCAGTTTTCCGGAAAAATCCGTGAAACAGCTGAAAATCTGAACAACGCCAGCAGGGGACTGGAAGCCGCCCTGTCGGAAAAGGTGAAAAGCGAACGGCTGAAGGCCGATCTGATTACCAATGTCTCCCATGACATTAAGACACCGCTGACATCCATTATCAACTATGTAGATTTAATTAAACGGGAACATATTCAGGATGAAAAAATCCTGCGCTATCTGGATGTGCTGGAGCAGAAATCCCACCGTCTGAAAAACCTGACGGAGGATCTGGTGGAGGCCTCCAAGGCCAGCTCCGGAAACTTAAAGCTGGAGATCAGCCGTCTGGATTTTATTGAACTGATTCACCAGACCAACGGTGAATTTGAAGAAAAATTTGCCATCCGCCAGCTGAATCTGATTACCTCTGCTCCGGAGCATGCACTTTTTATCGAGGCAGACGGACGCCGTCTGTGGCGGGTTCTGGAAAATCTCTATAACAATGCCTTCAAGTATGCCTTGGAGGGAAGCCGCATTTATGTGGATGTGGCTGAAGAGGATTCCATGGCCATATTTACCATTAAAAATATGTCCTCCAATCCCCTGAATATCAAGGCCGAGGAGCTTACGGAGCGGTTCGTCCGGGGCGATGTAGCCAGAACTACCGAAGGCAGCGGTCTGGGCCTGTCTATTGCAAAGAGCCTGACTGAGCTTCAGGGCGGAACCTTTGAAATTTACATCGACGGAGATCTCTTCAAGGTAAAAGTAGCGTTCCCGCTCCTTCAGACAGAAAAACAGGCAGGTGAATCAGAAGAAGACCCTTCATCCTCAAAATAATGCTTGACAAAACAGATGAAATAATGTTAGTCTGATGCTCGAAGAGCGAAAGCGTATTATATCAAAATATAATACGCTTTCGCTTTTTTTATTATGAAATGGAGGTATAAAGACGATGAAAACACAGTTTTCCATGCGAAAAGTAAACCTATTTGCAGCGCAGCTGCTCTGGGAATTTATAGGAAGCATATTTATTGCAGCTGGAATTTATAACTTTGCTGTGCAGGCAAAATTTCCGATGACAGGATTTTCCGGTATTTCTATTATCTTATATCGGTTACTGAACATTCCCATTGGTCTTTCAACGATTGTACTAAACATCCCTGTAGCCATTATTTGCTATCGGCTTCTCGGAAAGAAATTTTTTATCAGCTCTTTACGATGCATGGTACTCTCTTCCTTGATGATTGACTATGTGGCGCCGTTGTTTCCGGTGTATGAGGGAGATCGATTATTAGCAGCCCTTTGCACGGGTGTATTGGGCGGTATTGGATATGCATTGATTTATTCTAAAAATTCTTCTACCGGCGGATCAGACTTTATCATCATGGCAGTAAAAGCAATCAAGCCTCATCTGTCTCTTGGAAAAATTGCATTCTGGTCTGATGTAGGTATTATTCTGGTTGGTGGAATTTTATTCCGGGATATAGACGGTATCATTTATGGAATGGTTGTAAATTTTATTTTCGCTGTTGCAGTAGACAAACTGATGTATGGAATTAATGCCGGCAAACTTGCATTAATCGTTACAAACCATGGTTCCCAAATCTGCGAAGTGATCGATGAATGCTGTCAGCGCGGAACTACTATTTTAAGTGGTCAGGGCGGCTACCGCGGAAACGAAAAACAGGTAGTTATGTGCGCTTGTAATAACAAAGAAATGTTCCAGGTTCAGCAAGCTGTTAAAAAAGCAGATCCTGATTCTTTTCTGATTGTACTTGAATCCAATGAGGTTCATGGAGAAGGTTTTAAAATGGTACAAATCGGAAACGAATTAAACTGATCCTGTTTCCGTAAACTCCAGAAAGAATGTGCCTCCTAAGCGGAGCGTTTTTTAATCGAGTAGGAGGCGGTGATTAACCGCCGTCCTCTCACACCACCGTGCGT
>JAQERH010000036.1 GCA_027698105.1 Lachnospiraceae bacterium AM93-12TA
CATGCGGCTGTTAACCGCAGTGTCGTTGGTTCGAGTCCAACAGGGGGAGTTTTGATACCTATACATGATTCGAAGTAGATTTTGCATGAGCTGATTTACGAGATGATAGGAGCGAAACAGTGGAAACTGTGGAGTTAAATTTTGGCCCCATGGTCAAGCGGTTAAGACATCGCCCTTTCACGGCGGTAACACGAGTTCGAATCTCGTTGGGGTCATTTAATATGCCGATGTGGCTCAATTGGCAGAGCAGCTGATTTGTAATCAGCAGGTTATCGGTTCGAGTCCGATCATCGGCTTATTTATCTGGACCTTTAGCTCAGTTGGTTAGAGCAACCGGCTCATAACCGGTCGGTCCTGGGTTCGAGTCCCCGAAGGTCCACTAACACTGACTAAAGAAAATAATTGATACAAAATTAAGTTTTAATTTTGGCCCGGTGGCTCAGTTGGTTAGAGCGCCGCCCTGTCACGGCGGAGGTCGTGGGTTCGAGTCCCATCCGGGTCGTTTGGCGAAAGCCATCTATATTTATCTGGGGTCTTAGCTCAGCTGGGAGAGCATCTGCCTTACAAGCAGAGGGTCATAGGTTCGAGCCCTATAGGCCCCATTTATCTGTCTAAAGCAGATACAACAAAAGCCGCAGTGGCGGAACTGGCAGACGCACAGGACTTAAAATCCTGCGAGGGTTAAACTTCGTACCGGTTCGATTCCGGTCTGCGGCACGTAAAGAGTCTTGAGAAATCAAGGCTCTTTTTGTTTTTCTTTAAGCTTTATAAATCTGCATGTTTTACAGGCAGATACAGGAGGACAGGCAAATGATCCAGATTCAAAAGACAGACAGGGAAAAACTGGCGGCAGTTTCTTCTTTATTTAAAGGCTGGGATGATACAATGATTTGGTCCTGCCTGGAAGGAGAGATGGGAGCAGTTTATGTATCAGATGAAATACTTTCTGCAAAACTGGAAATCGGAGATTTCTGTTTTTTTGGCGGAAAAGCAGATGAAAGTCTGGTACATCATAAAAAAAGAGATTATGTGTCAAAACTGAAAATTTTAGTTCCTCAAAACAGGGAATGGAGCTGTCTGATTGAGAAGGTTTATGGAGAATCTGCTATAATTCAGAAGAGATATTCTTTTGAGAAGAGCGCAAATGGATTTTCCCGGAAAAAGCTGTGCAAAATTGTGCATGAATTGAACCATGGAGAAAAGCAGAAGTTTATTTTGACAGATATTGACAGCTGTCCGAAGCTTTTCGATGAAGTTTCCAGATGCTCGTGGGCAAGGGACTGGATCTGTCAGTTTCACGGATATGAGGATTACAGAAAGAGAGGGATGGGAGTAGCTCTGACATATGATGGAGAACTGATAGCAGGAGCCTCCTCCTATACTGTTTATTCTAAGGGGATAGAAATTCAGATTGATACCAGGGAGGATTTCAGAAACCAGGGCTTGGGAAAGATTTGCGGGGCTGCTTTGATACTGCGCTGTCTGAAAAGGGGACTTTATCCCAGCTGGGATGCAGATAATGAAATTTCTGCACATCTTGCTTCCAGTCTGGGATATAACCTGGATGGGGAATATCTTGTATATAAAACACAGCAGAATGAGGGAGTGGGTAGTGCCGGAAGGAGAGATACACTGCCAAATTCACCGGACAAGAAAAATATGAGTGGAAATAACTAACTGAGCCACAAAATAGCTGCAAAAGAGTCGAAAAAAAAGATTGAAAAAAATTTGAAATAGTTGTTGACAATTTGAATAAATAGGTGTAAAATAACATTCGTTGTTAGGGAGACAAATCACTAACAAATGTGCGTGTAGCTCAGCTGGATAGAGCACTTGGCTACGGACCAAGGTGTCGGGAGTTCGAATCTTCTCACGCACGGTAGAGATTCCTGCATAGGCAGGACAAGCGAAGGACATCTGATTGCAGGTGTCCTTTTTTCTATTTACATAAGAAAATGTGATACGGCTGCTTCAAAAAGTATTGCAGCAGATTTAGAAGATTTTTTTGCAGAGTCAGAGGAAAAGGAGGTATGCACTATGAAAATGGTGACAATCAATATGAAGCAGATGAAGAGCGAGCAGGAGGTTTACGATTTCCTGAAAAAAGAGTTAGAGTTTCCGGAGGACTTTGAAGGAAGCGTGGATGAGCTGTATGCGGAGCTTTTAGCAATGGAGGAAAATACCTGTGTAGAGATAGTCAGAGCAGAAAATGATTCTCCTCTGGCAGAGTTTGTAAAAGAGATGGAAGGTGTGATGGAGCGTGCCGCGCAGACAGTCGAATTTAAAGAGGACAGAATGTATGCGGTTTTTGCAGATTACGAATACATTCAGAAAACAGCCTGGTAGCCTGGAACAGGAACAAGTGGAAATTCCCTGCCGGATTCTCTTTTCTGACAGAAAGACAATTGCGCTTCAAATAGAAGAAAGCGGCCAGGTTACAGTGCGTGTGCCAAGGACTGTTACAGCAGAACAGGCTCTTTCCTTTGCCCAGCGCCATGAAGAGTGGATTTTGAGGACGAGAGAACGGATGCTGCAGAGCGTATCTCAACGGCCAGTTTATACGGACGCTGAGATACAGGAGGGAAAAAGAAGACTGAAAAGACGTCTGGAAGAGCGTCTGCCTGTTTTTGCCCTCCGAATGGGGGTCTCCTATGAAAGAGTGTCGATTCGTACCCAGAAGACCAGATGGGGAAGCTGCAGTGGGAATGGAAATCTGAGTTTTAACTGGAAGCTGTCCCTGGTTCCTGATGAAATTCTTGATTATGTGGTTGTCCATGAACTGGCTCACAGAATCGAAATGAATCATTCGGCTAAATTCTGGCGTGTGGTGGAGAACATTCTGCCAGACTACAGGGAGCGGCGGCAGTGGCTGAGAGAGAAAGGGAGGGGCCTGTAAACTGCATGGGCAGGGAGAAAGGCAGAAAAAGAAATCGAATGGAATAAAAGCATCAGACAGGGGAACAGCAGTGCTGATGATAAAAGGTGAAGGAGTGGTACGATGGCAGAACAGATCTGGATGCTTCAGACGAAGAGGGCAGATTTTGACGGGATTGCAAGGCAGTTTGGAATTGATCCGGTGACAGCCAGAGTGATCCGAAACAGGGGAATCGAGGGGCAGGAGAATATTGAGAGATACCTTTATGGCAATCTTGACGGGCTGTATTCTCCATGGCTCTTAAAAGATATGAGACCGGCAGTGGATATTTTAAAGGGGAAGCTGAAAGAGAGGCAGAAAATCCGGATTGTGGGCGACTATGATATTGACGGTGTCTGTTCTACCTATATCCTTTATCAGGCCCTGAAACGTCTGGGCGGCAGGGTAGACTATGCTATCCCAGATCGGATTAAGGATGGCTATGGCATCAATGAATCGATGATTCAGGCGGCTGAGGAGGATGGAATCAATACAATTTTGACCTGTGATAATGGAATTTCTGCTTTTTCTCAGATTCAGCTGGCCAGGGAGCTGGGGATGACAGTGGTGGTGACGGATCACCATGAGGTTCCCACTGATGGAGAGATGGAAATTCTGCCCCCTGCAGATGCTGTGATTGATCCGAAGCAGAAGGGGTGCAGCTATCCGTTTCCGGAAATCTGTGGAGCAGTGATGGCCTATAAGCTGGTTCAGGCTCTCTATGAGGAGTTTGGTGTTTCCAGAGAGGAGTGGCTGGATCTGCTGGAATTTGCAGCGATTGCCACAGTGGGCGACGTGATGAAGCTTCAGGACGAGAACCGCATTATTGTAAAGTATGGGCTGAAAAAGCTGGGCCGTACAAAAAATGTGGGACTCAGAAAACTGGCGGAAAAGACAAATCTGGATTTAAACAGTATAACAGCGTATCACATAGGCTTTGTCATTGGACCCTGCCTGAATGCAGGGGGAAGACTTCAGACAGCTAAGCTGGCATTGTCTCTGCTTTTGGCGGAAGATGAAAATGAGGCGGAGGCGCTGGCTCAGGAGCTGAAGGATCTCAACGATATGAGAAAGGATATGACAGAGCATTGGACGGCTGAAGCGAAGGTCTTGGCTGACACGCAGTACCGGGATGACAGGGTACTGGTGATTTTTCTTCCGGAATGCCATGAATCCCTGGCTGGAATTATTGCAGGACGTCTCAGGGAGTACTGCCAGAAGCCGGCTATTGTGCTGACCCGCAGCGAGGAGGCGGTAAAAGGCTCTGGCCGTTCGATAGAAGCTTATCACATGTTTCAAAAGCTGTCTGAGGTAAAGCATTTGATGCTGAAGTTCGGAGGACATCCTATGGCTGCGGGACTTTCCCTTCTGGAGGAAAATATTGATGCGTTCCGAAGAGAACTGAATGAAAAATCAGGACTGACAGAGGAGGATTTTAAAGCCAGGCTGTGGATTGATGTGCCTATGCCGATTGACTACGTAAGGGAGCGTCTGGTGGAGGAACTGAAGATTCTGGAGCCGTTTGGCCAGGGAAATGAGAAGCCTCTGTTTGCTCAGAAAAAAGTCCGGATCAGAAGCTGCCGGGTAATTGGAAAAAATAAAAATGTAGTGAAGCTCGTTCTGGAAGGCAGCAGCGGAATGCCGATGGATGGGATCCTTTTTACAGACGGGCCTGCCTTTGAAGAAGAGAGGGACGGCAGAAACACGATAGATATTATCTATTATCCGGAAATAAATGAATACAATGGAAACAGAAGCCTCCAGGCAGTGATCAGAAATTATAAATTCCCTTCTTTATAAAGGGAAGAGCACAGGCTGGATGTAAATATCAACGTAAAAGAGGGAAGGTCATGTATGGCCTTCCCTCTTTTGTCAGAGCTGGGATTTATTTATGTTTTGCGGCTTCTGCCATTTTCATGGCGCGAACCTTTAAGGGAAGGCCGAAGAGAGTGATAAAGCCGTCTGCATCGTGGTGATCGTATAATTCTCCCGTTGTGAAGGAGGCCAGAGATTCACTGTACAGAGAGTAGGGGGAGGTAGTGCCGGCTTTTATAATGTTGCCCTTATAGAGCTTAAAGGTGACGTCACCTGTTACGTATTCCTGTGTTTTTTCTACAAAAGCCTGGATGGCTTCCCGAAGAGGAGTGAACCATTTTCCCTCGTAAACGATCTGAGCCAGCTTATTTCCCATCTCTTTTTTTACTTCCATGACAGCGCGATCCAGCACCAGTTCTTCCAGCTGTGCGTGGGCTTCCATCAGAATGGTTCCGCCTGGGGTTTCATAAACGCCTCGGGATTTCATTCCCACTACCCGGTTTTCTACAATATCTGTAATTCCGATTCCGTGCTTTCCGCCCAGCTGATTCAGAGTGCGGATAATATCGGAAACCTTCATAGGAACCCCATTAATAGAGACAGGAATGCCTTTTTCAAAGGACATGGTGACAGTCTCTGACTCGTCGGGAGCGTCCTGAGGCGTTACGCCGAGAACCAGAAGGTGGCTGTAGTCCGGCTCTGCCGCAGGATCCTCTAGTTCCAGGCCTTCATGGCTGATATGCCACAGATTGCGGTCGCGGCTGTAGCTGGAATCGGCAGAAAACGGAAGATCAATGCCATGGGCCTTACAGTAGTCGATTTCCTCCTGACGAGACTGCATGGTCCATACATCAGTCATACGCCAGGGGGCAATGATTTTCAGATCAGGAGCCAGAGCCTTGATTCCCAGCTCAAACCGGATCTGATCATTGCCCTTTCCAGTCGCTCCGTGGCAGATGGCGCTGGCGCCCTCCCTGCGTGCGATTTCGACCAGCTTTTTGGCAATGCCCGGCCGGGCCATGGCAGTTCCCAGCAGGTATTTGTTTTCATATACAGCTCCTGCCTGCACACAGGGGATAATGTAGTGTTCGCAGAAGTCATCTACAATATCTTCGATATAGAGCCTGGATGCTCCGGAAAGCATGGCTCTCTCTTCAAGTCCGTCCAGTTCCTCTCCCTGACCGCAGTCAATGCAGCAGCAGATCACCTCGTAATCAAAATGCTCCTTCAGCCAAGGGATGATAGCGGTAGTATCAAGTCCGCCGGAATATGCTAAAATAACTTTTTCTTTCATAATTATTTTCTCCTTCCTATCGGTTCTTCCCTGCAGGCGCATTCTTACAGCCGCAGCCAGAGCCTGCTGAGTGTCAGATTCACACGAATGTATATTTATTTGAAATATAGACATAAATATACAATATTGAAAAAGAAAAATCAAGATATATTTGAAAAAAATTAAAAAACAATGTGAATAATATGCATACAATATATTTGGATTTCAGGCGAAAAAAGAAAAGAATCAGAAGTCACAAACAGAAGTATTTGTGCTATAATGTCAAACAGAGTCAGCCAGAAAGGGCTGTCAGGGAGTGAAGGAGAAAGGTATGATCAGCAGAAAAGATGTTATGCCGGTGAATTTCCTGAAGAAAGAGAAGTTTACAGGAAGCGATCAGGGCATGAGATACAGAATGGAAAAAACAGACGGGGAGGAGGAGACGGTTCTCACAGTAACTGTGTGGCCGGAGCCTTACAGCTATGATGCCACTTCAGAGGAAAAGAAAACGAGGAAACAGTTTTCATTTTCGGAGGAAGGCATTGAACAGGGGGTGGAATGGCTGAATCAGATGAAGCAGGAGCATTTTGCCGGGGGAGGAATTTTTGAAGAAAAAAAGGAGGGGGAGAGGCACGATGGACTGGAAAAGAGAATTTAAAAAGGGTGTAAAGAGCGGACTGCCCATTGGAATAGGATATATTCCGGTATCGTTTACATTTGGATTCCTGGCTGTTTCAGGGGGACTTCCTATCTGGGTGGCAGTAATCATTTCCCTGACAAACCTGACCAGTGCCGGGCAGTTTGCCGGTACAAATTTAATTTTTGCCGGAGCCGGTTATCTGGAAGTAGCGCTTACTACGTTTGTGATTAATATAAGATATATGCTGATGTCTCTTTCGCTGTCACAGAAGCTGGAGAGGAAAACAGGAACGCTGGCCAGGCTGGTGATGGCGTTCGGTATTACAGACGAGACCTTTGTGGTAGGTTCTCTGAGGCCGGGAACCTTGACAGCGCCGTTTATGCTGGGACTGATTCTCATGCCAGTAGCAGGCTGGAACCTGGGAACACTGATGGGAGGATGCATTTCTACCCTGCTTCCCCAGGCACTTCAGAATGCCATGGGAATCGCCCTGTATGCGATGTTTATCGCTCTGATTATTCCGGCTGCCAAGGCTTCGGCGCATGTACTCTGCATTATCTGCATAGCTGTGGCAGTGCAGTGCGGGCTGAAGTATATTCCGGTGTTTTCCTTCCTGTCAGACGGCTTTCGCGTGATTATTTCTACAGTGACTGCCGCAGGACTGGGGGCATGGCTGTTTCCTGGAACCGACGATGGCGGAGAGACAGAGGAAGCCAGGGAAATGGAGCCTAATGAGGAAGAAATGAACGGAGAGATAAGAGATATGAGTAAGGAAACAGGAGGAAACGGCGATGGAGCTTAAACGTGTATTGATTTGTGTGGCGCTGATGGCACTGGTGACTTATATTCCCAGGGTTCTGCCAGTGACGATTTTCAGAAAACAGATTCGGTCGCGGTTTATCCGTTCTTTCCTGGATTATACACCCTATGCCGTTTTAGGGGCGCTGACCTTTCCAGATGTCTTTTTCAGTACAGGCCACCTGTTTTCCGCGGCAGGAGGAACTGCTGTGGCTGTAGTGTTAGGATATAAAGGGAAGAGTCTGGTGGTAGTGGCAGTAGCTGCTATTCTTGCAGTTTATGTGCTGGAGCTGCTTGCCGGAGGCGCAGTTTAAGAGACTGCCGAGGGAGCAACTGGAATAAGGCGAATATACAAGACAGAGGACAAAAACAGAAACGAGGAGAGACAATGATTACATTAAGAGGAGCAGAGGTTTCTGAAAAGCTGAAGGTACAGGTTCAGGAGGATTTAAACAGTCTGGGACGCATTCCAAGACTGGCTATTGTCCGGGTAGGGGAGAGTCCGGATGACATTTCCTATGAAAAAGGAGCTGTCAAGAAGATGGCTGCCTTTGGACTGGAGGCGGTGAAGTATACGTTTCCGGAGAACATTACAGATTCGGAGTTTAAGGCAGCATTCCGCCGTATTAACAGTGATCCAAAGATAGACGGAATTTTAGTTTTTCGCCCTCTGCCGGAACAGATTGTTCAGGAGGACATTGACAGAATGATTGATCCATTAAAGGATCTGGATGGAATTTCCCCGGTAAATATTGCCAAGGTTTTCAGTGGAGACAATACAGGCTTTGCCCCTTGTACTGCTGAAGCGGTGATGGATATTCTGCGCTTTAACGGAATTTCTCCAGCCGGAAAGCGGGCTGTGATTGTAGGCAGGAGCATGGTGGTGGGAAGACCTCTGGCCATGCTGTTTCTTCAGGAAAATGCTACAGTGACAGTCTGCCATACAAAGACAGTAGATTTGCCCAAATTGTGCAGAAGTGCAGATATCCTGGTGGTGGCAGCAGGATGCGCCAACATGGTGGACAGACGTTTTGTCCAGCCGGGAGCAGTTGTGATTGACGTGGGAATCAATGTGGATGAGAACGGAAAGCTCTGCGGAGACGTAGATTTTAAGGATATTGAGGGAACGGCGTCCATGGCGACTCCAGTGCCGGGCGGCGTGGGTTCTGTGACGACCTCTGTGCTGGCCAAACGCCTGGTTCACGCAGCCCGCCTGCAGGAGAAGGAAGCTTAGAAAGTTTCAGAAAATTGACATAGGACGTTAAGAAAAAAGAAAAATATTATGTTTCATTTTCCTGTATAATGAAAGAAAAAAGAGACAGAAAAGATAAAAACCAGGAGGAGGGATCAGTATGAAGAGAAGAGGACTCGTTTTATCTGCTATACTGGCGGGGGCGTTGATGACAACTGCCTGTGCAGCCCAGGCAGGAACAGGAACTGCCGCTGCAGGCGCTTCCCAGCAGAAGGTAATTAACGTAACTGCATCGGAAACTGTGACGGCGGAGCCAGATATTGCAGAACTGGAGCTTATGGTTTATTCTCAGGCAACGGATGCGAAAACCTGTCAGACCCAGAACAGTACGGATCTTGAAAAAACAGTGGAGGCGCTGAAGGGACAGGGAATAGCGGAGACATCCATTCAGACATACAGCTTTGGACTGAATCCTATCTATGACTGGGATGCAGGAAAGGCCATTACAGGATATGAGATGGAGACGCGGCTTACTGTAAAGGACATCCCCATTGAGCAGGTGGGAGACGTGTTATCCTCTGTGGTGGATGCAGGCGTTAATCGGATTGATGCTGTATCTTACCTTTGCAGCTCCTTTGACGAGAAATATGAGGAAGCGCTTCAGCTGGCTATTGCAAATGGAAAGAAGAAGGCGGAAGCTATGGCTGAGGCAGGGGGATGCTCCATTGGGCAGACGATTTCTATCAGCGAGCTCAGCTCAGACCAGTCGGCCCGACCTGTTGAAACAAAGATTATGGCTCTGGAGACTGCCAGAGTAGACATGGAGGCAGACATGAATGCAATGGCTGCCATGGGCGGAGAGGTGGAAATTGAAGCTTCTGTTTCCATAGATTTTGCAATTAAATAGAAAAAATGTGCATAGAATCTCCATGGGGAGGGATACTAGAGGTATCTTAAACCATGGAGGTTTTTTATTATGTGGGGAACGATTACAGCTCTGCTCTCAGGAGCGCTGATGAGCATTCAGGGAGTGTTTAACACAGAGGTGACGAAGCAGACTGGCACATGGGTTGCATCGGGATGGGTGCAGGCGTCTGCCTTTTTAACCTGCGTGGTGTTCTGGCTGTTTTCAGGCAGGGAACAGATCGGTGGGCTGCTTCAGGTGGAGCCGAAATATATGCTGGCCGGAGGTGTGATAGGGGCATTTATTACCTTTACTGTGATCAAAAGCATGGGAGCCCTGGGACCGGCTAAGGCAGCTCTTCTGATTGTGGTGAGCCAGATTCTGGTGGCCTACGGGATTGAGGTGCTGGGCCTGTTCGGAGTGGATAAGGCAGGTTTTCAGTGGCGCAAGGCCATAGGGACAGCTGTGGTTGTGGCCGGAATTATTATGTTTCAGTGGGAAAGCTGACGATTTAGTGCTTGTGTTTGACAGGGGTTTTAGGTAGAATAGGAATACAGGCATAACAGTATCTTCTGCCAGAAGGACAGGAGGTACCGATACATATGAAAAAAGAAGAGGCAGCAGGCCGGAGGAAGATAATATCTGCTGTGTTGTGTATGATGGCAGCCGGGATATGTTACAGCTGCAGCTGCATGGGCAGAGGAGGCTTGAGCAGTCAGACTGAAACCAGAATTGTGATAGGAGAGACTGGAAGTGAGGCGGGGCTGGAACAGGAGAGCCCTTCCCTGGAATCAGAGACAGTTAGGGAAGAGATTTCCAATACTCCGGAGACGGAAACGTCACAGGAGACAGACTATGTCTATGTCCATGTCTGCGGTCAGGTAGTTTCTCCAGGTGTGTATCAGCTTTTAAAGGGAAGCCGCGTATATGAGGCGGTGGCTCTGGCGGGAGGCTGTACAGAGACGGGAGCGCCGGACTGGCTGAATATGGCTCAGGAGGTCACGGATGGTATGAAAATCCAGGTTCCGGATCAGGAGACGGTCAGACGTCTTATGGAGGAACAGCCTGCCAAGACTGAGCTGATCCAGATACCAGGCTCTGCCCAGGAAGGATCAGGCAGAGCCGAAGCCCAGACATCCCGGTCTGGAGCTTTAGTGAATATTAACACAGCTGATAAGGCTCAGCTGATGACGCTTCCCGGAATAGGAGAATCCCGTGCAGAGGCCATTATCCAGTATAGGGAGGAATATGGCGGTTTTCAGAAACCAGAGGATATTATGAAGGTTTCCGGAATTAAGGAAGCTGCCTTTCAAAGGATAAAAGATAGTATCACAGTATGAAAATGTGATGAAGAGGTGTGAGAATGGCAAAGGTCTTAGTAGTAGATGATGAGAAATTGATTGTAAAGGGCATCCGTTTCAGCCTGGAGCAGGATGGGATGGAGGTGGACTGCGCGTACGATGGAGAAGAGGCGCTTCAGAAAGCCCGGGAGAAGGAGTATGACATGGTTCTGCTGGATGTGATGCTTCCCAAGAGGGACGGCTTTGAAGTCTGCCAGGCCATCCGGGAATTTTCGGAAATGCCGATTATTATGCTGACAGCTAAGGGCACAGATATGGATAAGATCCTGGGCCTGGAGTATGGTGCAGACGATTATGTGACCAAGCCATTCAATATTCTGGAGCTGAAGGCCAGAATCAAGGCGATTATGAGAAGAAATACCCGCCGCATGAAAAAAGAGGAAAAGCCCAAAAGCCATGTGATTTCGGCCGGGGATTTGAAACTGGATACAGACAGCCGGCGAGTGTTTATTGCAGACAGGGAGATTAATCTGACAGCAAAGGAATTTGACCTTCTGGAACTTCTTGTCTGCCATCCCAATAAGGTTTACAGCCGCGAGGAGCTTCTGGGCTGTGTCTGGGGAAACAAGGCGGCAGCAGGCGGAGACGTGCGGACAGTGGATGTTCATGTGAGACGTCTTCGTGAAAAGATTGAGCCGAGTCCCAGCGACCCCAAATATGTGCATACCAAGTGGGGAGTGGGATATTATTTCAGGGCATAGCGATGAGAGCGGCCCGCCCGCAAAACTGTGAAAGCCCGGCTATGCCGGGCTTTCAGCTCGCTTTGGCAGAAAAAGAACTGTAAAAGAAAATAAACATGCAGGAGAAGATGGATAGAAAGATGGATATTAAAATCAGAACAGTAAAGCCAGAGGATCTGGATTCAGTAACAGCTGTGGAGGCAGAGTGCTTTCCAGAAGCAGAGGCAGCAGGCAGGGCAGATTTTGAGAGGCGTATCAGAACCTTTCCGGAGAGCTTCCTGATTGCGGAAAAGAATGGACAGATGATAGGATTTATTAACGGGTGTGTGACAGATGAGAACACGATCTGTGATGAAATGTATGAGAATGAGTCGTTTCATCAGGAGAGAGGTGCATACCAGAGCGTGTTTGGACTGGATGTCATTCCACAGGAGAGAAATAAGGGAACAGCAGAGCTTCTGATGCGGGCGCTTATGGAGCGGGCCAGAAAGGCAGGAAGAAAAGGCATGATTCTCACCTGTAAGGATCGTCTGATTCACTACTACGAAAAATTTGGTTATGTAAACTATGGAATTTCAAAATCAGTTCATGGAAATGTAGTATGGTATGATATGCGTCTGGAGTTTGACGAGCAGTAAAAAGAGGCTGAAATGAAGAGATGGAAGGACAGAAAGCGTTTTCAGGGAGCCAGCTGGAGACGTCTTGACAATACAGGAAAGCTGTTTGCTATGGTGACCGGCGAGGATTTGAGCAATGTATTCCGAGTCAGTGCAGTGCTGACAGAGGAGGTAGAGGAGGAACGGCTTCAAAGGGCTCTGAACCAGACACTTCCGGAGTTTCAGGTGTTCCAGGTGAAGCTGAGACGTGGTTTTTTCTGGAATTATTTTGAGACGAATACCAGAAAGCCGGAAGTGGAGCAGGAAACGTCCTATCCCTGCCGTTTTATAGAGCCGCACAGCAGCCAGATGTATCTGTTCCGCGTCAGTTTTTTTAAAAAGCGGATTAATTTCGAGGTTTTTCATGGTCTGACAGACGGCATGGGAGCTATGAATTTTCTAAAGAAGCTGGTGGAAAATTATCTGAAACTGGGAGAACAAGAAGCTTCTGAAGAAGAGGAGATAGCGGCGGAAGCAAAAGAAAACAGCCAGGAAATACTCCAAAGAGAAGCCGGATACAGTGATGACGGATATCTGTTTCACTACAGCCGCGGAAAAAAAGGAACCATTACAGGATATGAGAAAAAACGGGCGTTTCAGCTGAAAGGGAAAAATCTGCCCTTCGGAGAGACAGCTGTTTTTCATGGTTATTTGAATTTAAAGAAATTTAAGGCTCTGTGTCATGAAAAGCAGGTCAGCATGACAAAATATCTGGCAGCGCTTCTTTTGTGGTCCCTGATTCAGGTATATCTGGATGGAGAGACGAAGGAAGAACCGGTAGCAGTCAATCTTCCCATTAATCTGAGAGCATTTTTCAAGTCTGATACCATGGCTAATTTTTTTGCTGTGACCAATATTTCCTTTCCCGCGCACAGAAGGCCAGAATCGTTTGATGAGGTGCTTTTGGAAGTCAGTCGGCAGATGGATGAAAAGATTGTCAGGGATCGCCTGGAGGAAACCATTGCCAGCAATGTATCCCAGGAGAAAAAGTGGTATGTGAGAATTACGCCTCTGGCTTTAAAACATCTGATTACAGGAATGATATTTGCGAAGAATACCAAAGGCTATACGCTGACTCTGTCTAACCTGGGACCGATAGCCGTGGAGGAGCCATTTCAGGAGAAAATAGAAGATTTTCATGTGGTAATAGGAGTTTCTCCCCGACAGCCGGTAAAGTGTGGCGTAATGGCTTTTGGGGATACGGTGGATTTAACTTTTTCCAGCGTCAAGGCGGACAGACGCCTTCCCGACTATGTGTATGGCCAGCTGGAGCAGGCAGGGCTTCTGACTGGAAGAGAAGAGAATGGAGCATTTGCCTCTGAGTTTGACAGAGGAAGCTATCCGGAGATGACAGAGGAGAAGAACCGGATTAAGAAAGCGGCCCCCTGGTTTTATGGAGCGCTTCTGGCAGCAGCAGTGATTACAGGCATTGTTAATGCGGCCACCTACAGATGGCTGGGAAGATGGTGGTCCGTGCTTTCTATTGCAGGCATTGCTTACGCGGCTATGACAGTACGGTTCTCTATTTTGAGGCATTCCAGTCTGGCCGGGCGGCTGGTAAGGCAGTCTTTAGGAGCCTGTGTGATCCTGGCTTTGATTGACTGGTTCTGCGGTTATGGGGGATGGGCCTTCAACTATGCGATTCCCTGCGTACTCCTGTTTAATGTAGTCGCAGTGGGAGGACTGATGGCTCTGAACCGGCTGAACTGGCAGATACACTTTATGTACCAGATTGTGATTACTCTGTTTACCATGATACCGCTGGCGCTGTGGTGGGCCGGTCTGGTGACAAAGCCGTTTTTATCGCTGTTTACAGCGGGGACCGCATTTTTGCTCCTGGCAGTTACCGCAGCGGTGGGAACGAGAAGCGTAAAGAGAGAGCTGGGAAGAAGGTTTCATATTTAGAAGAGGGATAAAAGATGAACAGCAGACAGAAGAAGAGACAGAAAAAGAGAGAAAGAATCAGACCTCAGGCAGTAGAAAAGAGAGAAGAGAATAAAAAGGGAGCGGAAAAGCGGGAGGAGGTCAGCGCCATTGGCCGGCTGACAAGAGAGATGGTCAGCGATGTGATGGAGACAGCGCTGAAAAAGCCAATCCAGACAGGTGAATTCAGAAAGCGTCCAGTGGAACCGGCCTGGAGATGTCCGGCCGGCTATGTCTATAAGCTGGTGGAGTCTGATACCTGTACCATGGAATATCTGACCCCGGAGGACGCGGTGACCGGACGGGTGATTCTGCAGCTTCACGGAGGCGGCTACATTGGCCCCATGAAAAATATTTACCGCCGTTTTGCAGTCCGCTATTCTAAACTCAGTTATGGCGCTGATGTGCTGAGCGTGGATTACCGGGTAGCGCCGGAACATCCTTTTCCGGCAGCCCTTGAAGACGCTGTGGCCGGATACCGCTGGCTTCTGGAGGAAAAAGGCTATGAGCCGGAAAAAATTGTAATTGCCGGGGATTCTGCCGGAGGAGGGCTGGCCCTTTCACTTGTCATGTATTTAAAGGATCAGGGCATTCCGCTTCCGGGAGGAATTATCACTATGTCCCCATGGACGGATGTAACTCTCAGTGGAGAATCTTATGAAGGCAACTATGAGATCGATCCTCTGTTTGGCAATTCAAAAGAAAATATGCTGTACCAGTGCAGCTATATTGGAGAGGCAGATCCGAAGAATCCGTATCTTTCTCCGCTGTTTGGCAGCTTTACCGGTTTTCCGCCTATGCTGATGCAGGTGGGAGAGTATGAGGTGCTGTTAAGCGATACAATGCAGGTATCCCAGAAGGCTAAAAAGTCAGGCGTAAAGGTGCGGACTTCCGTCTATGCAGGAATGTTCCACGTATTTCAGATGGGCCTTGACCTGATTCCGGAGAGCCGGGAGGCATGGGAAGAGGCAGGAGAGTTTTTAAGGATTGTCTATGGAATTCAGAGGAATGATGATGGAAAATCAGTGAAAAAGGTAAAAAACAGAAGGCCTGAGGCAGAGGTAAGAGCAAAAGAACTGTTAAAGGCTATGATACGAGGAGAATTTTCCGGCAGCAGGAGGGAAAAAGACAGTGAAAATGACGGTGATTGCGGTAGGCAAAATTAAGGAGCGTTTTTTTGAGGAGGCGATTGGGGAGTATTCCAAACGCCTTTCCAGATACTGCAAGCTGGAAATCATCCAGGTGGCAGACGAGAAGACACCAGATCGGGCCAGTGAAGCAGTGGAGAGGCAGATCAAAGATAAGGAGGGAGAACGGATTCTAAGCCATATCAAAGACAGCGCCTACGTGATTGCCCTGGCAATCGAGGGGAAGATGCTGGATTCAGAGACTCTGGCAGAGAAAATAAGCTCCCTGGGACTCAGGGGGGAAAGCCATATCCAGTTTGTGATTGGCGGTTCCCTGGGATTGTCAAAGAAGGTAATGGACAGGGCTGATTTTGCCCTCAGCTTTTCTAAGATGACCTTCCCCCACCAGCTGATGCGGGTGGTGCTGCTGGAGCAGATATACAGAAGCTTTCGCATTATTGAGGGGGCGCCGTATCATAAATGAAACGAATGATTTGTTTTGGAGACTCCAATACCTTCGGATATGACGCTGGTTCCCGTCTGGGAAGACAGCTGGAAGAGAAGGAGAGATGGCCGGAGGTATTTGCAGATGTTACAGGCTGGGACATTGTAAATGAGGGCATGAATGGACGGGAAATTCCAGAAGGATGGTTTCTGGAGCGGTTTGACAGGATTCTGGAGGAGGACGCTCCGGCAGACATCCTGGCGGTGATGCTGGGAACCAATGACATTTTAAATTCCTTTCGCCCTGATGCCGGAGAGGCGGGAAAGAAGATGGAGGCGTTTCTCAGACACGCGCTGAGCCATCCGCAGATTGGCGGAGACGGGAGCCGGATTCTGCTTATCGCTCCTGCTGCGATTGATATAGGGCGATACGGCAGAGAGGAGGAGGTTTTCGACCAGGAGGTAAAGGCTCTGGGATCGGTTTACAGAAGGATTGCACAGAGACTGGGAGTGCAGTTTGCAGACACGTCCGACTGGGAGATTCCCCTGGCTCACGATGGGGTACACTGGACAGGAGAGGGGCATCAGATGTTTGCCAGAAAGCTCTCAGAAGAACTGGGACTTGGACGCTAGTCAAACAAGGATGCCTGTGATATACTTCCTGAAAAGGAAAAGAGAATTAAGAAACAGGGAGGAGAGACGCCAATGGCGCAGGAATATTACTACGGACAGATGAACCGTGAGGAGCAGGAGGCATATCGAAATATGTTTTCCGGATTTAGTGAAATTGCTCCGGAAATTTCTGTGAGGAGGCTGGAGAACCGGCAGCTTTCCGACGTCTTTTTCAGGCTCCGGCTGGATCATCCGGAGATTTTTTATGTGGAAAGCTTTCAGTATCGTTTTACAGAGGACTCCCAGTATGTGAGAATGAAGCCGGCCTATATGTTTGAAAAAAAGAAGATAAAGGAGCATCAGAAGGCTCTGGAGGGCCGGATCAGCCGTTTAATACGGCAGGTTCAGGAAAAGACAAAGGAGGAGTCAGAGCAGTTTATCCACGACTTCATATGTGAAAATGTCTCCTATGATAAATTAAAGAAACAGTATTCCCATGAAATTATCGGCCCGCTTCAGCAGGGAGTAGGGGTGTGCGAGGGGATTGCAAAAACAGTGAAAATTCTCTGTGACCGTCTGAACATTGAGTGTGTGATTGCAGTCAGTGAAGCCGCTCCGGACAAGGGCGTGAAGTACCGGCATGCCTGGAATCTGGTGAAGCAGGGAAAAAGCTGGTATCACCTGGATGCCACTTTTGACAACTCTCTGGGAAGATATGGAGCGCCCCGATTTGATTATTTTAACCTGGGAGACAGGGAGATATTTAGGGATCATCAGAAGCTTCTTTATCCCGTTCCAGCCTGTCCGGACAGCGATCATTTTTACTACAGGGAGCAGCGGCTTTCTCTGACAAAGGAAGAGGATGTGAAAAAGCGTCTGAAAGCAGTGCTCAGGAAAAAACAGCCTTATTTTGTGTTTCACTGGAGGGGCGGAAGACTGAACCGGGAGCTGGTGCGCTTCTTTTATGAGGAAGCCTGCCAGGCAGCAGGGGAGAAAGGAAAATTTGCAGCGCTTTCTGTGAACGTACCTCAGTCTGTAATTGAGATATCCATCAGAGACAGGCAGGCGGAGCAGGAGATCCAGGAAGAAGAGGCAAACGAGGGAGAGCTGACAGAAAAATAGTGCCGAAAACAGGGCGCAGGAGGATGCTATGAGATTTTTTATGAAAAAAAAGAGCGCGTCCAGATATGAAGCAGGGGAGCTTTTATTCTGCCGGGAAGCCCTGGGGAGACAGGCGATTGACCGGATCTCCGATTTGATCAGGCTTCCGGTACAAAGGGAGGAAAATACAGTCCTGTTACGGCAGCAGGGAATAGAGTTTTCCTTTGCCGCTTTTGGCACAGAGGACGAAGGAGAGGCTCAGGTTTACGCCAGACAGGAGTTAAGCGGCGTACATGGATACCTGCACAGTCTGGATACCGTTTATGGAGATGTGAAACGCCATCTTCTTTATACGATAGGAAGGTTCAGAAGTGTTGTGCGGGTTCATTATTCCTTTGAACAGAAAAATGAGAGGGCAGACAGGGAGAAAATTCTTCTGGCAGAGAACCTGATCAATGAGATTCTTAAGGAACTTCAGGGTATCCGCACGAAGAGGGGCGGAGCATTGGCAGGGCCGGACGGCAGGATCATTCTTGATGAAAGCGGAAACAGCCAGGTGAAATCTTATCTGCCGCCTCTGGATGAGAGAAAGGACTCAGCGGATCCAGATGGGAAAACCCCAATGAGGGAGGCGCTGGAGCGACGCAGAAAAAGTGTGATGCAGCTGAGAAGAAGGCAGATTTACACCCCTCTCGCCCTGCCTGTCATAGAGACGGAAAGAGAGGCAGAAAAAAGAACAAAACGGCAGATCTGCGGAAGAGCCGCCGCTCTTTTAGCAGTGTCCCTCTATTCAGAATGTCTTCTGGGGGGAAGGAATGAAACCGTCTGAAGCCGGAGCATTTATCAGGGATACAGTAAAGCAGTTCCGGGCGGAGGAATTTTTTTCACCGTCTGAAAAAGCCTATCTGAAGAGCAGGCAGCCGGATGAAAACACGCAGATCCAGTTTTCCTGGCAGTATGAAAACCTGTATGTGATGGAGTGGGCGCTGGGATTATTTGAAACACTGGACTGGCCGGAAAAAATCTGCAGCGTGGGGGACTGTGTGACGAAAATCAGAGAGTTCCGCTCTCTGGATGAACTGGTGGGCCAGACAAAGCTTCGCCCAAAACGGGAACTTTTAGATGTGGCAGATTTGTATTACCGCCTTCACTGGGCGTGCCGGGATGCAGCAGTCAATGGATATCCTTTTCCGGAAGCGGTGCTCTTTGAGGCTGCTGCTGAGCGCCGCCGTGGCCTGTTCTGGGCTGCAGGCTGCCGCAGTGCCGAGGGAGAAAGATTGACAGGAGACGGCTGGGATCAGACAGATGTAACAACTTGACAGAAAAATTAAGACAAATTTTATTGTTTTCAGGAATCATTTATTGTATAATAGCATACAATCAATGCAGAACGTCGAATGCCGTCAGCCGCGGCAGCGGGAGAACCAATCTTTTGGGGTGAATTGGCAGAGCCTATGCCATAGGAAACCTTCTTTTCCGAATCCGTCAGCTAATCTCGCAGACATTGGAAGGATTTGCGTATTGGCAGTACGTGCTGTTTCAGAGCGTTTTAATGCCTATTTCAGAAAAACCTTTCACCGCCTGCTTTCCCAGGCGGTTTTGCTTTTCTGTATTGTGTCACTTCAGGCGGGCAAAAGGCCCATGGGAACCGAACATGCAGGAGGGTGATTCAATGATTGAATTCAAACATGTTTCCAAAACATTTCACGGCAAGAAAATAATTGACAATATCAGCTTTCAGATTCCGGACGGAGAATTTGTGGTTCTCCTGGGAGAGAGCGGATGCGGAAAAACCACTACGCTTAAGATGATCAATAAGCTGATTCTTCCGTCAGAGGGTACAGTGGAAATTAACGGACGGGACATCGCCAATATGGATACCATCGCTCTGCGCAGGCGTATGGGCTATGTAATTCAGCAGATCGGCCTGTTTCCCCATATGACAATCAGGGAAAATATCGAGATTATTGCGAAGATGAAATCCAAGGACAGGGACCGGATGGAGGAGAATGCCATCCGCCTGATGAATATGGTAAATCTGGATCCGGCTACGTTTATGGACGCCTATCCGTCGGAGATGTCAGGCGGGCAGCAGCAGAGAGCAGGAGTGGTTCGTGCCTTTATGGCAGAGCCGGAGATCATTCTGATGGATGAGCCGTTTTCAGCCCTGGATCCGATTACAAGGGCGCAGATTCAGACAGCCCTCATTGATATGCAGACAGCCATGAAGCGGACGATTGTCTTTGTAACCCATGACATGGATGAGGCTATTAAGCTGGCAGACCGCATCTGCATTATGGAGGAGGGAAAAATTACCCAGTTTGACACTCCGGAGAATATTCTCAAGAATCCGGCTAATGACTTTGTCCGCAATTTTATCGGCCCGAAGCGAATCTGGACTTCTCCAGAGTACATAAAGACCAGAGACATCATGATTACTGATCCGGTGTGCTGTCATCCGAAGATGCCGATTTTCAAGTGTATTGAGACTATGGGACGCAGAAAGGTAGATACGCTGATGCTGACCGATCAGAAGGGACGTCTCTTTGGCGTTCTCTTTGCAGAATCTCTCATCGGAGTTCACGATATTAAGAAGCCGGCGGAGGACTTTATGTACCGGGAATTTACCTCTGTAGGACCGGACAGCTCCATTGTGGATCTGCTTACCCTGTTTGATGAACATCATCTTTCAACGCTTCCGGTTGTGAATAACCAGGGCATTATAGAGGGACTGATTACAAGAAGTACACTGATTAACACGCTGAGCCGTCAGTTTATTACGGATTCAGGAAAGGAGGAGTCATAATGGGAGTAATGGAAAGCATGAAGGAATTATTGAACTATTTTGTCTCCTCCAGGGAAGAAATTATTTCCCTTCTGGTCGAGCATATTGAGCTGACGGTGCTGGCGCTTCTGACAGCCATTCTTATCGGCGTGCCTCTGGGAATCCTGATTTCCTACATCCGGCCGGCCAGCAAGCCGGTGCTGGCTTTTGCCAACATTGTTCAGGCAGTGCCCAGTATGGCGCTGTTAGGTCTGGCCATTCCTGTATTCGGTATTGGTATGAAACCAGCTATCTTTCTGGTCGTGATTTACTCCCTGCTTCCGATTATCAAGAATACCTATGCAGGACTGATGAATATTAACGAACAGATGCTGGAGGCGGCAGAAGGAATCGGACTGACTAAAAGCCAGATCCTGTTTAAGGTGAGACTGCCCATGGCGCTTCCGGTTATTATGACTGGTGTCAGAATTTCTGCCGTTTCTGCAGTAGGACTGATGACTCTGGCTGCTTATGTAGGCGGAGGCGGACTTGGCTATCTTGTATTTTCAGGAATCAGAACGGTCAGCAACGTGATGATCCTGGCTGGAGCGATTCCGGCCTGTATTCTGGCTCTCTTAGTAGACCGGGTGTTTGCAGCCATTGAAACCATTGTGACTCCTGTGAGCCTGTTAGAGGGAAAGAACAAGGACGAAAAGCGCAGACGGAAAAAGAGAGAGATTTACGTCATTGTCACAGCTGTGGCTCTTATGGTTGCCCTTCTTGTTACCAGTCTGTTTCAGACAAAGAAGACAGCAGATATCAGAATCGCCAGCATGGACTTTACGGAGAACGAGATTTTTGCCTATATGCTTGCAGAATCCATAGAGAGAGAGCTGGGCCTGGAGGTGGAAACTACTCCGGATCTGGGAGCCGGATCCGTCTGCATGTCTTCGATTCAGAGTAATGAGATAGACGGATATGTGGACTATACAGGAACGCTTTATGTGAATATTTTAAAGAATCCTGCCAGCTCTGATGTGGATCAGGTTTACCAGGATTCTGTGAAGGGAATGAAGGAGCAGTTCGGACTGGACGTCTTAAATTCCCTGAACGTAAATAATACTTATACGCTTTCTACCACAAAAGAGATGGCAGAGAAGTATGGTTTAAAGACGATCAGTGACCTGAAATCTCTGCCCCAGCCGGTAACGATTTGTTCCACCCTGGCATTTATGAACCGGGAAGACGGACTGCTGGGTGTGGAAAAGAAGTACGGAATCAGCTTTGATAAGAAGGGCGTAGACGGTTCTGCCCGTTACACAGCCCTGATGAACGAGGAAGGACAGGTAATAGACGCATACTCTACAGACGGTCTGCTGAAAAAATTTGATCTGGCCGTATTAGAGGACGATGCAGGCGTATTCCCGCCTTACTATGCAGTTCCTGTTTTCCGGGAGGAAATTATGGAGAAATATCCGGAGATCCGCGAGATTACAGAGCAGCTGGCCTCTGTGCTGTCTACCGATGTGATGGCAGGACTGAACTATCTGGTAGACGAGGAGGGACAGAAGCCTCAGAATGTGGCTCATGAATTCCTGGAGGAGAATCTGCCGGAGTACGCGAGAAAATAGTGTGAAAAACGTATGATAAAAAGAACAGGGAGAAGCTTTACAGTCTCCGGCAGGAGGTGCAGGGCTTCTCCCTGCTTTGCAAAAAGACAGAAAGAGGGCGCAGCGCGCTGAAAAGAAAAGGAGCACAAAAGCGATGAATTACTATTTAGCCCCTATGGAGGGAATTACAGGATATATTTACAGAAATGCCTGCAGCAGGCATTTCGGGGGAGTGAAGAAATATTTCACTCCTTTTCTTTCTCCGCATATGAAGAAAGCTATGACATCCAGGGAAAAAAATGATATTCTTCCAGAGCATAATGAGGGCCTCTATGTAGTTCCTCAGATTCTGGCTAATGATGGGGAGGCCTTCTGCAGGGCGCTGGAGACTCTGGAAGATTTGGGATACCGGGAGGTAAATCTGAACCTGGCCTGCCCGTCTGGTACGGTGGTATCTAAGGGAAGGGGAGCCGGTTTTTTAGCAGCTGACAGAAGAGAAGCCCTGTCACGATTTTTAGATCAGATTTATGACTGTTCTGAAAGAAAGGGGATGCAGATATCGATTAAAACGAGGCTGGGAATGGAACAGCCGGAAGAATTTGAAGATCTTCTCAGCCTGTATACCCGATTTCCGGTAAGCGAACTGGTGGTTCATCCCAGAGTACAGAAAGATTTCTATAAAAATACGCCTCACCGGAAGGAATTCTGTCTGGCAGAGGAGACAGCAGAAAATAAGGGAAGGGAAAGCAGCTGGCTCTGCTATAACGGAGATATTTTCAGTCCCATGGCTGCAGAGGAGCTTTTTCGGGAATTTCCAAAACTCTCCTGCGTGATGCTGGGCCGTGGAATGATTGCCAATCCGGGTCTTGCGAGACAGCTTTCAGATGGAGGCAGCAGGATCACGGAGCAGGAGCTGAGAAACTTTCACGACGAGATTCTGGCAGGCTATCAGGAGATCATGTCAGGAGACAGAAATACGCTGTTTAAGATGAAGGAGCTGTGGAGCTACCAGCTGGCGCTGTTTCCGGACTGTGAAAAACAGGCGAAAAAAATCCGGAAGGCAGGAACTATGGACAGCTATCTGGCAGCCGTGGATGAATTGTTCGGGACAGGAAAATTCTGTCCGGATCGCTATTTTGAGGGATTTTAGAGGGAAGGCCGGCAGGGCTTTGCAGCTTTTTCATGAGGAACATTTTACAGAGCCTGTGCAGTACGCTATAATAAATTTGCAGAACATATAAAAAGCACCAGAAAATCAATCTGAAGCATAGAGAAAACACAAGGAGAACAGAGAGATGAGCCAGAGAGAGGAAAAGGAGATTCAGAGCACGGGAGGAGCAGAAAGTCAGACTCCCCATAAGAGGAGAGTCCGCTACAAGGGAACCCATCCCAGAAGCTATAAGGAAAAATACAAGGAATTAAATCCGGAAAAATATAAGGATACAATAGAGCATGTGATTCAGAAGGGAGGAACTCCGGCGGGAATGCACATTTCTATCTGTGTCAATGAGATCCTGGATTTCTTTGATATCCAGCCGGGACAGATCGGGGTGGACGCTACTCTGGGATATGGGGGACATACCAGAAGAATGCTGGAAAAGCTCCAGGGGAACGGCCATATCTATGGCCTGGATGTGGATCCGATTGAGTCAGAGAAGACAAAAAAACGTCTTCTGGACGCTGGGTATGGGCCTGATATTCTTACGGTACGTCTGATGAATTTTGCAGAGCTTGATCAGCTGGCAGAGGAAAAGGGGCCGTTTGACTTTATTCTGGCAGATTTAGGCGTATCCTCCATGCAGATAGACAATCCAGAGCGCGGGTTTACCTATAAATATGAAGGGCCTCTGGATCTGCGTCTGAATCCGGAGAAGGGCGCAACAGCAGCAGAAAGGCTTCGGGAGATTGACAGAGAGGAGTTTTGCGGAATGATGATAGAAAATTCCGATGAGCCTTATGCTGAGGAAATCTCCCAGGAGGTATTTAACCGGCTTCGCAGAGGGCAGGCGATTGAGACTACGACGCAGCTGAAGGATGCCATTGAGACGGCGCTGTCCTTTATTCCGGAGAAGGAGAGAAAAGAGGCTGTAAAGAAATCATGCGCCAGAGTTTTCCAGGCTCTTCGCATTGACGTAAACAGCGAATTTGAGGTACTGTACGCTTTTCTGGAAAAGCTGCCCGGCGCTTTAAAGGAAGGGGGCAAAGCGGCGATTCTGACGTTCCACTCCGGGGAGGACAGAATGGTGAAGCGTTCCTTTAAGCAGCTGAAAAAACAGGGAGTTTACCAGGAAATTTCAGAGGAGGTAATCCGCCCGTCTGCAGAAGAGTGCGCGAGAAACAGCAGAGCCAGATCCACTAAAATGCGATGGGCAGTAAAGGCTTAACAAGTGAAAACGCAGGACTGAACGACAAGGCCTGAAAAAATGGACGCCGCGCTCATAATCTGCCTGTCCCGGCATATATATGAAGTATATGATGATAGTGTATGAAGCAAGGCAGTAGCCAAAGAACTGAAAGAGGGGCAGCAGGCGATGGCAGATATAAGGACAGGACAGGCAGAGCTGTTACAGATATTTCCTCCTCAGCTCAGAGAGATACTGTCGAAAGCTGTTTCTGACTGGGAAGAAGTACAGGAACTGAGATTGAGAAGCGGAAAGCCGTTGTTTATTACTGTAAAAGGTCAGGAATATGCAGTAGGAAAGGGCGGAAACCTGTCCGTTTCTTCGGATGCAGAGCGGATGAAGAGAGATGGGCAAATCTGCATCGTATCCCAGAGAGAGATTGAGCAGACCGTTGAGTGCGCGGTCCGCCATTCCCTGTATGCCTTTGAGGAGCAGATTCGCCAGGGATTTCTCACTGTGGCCGGAGGCCACAGAATCGGAGTCATAGGGAGAGCTGTGTCGGAGCACAGAGAAATTCGGACGATCAAGCCGATTACAGGGCTGAATATCCGCATTGCCCACGAGAAAAAGGGATGCGCTGACAGAATTATGCGCTTTCTGGCAGATGCAGGGCAGAAGGAATGGCTCTCTACCCTTTTAGTATCTCCTCCCTGCTGTGGAAAAACGACTCTTTTGAGGGATATTGTGAGGAACATTTCAAATGGCTGTGGATATATGGAGGGGAGAACGGTAGGAATTGTGGATGAGCGATCAGAAATCGCAGCCTGCTTTCAGGGGATTCCCCAGAATGATGTGGGAATACGAAGCGATGTACTGGATGGCTGCCCCAAGGCAGAGGGGATGATGATGCTGATCCGGGCCATGTCTCCCAGAGTTGTAGCGGCAGATGAAATAGGTGGAAAAGGTGATTTAGAAGCCTTACAGTATGCATCAGGCTGCGGATGCAGCCTGATTGCCACAGCCCATGGAGCTTCCATGGAGGATCTTGCCTTAAAACCCATGTTTCGTGAGCTGTTTCGAGAGAGGATCTTTTGCCGCTTTGTATTTTTGAGCGGCAGAAAGGGACCTGGCACAGTAGAACGGATTTCAGACCATAAAGGATGTGAGATCTATGTTCCTTAAACTGCTGGGAGCTGTATTTGTCATTATTTCCTGCAGCAAAATAGGCGCAGATATGGCGGCAAGACTTTCCGTACGGCGGGGAATTTTGAAAAAAATCAAAGTTATGGTAATTCATCTGCGGGGAGAAATTCTCTATGGGAACGCTCCGCTCTATGAGGGGTTCCAGAAGGCAGGAAAGCGGGCCGGAGGACCGGAGGGACTGCTGTTTGAAACAGTCGCAGAACGAGTCTTAAAAGGCCTGGGAGAAGATTTTTTTACTATCTGGCAGGAAGAGGCAGGCGCTTATGCGGCCCGGACTCCGCTGTCAGGAGAGGAAGGAGAGCAGCTGCTGGCATTTGGAGAGCATTTAGGATATCTGGACCGGGAAATGCAGGAAAGGACCCTGGCTTTGTATCTGGAAGAGCTGGAGCAGGAGATAGAAGGACTGAATCAGGAAATTTCCCAGAAAAGCCGCCTTTATACCAGCGCCGGAGTTCTGGCAGGACTGTTTCTGACTGTAATATTAATCTGAACTGCAAAATGTTCATGCGGACAGAAGGAAGAGAACACACAAAACAGAGGTTAGGGAGGGAAAGGGATGGGAGTCAGCCTGATATTTCGGATTGCAGCGGTGGGGATTCTGGTATCTGTTATCTGCCAGGTGTTAAAACACAGCGGCAGAGAGGAGCAGGCATTCCTGACAAGCCTGGCAGGTCTGGTTTTAGTGCTGTTCTGGATGGTGCCGTATATTTATGAGCTGTTTGAAACCATGAAGGAGCTGTTTGCTCTTTAATATTTACCAGAAGAGACGGGAGGGAAAAGCTGATGACAGGGGAGGAGCTTAAAAAGAGAGGATTTATTTATTTTGAGGGCATCCGGGAAGGGCTTGAAACATTTGAACACCAGATAGCAGTGATGGATCGGAATCAGGCCTTCGCCCATTTTTCAGAGCTGAGAGAAGCATATGGAGCAGATAACAGCTTTCTTGATTTTTACCTGTTCGCCTTAAAAGAGGAAGAGCGAAAAAAGGCCGAGTCCGTCCTGACAGAAGACGAGACAGAGGCCCTGAAAATCTGGGAGAAAAAAGCAGGATTTCCTAAGGGGGATCAGGTGATTTTTCCCATGGATGATGTTCTTTTAAAGGCAGCGGCTGTTCTCAATGAAACAGGAATGCTTTTTTCCACCATGTATTTTGCCAAAGCAGATGAAAAACAGTCGGAAAAGGAGACAAAGGCAGAGACCTGGTGGGGAAATTTTAACGGAGAATATATCAGATTTTATTAGGGCAGCAGCAGCCTGCCGCCCCAGGGAGAATCGGTCTTTTTATAAAAGACAAAATGAGGCATCATGAAATTGCCGTACATTGAAAACAATCCGCCACTCTACAGCATTTTGAACCGGTTCAAAATGTAGAGCGGAACAGGCAGTGTGCGCTGGATGCTCCCTTCCCCAGATGATGGAGGAAGGCCCGTCTGCTCCGCCGATGATACCAATGCAACAGGCATTGCAGGCAAGAGGATGGAAGGAATCATACTCTTCCTCGATTTTCTTAGGCTTATCACTTTCAGCACAGTCAAAAATTGTAATGGGATCTGTCGGTTCAGGAAAAATGGTATAACTCATGACGGTACAGTGCCTGGGATAGAGAAAGCGGGCAAAAGCGCCGGAGTGGAATGTGCTTTCAGGGAGTGTCTGCGTTTCCAGATCCTGCACAGTCAGAGTATGGGACATCTGGCTGACCGGGTTAAAAAAGGTAAAGGAATCTCCCGGTGCATGGACAGTAAAATGAGGTCCTGGAATCCGTTCCCTCTGCTGCTTCATGGTAAGGGAAAGAGTCTTGATTTCAGGACGGCGGCCGCCTGCCCAGGAAAAGGCATTTCTGCAGATTACCCAGCCAAAGGACGGATCCAGTCCATAGTAGTCAGTGATCCATTCTGCCTCTGGATCCTGGTGGATTTTGCCTGGAAGACAGGGATTAAAGCAGATAGAACAGCCGTGGGCACAGGAAAGGTTTTTTCCATTTACCTGGATATCAGGTGAAAAATGCAGGCACAGAGGATTTTCCAGTTCCAGCTGCATCTGCTGTTCTGGCGTAAAGCAGTCACAGGAATCGTGATCCGGGTTTAGATTCCATTTTTCCATAAAGCGCCGGATCGATTCTGCGCTGACCTGCATACAGAAATCAATGACCAGACCTTGTCCGCAGGAATATACCGCAGGAATGATCCAGCGGTATCCGGCCCAGTCAAATGTCTGATTGATTTGGATTTCCTTTCCAGCATGGTCCCTGCCATGATGTCCCCAGAAGCTGCCGTCAAAATAAACCTTCCATTCCGGGAAAACAGGCTTAGCCGGTCTGTCCATAATTACATCTTGATAATCGTCGGTATATTTAATTTTGCCGGAATCAAACATGTTATCCATCAAAGTTACCTCATGAAGAAGCTAGAATAAAATATGTTCGGGTGCGATTTTATCATTTTCTGTAATCGGGCGAATTACTTTACAGGGTACGCCGGCAGCAACTACTCCTGCCGGGATGTCATGTGTTACCACGCTTCCTGCTCCAATGACTGAACCGGCGCCGATTGTTACTCCGCCACAGATCGCTGCGTTTGCGCCAATCCATACATTTTCTTCTAATGTGATGGGAGCCGAAGTACCGATGCCCTGACTGCGCTGTTGTGGGTCGACAGAATGCCCCGAACAGGCCAGACATACACCTGGGGCAATGAATGTGCCAGCGCCAATGTTTACTGGAGATGTGTCCAAAATGACACAATTATAATTGATCACTACCAGGCCGTGTGTGTGGATATTGAAGCCGTAATCGCAGTGAAAGTCTGGCTCGATCCCCAGCATCGGCGAGCACGTTCCCAGAAGTTTTTGCAAAATGGAACGACGTTTATCCTGCTCATTCGGAGCTGTCTGGTTATATTCCCAGCAAAGCTGCTTTGCATAATTGCCTGCTTCAGTGGGAGTGTTTTCATAGCCGCTGGCATAAGAGGCAGGGCGTTTCATAATTTCAAGAGGATTCATAGTTACAGTTCTCCTTTTTTATTATAACTGGCTTTGATTACCTGGGGCGATTGTTTTCTCCCCAAATACACAGCTGATCCAACACTTTCATAAGTGATTTTCCCCGTTCACTCAAACTGTACTCAACTTTCGGGGGAATCTGGGGGTATTCTTTGCGCAGAATGAGCTGATCCTTCTCCAGCTCTTTCAGATTTGCTGCAAGAGTTTTATCAGAAATCTTTTTAAGATACCTTCGAAGCTCATTAAATCTAACCACTTCAAATTCCATCAGACAATATAGTATTACCATTTTATGTTTGCCTGAGATGAGGGACAAGGTGTAGCTGAAACCTGTATCTTCAAAATTTGCGTTTTCAATATAAGGTTTGATCATGACACTTTCTCCTAAGATAGTACCTGTCAAAAAAGATGGTACTTGTAATTTTTCGTGCAGTTTTTATAATTATAAGCAGGAGCACAAAACGTGTCAATACAAACTGAAAAGTGAGGGATTTCGTATGAGAAAAACACTGAAACAAACAGAAGGAATTTTTCCTATGCCGGTATTGATGGTCGCCACGTATAATGAAGACGGAAGCGTCAATGTGATGAATGCGGCCTGGGGAACGATGCAGGCTCGCGGCAATGTGGCACTTCAGTTAACTGAGTCGCACAAAACTGTTAAAAATATCAAGGAACGAAAAGCGTTTACAGTCAGCATTGCAGATGCAGCCCATGTAGTCGAAGCAGATTATTTTGGCGTAGTATCAGGAAATCATGAAAATAAGAAATTTGAAAACAGCGGTATGACAGCCACAAAGTCCGAGGTTGTCAACGCTCCTGTTATCAATGAATTTCCTATCTGCATGGAGTGCGAATTTATTGAATATCAGACGAATGCTTATGGATGCGGTGTGATTGGAAAGGTTGTTCGAATTACGGCTGATGAAAGCGTTATGAACGGTGAGACGATTGATATGTCGCTGGTCAATGCGATTGCATTTGATCCTTATACACACGGATATTATAAAGTCACAGAAAGAGTTGGGGAAGCGTTTAAGGACGGACTTAAATTAAAACGCTAATTTTCTACGAAAAGCAGATTTCATAACTTTTATCAATATCTGTTTAACTGAGCGGAGAGGATGCTTTCTTTTCTTGGATTAACAGCTTAGCCAGCCCAAGAAAAGAAAATGTCCGCCTCCATTCGTAATATTTTATATATCATGGAGATTCCGCAATATAAGATTCTTATTTAATGGAAATACCAAAATCATAAAGTTCTTTTTTCGAGACCGTTTCAAGTTTTGTGTAAACTCAAAAAACTGATATAAGATATGTCAT
>JAQERH010000037.1 GCA_027698105.1 Lachnospiraceae bacterium AM93-12TA
TTTGTGATGCGATTAAGGTAATGGATACCCTCTACTTCTCATTTTCAATCTTCGTAAACCTCCCTTTTTCTGTCTTTCTGCCCTCTGTTTGGTGAAAAAATGTTGGACAAAAGACCTCTTTTCCCTCATAATATCTTTAGAAAGAGAGATTGTCAAAGGAATTTTTCAATGCAGGGGGTATATTATGAAATATTTGAATCAATTAGACTATCCTTCCATTCCCTATCCCACTGATATCAGTCATCCGGAAAGTCCTTTAAATCAAGGCTCTGTCCGGGAAGCAGGCTGCGGCCTGTGCTGTCTGGCTATGGCCATAGACAGGCTGACAGACAAGTCGATTTCCCTGAAGAAGCTGGTTTCCCTGTCTATCCGGCACAAAGCTAATCTGCTCCCAGGTACCGATATGGAAATCCTGGGACCTGTTGTTGCCAGACAGTTCAATCTGGGCTACTCTACCACAGAAAGCGTCCGAACAGCCATCCGCTGCCTGAAAAACGGTGGCTGTGTTATCGCCAATGTGGGCGGAGATCGGGAGGGATATACGGGGGTATTTGCCCATGAAGGACATTTTATTCTCCTGACTGCAAGCGTTGGGGAGCAAATCTGTGTCCTGGATCCGGCTCTCAGGCCAGGCCGGTATGACGAACCAGGACGAAAAGGAAAGGTCCGTCTGGATACTCCCTTTGCCTGGTGCTCCCCTGAGCTTCTGACAAAGGAAACAGATAACAGGAGTCCTGGCTTCTACCTGTTTTTCAGAAAAACACCCTAGAGGTTCTATCTGTGCAAAAAGCCGCCTGGCAGGACGCTTCTTACATTTCAGCGTCCTGCCAGGCGGCTTTTTCGGATCCAGGTTCTTCTGGTATCCTTTTTTAGTTAAGCTCAATCTTCTCAGCCTGCTCCGGGAAGAAGGAATTCTTCATGTCGTACTTATTGTGATGAGTAAAATCATAGAGTGCTTTTCCGTTCAGGAAATAGTTTCTCTGATATTTTCCGTCTTTTACTAACAGCCAGTTCTCACGATCCCATGTAAGGTAGCCGTCCTCATCTGTTCTGGACTCTGAAAATACCAGATCCACCTGACGGTTGGAATCTAAGAGCTTCATCAGATCCTCTACTGTAACCTCTACTTCTGCCTTTGCCTGTACATCATATGCTTTCATAAAATAAATCTCCTCCTCTTTTTATGATGTTTCTCTTCATTATGCCACTATTTTTCATTTCCGTCAAATGGCTTTTCTTCTGTTTCCAGACAATATTCCACTGTAAATTCCTTTCCAAACCGCAGGAAACGTCCATCACAGAATACTTCTCCCGACTGATTGTCGTAAGGATCATCACGCAGCCCTTCTTCTGCCTTTGAAAAGCTGTGCATAAACTGGGAGGCATATGGAATCCTGTAGGGATCCAGGTTGGCCCCGTAGTAAGCACGGCGTTTCTCATCTCCCTGGCGGAAGGCTGAACCTCCAAAGGAGCAGTCTGCACTCAGCCATCCAAACGGCGCTACATAGTACTGAGCCCAGTCATGGCAGCCTACCGTAAGCGGCGTGGCATAAAGACCTGACTGCCATCTGGCCGGAATTCCGGCAATTCTGCACATGGTAATAAAGAGCAGTGCCTGAAAACCGCAGTCTCCCTTTCGATTCACCGCTGTAAACTCCGGAATATCTTCCACTGTACTGTAGCTTCTCACAAAGGAGTAGTTAATGTGAGACGTGATAAACCTGTAAATTTTTCCGGCCGCCAGAAGGGGATTTTTCTCTCCCTCTGTTACCATTTTCGTCAGTTCTCTCAGATAAGGGGTAAAGCGAATATGCGGTGCTTCCTCACCTGTATAGAAAGATGGCTGTATTGGAAGAACCTGTGAGGGATCCGGGCTGTGATAGGCAGTTTCATTGTCAAATTCAAACTCTGTCTTCCAGATCTCTCCGCCTCTTATTACAGTCTCAAACCGGGCAGTTCTCTGAGGGTAATCTCCCCTGTCTGCTGACACAAATGTTCCAGCCGCGCTCTCAAATCCCAGCAGGCGAAAATTCTTTACCTGGGCATACTCCACCGGAAGAGGCATGTAGACACTGGCTGTTTTTCCCATGCAGGCTTTTTCTGCCTCCGGGGTCAGGGAAAGTTTTGTAGTAAGGCGCATATGGAGGATCCGCCCTCCCTTTTCCTCCATCAGGCGCACATTTTCTCGCAGAAGAGCCGCATTTTTTTCATTGTCCTCCAGAGTTCCCAGAAAACGGGCAGCATAATCTTCTCTCGTCTTCATCAGGTTGTCGAAAAACAGTTCGTGAAAGTGTACCTTTCCATTAATGTAAATCCATTCTGCTGTGTTTTCCTCCCAGAGTGTTTCCAGCTCCTCATCTCTGAAATCCCGGATCTGCTTCCGGAGAAGCGCTAAGGCATCCTCATAGGAATATGGATACTGGGACGGGATTCTGGCGGCCAGAATCCGCTCCAGCTGAAGGCGCTTTTTGAGTGCCTCCGGCAGAGTTTCATCTGAAAGCCTCCTGTCAATCACCCGTATCAGTCTCTCGTAATCTCCCCCCCATTTCAGTTTTGTCAAATCCTCTGGCAGCGGCACATCTAAATACCGCATATCCATCACTGCCTTGTCCTCCATATCCGTTTCCCCCTTTTCTCCTATTTTTTCTTATTCTCCTCTGCCTGCTTTTTAGCGGCAGCAAAGCTGGCATAAATACCGCCTGCCACCAGAGCCAGTCCGATGATTCCGAATAAAGCGATAAATATCATCATCACTGTTTTTTCCTCTCCCGCTGTCTCAAGGCCCTTAAACATGTTCCAGGCCATATACAGCAGATAAACTCCCGCCAGGGCGTAAATTGCCATTCTCGCTCTGAATCTTCCCATTTCTATCCTCGCATTCTCTTTTTCTTAATGTGTTCCTCTTACTGACGCTTCCAGACGTATCTTCCCCTGGATCTTCTTCTGCTTTTTCTGTAAGGATGTCGCTCCTGTGTTCTCTCCGTCTTCTGCGAAGCATCACTTTTCTGTGGAACTTCCTCCGGCTGCTTTTCCTGTACCTGTTCTGGCTTTGGCACCTTCTCTAATGGTTTCTCCCCCTGGCCGGCATCTGTCTTTTTCTCCTTCTGTCCGTCTCTGTCCTGCCTGTTTCCCGGACGACTGCCTCTTTTTCTGTTATTTCTTCTGTCAGTTCCTGCTTTTTCCTTTGCAGATTCCTTGTGCTCCTCCTGATTCTGCTTTCTGACAGTTCCTTCAGCGGATTCCTTTGGTTCTGCATTCTGCTCTGGATTCTGCTTCCTGTTCTCTGATGAAATGGTCTGGATTCTGATTGCTCCAGCCTGCTGGGGCCTTCCCTGTTTCCTTCTGTTCTTTCCAGATTTTTTCCTGATTTCGGTGTGCTCCTGTTCTCTTTTCTGCCCTTCTTTTTTCTCCTGGATATCCTCTCCAGATGACGCTGCCAGGCGCTCACCCTTGTCCACAATAATTTCCCGCACATTCTCCAGCTCTTCCCCGCTGACTGCAATAGCAGGACGCCGCTTCATGCTTATTTTCTTTCCGGACATTTCTTTTCCATGCCAGAAGTCTTCCATACTGCTGAATCCATTATCACGGCTGACAATGATAAACTCCTTCTCAGAGGTGCTTCCAATCAGATATCCGCAGTAGCTGGACAGCTGGAAATCCAGGAAATTTTTTCCTGTCTTATCCACCTTGATGTATCTGACCTCTGCCCTGGAGGATGCGATCTCAATGTGGCGCTCAAAGGGAACTGCTGCAGCCTGCTTTCCATAAAAAATCACAACGCGGTCCCGATCTGACAGCTTTTCCACTCCGTCCATTCCACCGACTCCTACATTTTCAAAATCCACCAAATACGTACTCATGTATTTCCTCCATTTTTGTTCCTGTTTTTTCTTAATATAAGCATCCGTCCTCTGCTTCGGGTCCGTCGCTCTCCAGCAGATACGGTGTTACCTGGTAGACATAAAAGTTCAGCCAGTTGGTGTAAAGAGTATTGGCCATGTTTCTCCACTTCAGGGCAGGAATAGAAAACGGATCATTGTCTTCATAATAATTATACGGAATCTCCGGATCCAGCCCCTTTTTCAAATCCCGGTGATACTCGTTATTTAACGTCATTCTGTCATACTCCGGATGTCCCTGCATAAAAATCTGGCGGCCATCCCGGCTCATCACAAGGAAAATACCGGCTTCCCTGGATCTGGACAGGATTATAAGCTCCGGATGCTTTCTCACATCCTCTTCCCGAACCTCAGTCCAGCGGGAATGAGGACAGTAAAAGCAGTCGTCCAGGCTTCGTACCAGCGGAATCTTGCGGTTTAACACCTGATGCTCATAAATACCGGACAGCTTGCGTTCTCTCCTGTACTTAGGAATTCCATAATGGTAGTACAGACCTGCCTGGGCTCCCCAGCAGATGTGCAGGGTAGATGTCACATGGGTTCTGCTCCACCCCATAATCTCTGTCAGCTCCGGCCAGTAATTGACTTCCTCGTACTCCATGTTCTCTACCGGCGCTCCTGTAATAATCATTCCATCGAATTTTCTCTTCTTTACCTCGTCAAAGGTCACATAAAACTTGTTCAGATGGCTGGCTGAAGTATTCTTGGAGCTGTGGGATGCAAGCATTAAAAAGGTGCAGTCTACCTGCAGAGGCGTATTAGAAAGCGCCCGGAGAAGCTGTGTCTCCGTTTCCTCCTTAATCGGCATCAGATTCAGGATCAGAATCTCTAACGGCCTGATATCCTGGCTCAGCGCCCGATCCTCATCCATGGTAAAAATATTCTCTGATTCCAGAACTGCCTTGGCCGGCAGATCTTTCTGTACTTTAATCGGCATATAGTTCCTCCCCTTTAGTCTGTAGGGTATCATACCATATTTGAGCTGCAATTACCAGCAGCCCGCACAAAATCAGCCCTATCCCATCATTTCGATGAATTCTTCCTCTGTGATAATAGGAATGTTCAGCTCTCTGGCCTTCTTGTTTTTGGAGGAAGAGGAGGCAGAGTCATTGTTAATCAGGTAGCTTGTCTTAGCTGTTACGCTTCCTGTCACTTTTCCGCCCTTTTCCTCAATCAGCTCCTGCAGTTCTTTCCTGTTTTTAAAATGTTCCACGGATCCGGTAATAACAAAGGTAAGGCCAGAAAGACCGCTGCCTTCCTCCTCTGCTTCCTCCGAAGCCGGCGGAAATGTCAGCTCCGCTAAGAGCCGGTCTGTCACCCTGTTATTCTCTTCGCTCTGGAAAAACCGGATCCAGGCATCTGCCAGAACCTCACCGATTCCATCAATCGCTGTCAGCTCTTCCTTCTGTGCAGTCCTCATGGCCTGGAAATCATATTTAAAATGGCGGCAGAGCATCTTTGCGTTGGCCAGGCCGATTCCGGCCACTCCCAGCCCGTAAATCATTCTGGGAAGAGTCGTATGAGATGACTGTTTTGCCGCTTCCCGGAGCTTATCAAAGGATTTTTTTCCGAATCCCTCCATCTCCACAATCTCAGACTCATGGGCATCCAGGTGGAAGATATCTGCGTATTCGTGGATAAATCCTCTTCCAATGAACTTTTCCAGGGTCGCCTCTGACAATCCTGCAATGTTTAAGGCATCCCTGCTGGCGAAAAGGGCAAAGCTCTTCAGCTTTTTAGCCTGACAGTCAGGGTTGGTGCAGTACAGTGATTTTACGTCATTCATCTGGCGTATCTCTGTCTTTCCTCCGCAGACAGGACATATCTGGGGAATCTCCTTTACTCCGCTTCGAGTCAGGTTGTCTGCAATCTGAGGGATAATCATATTGGCCTTGTAGACAGTAATCCTGTCCCCCTCTCCCAGCTCCAGGGCTTCCATAATGCTTAAATTGTGGACGCTGGCGCGAGTCACTGTGGTTCCCTCCAGCTCTACTGGCTCAAATACTGCTACCGGGTTAATCAGGCCTGTCCTGGAAGCGCTCCACTCGATGTAGGACAGAGTTGTCTCCTGAATTTCGTCTGCCCACTTAAAGGCAATGGAATCCTTTGGAAACTTGGCGGTCCGCCCCAGGGACTGTCCGTAGGCAATGTCATCAAACAGCAGCACAAGTCCATCTGACGGTACATCATTTTTCTCCACCTGGCCTGCAAAACCGGCTACCGCCTCCTCCAGGGTATCCGCTGTAACGCGTCTGTACTCTACTGTATCAAATCCCTGGGACTGAAGCCAGAGAAACTGCTTTTCTCTGGAATTTTCAAAATCTATGTCATCGGCCATAACAAGGCTGAATGCAAAAAAGCGGACATTTCTCTGGGCTGTAATCTGGCTGTTCAGCTGACGTACAGAGCCGCTGCACAGATTTCTGGGATTTTTATATCTGGCATCTGCATCCTCAATCTCTTCATTGATCTTTAAAAAGTCAGAATACCGGATTACAGCCTCTCCCCGGATCACCAGCTGTCCTTCATAGGGAATGGTCATGGGCACATTGACAAAGGTTCTGGCGTTGGCTGTAATCACCTCCCCAATCTCCCCGTTTCCTCTTGTAACTGCTTTTTTAAGCTCTCCTCCTTCATAGGTCAGCACAATGGTCAGACCATCCATTTTCCAGGACAGAAGCCCCTGTTCACTGCCCAGCCACTCCTTCAGTTCCTCCACACTCTTTGTCTTATTCAGGGAAAGCATGGGTTTTTCATGGCGCTCCTTAACCAGAGCGCTGACTGCCTCATAGCCTACATTCTGGGTGGGACTGTTTCCGAATACGGTTCCCGTCTCCTCTTCCAGTCCGGCCAGTTCATCATAAAGCCTGTCATATTCAAAGTTGCTCATAATCTCCCGGCTCTCCTGATAGTAGGCTCGTCCGGCCCTGTTAAGCAGCTCAATCAGTTCTTTCATCCGCTCTATTTTCTGTTCCTGATTCATTCTTGACTCCTTTTTGCATCCTGGGGTTTTCTCCCTTGATATCTGACATGTTCTGCCGTTTTTCTGTTTTCCCTGCTGCCGGGTATTTTCCTTCTGACCAGCAGCAGGAATTCAGATTTCCTATTCTGTCTTCTTTTTGTCCTCTGTGCTGTAATCCTTCACCATAAATGTATTGTAGCCGCGGGATCGGAGTTCCTCCTCCAAAGCTGCTGCATAGTCCAGGTTCAGAAACGCGCCGACCCGCACATCATAGAAACCGCTGTCGTAGACCAGAAAGGCCGGATACCCCTGAGACCGAAGCTCTGACAGCTGCTGCTCAGCCAGAGAACGCAGACGGTAGGCTCCTGTCTGTACCATATAGTAAACCGGCATTTCTTTCTTTTCTTCTTCCTTCACAGCCTGTTCTACTCCATCAGCAATGGCATCTGCAATCGCTTCAAAGTTAGTGTCAAACAACTGGTTATCCTGGGGATTGTCAATAAAGCCTGCCTCTATTAAAACAGCCGGCATAGCCACCCGTCTGAGCACTGCCAGCCCTGGCCGCTCCACTACCCCCAGATCCTGGTAGCCTGTTTTTTTCAGTTCCTCATTCACCGCCCTGGCAAGCCTGCCGTTTACACCCATATCTTCATATACCAGGGTCATAATGCCTGAAGCTGTTCCCGGAATGTTGGCTGCGTTTCTGTGGATCGAGATAAAATAGTCAGCTCCTCCATGGTTTCCCATATCCGCTTTCTCATAAGGCGTGTGATATACATCATCTACTCTGGTGTACATCACGTCAAATCCCCTGTTTTCTAACCGGTCCCCCACTGCTAAAGCAAGCCTCAGTGCATCGTCCTTCTCCTGTCTTCCAAAATATACGGCTCCTGGATCCTCCATTCCCCCGTGTCCTGCATCTATTACAACTCTCTTTTTCATATTTAAAAGAAAGGCTCCTTTTCTAAGCATTTCTATTATATTCTATGAAAAAAGAGGGAAAGCGTTCCTTTTACTTATCCTGGTTAAAAATTCAGTTCAATCTCTCCGGAGAATACCTCCTCGGCCGGCCCTGTCATATATATGGTATCCTTTTCTCTGTCCCACTCAATGAGCAGGCTGCCTCCTAACAGCTCTACCTCTACCTTTGTATCTGTATAGCCTGCCAGAATGCTGGCCACAGCGCTGGCGCAGGCTCCTGTTCCGCATGCCATAGTCTCTCCGGATCCTCTTTCCCAGACTCTCATTTTAATATGGCCCCGATCCACGATCTCTACAAACTCTGTGTTTGTCCTGTCTGGAAAACGGCTGTGATTCTCGAATTTCGGTCCTACTGTCTCAAGGGGAACAGAGACTGTATCATCCACAAACAGAACCGCATGAGGATTTCCCATGGAAATTCCGATAAAGCGGTATTCCTTCCCATCTACTGTAATCGGCTCGAAAATTTCTGACGTGATTTCCGGCTTTCCCATATCCACCGTCAGCTCCTTTGCCTTCCCATTCTCTGCCTGAATCTTGAGTGTCTTAATGCCGGAGGCTGTCTCTACCGTTAATGTAGTACGCTCTGGCGGGACGATTCCATGGTCATAGGCATATTTTCCAACACATCTGACCCCATTCCCGCACATGGCTCCTCTGGAACCGTCCAGGTTATACATATCCATCTGACAGTCAGCCACTGCTGACGGTTTAATAAGGATCAGTCCATCCGATCCGATTCCAAAATGGCGGTCGCTGACGAATACAGCGGTTCTTCCCGGATCCTCTACCGTCTCCTGAAAACAGTCCACATATACATAATCATTTCCAATTCCCTGCATTTTTGTAAATTTCATCGTTCTTTTCTCCTTTCTGATTCTGCCTGTACAGCTGGAGCATCATGGAAGCTGATTCCGCCAGACTGACTGTCAGAAACCCGCTTTTCTATAAGCGCGTCCCTGATTTTTTATTTCATCGGAAATAACGTCCTATGAAATAAAAAAAGGGTACTCTCCTCTCAGAAAGCACCCTCGCTCTTGTTTAAATATAACAGTGTCCGTTTTGTTTGTCAATTTATTTTGCAGGATTCGTTTTAAACCTCTTTTTTCTCCATCTGCCTTAATCGCTCCACCATCTCAGTACCCAGTGTCATTCGGCCAATATAGCCTACCTCTCCTGTCATGTAAACGATACCATCTTCCTTGATTTCTACCTCCAGGGTTCCTCCTGGCATATGAACATACATGTTTCGATCTGCCAGACCCAGACGGTTGGCGGCACAGGCAGCGGCACAGGCACAGCTTCCGGAAGCCAGAGTGTAGCCAGCTCCCCTCTCATAAATCTCAATCTGAATATTTGTGCGGTCAAGTACATTCAGCAGCTGTGTGTTCACCTTCTCCGGAAAGCTGGAATCCTGCTCGGAATGCTCTCCAATCCGACATACCAGCTCCTTTGAAATCTCATTCATCCAGATCACGCAGTGGGGATTTCCGATGGAAAGACAGGTGGTAATGTAGGGAATCTTTCCGAAGACCATTGTCTGGTTGACCATCTCTCTCCGCTCTCCAGTCACCGGGATCTCATCACTCCAGAAGGTAGGCTTGCCCATGGAAATCTTGACCCGTGTACCTTCCTCATTCAGATAGTACACTGTCACCTCTCCTCCCAGAGTATCCCAGGAAACCTTTGTTTTCTGGACATAACCGGCATCTCTCAGATATCTGGCAAAAATTCCCATTCCATTTCCGCTTTTTTCTGCTTCGCTTCCATCTGGATTCAGGATTTTTACATACATCTTCTCCCCGCCCAGCACAGGTCCTACTAAGATTCCGTCAGAGCCGATTCCAAAGTTCCGGTCACAGACTGCCTTCACCTGCTCCGGTCCCAGCTCCATCTCGTTTTTATTTGGATCATATACCAGATAATCATTTCCCATACAATGATATTTTTCAAATACTGCTTTCATAGAAATCTCCTCCTGCCCGATTTTCTCTCCTATATTTTTTATTTTACACCTCATTTTTCACAAATAATAGAAGAATTCTGCTCTTTTTCTTGCATTTAGTGCTCTTTTTCTTTTATACTATTTGATAAATGAATCAGAAAGGAGATGTTTTCTTGCCTTTATTCAGCCATACCCCGGATGAGGAATACGAAAAACGCGGCTATCTCTTTGAAGAATTCCGCCTGTTCCATTTAAGTGATCCTGTGACAGCTCCCATTGGCTACCATTATCACGATTTTCACAAAATTTTATTTTTTTTTAAAGGCGAAGCCGGCTACAGCGTGGAAGGCTCCTCCTATGATCTGAAGCCAGGAGATATTGTTCTCATTCCACGCTACTCCATCCACCGGCCGGAAGTCTCTCCCGGCTCCTCCTACGAACGGATTATCCTCTATCTGTCACCGGAATTTTTCACCGGCAGTCTCTGCTGCCATGAAAATCTGGACGAATTATTTCAAAATGCATCTGAAAGCCGCTCCTATGTGCTGCGTCTGCCGAAGCAGCAGAAAAAAGAGCCATTAGAGGCACTCTCCCGCCTGGAACTATCCTGTCAGGAATCAGGCTTTGCTGACGGACTGCTCAGACGTCTGATCCTTCTGGAACTGCTGATTCTCTTAAACCGCGCCTACAAACTGCCGGAATCCCGCCGTCTTCCCGCCTCCAGCAAAAATGCCGCTGTACTGTCCATCATGCAGTTTATCCATGAACATGCTGATTCCGATTTAACTATAGACAGTCTGTCCTCCCATTTCTATATGAGCCGCGCCCACATGATGCGCCTGTTTAAACGTGAAACTGGATACACCATCGGAGACTATATAAACGAAAAAAGGCTCCTGACAGCCAGACAGCTGCTGGATCAGGGCCTTTCTGTTACGGAATGCTGCTATCGATGCGGATTCAGAAACTATGACGCCTTTTTAAGGGCCTATAAAAAATCCTTTGGGGAGACGCCGAAGAGGAAAAAGCAGACGCCCTTTACCTCTCCCCATTCCGAAATGTATTAATTTCTCTGATTAAAAGCCTCACATTCTCTATCAGGGAATCAAAGGCTCCATATTTATAAAAATTAATGAAAATCAGACCAATGGGCACTGCCAGAATCATTCCGGCAATTCCCTTGACCTTAAAGCCCAGATACAGCAGAAACAGCGTTATAAGAGGCGGAAGTCCCATGGAGTCACCCACTATTTTCGGCTGTATCAGCTGTCTGGACACCTGAGTTACTACATACAGAATCAGAAGGCCGGCTGCATAGGTATACTCCCCGGTAAACAGCTTCACCGCCGCCCAGGGAAACAGGGCGGTTCCAGTTCCAAATACCGGAAGAAAATCCAGCAGTGAAATCAGCACAGCCAGAAGTATCCCATACTTCACCTTTAAGAACAGGAAGCCCACAGCCAGAATTCCGGCAACTACAAACATAATGCGAAACTGTGCCAGAAAATAGCCTCCTATCAGCCCCTTGGCATCCTTTTTCAGGTACTCGGCATACCGAAGCACAAATGCAGGAGCATACCGCTGCGCCCATTCTACAATCTTGTCCTGCTCTGCAATAAACAGATACGATGACAGAATCGTAATCACTGTATTTACCAGTGCATTGGGAATGCCCTTGGCCACATTGCCTGCGATTTCTACCGTAGGCGCCGCTGCCTTGGACACCAGCTCTCCCACATAGGTTCCCATATTTTCTGTAAACTGCATCACTGCAGTCCGAAACTCATCTGGAAGAAATTCAAACATCCTGTTTCCATTCTGAACAGCTCCGCGAATCTCTGCCGCCGCGCTGTTATACAGAGCAGGCAGATCTGCTACAAAGTCCCTGATTTCTGCATAGGCCTTTCCTAAAACAAAGTACATCAGACTGATAATCAGCGCCAGAACCCCTGCGATAATCAGCATAGATCCATGCTTTCTGACAATTTTCAGCCTTTTTTCTAAAAAATGGACCAGAGGGTTGGCAATCAAAGCAATCATCCAGCCAATGACAAAGGGAATAAAAAAGCCCAGCACTCTCGGCCCCCAAACACACACTAAATAAAGTCCTGTGAGAGGAATCACAATATTCAGAATGATTCTGAGATACTTTTTAACACCTTCCATATGACCGCCTCCTGAAATCCATATCTGCTTTTCTTCTTCGCCTGCCGTCCATTGCCAGCATATGCTGTTCTTATTCTGCCGTTCCAGACAGACCGTATTCTGCCGCCAGCTTCTTAAATTCCGGCAAAGCCCGCTCAATCTGTCCATAGGACACGCAGTAGGCGATTCTCACATAGCCCGGACACGCGAAAGAGCTTCCCGGAACTACGAGAATATGGTATTTTTTCGCCCTCTCACAGAATTCCTTCTCATCTCCAGGCGTCTTCATAAAGAGGTAGAACGCCCCCTCCGGCTTCACACACTCAAAACCGAAGCTTCTGAGTCCTTCATAGAGGAGGTTTCTGTTCCTGTCATAGGCAGCTACATCCACCTCCGCATCGATGCAGCGCTTGATCACACGCTGCATGAGAGACGGTGCGTTTACACAGCCCAGCACCCGGTTGGCAATCACTGCCGCATTGAACACCTGCTCTGCTTCCTCCATCTCTCCCGGAACCACCAGATATCCGATTCGCTCTCCAGGCAGAGACAGAGATTTACTGAAGGAATAGCAGATCACAGTATTCCTGTAATACTTTGTTACAAACGGAACCAGAACCCCATCATAGGCCAGCTCCCTGTAAGGCTCATCAGAAATCAGCACAATGGGATGGCCGATTTCCTCTGATTTTTTCTCCAAAATCCCAGCCAGCTTCTGTAAGGTTTCTTCAGAATAAACAACACCAGTCGGATTGTTAGGCGTATTGATAATCACTGCCTTTGTCTTTTCGCAGATCTTCTCCTCAAACTCCTTTAAATTCGGCTGGAAGGTTTCTGTATCCGGAGAAACCACCACCAGCTCTCCGTCATAATTTCTTACATAGGAGCCGTATTCCACAAAGTACGGCGCAAATACCAGCACCTGATCCCCCGGATTCAAAAGGGTTTTTAAAATTACATTCAGCCCGCTGGCCGCTCCCACTGTCATCAGAATATTGTTCTGGCTGAAGGAGGTACTGTATTTCCGGTTCAGAGACTGGGCCACCGCCTCTCTCACATCCTCATATCCTGCATTGCTCATGTAACCATGGACAAAGAGGGAATCCTCCTCATCAAGAACTGCCCTCACCGCCTCATTGACTGCAGCAGGAGCCGGAACACTGGGATTTCCCAGGCTGAAATCATAAACATGGTCCGCTCCATAGACAGCGGCCATTTTCTTTCCTTCTTCAAACATCATACGAATCGCTGAATTGTTCTGAAGCAGCGGCTGCATTTTCTCTGATATCATAGTAACTCCTCCTTCTTTCTGTATTGTTAAGCTTTATTTCATACTCTTTAAACCTTTTGGCGGATCACTGCCTCCACTCTACATAGACAGCCGCGGCGCCTGTCAAAGCCAGATAAAACCAGGTGGCCGGGTTACTGAACCAGGTGGTAAAGAAAGACAGGCCGAAATAGACGGCAATCTGTGCGTACAAAAGATATCCAATGGGATTTCTGATGTGCTTCACCATATCAGTCAGGTACCAGGCCAGAAAGCCCAGAAGGCATCCTAACAGCACAACACCCAGGATTCCGAAATCATAGTAGGCGTCATAAAACAGGGTTACCGTAGTCAGCTCCTCCTTCGTAGTGAACAGAGGAAAGGCTGTCAGAGACGGAACCAGGAATTTAAGTCCTGTCAGCGCCCACAGCGGGAAGAGCATCTTCAATCCGAAGCTGTGACTGTAGCCAGAGGCCATCGCCCGCACCAGACAGTCAAAATTGTCATAATTATTGGCAATATACATATAGGGCTGTGTAATAAATATAGGTGTCCGGCTGTTTTTCATCTCAAAAATGCCGTTCAGGTACTCCACATCATGGCTCCTGGCAATGGCTAAAATAATATAAGCTGCCAGCAGTCCTATAAACAGCACCGCTGCGCTGATAATCATCTGAAGCGGATCGATATGAATGTCCATCATCAGATAAGTGATGACAGCCAGAGCCGCCGCCAGAATCAGCTGGAACCGGGATACGCAGAGAATCGGAATCAGGACTGCAATTACATCTGCGCCGATCAGGATTCCAGTTCGCAGGCGATCCCGGCCTCCGTTAGAATGAAAAAAGATCACACTCAAGGCTGGAACCAGCACACAGGACACTGTAAAATAGTGAACTCCTGTAATATGAAAGTAGGAATAGGCATGAGGCACTCCTCTGAGGAAAAACGGCACATAGCCCAACACCACAGCTTCCAGAACAAAACAGAATAGAGATACAGCAGTCACTGCCAGAGCACAGATAAATACCGGCTCCTCACAGGCGCGGAAATCATGCCAGCGCTTCTGCCCCTTCCATCTGGACGCATAGCTGTTATAATTGTCTCTGCCTCTCTTCTCAAAAATCTCAAATACAAAATAGAAGCTGACAAAGGCTGCCAGAAAGCAAAGCCAGGTAAGGAAGGTCCAGTCCTGGGCCAGGCGGCTGAGCTTCAGGCAGGAAACACCCTGTCCTCCCACCCAGGCCAGGGCAAATACTCCCCGCAGATGGATACAGTTTCCTGTCCTTTTAAAGTCCTGCACATACAGAAAAACAGCCGCTCCCATCAGACACAGACCGGACAGATAAAAATGTCCTCCCCTTGCCAACAAAAAAGAGGCCAGGTAGCATATCAGGTAAACAATCATCTTCTTTCATCCCCATGTACATAAATTTTCATCTGGCGTTTTCTTCAACCGGGGGTATATTCCCACTGAAATAAATGCCAAAGGGCCGCATAACCGCAGCTGTACTCATACAGCCGCAGCCATGCAGCTCCTCCTTAAAAGTTCCTGCTGACAAACTCTCTCATAAAACTTTCAATTTCTCCGGCTGTCGTAAAGCTCATCGCCTTGTCAGCCATCTCCTGAAGCTCTCTGCTGTCGCACTCTGTAATCATCTTTCTGGCTTTTAACACAGCGGAGGCACTCATACTGAACTCATTCAGTCCAAAGGCCACTAAAAGCGGTATCATCAGCGGATCACTGGCCGCCTCGCCGCACATGCCTACCATAATCCCTTCTTTTCTGCCGCACTCAATAATGTGGCGGATACTGCGCAGCACAGCCGGGTTAAACGTAGAGTACAGATAGGAAACCTTGTCGTTTCCTCTGTCTACAGACATGGTATACTGAGTCAGATCGTTCGTTCCAATGCTGAAGAAATCTACTTCTCTGGCAAATACATCTGCCATCAGAGATGCAGCAGCAGTCTCCACCATGATTCCCACCTGAATTTCCTTATTGTAAGCAATTCCCTTCTCATCCAGTTCCTCCATAATCTCCTGAATGAGAGCCTTCGCCTCCCTGTATTCCTCCACACAGGTCACCATAGGAATCATGATCTTAATGGCTCCGAAGGCGCTGGCACGCAGAAGTGCACGCAGCTGAGGACGGTAAATATCGTCCTTTCGATCCAGGCAGAAGCGGATTGCCCTGTAGCCCAGGAATGGATTTTCGTCCTTTTTAAGGCCCATGTACGGAATCTCCTTGTCGCCTCCGATATCAAGGGTTCTGATAATAACCGGCTTTCCATCCATGGCTACGGCTACCTTGCGGTAGGCCTCAAACTGCTCCTCCTCTGTCGGCATAGCCGTCCGATCCATGAACAGGAACTCTGTCCGGAACAGGCCGATTCCCTCTGCATCGTAGGAGAGTACCCGTTCTACATCTTCAGGACGTCCTATGTTGGCAGCTGTCTCGATTCTGACACCATCCTTTGTGACAGTTTCTTTCCCGATATATTTTTTAAGTTCTTCCTTTTCTGCCAGATAGACGGCCTTTTTGGCCTCATACTCTGCTTTCAGGGCTTCATCCGGCTGCACGAAAATTTCTCCTGTCTCGCCGTCCAGTACGATTTCGTCCCCATTCTGTACCTTAGAAAGAATTCCGGAGGCAGCTACAACAGCAGGAATCTCCAGTGCTCTGGAAAGAATCGCAGAGTGAGAAGTACGTCCTCCCAGCTCTGTCACAATTCCAGTCACATTTGCCGGGTTGATTCCAGCTGTAACAGAAGGTGTCAGATCCTCTGAAACCAGAACGCTTCCAGCAGGCAGGGAAGAGACGTCCACAGACTGAACTCCGAGAAGAACCTTCTGCATCCTCGTCTTAATATCGCGCATATCTGCCGCTCTCTGCTGCATCAGCTCATCATCCATGGATGCGAACATATCTGCGTACATGGTACATACGTCCTCCACAGCTGCCTCGCTGCACAGCTTCTCTCCGTCTATTTTCCCCTCAATCTCCATGGTCATCATCGGATCCTGAAGAAGCATCAGATGACCGCTTAAAATCTCAGCTTCCTTCTCACCAATTCTCTGTGCCATATCGTCAGCCAAAGCCTGGGTATCCTCAATGCTCTTCTCCACTGCCTTCCTAAAACGCTCTTTCTCTACCTCTGGATCGGCTACTGTCTCTCTCTTTATATCCAAAGTCTCTTCCTTCAGAATTACTACTCTTCCAATGCCGATTCCAGCAGACGCTCCTGTTCCTGATACCATCTTTTTTCCTCCTTTTATATATGAAAGCTGTTACTCGCCTAAACCGTCGTTCACCGCTTTCAGCATAGCGGACAGCGCCTCTTCTTCATCCTTCCCCTCACATATAAACTCCAGCTCATCCCCACATTTGATACAGGCTCCCAGAACGCTCAACACGCTTTTGGCATTTGATACATTATTTTTGTGGCTGAATGTAATCTGGGACTGGTATTTTACTGCCTCATTGCAAAGAATACCTGCCGGTCTCAGATGAAGACCGCTGGTATTTTTAATTGTTACTTTTGCCTTAACCATAAACTTCTCCTGTGTTCTCACTTCTACTGCTTTCGGCTGCCGGCAGCCGCTGCAGAGGACTCCTGTTTCTCCTGGCTTCCATTGACAGCAGCCTCTGAGGAATCGGAAGGCTCTCCTTTCTCCTCTTCCTCACTTTCTGTCTCCGATGCCTTCTCCTTCACCTCCAGAGTGATGCTGGGCGTCCCGACAAGTGAGTAGGCATCATCCAGCTGATAAGACAGAACTGCTGTATGCATTCCAGGACTCATGCCTGAAACATCGACGCTTAAACTCATCTTATCCGGAGACAGACTGTCCAAATCTTCTTTGAGACCTCTTACTGTCAGGGGAGCTGTGCCGTCTGCCAGCTCATACGTATATTCTTCAGATGCCCCCTTCAGCTGAATGTCTTTGCTGTCAATGGTATAGGTTCTGTTTCCCAGCTGCTCCACCTTCAGTGTCACAGTTACAGATGTGTTGTCCATACCTGCCAGATCCAGTCCCGGCGGAATAAACTCTGCCAGATCAATCGTACACTTCTTATCTGCAGTCAGTCCCTCTGCACTCAGCTCCGGACTTTCAATCAGAAGCGTATTCATATGGGCCAGAACAGAACGGAGACCTGCCACAGAGACTCTGTCCACATCACATTCTACTCCTGTCATCCTGTATCCGTCAGCCACCTGTCCCGATACCTGGAAATCCAGAGCCAGCTTTTTCACCTTCAGCATCGTCAGCTCATAGGAAATATCCCCTCCTAAAATCGTCACAGCGCTGCTGAGTGTCAGTTCGTTGTCGTTAGCATCATAGAATTTCGGCACTGCTGTTCCTGACAGATCACTGTCCTTTCCATCTATATCGATCTCCACACCCACGCTGCTGATCTGGCCAATCTGAGAAACAGGCCCTCTCACATATGCATAGTTTGGAGTCAGCTTCACCTTTCCCGGAAGATAGTCCTTATCTCCTGCCGGAGTTCCCGTCACATGGTAGATCAATGCGAACCGTTTTGTCTGAAGCTCCTCTGTCTTAATGTGAACTGTTCCCGGCGCCTTGACCTCATACTTGACACCGTTGCCATTGCTGGCCAGATACTGTTCGTCATCCAGCACCTCCACTGTAACAGGAACTGCGCCTGTCACAGAATAGAGTTCTGAAAGATCTGCATAAGCCTTAAAATCCTCGGACGTAAACCGGTAAATATCCCTGGCTCTGGCACTGACTAAAATCGTCACTGTGCTCTTGCCTTCTATCTCATAGGTCAGGTTGGAGCTTTCCAGAACCTCTTCATTCGTAATGTTTACCGGAACCTCTATGGACTTTGTCTGGATCGGGTTCGCCACATTGACGACGGCCAGCCAGACCAGAAAAGCGCAGAGCAGTGAAATCAGCTTCAACGGAGCATTTTTAGTCAGCTTTTCTTTCATTCTTCCGCCTTCCCTTCCAAATCTTAAATCGTCCCGATGCGTTCTCCTCGCGCCGCACAGCCCGAACCAGAATTCCTCTCAGCTCGTCAGCGTCAGCCACGCGGATCAGACGTCCCCCGGTTGCCACAGATACCCGTCCTGTCTCCTCTGATACAACTAAGGTCAGGCTGTCCGTTACCTCGCTGATTCCCACAGCGGCACGGTGGCGCGTTCCCAGCGCCTTGCTGATGTCCATGTTGTCAGAGAGAGGAAGATAACAGGTAGCGGCTGTCACCCGGTTCCCCCTAATTACTACAGCGCCGTCATGAAGCGGCGTATTGTGCTCAAAAATATTGATCAGAAGCTGGCTTGTGATAATTCCGTCTACCTCGATGCCGGTCCTCTCTACGTCCGTCAGAGGTGTCTCCATCTCAATTACCATGAGTGCTCCTGTTTTTACCTTTCCCATCTCAAAGCAGGCTCTGGTCAGCTCGTTAATCGTCTTCTCACTGAAGCTTTCCTTCACCTTGCCGTCGTCAGCCGCAAAAATTCCGGTCAGCACATTCTTGCTTCCCAGCTGCTCCAAAGCTCTTCTGAGCTCCGGCTGAAAAATAATGATAAGCGCTGTAATGGCGATATAAGAAGCCTTCCCCAGCAGCCAAAGGATGGTGTCCAGTTCCAGTACAGCAGCCATAAGAACAAAGCCGCAGATAAACAAGATTCCCTTTAAAAGCGTCCAGGCTCTTGTGTTCTTAATCCAGACCAGAACCTCATATACTACAAACGCAATAATTCCAATTTCCAGAAAATTTTTGAATGTCATGTTAGGAACAAACGCAATCCACGAATACAGTTCCTTCAAATACTCTGCCATACTATCACCTCCTCTTTCTATATTTTAATTTTTTCTATTCTCTTCTTCTGGGTGTTTTTCTCGTATTAATCCGCTGCACCTTCACATCCGGCTTTGACACTGCAATTTTCGGCACTGCCTTCACATAATAGTGATAATCATCATCCTCAAACTGCACATACTCTGTTCTGGTGTAATCAACTGCAAATACAAAGAAATGATAAACAGCAGCAGCGGCAGCCGAGACAGCCATGCCTGCTGTCACCTCCAGGACAGAAACCGAAGCATCAAACCTGAGATCTCCGATAAAAATTACCAGAAGCTGCACGATCACTCCCGCCGCGATGGCAATTCCCCAGGCGTAGTTAATCGGCATATTTTTTATAATATGCACCAGCAGAATACAGAGCGCCATGGCCGCTGCCATAATCAGCATCGCCTGGTTTGTCACCAGGCTTTTCACCAGCTGGATAATCAGCTGTGTCAGCTCTGTCTGGGCGCTTCCTGACAAAACGCCTGCATTCTGCTTCACATACAGAATCACATAGTACAGAAACGTCCCGCAGCTGACCGGAATCACAGACAGCATGCTTCCTCCCAGGCCCACCAGCAGAGGAACTGCAAAAGGAACCTTCAGAAAAAACATAATCGGGGTCACCAGCAGCAGCACGCTGTCTCCCGGCTGAAAACCGTAGTACAAAAGCACCACGATCATCAAAAATACCAAGGTAATAGCCGCCACTTCCAAAGATACGGCAAACAGCTGGGCCATAAGAAAGGCTCCTGCCAGAAATGCCGTTACCCCGTAGGGAACCGCTGCCCCCACAAGCCCCATCATCACAGGCATCAGCGGAAAATTCAGCTTTTCCACAAAGCCGATATTCTTTCCTATTAAATAAAAGGCCATAAACGCCACAGCAAACTTCACTGCCGGAATCACAATCTGACTGTTCTTAGCGTAAAATATTCTCAGACGCTCCTTGAACACAAGCAGTCCCATCATACCCTCCTGTCCTCCTTTGCCAGAGTTCTTGAGCGGCTATGGTAATCATACCGCTTGTCAAGATGTTTCAGCTTCGCAGTATAAAGCCTGATATTTTTTGCCGCATAGTCATAGCGCCTGGAATAAACCGTATGTACCAATCCCATATAGACAGCCAGACCAATAATATAGTACATCACAAAATTTCGGATCAGCCCAATCATTCCTTCAAAAGAAAGCGTGCTTAAAAACTGCTCCATACTGTAGAGAAGCCAGATAAAAAGCACTGCCATACAGCTGATTGTGTAGTTAAAAAAGCCGCGGATCATCTGGCGGCTGACATAATCGCTCTTAAAATAATTCTTTCCGGCATTCATGGCCTTTCCATTTTTTTTCGCAAACATAGCCATGCTTGTCATCAATTTGATTTTGTCCTCATTGAGCATAGCCCCACTCCCTGCTTTCAATCTGCTAAATTAATTATATCGCTTTATTATAGCATACAATCCTTTAAATTTCGAGGGGCTGTGAAAATTTTCATAAAATTGTAAAAAAGAATCCTGACCGCCGTATTATGCGGATCAGGACTCTTTCCTGTTCTATTCATACCGCAGCGCGTCAATGGGATTTGACATGGCCGCCTTTCTGGCTGGATAGAGACCGAAGAAAATTCCCACCACAGCAGAAAAGGTAACAGCCAGAATCACTACAGAGGGCTTGATCACCGCCTCGACTCCCAGGGCGGTTCCCGCTGCCATAACAATTCCTCCTCCTATTAAAATTCCTATCAGACCGCCGCAGGCAGAAAGAATGGCCGATTCCGTCAAAAACTGGATCAGAATGTCTCTCGTTCTGGCCCCCAGAGCCTTTCTGATTCCAATCTCCCTGGTGCGTTCTGTTACAGATACCAGCATAATATTCATAATCCCGATTCCCCCCACCAGCAGGGAAATAGCTGCGATGCCTCCTACAGCCACAGACAGACCTGCCATCATAGAATCCACCTGCCCCATCTGCTCCACAGCAGACTCCACATACCAGTCCTCCGGATTTCTGTTTTTCAGCTTGGAAATGTAAAACACCAGTTCATCGTAAAAACGATCCAGGCGGCTGGAGGTCATGGACTCCTCGGCGAACAGATGGCAGTAGTAAAACCGGTCATTGGGCCAGGTGAGAACAGTCCAGGGAATGAAGGCGCTTCCCCTGTCATTTCCTCCTCCCATCATCAGTTCCTGAAAGGGGCTCATTTCCTTCTTATAAACGCCGACCACCGTAAATTCCTTCATTTCTCCATAAAGAACTGTTCGGAATCTCCTGCCTACCGGATTATCTGTATGAAAAAAATTCCTGGCTGTGTCAATATCAATCACTGCATTTTCTTTTCTTCCCTTGATATCCGCCTCGTTGAGATAGCGTCCGTAAATCACTTCCACCGGCTGCACCTCATTATAATTCCAGTCAATCCCTGTATAATCAAACTGCATTTGATCCGGTCCTGATGAGGCCTCCGCGGAGGCGCTGGCCCCGCTGTCTATGTAGGCAATATCAGAGCCGAATACCTCCTTGATGCGAGCCAGATCATCCATTGTAAAATAGTCGCTCTCCCTGACATCATCAATCCAGTAGCCGATTCCCACATAGGTCTGGGTCAGTCCCACATCCTTGTAAAGGCTGGAAAACAGGCCGCGCATTGTATCTCCAATCGAGACAATGGAAATGACGGAGCCGATTCCTATAATGATACCCAGCATCGTTAAAAACGAGCGCATCTTATTGGCCCGCAGGGCGGTAAAGGCCATCTTCATATTTTCAATCAGCATCAGCTCGTCCTCCCCTTCTCCTCCGCTTTGCTCTCCTGTGTCTCATTTTTTTCGTCACTGATAATCTGTCCATCCCGGAAACGGATAATTCTCTGGGTGAAAGCAGCAATATCCTCCTCGTGAGTGACTACTACCACAGTAGCCCCCTCTCTGTGAAGTTCGGAAAACAGTTCCATAATCTCTATGGAAGAAGCTGTGTCTAAATTTCCCGTCGGTTCATCTGCCAGAATAAGCGGCGGATCATTGGCCAACGCTCTGGCAATCGCCACCCTCTGCCGCTGTCCTCCCGACATTTCATTGGGCATGTGCTCCGTTCTGGCTCCCAGTCCTACCCGCTCCAGCAGCTTCACTGCCCTCTCCTCCCGCTCTTTCTTGGGAACATGGGCGTAAGTCATGGGAAGCTCTACATTCTCCCTGGCTGTTGTTCTGGAAATCAGGTTAAAGGACTGAAAGACAAAGCCGATCTTTTTATTTCGTATAAATGAAAGCTGATCCTCATCCATCTCGCTGATATCAATTCCATCCAGATAGTAATGACCGATTACCGGCCGGTCCAGACATCCCAAAATATTCATAAAGGTGGACTTTCCCGATCCGGACTGTCCCATAATGGCCACAAATTCGCCTCGCCTGATGGTCAGATTAATGTTCCTGAGACCCACTACTTTCATGGTTCCTGTATCGTACACCTTGCACAAATTGACGATCCGTATCAGTTCCTCAGACTCTGAATAGGGAAGCCTCGCCTGAGGTTTCATCTCCCAAAGCCACAGCCCAATGCGTTCTATCCATCTTTTCATCATACTGGCTCCACTTCCATTCCCTCAGTCAGCCCGTCAGGGGAAAGCAGCAGAGTCATCCCCTGTCCGGACGGCAGAGGAAGGAACCTTAAAGACATTCTTTGCCCTCTCCGTCACAATAGAGGCTCTCGCCGTGATCCCGGCAATCAGTCCGCTGTCTGCCTTGTCAATCGACACGATAGTGGGCACAACCCTCTCTGTGGAAGAGCTTCCCGTCTTCTCTTCTCCTGTGGGAGAAATGGACGTAATGGTTCCTGTCACCGTTTTTCCGTCTAAAATATCCGCTGTAATCTCCACAGGAAGGCCCACAGCCACGTCACCTACTGAATATTCGCTGATTTGAAGCTCCATCTCCAGCTGAGAAAGATTTTCAACGATAAACATCGGCTTCTCATCCTCCGGCTTATCTGCAAACTGTCCCACCTTGGAATTGACTCTGACAACTGTTCCTGAAATCGGGCTTTTTACCTCCGTATCCTCCAGATCACGTTTTTTCTGATCCAGCTCAAACTGAGCCGCCTTCACCTTCAGTTCATAGGATTCATCTGGTACAGGCTGTCCGTCCTCCAGCCGATACCCTTCCACGGTTCTCCCGGCGTCTGCCAGTGCATTTCCCGCCGCCTCGAACTCTGAGGAGGAAATAGCTCCTGATTCAAACAGGGTCTTATTTCTGTCATAGTTCAGGCTGGCTGTGCGGTAATCCTGCTTTGCCTTCTCATAACCGATTTTTGTATCCCTGAAATTCTCATTGTACTCGCTGACTGCCAGATCGTAGGCGTTCTGGGCAATGTCTGCCTCCTTTTGGGCATCTGTCCTGTCAAGCACTGCCAGTACCTGTCCCTTTTCCACAGTGTCGCCCTCCTTCACTCTGATTTCCAGCACCTCAGAGTGAAGATTGGAAACTACATCTGCACTGTCTGTTCCGGAAACCGGACCTGTCAGAGAAAGGACAGAAACTACATCCCCCTTCTCAAGAGGCATCGAAGCAATCTGCGGCAGCCCATTTCCCCCGGCTGCACACCGAACGGCCAGAAGCGCAACGGCAGAAACAGCCAGTACGACTTCCATACGCTTTCTCTTTGGACTCTGCCCCTTAAATTTTCTGACTGCCCCTGACAGAGAAAATCTGCGTCGTTTTCTCTCCTTTGGCTGATTGATATAGGATTCCAGCTCCCTCTCTACCTCTTCCCCGCTTTTAGGAGAAATACAAGGAGTATTTTTATTCTCTTCCATACAGTATCCTGCCCTTTCTCAGTCTGCACAGGTCCGGAAAAAGCGTCTGCCCTTCCATTTCCGTCTCCTACGTTCCTTCTGTAGTTTTAAACGAGCCAGCCTCCCCTCTGTCTTCACAAAATTAAATTAATTTTTTTAAACTCCAGCTCTGGCGCAGATATCAGCCAGGCAGCAGCCCTCGCAGCGGGGCTTTGTTCTGGCCGTGCAGACATCCCGTCCGTGGTAAACCAGACGGTGGCAGAAATCGCTGCCCTCTTTTGGCGGAACCAGCTTCCACAGAATCATCTCTACCTTTTTAGGATCCTTAATGCCATCTGCGATGCCAATTCGATTGACCAGGCGGATACAATGGGTATCTGTCACCATAGCCGGTTTTCCAAACACGTCCCCCATAATCAGATTTGCACTTTTTCTGCCTACGCCCGGCAGAGATAAAAGGGCATCAAAATCATCCGGAACCCTGCTGTCAAACTGATCCCGCAGCATTTTCATACAGGCGCTGATATCCCTGGCTTTGCTCCTTCCCAGACCGCAGGGCCTTACAATAGCTTCAATTTCCTCCACCGGCGCATTAGCCAGGGCATCCACATCCGGAAATTTCGCATATAAATCCTTTACTACTACATTTACTCTGGCATCTGTACACTGGGCCGCCAGACGGACGCTGACTAACAGCTTCCAGGCATCGTTGTAATCCAGAGTACAGACGGCCAGCGGATATTCCTTTTTCAGTCTTTCTATCACTTCCAGCGTAAGTTCTTCTTTTGTCATACTGATTATTCCTCCTCTGTCATATTCATGATTTGTCCTGTCTTGTTATTGTACGATAAAGAAAGCCGGCTGTAACTATATTTTTCGGTGTTTCCCTAGGAATTTTCAAGAAAATCGGTTAGAATAGACCTCGTTTCCATTAACAAACCGTAGATTTTTTCTATTTGATGAAAAATGCGGAATTTTTACAGGAGGATTAAGAGTATGGAACACTTTTTCAAGCTCAAAGAGCATGGAACTGATGTCCGCACAGAAATCATTGCGGGCGTAACTACCTTTATGACCATGGCCTACATTTTAGCAGTCAATCCTGCCATGCTGGGTCCTGACGGTGCAGGAATGGATTCCGGCGCTGTATTCACAGCAACTGCGCTGGCATCTGCTGTCGCTTCCTTTTTAATGGCATTTCTGGCCAACCTTCCCTTCGTGCTGTCTGCAGGTATGGGATTAAATGCCTATTTCGCCTACACCGTCTGCGGCAGTATGGGATACAGCTGGGAGGTGGCGCTGACTGCTGTCTTTGTCGAGGGAATTATTTTCATTCTGCTCTCTCTGACAAGAGTAAGGGAAGCCCTCTTCAATGCAATTCCAGGTACACTGAAAATTGCTGTAGCCGTAGGAATCGGCCTTTTCATCACCTTTATCGGCCTTCAGAACGCTCACATTGTGGTGGCTTCCTCCACTCTTGTAAGCCTGTTCTCTTTCCGGGGAGCTGTAAAAGCCGGAACCTTCTCCTCAGAGGGAATTACCGTACTTCTGGCCTTGATCGGAATTATCATCACCTCTGTGCTTCTCATCAAGCGGGTGAAGGGAAATATCCTGATCGGTATTCTGGCAACCTGGGGACTTGGAATGATCTGCCAGGCGGCTGGACTCTATGTGCCCAACCCTGAAGCAGGTTTTTACAGCCTCTTTCCAAGTGCCATTATTTCTATGCCAGCATCTGTGGCTCCTACGTTTATGAAGATGGATTTTTCCATTGTTGGAACCCTGAATTTTGCAGTCGTTATCTTCGCATTCCTGTTTGTCGATATGTTCGACACGCTTGGAACCTTAATCGGATGCGCTTCCAAGGCAGATATGCTGGATGAAAACGGCAGACTTCCAAAAATCAGAAGTGCCCTGTTTGCAGATGCGGTTGGAACGACTCTGGGAGCTGCCCTGGGAACCTCCACCATTACAACCTTTGTGGAGTCCTCCTCTGGTATCGCAGAAGGCGGAAGAACAGGTCTTACTTCCATAACAGCCGGCATCCTCTTCCTGGTAGCTCTCTTTTTATCACCTGTATTCTTAGCAATACCGGCTTTTGCTACTGCTCCTGCTCTGATCGTAGTAGGATTCCTGATGATGCAGCAGGTAATTAAAATTCAGTGGGAGAATCTGGCGGAGGCAATCCCAGCCTTTATTGCTATCGCTGCCATGCCTTTTATGTACTCGATTTCTGAAGGTATCTCCATGGGTGTTATCTCTTATGTTCTGATTCACCTGCTCACAGGAAAGGCTAAGGACAACACACCGCTGATGTATGTGCTGACTGTGCTGTTTATTCTAAAATACATATTCCTGTAATACTGTATAAAAAGAGAACTTTTCCTGTTCTGAACTGAAAGTCACCGGAAAAGTTCTCTTTTTTTCTGCCGCGCTGCAATATTTCGATATCTTTTTATTTCTGCTTGAATTAGCAGAGAAACGTGCTATACTAGTGATATGCAGATATGGTTCATCGGTAGAACGCCAGCTTCCCAAGCTGGAAAGGCGGGTCCGACTCCCGTTATCTGCTTATTTTTATGCCTTGTATTTTCTCTGTATACGAAAACAGCGGAATTCCTTTCAACTAAGGAATTCCGCTGTTCATAAGACCTGAGGCATCGGGGATTCGAACCCCGGACAACTTGATTAAAAGTCAAGTGCTCTACCGACTGAGCTAATACCCCATAATATAAACTGGGCTAGTTGGATTCGAACCAACGAATGCAGGAGTCAAAGTCCTGTGCCTTACCGCTTGGCGATAGCCCAACAAAACCCATTCGGGAGGGTGGGTATAGGGATTCGAACCCTAGGCCTCCAGAGCCACAATCTGGCGCGCTAACCAACTGCGCTATACCCACCATAAAACAAATCCGAAGGGATTTAATCCTTTCGGATTCAACGAGCCTGAAGGGATTCGAACCCCCGACCCACGGCTTAGAAGGCCGTTGCTCTATCCAGCTGAGCTACAGACTCATATGTTTTTTTGTGGAGACTGCCAAACAAATTGACATTTCACTTTTTCCTGCAGGGCTCACTGCCAACTGCTGTGTACATCAGCTTTCACCTTTGTACAGAGCGGGTGATGGGAATCGAACCCACGTATCCAGCTTGGAAGGCTGGTGTTCTACCATTGAACTACACCCGCATATTCATCGGGGTGACAGGATTCGAACCTGCGACCTCCTGGTCCCAAACCAGGCGCTCTAGCCAAGCTGAGCCACACCCCGTTTTCTGATAGGGCTTTATGAATTGTTTCATAAAACTTTATCAATTTTTCCTTTGCTCTCTTCGGAAGGCTTTTTCGGAAGCGCTTCGTTTCAAGCAAGGACTATTATATACTATAGCAACCCCAATGTCAACATTTTTTACAACTTTTTTCATCTAATTTTTTATCTTTTTTTCTTTTTTTGTCAGTTTTTTTATCTTTAATAACAATATAACCCTGTCATTTTTTATTTATATCGAATTTTTGTCACTAAATATTTTTTCACTTCTTTTTTGCCTTCTTGAATAACTTTTTATATTTTCAGCGCTTCGTCCATCAAAACCCCCAAATAATCATCCACCCGCATAGCGGGTGGTTTTTCCTTTTCGGGCATAGCCC
>JAQERH010000038.1 GCA_027698105.1 Lachnospiraceae bacterium AM93-12TA
AACAAGATATTTTGAAAAAGAGGAAGGAAAACAATTCATGCGTATGTCGTGAGAAACCCGCGAGAAGCTCTTGTCCCCTGTCTGTTTTTATGTCATAATAGATAGATATATTGCAGAAGACATCTGACAGAAAGGAAACAGGAGATAGATGATGAAACAGGAAGCTTCTCTGGAACAATGGAAATCTCTTTACCAGGCAGCCGACGCTGTGATAAAGCTGGCTCCCTGGGAGGATTTTTGGAATACAGATTTGATTGTCATTCAGGAGAATGAAGAAAGAGAACCGCTGTTTATGAGCGTTTCCGGGCGCGGAATTCACAGCCGGGGCGTGACGATGTACGAAGGAAACGACGGACTTGAGGATTTTGATCTGACTGAGAGCACCAGAGGGGAGGCTTTAGCCTCCTTTGCTCTCAGGGAGCAGCGCTGCCTGTCCTTTAAGCTTTGCGACCGGGAGGATGTGCCACAGGAACAGCGCGATATTATAAAGGAGCTGGGTCTGACCTTCAGAGGACGGGGAAAATGGCCCTGCTTTCTGTCCTGGAGAAAGGCCTACGCGCCGTGGACTCTGGATGCAGCTGAGGCTGAACTTCTGACTAATGCGCTGTCCCGTATGGAGGAGGCTGTAAACGATGCAAGAAACGGACTTGTGAAGGTGCGTTTTGAGCGGGGAGAATTCCTCTGGAGAACCAGAGATGGCGAGACAGGAGAGAGGTGCACAGTCTCCGCTCCCATTCCATCAGGAAAAAGAAAGTACCCTCTGGCCCGTTTGCGGAGTGTCGACCAGATAGAAGCAGTGAAAGCCCGTCCCAGAAGCATCAGCGAACTTTGTATGGATCTCTTCTATATGAATGCAGAGATAGTGGAGGAAGGATACGGCCGTCCATTTTTCCCCAGGGCGTTTCTTGTAATGGAGAAGAGGACGAAGGCGGTTCTTAATATGCAGGTGCTGGAACCGGAGGATAATGAGGTCAGCGCGATTCTCCATTTTCTGTTAAACTACACCATGAAGAATGGAAGGCCGAGAACTATCTATGCCAGAAACCCCTGGATTTTTGCGGCTTTGACTGATACTTGTGAGAAGTGCGGTATTCCTCTTCTCTCCAGTGATCTGGAGGAGATGGAGGAAATGATAGGCCAGCTGACAGATGCAGGCATGGAAGAGTAAATGCCTGTTATCTGTTTCGCTTTCTGCAGTTTAGAAAAGAAGTGGAATCCAGTATACAAATTCCCCTTCAGACGCTATAATAGAGGTAGTTTTACGAACTGATTCAGAGAGGGGGATACGCGATGGATAAGGTAATTACGATAAGTCGTGAATTTGGAAGCGGAGGCAGAGAACTGGGAGTTAAGCTGGCGAATGCTCTGGGGATTCCTTTCTATGACAAAGAGGTTATTTCCATGGCAGCCGATGATATGGAGATTGCAGAGGAAGCCTTTCGCAGATACGATGAACAGGTGGAGGTTCCAGATTACTTAGACAGGGAACGGGCGATGGCTCTTTCCGATTTATATGAAGTGCCGATTTCAGATCAGCTGTTTGTAGCTCAGTCGAATGTAATCCGCCGTCTGGCATTTCACGGTTCCTGCGTGATAGTGGGGCGCTGTGCCGACCGGATTCTGGAAGACAGCGTGAATCTCTTTGTCCATGCCAAAATGAGCTGGAGAGCAGAGCGTGTGATGGCGGAAGAGGGGGTTGCAGACAGGAAGGAAACGGAGCGTCATATTCGCGAAATTGATGAAAAGCGAAAAGATTATTACCAGTATTATACAGGAAATACCTGGGGCAAAGCCCAGAATTATCACCTGTGCCTGGATACAGGTTTGGCAGGTGTAGATGGCTGCCTGAAGGCGGCGTTAGCCTATCTGGAGGCGCTGCAGTAGAAAAAGGAATTCTGCCTGTGCCAAAAAGCTTATCTAAAAAAATAAATCATTTCATAAAAAGAACAGCCAGGGCTTATATTCAGCTCTGGCTGTTTTGATAAGAAGGAGTGTGAGGGGCTTTTCCTGGATACTGTTATTTTTTCTAGCGTGGATCGCAGCTCTTGCATCCCCGATAGCCAGGATGCTCCTCCAGGCATTTTTCGTAGGATGTTCCGGACCATGTCTGCTTATTTTTCTCACTCATATCTGCTGCACTTTTGCAGTCCGGCATGTGGATCAGCTTAGAATTTGTATTTAAAATATAGGTGTGGGAGCTGCTTTCCTGAGCGTCCTGTTCCGGACGAGTTTCATCTGGCTGAACGGGCTTATCTGAACCGGCAGGTCTGGCCGGTTTATCGTCTGGATCTCCGGAGGAGTAATCGCTGCATGGCTCAGCAGACCAGGTAAGAGATGCTCCGTCTGTAGTGACGGTGACAGTTCCCTGCTTGTCTGTGCGGAATACAGGAATTTCCATGGCTTCCAGCTTTTCCATGGTCTCCACATGGGGATGGCCGTAGGAGTTTCCTGCTCCGCAGCTGATCACCGCATATTCGGGAACGGCTTTCTGAAGGAGATCCCAGCTGCTGGAGCTGGCACTGCCGTGATGGCCTGCTACATAGACGGTACTTTCCAGAGGAAGTCCGGAGCGGACCATTTCTGCCTCGCTTTCTACCTCTGCATCTCCAGTGATGAGAAAGCTCATATCTCCCGCTGTCAGGCGGACAGCCACAGAATAGTCGTTGGCATTCTGATAGCTTCTGTCCTGGGGAGCCAGTATCGTGAAGGAAGCATTTCCAAGAGTAAAGGAATCACCAGGAGCCGGATGGGAGAGAGGAATTTTCTTTTCCTTTATGACAGACTGGAAGGACTGAAATACTTTAGTATCTGTTTCATAGTCCGGCGCCAGTACCTGTGATACCTGGAAGGCATTGAGAGCGCCCACCACACCGTTTAAGTGATCCGCATCATAGTGGGAGGCAATCACATAGTCAAGGGTCTCTACGCCCTGATCCTGCAGGTAGGAGACAACCAGGGAGGAAGCCTTTCTGTCTCCTCCGTCAAAGAGCATAAAATGACCGTCTGATTCTATCAGAACGGAAAGTCCCTGACCGACATCGATAAAGTGAAGCCGGGTGTAGGATGAAAGGGCGCCTGCAGGAGCTTCACCTGTCTGCGTCTGTTCCTGAGACTGGGCGGAGGGAGCCTTGGCGGAATCTCCTTTTTGGCCGGAGCAGCCTGTGAGTACGAGGGCAGCTGCCAGAAGCACAGCCAGGGCCAGCCGGAGGGAAATGTTTTTAAAAAAGGTTTGTTTTTTCTTAAATGGTTCCATAATCTAGTCTCCTTTTCATTATGTTAATCAGTGCCTGTAATAGTTACAATGACACGGTTTGGCAGGCAGACAATGGACTGCCCTGTCTCAGAGACAGCTCCCTGTTTAATGCAGACCTTGTCCGGGCAGGAGGCTTCCTCCATATGAACAGCCCCGTCTGTAATGATTACACGGTTTCTGCCTCCGCCGGGACTTTCTATGATTTGATCGCCATCCTGGTTCAAATCAAGGGTCATAACATCTTTCCCGTCTACGCTGATGGTGACTGAGACAGGAGGACGTGAGAAGAACAGCGTTCTTCCGGCCAAGAGAAGGGCTGCAGCGGTCAGGACAGCCAGAACCAGGATCAAATCATGTTTTTTGGAGTGCTTTCCAATTCGTTCTGCCCTTGTTTCAGATGGATTATGATTCATAGTCAGTCACCTCATTTCAGGTTTTTCAGAGGCTTTCCGTCTTCGTCATAGATAGAAAGCTCAGATGCACGCCTGGAACAATGCAGCTCATAATCTTCTGTAATGAAGATACCTGCCGCATCCTCAGTAGAGTCTAATAGTTCCATGCCTTTTTCAAGGCCGAGGGAAAAGCAGGCTGTGCTTAAAGCGTCCCCGTCCACGGATTCCGGACAGATGATGATAACGGAAATCAGGCCGTTATCGTAGGGATAGCCTGTCTTAGGATTTAACAGGTGGTGGTAGTTTTTCCCATTCACGGTGAAACAGCGCTCGTAGACGCCGGAGGACACCACAGAGACGTCGTTAATCTCCACAAAGCCGACGGTTTCATTGTGGCTGGCGAAAGGCTTCTGAATGCCGATCCGGAAAGGTTCCCCGCCTGGCAGGGAGCCGATACAGAGCACGTTTCCCCCAAGGTTGATGATGGCGCTCTTTATACCTTTGCTGACCAGGTATTCCTTCAGCCGGTCTGCGATAAAACCCTTGGCGATGGAGCCCAGATCTAGAGTGGTGTCCGGCGAGAGAAAGGTAAGGGTATTTCCCTCAAGCGCCAGGTTTTCATAGCCCACCTTTGCCGCAGCTGCGTCGATGTCCTCCTCCGGCGGAACCACGTTCTGTCCGCTTGTGAAGTCCCAGAGGGAGCTTAAAGGCTCCACTGTCAGATCGTAGGCTCCGTCTGACAGGCGGCTGTAAAAGAGCCCCTCCTCGATAAGAGAGGCCGTGTCGCTGCTTAAGGAAAAGATGGTCTCTGTGGGAGGCCGGTGGTTTAGCTGGTAAATTTCGCTGCTCTCAATGGTTTTGCTGAACCTGTTTTCGTATTCACGGCATAAATCCATGGCTTCGTCTAAGAGCGTCTCGTCGTCGGAATCATAGACAGATATGGTGACAAAGGTATTTAACAGGAAGTCAGAGCGGACCATAGGCTCCCTGGCCTGTTCTTTTTTGTCGAGAAAAAAACAGCCGGCTAACAGCGCCAGCCCGGCCAGAAGCCCCAGGGCTCCTTTCGCTTGTTCTCTGTTCATTTTATCATTTCCTCTTGTACTTTGCGCTTTAGAAGATATAATAGAAAGAAGCGCAGAACGATAGTTTTCTGTTTAACATACTAGCAAAGGAGGCAGAACGTGTCAAGAAGAGAACAGAAAACAGGAAGGGCGGCCCTGTGCGGAATGCTGATTGCCCTGGCCTTCCTGTTCAGCTATGTGGAGACCTTAATTCCCATCAGCCTTGGCATCCCCGGAGTGAAGCTGGGACTGGCCAATCTGGTGACAATTGTGGGCCTCTATCTGGTCAGTCTGCCCCAGCTGATTTTTATATCCCTGGTCCGCATTGTTCTGGCGGGACTGACCTTTGGCAACGGATTTTCCATGATATACAGTCTGGCAGGCGGGATAGTAAGCCTTCTTTTCATGCTGCTGGCCAGAAAAACAGGGTGGTTCAGCCAGGTGGGAGTCAGCATTGCCGGAGGTGTGGGACACAATATAGGACAGCTTGTGATTGCCGCCCTTGTAGTGGAAAATACAGCCGTTTTTTACTATCTGCCTGTTCTGCTGGCAGCAGGAAGTGTGGCTGGGGCAGTGATAGGCCTGATCGGTGGAATTGTGACGGAACGGATTGGACCGGCGGTGAGAGGGCTTTGACAGAGCCGGGAAAGACGGATGCTGAAAACAGGGTTGGCAAACAGTGGCAGATGCAGTAAAATAGAAAGCAGACAAAAAATATGAACAGGAGCCTGTATCCTGTGAGATTTAAACAAAAGGAGAGTGTGGGTATGATTTACGAAGCAGTACACAAACTGGTAACATACGGCCTTCGTACAGGTCTGATTGCAGAATGCGATAAAATTTATGCGACAAACCAGATTTTAGAGGTGATGGGGCTGGATGAGTACGAGGAGCCTGAGAAAGAGCCGGAGCAGATTGATCTGGAGTCTGTGTTAAAGGAGCTTCTGGACTATGCCCATGAGACTGGCGTGCTGGCGGAGGACAGCGTTGTCTACAGAGATCTGTTTGATACGAAGCTCATGAACTGCCTGATGCCCCGCCCAAGCGAGGTGATCGCCAAGTTCTGGGATATCTACCACCAGAAATCTCCCAAGGATGCTACCGATTATTACTATAAGCTGAGTCAGGATTCCGACTATATCCGCAGATACCGCATTGCCCGCGATATGAAGTGGACCACTGACACAAAATACGGTGTGCTGGATATTACGGTGAATCTGTCCAAGCCGGAAAAGGATCCGAAAGCCATTGCCGCAGCGAAGCTGATGAAGCAGAGCGGATATCCCAAGTGCCAGCTGTGTATGGAGAATGAGGGGTATGCAGGACGGGCCAATCATCCTGCCAGAAACAACCACAGGATTATTCCCATTACAGTCAATGACAGCGCCTGGGGCTTCCAGTATTCTCCCTATGTGTATTATAATGAGCACTGTATCGTGTTTAATGGAAAGCATACGCCTATGAAGATTGATCGGGCTGCTTTTGTAAAGCTCTTTGACTTTGTAAAGCAGTTCCCCCACTATTTCCTGGGTTCCAATGCAGATCTTCCCATTGTAGGAGGATCCATTCTGACCCATGATCATTTCCAGGGCGGAAATTATACCTTTGCCATGGCGAAAGCGCCGATTGAGCAGTATTTTACCATTCCAGGCTTTGAGGATGTGGAGGCAGGCATTGTGAAGTGGCCTATGTCTGTTCTGAGAACGAGAGCCAAGGATCCGGACCGCTTAATTGAGCTGGGAGATCAGGTACTGCGCTGCTGGAGAGGCTACACAGATGAGGATGCCTTTATTTTTGCCGAGACAGACGGAGAGCCTCACAACACCATTACGCCGATTGCCAGAAAGAACGGGGATATGTTCGAGCTGGATCTGGTTCTTAGAAACAACATTACTACAGAAGAATTCCCTATGGGAGTGTATCATCCCCACCAGGAGCTTCACCATATTAAAAAGGAAAACATTGGCCTGATCGAGGTCATGGGCCTGGCTGTGCTTCCGTCCCGTCTGAAGGGCGAGCTGGCGAAATTAGGAGAGTACATGGTATCTGGAAAGGATATCCGTACCGATGCAGAGATCGAAAAGCATGCAGACTGGGTGGAGGAATTCCTTCCAAAATATCCGTCTGTCACTGCAGAGAATGTAGATGAAATCCTTAAAAAAGAGGTAGGCCTGGTGTTTGAGAGAGTATTAGAGGATGCCGGCGTTTATAAGTGTACAAAGGAGGGCAGAGAGGCCTTTGCACGGTTCCTGTATGCAGCCGGATTTAAGGAGAAATAGAATGCTCATTAAAGAAGAATTTCTGAAGAAATACAACATTGCGGAGAATGAATTCCGTTCTGCCAATATTAGTTTTAAGGAACTGGAGAAAATTTACAGTCACTACTGTTCCTTGGAGCCGACGCTGCGCTCCATCAGCCGTGATTTTCTCGATCAGTACCTGTATGATACAGAGCGGGCAGGGATTCATTCCTACCGCTATCGGTTAAAGGATCCAGGCCATCTGATTGAAAAGATTATCAGAAAGAGGAATGAGAGCCTGAACAGCTACCGGGAGATTAACAGCTCTAATTACTATAAATACCTGACGGATCTGATAGGAATCCGCGTGTTTTTCCTGTACCGAGAGGACTGGAGAGGTTTTCATGAGTATATTACCAGCCAGTTTGAGAATAACCCGGAACTTTATGTGGAAGATAGGCTGAGGGATTTCGATGAGGACCCGGATCACTGGTATATTGCAGAGCGCCCGAAAAGCTACCGGAGAATCGGAGATTCTAAAATATACGATAAAAACCTGATTGATATTAAGTCAGACGGGATTTACCGTTCCATTCACTATATTGTGAAGTATAAGGGATATTATGTGGAGCTGCAGGCCAGAACTCTCTTTGAAGAGGGGTGGAGCGAGGTGGATCACGATATTGTATATCCATACTTCCAGGATGATGTGATGCTAAAGGACTTTTCCACCCTGTTAAACCGTCTGTCCGGCATGGCAGATGAGATGAGCTCTTACTTCAGACGCCTGAAGGAGGCCAAGGAACAGTACCAGATGGAAGAGGACCATACATTATAGTATGAAGAAAAAAGAAGAGGAAGTGAAATGTTTTCCATTGAAATTTGCTGGAAACATTGCCTTTCTCTTCTTTTTGTTTTACAGGAATAGGAAATGGTGTTCTAGGAGTTAAAACTCTTTTTTGCAATGCCTGAATGGTATTGCTCTGGCTACAGAGCCAGCTTCAGGTCTCCCTCCTTAATCCAGCCAATCCGGCGGAAGAACCAGCCAAAGAGAAGAGTCAGAACAGCCGGGAGCAGGAAGCAGACCATGAGAATGCCGATCCACATGGATGCTCCGCCTTCCGGCATGGCGGTGTAGACACCGATAGGGCCTACCAGACCGCAGGTTCCCATGCCTGCTCCGGCAGCAATATTTTCCAGTTTAAAGACTATAGTGGAGATCGGGCCTGTCACCATGGAAGCCAGGGTGGGGGCCAGCCAGATTTTCGGATTTCTGACAATATTTGGTATCTGGAGCATGGAAGTGCCAAGCCCCTGGGCCAACAGACCTCCAAAGCCGTTTTCACGGTAGCTGAGTACGGCAAAGCCGATCATCTGGGCGCAGCAGCCTGCAGTGGCCGCTCCTCCTGCCAGTCCGTCGAGACTCAGCATGATGCAGATAGCCGCGCTGCTGATGGGGAGAGTCAGGGCAATGCCGATGAGGGCTGATACCAGGATTCCCATGAAAAGCGGCTGCATCACCGTAGCTGTCTTTACCAGATCTCCAAATCCTGTCATAAAGGCAGAGACGCCTGGTCCAACAAACTGAGCAGTCAGAACGCCGGAGATAATGGTGACACCTGGAGTGACGAGAATATCCACCCTCGTTTCCTTTGAAACCAGCTTGCCAAGTTCTGAAGCAATAATGGTGGCTGCCAGAGCACCTACAGGGCCGCCCAGCTCATTTCCTGCAATACCTACCGTAGCTGCAGAAAAAATCACCAGCTGAGGGGATTTTAAGGCGTAAGAAATGGATACGCCCAGGGCTGCGCCGGTGGCTCCCTTGGCATAAACGGCAATGGTGTTAAAAATTTCAATGCCTGTTTTCTCACCCAGAGTTGCGAAGATGGTTCCGATTAACAGGGAAGCAAAAAGGCCGAAGGCCATAGCTCCCAGGGCATCGATCAGATAAGTCTGGACTGAAATATTAATCTGCTTTCGTCTCAGAAAGTCTTTTACAGTCTGGCGGTTCATGGATAATTGTTCCTCCCTTTTTTAAGAAATACATAAATGCTGAATCAGCCAAGGTTCATTTTATCATAGATTCAGAAAAAAGAAACGATGATTGTAGAAAAAATATCAATCCTGTGATATACTGGAAAGAAAATATTGAAAATACTGAAAGCAGAGAAAAGAAACGTCTGCATTCAGACGGAGGTGTAAATAAATGAAAATTAAAGACATATTAGCCCAGGGAAAGCCCACCCTTTCCTTTGAAGTGTTTCCGCCCAAGGTGCAGGACAACTATAATTCTGTAGAGGCAGCTGCATTAAAAATTGCCGGACTGAAACCATCTTTTATGAGCGTTACCTATGGAGCAGGTGGGGGAACCAGCAGATACACCGTGGATATTGCATCCAGCATTAAGGCTCAGGGGGTCAACGCGCTGGCCCATCTGACCTGCGTTTCTTCTACCAGAGAGGAAGTACGCAGAGTGCTGGAAGGCCTGAAAGAGCATGGGATTGAGAACGTGCTGGCTTTGAGGGGCGACATTCCGGAGGGAGGTCCCCTGGCCCATGACTATAAGTACGCTTCTGAGTTGATTCGCGACATCCGGGAGTTTGGGGGAGATTTCTGCATCGGAGCTGCCTGCTATCCGGAGGGACATGTGGAATCTGCCAACAAGACAGCAGATATCGAGCATCTGCGGGAAAAGGTGGAGGCGGGCTGTGAATTTGTCACCACTCAGATGTTCTTTGACAATAACATTCTTTACAATTATCTCTACCGGATACGGGAGAGAGGCATCACAGTGCCTGTAATTGCAGGAATTATGCCAGTGACCAATGCAAAGCAGATTAAACGTATCTGTCAGATGTCAGGAACCTACCTGCCTGCCCGGTTTAAAGCTATTGTAGACCGGTTTGGGGATAATCCGGCCGCTATGAAGCAGGCGGGCATTGCCTACGCCACAGAGCAGATTATTGATTTGATTGCCAACCATGTGAATGGAATCCACGTTTACTCTATGAATAAGCCGGATGTGGCAGAGCAGATTAAGACAAGTCTTTCTGAAATTCTGTAGGGAACGGCTGAAAGAGAGGCTAAAAATTGAGAGAGTGCAGGAGAAGCCTATGACAGAACATAATGAAACGATAGCAGAGCAGACCAGCCGGAGCGAGGCGTTCCGCTATCTGGGATACAGGGGAGCTGCGCCGGATGAAGTCTCTGAAGCGCTGATGGAGGACTGTATCAGAGAGCTTTGTACAAAACTTTCTCCCCGCTTTTTTGCCAGGACATATCCTCTTCAGATGACAGAAGAAGGGGAGCTTATTTTCTCCTGTTTCCGTGTTAAAAGCAGGGATTTAAAGAAGAACCTGGAGGGCTGTCATTCTGTTATTCTGTTTGGGGCAACGCTGGGGGCAGGCGTGGATTTCCTGCTTCGCAGATATGCAGTTTTAGACATGAGCCGGGCCGCTGTGATGCAGGCAGCTTCAGCGGCCATGATAGAAGCCTACTGTAACATGGAGAACCGGTGCCTGGAGAAAGAGTACCGAAAAAAGAGACAGATCCTCTGTCCCAGATTCAGTCCGGGCTATGGAGATTTTCCTCTGGCTTTCCAGGAGAAGTTTGCTCTGGCCCTGGAGCTTGAGAAGACGGTGGGTATTACACTGACGGAAGGTTTTCTCATGATGCCTTCCAAATCGGTGACAGCAGTGATTGGCGTCAAAGAGGAAGCGGCGTGTTCCGGGAAAGGAGCTGTGAAAGCAGCTGACAGTAAATGCCGGATCTGTAACAAGACAGACTGTCTCTACCGGGAACCATGATAGGCAGGCAGAGAAAAATACTGCAAAGAAGAACTGTTTCGTTAAAACAGAGGACAGAGAGTGAGAGAATGCGAGGAAATAGAGATGGACAGAGGGAAACAGAAAAAAACAGGAAAAACTGAGGTGTTAGCAGAGCTTGAAGAGCGGATTCTCTTTTTCGACGGAGGCACAGGAAGCCTTCTGCAGGCGGCCGGCCTGGAGGCGGGGGAGCTGCCGGAGACATGGAATATCACACATCCGGAGAAAGTGGTGAAAATCCATCGGGACTATCTGAATGCCGGCTGCGATATGGTAAAGACCAATACATTCGGAGCTAATGGTCTGAAATTTAACGATCACACAGAATTTACACTGAAGGAAATCATAACAGCAGCGACAGAAAACGCCAGACAGGCAGTACGGGAGGCAGGACATGGCTGGATTGCCCTGGATCTGGGGCCGACAGGCAGGCTTCTAAAGCCTATGGGAGATCTGGAGTTTGAGACAGCTGTAGGGCTATACCGTGAAGCGGCAGAAATAGGAATACAGGCAGGAGCAGATCTGATTCTTATTGAAACCATGAGTGACAGCTATGAGCTGAAGGCAGCGGTTTTAGGGGCTAAGGAGGCCCTGGAGAGCCATGGACGACTCACAGGAGAGAACAGGCTTCCAGTGTTTGCTACTGTGATTTTTGATGAAAAAGGAAAGCTTCTGACAGGAGGAACCGCGCGTTCTGTTATTGCACTGCTGGAAGGTCTGGGGGTAGACGCTCTGGGAATCAACTGCGGTCTGGGACCATTGGAGATGAAGGAGATAGTAAAGGAATATGTTAAATACGCTTCTCTTCCCATTATCGTGAATCCCAATGCAGGACTTCCGCGGAGCGAAGGCGGAAAAACAGTTTATGATATTGATGGGGAAGCGTTTGCAGAAGCTATGGAAGAACTGGTGGATCTGGGTGTTTCCATAGCAGGAGGCTGCTGTGGAACGACACCGGATCACATCAGAAGTCTGATTGAACGGTGCAGGGAAAAAGAACAGAAACTTCCTGAAGAAAAGACAGAAACAGTGGTCGCTTCCTATGCCCAGATTGTGGAAATTGGAAAAAATCCGACAGTAATCGGAGAGAGGATTAATCCTACAGGAAAATCTAAGTTTAAGGAAGCGCTGCGGACTCACAACATGGAATACATTCTCAGGGAGGGAATGATCCAGCAGGAGAACGGAGCACAGATTCTGGACGTCAATGTAGGCCTTCCAGAGATTGACGAACCTGCTATGATGGAGGAGGCAGTGCGGGAACTGCAGAGCATTATTGATCTTCCCCTTCAGATTGATACAGCAGATGGGAATGCTCTGGAGCGGGCATTGAGAGTGTACAATGGAAAACCACTGGTTAACTCTGTAAACGGAAAAAAAGAGAGTATGGAGACGGTGTTCCCACTGGTAAAAAAGTACGGGGGCGTGGTTGTGGCTCTGACTCTGGATGAAAACGGTATCCCAGCCACAGCAGACGGACGCCTTGCAGTGGCAGAGCGTATTTATCAGAAGGCGGCAGAATATGGAATCCATAAGAAAGATATTATCATTGATCCGCTCTGCATGACGGTCAGCTCAGAACCTCAGGGAGCAGTAACGACTCTGGAGGCAGTGCGCCGGGTGAGGGATGAACTGGGCGGAAAAACGATTCTCGGCGTGTCTAATATCTCCTTTGGACTGCCGCAGAGAGAAATTATTAATGCCTCTTTCTTTACGATGGCACTGATGAACGGCTTAAATGCAGCGATTATCAATCCCAATTCTGAAGCCATGATGCGTTCTCTGTACAGTTTCCGGGCTTTGGCGGCACTGGATGAAAACTGCGCAGATTACATTGGCAGATATGGCAGCCAGAACGGTCAGGCTGCGCTTTCAGCTTCTTCAAAATCAGGCAGTCAGGCAGAAAAGACGGAGGGAAATCCCAGGGAGCTTCTCAGAGAAAGCGTAATCAGAGGATTGAAGGATCAGGCGGCAGAGCAGGCTGCCCTGGCTTTAAAGGAAGCAGATTCTCTGGAGATTATCAATTCCTGTATGATTCCGGCTCTGGATACCGTGGGAAAAGGGTTTGAGAAGGGAACTGTGTTTCTTCCCCAGCTTTTAATGAGCGCAGAAGCGGCTAAGGCAGCTTTTGATGTAATAAAAGAAGCTATGGCAGGAACAGGACAGACACAGGAGAAAAAGGGTGTGATTATCCTGGCTACTGTCAAGGGCGACATCCATGATATCGGAAAAAATATTGTAAAAGTGCTGCTTGAGAACTATAGTTATGAAGTAGCAGATCTGGGCCGGGATGTACCGCCGGAGAAAATTGCAGAGGAGACAGTGAAACGCCATGCTCCGCTGGTGGGGCTTAGCGCTCTCATGACGACTACAGTGCCCAGTATGGAGAAGACGATTAAACTTTTGAGGGAAGAAGCTCCCTGGGCCAGGATTATGGTGGGAGGAGCTGTACTGACAGAAGAGTATGCACAGTCCATAGGAGCAGATTCTTACTGCAGAGATGCAATGGCTTCTGTCAACTATGCACAGAAAATAATCGGATAGAAAAAATAAATAAAAAAGAGAAAATTCTGAAGAAAATAATGCTTCAGAATACACAAAAAACAGGAGAGGACAGCTCCTCTTTCAGACAGAACGGGAAAGAAAGTTTACTTGACAGAGAAGAGAAATTGTAATAGAATTTTCTATATCAAATGAGGAGTCCAGACACTCCCAGGAAACGAAACAGTAGAGGAGACGAGCTTATGTTATCTAAGAAATTAACAGTTGTGAATCCGTCCGGTCTGCACTTAAGACCAGCGGGAGTTTTATCCCAGGCAGCGATGAAATTCAAAAGTGACGTCATCATTGAGTGCGGCGAAAAGAGAATCGTTGCAAAGAGCGTGCTGAATGTTATGGCAGCAGGAATCAAGTGCGGAACAGAGATTAACCTGATCTGCGACGGCGAGGACGAGGAGGCAGCTATGGAAGCTCTCTCCGCAGCTATTGAGAGCGGACTTGGCGAGAAATAATTCCGTTTATATGGGTACAAAAGTGTGCGCCTCTGCGCACACTTTTGCTTTATAAAAGCCAAAAGCTTGTAAGTTCGTAATTATGAAAAGGCAGGAGGTATGGCTATGAAATACGAAGTTTATGAACACAAGACACAGTATTATGAGACGGATCAGATGGGAATCATTCATCATTCCAACTATATTCGCTGGTTTGAGGAAGCCAGAGTCCATATGATGGAGCAGATGGGAATGGGCTATGACGCCATGGAGGAGGCCGGTGTAATCAGTCCTGTGATTTCCATACACTGCGAGTACAAGAGTATGACCCGTTTCGGAGAGACCGTGAGGATTATTACGAACCTGAAGGAATATAATGGAATCAGGATGACCATTGAGTATACTGTGCTGGATTGTGAGACAGGTCAGGTGCGCTGCGTAGGAGAGAGCCGTCACTGTTTCCTGACAAGAGACGGGAATCCGGTTTCCCTGAAACGCAATTATATTGAGATGGACAAGGCATTCCGGGAATTTAAGAAAGAGACTGAGGAGAATTAAAATGCTTGACATGGAGTTTGAGATTCTGTACTGGCTTCAGGGATTTCACAGCCCGGTTTTAGATCAGGTGATGGAGACCGTCACCCACCTGGGGGATAAGGGCTGGTTTTTCATTCTGCTGGGGACAGCGCTCTTTCTTATTCCCAGAACCCGCAGAGCAGGACTTTCTGTGCTTCTGTCCCTGCTTTGCGGGCTGATTCTGGGAAATCTGTGCTTGAAAAATCTGGTCATGCGGCCAAGGCCCTGCTGGATGGACGCAGCTGTGCCGCTGTTAATTCCAGTACCTCACGACTATTCCTTTCCATCCGGCCACACCCTTGCAGCCTTTGAGACGGCTGTCAGCATTTTTTTGGCAAACAGGAAATGGGGAACAGTTTTCCTGGCTTTTGCGGTTTTAATCGGGATTTCCAGGATGTATCTGTTTGTACATTTTCCTACGGATGTGTTAGGAGGAGCAGCCCTTGGAATTTTTATTGCATGGTTTGTAAACAAAGGGATTGAAAAGTACCGTTTGTGTGATATACTGAGAATACAAAACAACAAGAAAGCAGAGTAGGGGATCAGGCGTTAAGTGCCGGCTGGACAGGGAGTTGCCAGCCGGACGAAAAAGAGTTTCTTTGCGGTCGGTTCCCCGCATCCCGCTGCATCCTCGGAATATACTGCTGCCCTGTTTCGTACAGGGCGGCGCGAAATAACCTCCCTGGTGCGGTTTGAGATTCTGCGCAAAGGAGGTATTTTTTTATGAAGAAACTGGCGGAAGTGTATGTACAGTCCTGGAAGGAAGTCAAACACGTGCGTTCTCTGACTACAGCGGCTATGTTTATGGCAGTATCAGTAGTTCTGGGATATTTTACGATTGAAGCTGGACCGTACCTGAAAATTGGCTTTGGAAGCATAGCCAATCAGTTTGTCTACTATCTGTTTGGCCCTGTCCTGGGGGTGGTCTATGGCTGCCTGCTGGATCTGGTAAAATTTGCGGCAAAGCCCACAGGCGCTTTCTTCCCGGGCTTTACCATGGTTACCATGCTGGCGGCGATGATTTACGGAACCTTTCTGTACCGCAGACCCCTCACCTTCTCCAGGGTGCTGGCAGTTACGCTCTGTGTCGATTTAATCTGCAATGTGCTGCTGAATACCTGGTGTCTGAGTATTCTGTATGGAAAGGGAATGTCTGTGCTGATAGGACCGAGATTCGTGAAAAATATAGTGATGTGGCCCATAGACTCATTTCTCTTTTTCATTATAGCAAAAAAACTGGAGGAATTCGGCCTGGTGCGGGCAATCCGGAAATTCGGCCATCCAGGGAAAGCATAAAAAGAACGGGACAAACGGCTGTCAGCGTGATATAATCAAAATGATTTTCTGCTGAAAAAACTGCAGGAGCGTTTTTGAAAATAAAACAGATGGAGAGAGGAGAAAAATCATGAGTGAATGTAATCATGACTGCGGCAGCTGCAGCGCTGACTGTGCTAGCAGACAGCCGGCCAGCTTTTTAGAACCGTTAAATCCACAGAGCACGGTAAAGAAGGTAATCGGAGTAGTCAGCGGAAAGGGCGGCGTGGGAAAATCCCTCGTTACTTCCCTGATGGCATGTAAGATGCGGGCGAGAAACCACAGAGTGGGAATTTTAGATGCAGATATTACAGGGCCGTCTATCCCCAAGGCTTTTGGCGTACACGAAACAGTAGGCGTGACAGAGGATGAACTGATGATTCCCTGTGAGAGCCAGACAGGAATTCAGATGCTTTCCTCTAATCTTATTTTAGAGCATGAGACGGATCCGGTTATCTGGAGAGGCCCTATTGTAGGAGGAGTGATTAAGCAGTTCTGGGGACAGGCTCTCTGGAAGGATATTGACTATATGTTTGTAGATATGCCTCCAGGAACCGGAGATGTTCCTCTCACTGTATTCCAGTCTCTGCCCTTAGACGGTATCATCATTGTGACTTCTCCGCAGGATCTGGTTTCCATGATTGTGGCAAAGGCAGTCAATATGGCGAAAAAGATGAATGTGCCGATTATCGGACTGGTAGAAAACATGAGTTATCTGCTCTGTCCAGACTGCGGCCGCAGGATTTCTGTATTTGGAGAAAGCAAGGCAGAAGAGGTGGCTAAGGAGTATGGCATTCCCATGCTGGCCCAGCTCCCTATTGATCCGAAAATTGCAGACAGTGTAGATCAGGGTGTTGTAGAATATGTAGAAGCTCCGTGGCTGGATGAGGCCGCTGACATTATCGAAAAGATGTAAAACAGTTACAGCAGTAAAGATGAAAGAGGATGTTTTCCTGAATGGCAGTTCAAACAGGAAGACATCCTCTTTTGTCAGATCAGCAGTGTCTTAGATTTAGTTTCCGGTCTCTCTCTGGAAACGCTCCAGGTAAGCATCCTGCAGCTTCTTGAACAGCTCAGGCGCCTTTCCTCCTACCGGTTTTCCCTCCAGCTCACAGGCTCTCACGATCAGTTTGGTGGAACTGGATACAATAATTTCATCAGCTTCGTAAAGCTCTTTCATGGTAAACGGAGTCTCGTCAACCGGAATTCCCAGCCGTTTGCACTCCTGAATCAGATGCATTCTGGAAATGCCGGGAAGGATATAGTGATCGGTCGGATGGGTGATGAAAACTCCGTCCTTTAAAATGGAAACATTGCTGTGAGCGCATTCTGTGACAATGTCGCCGCGATGGAAGATGCACTCGCCGCAGCCTGCCTCCTCAGCTTTCTGTGCAGCCATAACATTGGGCAGAAGGTTTAGAGTCTTAATATTGCAGTGAAGGAAGCGGGTATCCTCTGTAGAGGTAAGTTTTAATGCACGATCAGGGTTGGAATTCTTTCCTGGCTTCATAGTAATCCACAGGTTTGGCTTTACGGAAGCGTCTGGGAAAATATGGTTCCGGATAGCAGTTCCTCTGGTCAGCTGCCAGTACACGAGAATTTCTGAATCGTCCATTTTCTCAAGCATGGAGTAGAGGATATCTGTCAGCTCCTGTCTGGTATAAGGAACCGGGATCTTGATTAAACCAGCGCTGTTGTAAAAGCGGTTTAAATGATCTTCTAAGGCAAAAATTTTTCCATTTCTGGCCAGAGTAGCCTCATATACACCGTCGCCAAAATAGCCGGCTCTGTCGTTCATGGGGATGGTCATTTCCTCAAGAGGGCCGAAATTTCCGTTGTAATAACCTAAGTTTTTCATAAATTGCCTCCCGTTTGGTATTATCTATGGATAGCATACCATTAAAGGTATTGTTTGTAAACACGGGATTTTGAGTTTGGGATTATTTTCAGAAATTTTGTGGAATTTCTGCTTCTTTCAAAAGCCGCTCGAAAGTTCAGGTAAAATTAATGAAAGATTCATTGTTTCCCTGACGCTTTTCAGCTATAATAGAAGAAAAACAACAGAATGACAAACCAGAGGTGTGCGATATGAGTTTTAACCAGAATCCGAACAGCGAGCTGAATCAGTCCGTTGTGATCGGACCAAGAGAGGTAGAAGTGCCGGAGAGCCTGATTGGCGAGGCCATAGAGTTCAGGAATGAGATGATGAAGTATTCCTGTGCAATCAGGGAGCTTAAGACAAAGTTAGAGGTGCTGAATGATGAGCTCTCTGTTCGAAATCAGAGAAATCCCATCGAGATGATCCGCTCCCGTGTGAAGAAGCCTCAGAGTATTTTCGAAAAGCTGAAGCGCAGAGGACTTCCTGTCACAGTGGAGTCTATGAGGGAGCATCTGGATGACATCGCAGGCGTCCGTGTGATCTGTTCCTTTATTGACGATATTTATGATGTCAGCCGGATGCTGGCCAGACAGGATGATATAAAAGTGATTGCCATTAAGGATTATATCAGAAGCCCTAAGGTGAACGGCTACAGAAGCTATCACATGATTCTGGAGGTTCCGGTATTTTTTTCCAACTGCAAACAATACATACGTGCAGAAGTGCAGATACGAACCATTGCCATGGATTTCTGGGCCAGCCTGGATCACCAGCTGAAGTACAAAAAGGAGATGACAGAGGAGGAAGCTGCGGAGATAGGAGAAGATTTACGCAGATGCGCCGAAGTGATTGCCGGAACAGACTGGAAGATGCTGGAAATCCGCCGAAAGATTGAGGATCGGGAGCAGATGAAGGAGTACGACATCAATAAAGGCCGGGAGAAGGTAGTATAAAAGAATATAAAATATAAAAAAGAAACAAGTTTTCCATGTTCCATTTAAAGTCACTGGAAAACTTGTTTCTTTCTTTTTATATTTTTTATCTTCGGTGAAAGGCATTAACAGGGCGGAAACTGCCGTTTTTTGCCTTTGAATGCAGTGACTGCCATAAAAATATATCCAATCACAAGATACAGGATCCCGTAAAACATAAAATCCTGACTTTTCATATCAAGGAATATAAGGCTTCCCGAAATAAATAATCCTGTTAAAAGCAGAGGCTGAAACCAGGAGGAGGAGATATTTTTTCCGGCGAAAATGCCTGATGCGGCTGCAGCGGCAGGATTTATGATGAAAAACATAAGCAGCAAAGCCGCCATACCGCTGTCAGCGGGAACGAAGGTTATCGCAAGCCATGGAAGCTCAAGCATGACTGCGGCTGATAGGAAAGCACAGATACTATTTTGTTTGAACATACACAGGTTCCTCCTTTAAGACACATTCCAGCTGACGTCTAATTCTGTATATTTCATTTTCATGCAGATCTCTGTATTGAATCATAACTCAGTTTCCCTCCATTTTTAGTATAAATAGTAGGATAAGCTCTCCTTAATATGGAATCCTGCCTTCCGGTACAGGGATACGGCAGGTGCGTTAAGCCCTGATACATGGAGAGAAAGGCGTCTGCAGCCAGGGCGCGGAAGCCCCTTTAGAAGGAGAGAAAGTGTGAGTGAAAGGGCCTCCCAGCCCAGTCCCAGTCCCCGCAGCTCCTCTTTGATTTCAAAACTGTAGAAACAGGCGCTGTCACCAAAAAAGGACAGGCAGCAGTTTCCAACGGTTTTCTCTTCCTGGTAAAAGGAGAGGAGAAAGGAGTCATGTTCTGTCTCCTCCCACTGGGCATGGAGGCGGCTGCCAGGAACTTTCCAGGTGTCAGGCGCAGACGTCTCCTGAAAAGGAGCGCCGGAAAAAGCCTCTGCACATGCCGGCTCCAGTTCCATCCTGTATTCATCCCTGTCATGAACGGCTTCCAGAGAAGCCAGGGCAGCCAAAGTTCCAGGCTCAGGATCGCTTACAGGAAAATAGAGATCCACCTCTTCAATGTCCTGGGATAATTCGTCAAAAAGTAAAGAAAAATATCCTTTTTGGCGGAAACAGGGCCTGGTAAAGGCCGCGCATTCGGCGCAGCTTCCATCCGGCTCTTCAAAAAAACTTAAAACTGCTGCACAGGCTAATTCCTCTGGATGGGAGGCCGTGCCGTTATCTGCAAAAAGCAGATAAAACAGATCCCCGTCTTCAAAAGGGAAGAACGGAGTATAGCCGTTACAATCCCTGCATTCATTTAAAAGCTCTGTTATCGCTTCTGTCTGTCCGGCAGAAAGATGGTCGGTTCGTATGATATTCATAAAAGTCTCCTAAACTTCTTTGTACTCTTCTTATGAGTATAGTCCATAGAAATGATGAATTTCAACAAAAATATAAGAGTTTTTTCTATTGTGCGATGAAAATCGCAGTGATAAAATAAAAAGAGTTTATAAAAATAAGGAGGACTGAAGATGAAATTCATCAAGGGTATTACAATCATTTTCGGCATCACGATGACAGGAGAATTTTTCAACGTCCTGCTTCCTCTTCCAATTCCCTCTGGGGTATATGGACTGTTCCTTCTTTTGGCAGGATTGTGTCTGAAAGCTGTGAAACTGGAGGATGTGGAGGAGCCGGGAAGTTTTTTCCTCGATACCATGCCTCTCATGTTTATTCCGGCAGGAGTAGGTCTGATGAGCAGCTGGGACGTGATGGAGAGCGTACTGATTCCTCTGACAGTTATTACGGCTGCCTCCACGGTTATCGTTATGGCTGTGACGGGAAGAACGGCTCAGTACATAATCAGAAAGAATAAGCAGGAAGGGCAGGAACAATAGAATGGAATCAATAGCCGGGACATCTCTGTATTTTGGGATGTTACTCAGTGTGGGAGCGTATCTGTTCGGCATGTGGCTGAAGGAGAAGACGGGGCTTTCTGTGTTAAATCCCCTTCTGGTAGCAATTATTGCCGTTATTTTGTTTTTAAAGGTATTTCATGTGAGCTATGAAGCCTATAATAAGGGGGGAGAGTATTTAAGCTGGTTCCTGACACCGGCAACGGTCTGTCTGGCAATTCCCCTCTACAAGCAGTTGGAGCTGCTGCTTAGCAATAAGCTGGCCGTGGCAGCGTCGATTCTGACTGGAGTTCTGGGAAGCGCAGGAAGTATCTTTGTAATGTCTAAAGCATTTGGGCTGAATCACCAGCTCTATGTATCCCTGCTCCCCAAATCGATTACTACAGCCATTGGAATGGGTGTCAGTGAAGAGGCGGGCGGTATTGTAACACTGACCGTTGTGAGTATTATTGTGACAGGAATTATAGGAAATATTATAGCAGATCTGGTTTTCAGGCTGCTCAAAATAGAGGAACCCATGGCAAAGGGACTGGCTCTCGGCACATCGGCCCACGCCATTGGAACAGCCAGAGCACTGGAACTGGGAGAGGTGGAAGGCGCTATGTCAAGTCTTGCCATTGCAGTGGCCGGTATTCTGACCGTGATTGTGGTTCCGCTTATTTCAGAAATGATTTAAGACAGGTTAAATGATGAATTGCGAAGAGGCGGGAAGGGAAGAAAAAGAATGAATCTGTATGAGGCGATAGGTGTCCGCCATTCAGTGCGGAAATATTCAAATAAGGAAGTGACGGAAAAGCTGAGGGAGCAGATTCTTGCATTTGCCAGGACTGCCTCCCCACTAAACGACAGAATCCAGGTGGAGTTTGAGATTCTTGACAACCGGGATAAGAAGGCTCAGATCAAGGGAGTCTGGAAGGTAGAAGCGCCCTGGTATTTTATTCTTTACTCAGAACCTGAGGAGGGATATGGGAGAAACGGGGGGTACCTCATGGAGCAGATTGTCCTTTATATGACAGGAAAGGGGCTGGGAACCTGCTATCTGGGAGGAAGCACGGTAAAGAAAAAAAGAAGTGATGGAAAGCGCCAGGTGATGGCTGTGGCCTTTGGATATCCGGAGGGTAAGCTGTTCAGGGAGAGCTCTCTGGCAAAGAGGCTTCCCTTAAATGAACTGTGTGTGTTCAAGGAAGAGGCGGGAGAGACGATGAAAACCGTGTTAAAGGCTGCCAGGCTGGCTCCTTCCGCTTTCAATTCCCAACCCTGGCGTTTTATCGTCTATGCAGATCGTATTTATGTGTTTGCCAGAAAGGATTCAGGACTTCTGCAGGGCTTTTGCGGCCTGGCCTCTTCTGCCGGTCTGATTCGGGATTTTTCCGTGGGAATTATGCTGTCTCACATTATGCTGGCTGCCGAGGAGCTGTGGCTGGAACTGGAAACGGCCACAGAGGAGCAGTTTGCGTCTAAAGCTTACAAAAACGGAGTGTATGTGGCGACGCTGACCATCCGGCAGTAGGAGAGAGCCAGAGGAGCAAAACCGCACTTGATCCCCTACTGTACTTATGATAAAATGATCTAGAATTAAACCAGAGCGTGTTTAAAAACAGGAGGATAAGATGGTAAGTAAATTAATCGAAAAAATTCAGAAGACAAAGGCTCCGATCTGCGTTGGTCTGGATCCGATGTTAAGCTATATTCCGGAGCATGTGACAAAGAAAGCGTTTGCCGAGTTCGGCGAGACACTGGAGGGAGCTGCAGAGGCTATCTGGCAGTTCAATAAGGAGATTGTGGATGCAACTTGCGATCTGATTCCGTCTGTTAAGCCGCAGATTGCCATGTACGAGCAGTTCGGCCTTCCGGGACTGGCAGCTTATGATAAAACAGTAAAATACTGCCAGGAGAAGGGACTGATCGTGATTGGCGATGTAAAGAGAGGCGATATCGGTTCCACTTCAGCAGCCTATGCCACAGGTCACCTGGGCACAGTCCAGGTAGGAAGCCAGACCTTAAGCGGCTTTAATACAGAGTATATTACAGTCAATCCTTATCTGGGAACAGACGGGGTGAAGCCTTTTGTAGACGTGTGCAATCAGTGTGACAGGGGTATTTTTGTTCTTGTAAAGACTTCCAATCCTTCCAGCGGTGAGTTCCAGGATCGTTTAATTGACGGCCGCCCGCTGTATGAGCTGGTAGCAGAGAAGGTGGTAGAGTGGGGAGATGCCTCCATGGATGGAGCCTACAGCAATGTAGGAGCCGTAGTGGGTGCTACCTATCCGGAGATGAGCAAGGTGCTCAGAAAGCTGATGCCGAGAACCTATTTCCTGGTTCCGGGTTACGGCGCTCAGGGCGGCACAGCAGAAGATTTAAAATACTGCTTCAATGAGGATGGACTGGGAGCAGTTGTCAATTCTTCCAGGGGCATTATCGCCGCATACAAGAAGGAAGCATACGCTAAGTTTGGAGCGGAGCATTTTGGCGAGGCATCCAGACAGGCTGTCATTGATATGATTGCAGATATTAACAGCGTACTGTAGCCGGAAGTCTGATATAGATTCAGAAACGGCAGGAAAATAGAAATACAGATAATATAGGGCCGAAGGATCGTCGGCTTTCAAATACAGGAGAGAGATATGGCACAGATTAAGGAGACGGCTGTTGTATACAGCCAGGAAATGCTGGCTCCGGATATCTACAGCATGTGGATTACCACAAAGGCAGCTTTAGATGCGAAGCCGGGACAGTTTATTTCTGTTTACACAAAGGATGGTTCCAGGCTTCTGCCAAGGCCCATCAGCATCTGTGAAATTGATAAGGAGGAAGGACGCCTGCGTATTGTATACAGAATCGCAGGAGCGGGAACAGAGGAATTCTCCCACTATAAGTCCGGGGACTCCATTGAGATTATGGGACCACTGGGAAATGGATTTCCACAGGAGGGGGAGAAGGTATTCCTCATCGGAGGAGGAATCGGAATCCCGCCTATGCTGGAACTTGCCAAGCAGTTAAACTGTGAAAAGCAGATGGTTTTAGGATACAGAGATGCAAATCTTTTCTTAAAGGATGAATTTGAGTCCTACGGCCAGGTCTATGTTGCGACAGAGGACGGAAGCGCAGGTACAAAAGGAAACGTGCTGGATGCGATTAGAGAGCATGGTCTGACTGCTGATGTGATGTACGCCTGCGGTCCTACACCTATGCTTCGCGCTCTGAAGGCGTATGCTGCAGAGCACCATATTCGCTGCTATATTTCTCTGGAGGAGAAGATGGCCTGCGGAATCGGCGCCTGCCTGGCCTGCGTCTGCAAATCCAAGGACGTGGATCACCACACAAATGTACACAATAAGCGGATCTGCAAGGACGGTCCCGTATTCTTAGCCGAGGAGGTGGAGCTGTAATGAACATGAAGGTGAATCTGGCCGGAGTGGAGCTTAAAAATCCTGTTATGACAGCGTCGGGAACCTTCGGCTCTGGAGCAGAGTACGGCGAGATGGTAGATCTGAACCGCCTGGGGGCAGTGGTGACAAAAGGTGTGGCCAATGTACCGTGGCCGGGAAATCCTACCCCTCGTATTGCAGAGACTTACGGCGGCATGATCAATGCGGTGGGCCTTCAGAATCCAGGTTTTGATGTATTTGCCAAAAGAGATATTCCATACTTAAAGCAGTTTGATACAAAGATCATTGTCAATGTATGCGGAAAGACTACAGAGGACTACATTGACGTGGTGGAGAAGCTTTCTGATCAGCCGGTAGATATGCTGGAGATTAATATTTCCTGTCCTAATGTCAAGGAAGGCGGAATTGCCTTTGGCCAGGATCCCAAGGCAGTGGAGGCGATTACCAGAGAGGTGAAGCGCCACGCCAGGCAGCCGGTTATCATGAAGCTGAGTCCCAATGTAACGGATATCACTGTGATGGCCAAGGCAGCTGAGGCAGGAGGAGCAGACGTGCTTTCTCTGATTAATACCCTCACAGGCATGAAAATTGATATCCACAGACGTGCCTTTGCCGTTGCCAATAAAACGGGCGGCCTGTCAGGTCCGGCCGTCAAGCCGGTGGCTGTCCGCATGGTATATCAGGTAGCGAATGCCGTGAAGCTTCCGATTATTGGAATGGGAGGAATCATGTGTGCAGACGATGCCATTGAATTTATGATGGCAGGCGCTACAGCCGTATCAGTGGGAACTGCCAATTTCCACAATCCTTATGCAACCCAGGAGATTGTGGAGGGTATGGAAGCCTATATGAAACGGTATCAGGTGGAGGACATTAACAGCCTGATCGGTATTGTGAAATAGGACGCGCTGAAAGCAAAGCAGAAAAAAATAAAAGGGCAGAAGCCTGTAAATACAGGAGGTTTCAGAGAGATGGAAAGCTATAAGCAGGAATTTATTGATTTTATGGTAGAAAGCCAGGTACTGAAGTTTGGCGAGTTTACATTAAAGAGCGGCAGAAAGTCTCCGTTTTTTATGAACGCAGGCGGTTATGTAACAGGCTCTCAGCTGAAAAAACTGGGCGAGTATTATGCCAGAGCTATCCACAGCGTGTACGGAGATGACTTCGACGTGCTGTTTGGACCAGCCTATAAGGGAATTCCTTTAAGTGTAGTGACAGCCATTGCCTACAGCGAATTATATGGAAAAGAGATCCGTTACTGCTCTGACCGTAAGGAGGAGAAGGATCACGGCGCAGATAAGGGAAGCTTCTTAGGAAGCAAGCTGCAGGACGGCGACCGTGTCGTTATGATTGAGGATGTAACTACCTCCGGAAAATCCATGGAGGAGACAGTTCCGAAGGTAAAGGGAGCTGCAGATGTGGAGATCGTAGGTCTGATGGTATCCTTAGATCGTATGGAAGTCGGCAAGGGCGGCGTAAAATGCGCGCTTGAGGAAGTAAAGGCTCTGTACGGCTTCCCTACAAACGCGATTGTTTCCATGAAGGATGTGGTAGAGCATCTGTACAACAGAGAGTGCCAGGGCAAGGTAGTCATTGACGATCAGCTCAAGGCGGCGATTGACGCTTACTACGAGCAGTACGGAGCAAAATAAGCTGTCCGCGGTTGATAGTGAGGAGAATCTGATGGAAAAGGTCTATAAGACAATGCGTAATGCAGGCGCATGCAGCATTGTGATCGGAAGCGTGATGATTGTAACAGGGCTTGCAGCCGGTGTTATGGCGATTGTAAGCGGAGCGGCTCTTCTGAGACGCAAATCAGAGATTACATTTTGATAAAAGGCTTTATGCTGAACCAGAAGAGTGTTGCAAGAAAGGAATACATCTGCAACACTCTTTTTGTATTAGGAAAACCACGCGATAGTCGCGTGGTTCTATAGAAGCTTTA
>JAQERH010000039.1 GCA_027698105.1 Lachnospiraceae bacterium AM93-12TA
AAAGCTTCTATAGAACCACGCGACTATCGCGTGGTTTTCCTAATACAAAAAACGCCGCAGGAGAAAAAGCCCCTGCGGCGAATACTGTGTGTTTCTGTTTAGAACAAACCGGAAATTCTTCCTTCTGCATCCACGTCAATCTTTTCTGCTGCCGGAACCTTTGGAAGACCCGGCATAGTCATAATATCTCCTGTCAGGGCTACGATAAAGCCTGCTCCAGCAGATATCTTTAAGTTTCTGACTGTCACAGTAAAGTCTCTCGGAGCTCCTAAAAGCTTCTGATTATCAGAAAAGCTGTACTGTGTCTTAGCCATACAGATTGGACAGGAACCAAAGCCCAGTTCAGTCAGCCTCTTAGCCTGCTTCTTAGCAGCATCTGTCAGCACTACCTGAGTACCTCTGTATACCTTCGTAACAATTTTATTCAGCTTCTCCTCAATGGAAAGCTCAGACTCATAGCAGAACTGGAAATGATTCGGCTCCTCACAGAGACGGATTACCTCCTTAGCCAGCTCTACGCCGCCGTCGCCTCCTTTTCCCCATACCTCAGAAAGGGCTACATTAACACCCAGCTCCCTGCATTTTTCTGCAATCAGGGCCAGCTCTGCCTCTGTATCAAACGGGAAGCGGTTAATCGCTACCACGCAGGGCAGGCCGAATACCTTAGTAATATTTTCTACATGCTGAAGCAGGTTTGGAAGTCCCTTCTCCAGAGCCTCCAGATTCTCATTGTTCAGATCTGCCTTAGCTACTCCTCCGTGATGCTTTAAAGCTCTGACTGTGGCTACTACAACTACAGCTGACGGCTTCAGCTCCGCCATACGGCACTTGATATCGAGGAACTTTTCTGCACCCAGGTCGGCACCGAAGCCTGCCTCTGTCACTGCATAATCTCCCAGTTTTAAGGCCATGCGGGTAGCGATAATGGAGTTGCATCCATGGGCAATATTGGCAAACGGGCCTCCATGGATAAAGGCAGGAGTGTGCTCCAGAGTCTGAACCAGGTTCGGCTTTAAAGCATCCTTTAACAGAGCTGCCATAGCTCCGGCAGCCTTTAAGTCGCCTGCTGTCACCGGTTCATCGTCATAAGTATAACCTACAATAATACGGCTCAGTCTCTCTTTTAAGTCAGTCACATTTTTAGCCAGGCAGAGAACCGCCATAATTTCGGAAGCAACAGTAATGTCGTATCCGTCCTCTCTCACTACTCCGTCTACGCGGCGTCCTAATCCGTCCACCACGTTTCTCAGCTGTCTGTCGTTCATATCCACTACACGGCGCCAGGTAACACGCTTTGGATCGATCCGCAGCTCATTTCCCTGGTAAATGTGGTTGTCAAGCATAGCAGCCAGAAGGTTGTTCGCAGCTCCAATAGCATGAAAATCGCCGGTAAAATGAAGGTTAATATCCTCCATAGGCACTACCTGGGCATAGCCGCCGCCTGCAGCTCCTCCCTTAACTCCGAATACCGGTCCCAGAGACGGCTCTCTGAGAGCCACAACTACATTTTTTCCCAGCTTCTTCATTCCATCTGCCAGACCTACAGTAGTAGTAGTCTTTCCCTCCCCAGCAGGAGTCGGAGTAATGGCTGTCACAAGAATCAGCTTTCCGTCAGGGCGGCTGTCCTCATTTAACAGGTTATAATCTACCTTTGCCTTGTATTTTCCATACTGCTCCAGATACTTCTCATCAATCCCCAGAGAAGCTGCTATCTCTGTAATGTGTAACGGGGTTGACTCCTGAGCGATCTCGATATCTGTTTTCATCTTCGTTCTCCTCCTACTAAAAATGATGCTGACTTATGATTCATCTGCATTTTTCCATTCTATCCTTTATTTTCATAAAATGCAATCCTGTTTTTCTCAATTTTTTAAAGTTTTGAAGTCTTATCTATTTATTTCTACATTTCAGCAGAAAGCTCCGAACTTTTCAATATCTTAGTCTCATATTCTGCCGCTGTTTTTTCCAGATATCTCACCCTGTCTTCCATGCTGCTTCTGAACGCCTCGTCCCGGATCGAGCCCAAATTAATTTTAACATTTAAAAGAGCACTCAGTACAGCTGTGCGGGCCAGCATGGCAGATACAAGGCCGTCTGTCACTGCATTTGCATTCCCTCTGGCCACAGCCGCCTCCGCTAACGGAAAAACTTCAGCTACAGTCTCAGCCACAGAAAGTGGAACCCTGGCAGCCTCCTTTAAGCCATTCTGCATCGCCTCTCTCCTGGCTTCCTTCTCCTCCTCGGTATCCTTGGGCATTTTCAGTGCTGCCATATAAAGGGTAAAAGAAGAACTGTCTCTCTGAATATCTGCTGTCAGTTTCTCACGAATCATTCTGCCTTTCTCAGCCAGCTCCTTCATCTCAGCTTCTGCCTCTGCATATTTCGCCTTTCCTATGGTCAGATTGGCCACCATTTCAGCCAGGGCAGCTGCCAGAGCACCTGCTGCCGCCGCTACGCTTCCTCCTCCGGGAGCCGGGGCGTCAGACGCCGTCAGCTCTGCAAATTTCTCGATACTTAAGTCCTTTAACTCTGTCATTTTATTCCTCCTCAAGAAGTCTGTTTTCCATGACCTGGGCAGAATCAAAATTTTCCGCCTGCAGATAATACTCTGCACAGTCAATCAGGGCCTGCATAGGAAGAAGACCTACAATCTCCGTGCCCACAGCCCTTACTCCGTAGCGTCTCGCCTCCATCTTTACCGCCTCAAATGCCTGGTAAATAGCCGTCTTCGTGTAGTCTGTCAGATTCATGGAAACCTGGGCAATATTTCTCTCTTCCAGCATAACGCCAATAGCTTTCACATATCGGTATCCCCCATTAATATGCCGTATCCTTCTGGCTATCTGATTGGCAATCTCCAAATCTGCTGTATCCAGGTTCACATTAAAGGCTACTAATGGCATTCTGGCTCCTACTGCCGATACACCTGCTGTGGGGTGAATGGTCTCCGGACCAAAATCAGGCTTCCACATCTCCTGATCTTTCATTTTCTCCGCCATTCCTTCAAACTGGCCTTTCCGGATACTGGCCAGATTCACGCGATGAGGAGCAGTGGCAGAGGACTCATACAGAAAGCAGGGAATGCCAAGCTTCTCTCCTACTGTTTCGGCTACCTCCTTAGCAATAGCGTCAGCCTCCTGAAGCGTCGTATTCCTGCAGGGAATAAACGGAACTACATCCACCGCCCCCATCCGCGGATGCTGGCCCTCGTGCTTCGTCATGTCAATCAGCTCGGCTGCCTTTCCAAAAGACTCGATCACAGCATCTCTCAGGGCCTTTGGCTCTCCGATAGCTGTAATTACGCATCGGTTGTGATCCTTATCAGTCTGATAATCCAAAAGTCTTACTCCAGTTTTTCCGCGAAAGCAGTCTGCAATCTGCTCTACTTTCTGCATATCGCGCCCTTCGCTGTAATTTGGTACACACTCTAATAACTTCCCGCTCATAAACCCCTTACCTCCTGTTTCTGTATTTATGGCGTATAGCTTCCTTTTCCGCCCTGTGTCTGTTCTGCAGACTCTGTTATTGTACAATAATTTTATCATTAAAGAGCTGTTATTGTACAGTTCTTTCACATAGAATAACAATGCATTTCCCTGAGCTGTGTACTCCGGGTTTCTAACTATCTCCATCCTGATCAGCAAACGGGCCGGCGCCAGGTAATTTCCCGGCGCCAGCCCGCTTTTCACAGCTGAAGTATTTCTTTCTTATCTCTGCTTTCTTTTATCCTTACTCTGTGTTTCCAGCTTTCTAATCCAGGAAAGTGACAGCCTTGCACGGCGTCCTGTAGGTGGACGGAGCGATGCAGATTCCCGTTTTAGGGTTGCTGGAGTGGATAATCTGTCCTCCTCCTATGTACATGGCTACATGGTTAATGTAGCTTCCGCTGGCATAGAACAGCAGATCTCCTGGCTGAGCCTCGCTGATCGGAATCTCCTTTCCTCTGGCAGCCTGGTCTCTGGAGCTGCGGCCTGTGGAAATGCCAAAATGCGAATAAATAGCCTGTGTAAATCCAGAGCAGTCTGCTCCCTTAGTCAGGCTGGTTCCTCCGTAAACATACGGATTGCCTAAGAACTGCTTCGCATAAGCGACAACTGCTGTTCTGGTGGCTTTCTCTACACCAGAGGAACTGCCTCCTGGATTCTTAGAGCCGCCAGGTCCTCCTGGTGTCTTGTCTGAGGAAGGCTTCTGCGTCTCTTTTGGCTTCTCTGTTTCCGGAGCCTTTGCAGTCTCCTTTTCCTTCTCTGTCTCCTTCGGTTTTGTCTGCTCAGCCTTTGCAGTTTCTCTGGGGCTTCCATCAGGATTCTGCTCTATCGTACCGCTGAAGGAAGTTTCCGTCTCCGGAGCCTTTGTAGTCTCTTTTGCTTTCTCTGTCTCCTTCGGCTTGACTGTTTCAGGTGTCTTAACCGTTTCTTTCGCTGTAGTCTCCTTCGCAGCAGTCTGCTTTGCTGTGGTCTCTTTTGCAGCAGTCTGCTTCGCAGCCTCTTTCTTGGCCTCTTCCAGCTCCTTCAGAGCTTTTTCTGCCTCTTCCCTGCGTTTAGACTCTTCAGCCGCCTTCTGCTCTTCTTCAGAATTTGTCACAGCGTGATCAAACTCAACACGAGTATTTACATAATCCTTAAATACATAGCCTACTAAATCTGTATCAACAGAGACCTTGTAAAAATCTCCTTTTTCCTCGATCACTTCATACTCTGCGTCTGAAGACAGCAGGTCAAGGGTTTTACTGTCCAGACTGGGTTCCTCCCTCAGGCGCAGAGTAGAGGTATTCGCTACTTTTGCATAGGTCGTTCCCACCTGTCTGGCCTTCTTCTCTGCCTCTGCTCCTGTAATGAAATACTGGGCTTTGATGTAGCCATTGACAGAACCGGACTGAATCTTGTACCATGTTCCGCCCTCGCCGTTTACTGTATCCAGAATCGTGGCCGCACAGTTATTGTAAATCTTTCCTACAACGGCACTTTTTGTGTTCGCTTCATTTCTCACGTTCACATAATTAGATACCTGGGATACCGCTACATTGTCATAGGCAGAGGAGGACGACGGATTTTTCACTGTCGGGGCATCCTCTTTGCCGCTCTTTACCACCTGATCCATGGCTTCATCTGAGGAAAAAGCCTCTGCCAGCTCATTTTCCGGATCAAGGCTTCCTGCATAATAGTTATTCATCGCCACGGAAACTCCAGCCACAGATGAATCCGTCTCCAGGTTAATCGCTGCCTGGGCTCCAAATCCTGCCGTCACAGAGAGGACGGCTGCTGAGCACAGACAGGCCAGTATCTTAAATGGCGTCTCCATTGTATTTATTCCTCCTATCTCTCTGCCAGGTACCGCTCCACGCTTGTCACGCAATTAGCCCCGTCTGATGCGGCTGTCAGCACCTGACGCAGCTGCTTGGTCCGCACATCCCCTGCTGCGAACACACCGGGAACAGAAGTGACTCCGTCCTCTCCGGCCGCAATATACCCCTGGCGGTCTGTCTCTATGCTCCGGGAAAACACATTGCTTTCCGGCTCAATTCCTACAGCGATAAATACGCCGTCTGTCTCAAGCCTTTTTGTCTCCCCTGTTTTTCTGTTTGTAAGTACCAGGCTCTCAACTCTGTCATTCCCCTCAATGGCGTCTACTACTGTATCCCAGTGCACTTCTATCTTATCTGATTCAAGCACACGTTTCTGCAGTGTCTTAGCTCCCCGCAGCTCGTCCCTTCTGTGAATCAGGTGAACCTTGCTGCACAGTCTGGACAGGAATATGGCATCCTCCAGAGCCACATCTCCTCCGCCTATCACTGCTGCTGTCTTATCCTTAAAAAAGGCTCCATCGCAGGTAGCACAATAGGAAACCCCGCTTCCTGAAAGCTCCTCCTCGCCTGGCACACCCAGCTTTCTGTGATGAGCTCCTGTAGCTATAATCACAGCTCTGGCCTGGTAGGTTTCCTTCTGACCGAACAGGGTCTTAACCTCCCCGGAAAGCTCTGCACTCTCAATGCAGTCCTCCGTAAATGCTGCTCCCAGCCGGTCTGCATGCTCCCTGAACTTCATTCCCAGATCAAAACCTGAGCTTCCTGGCAGTCCTGGGTAGTTATCCACCTCATAGGTACTCAAAATCTGGCCGCCGCTCATCATCTCTTTCTCAATCACAAGTGTATCAAGCTCTGCTCTCTCTGCATAAATCGCTGCCGCCAGTCCAGCCGGGCCGGAACCTGCAATAATTAGATCGTAAATCTTCCCCATCCCTTATTCTCGCCTTTCCTCATGAATCTGCAAAATACAGATTCGCACGTTCCAAGTTTTCCCATCTTCTTTCCGCCAAAAAGCCGGTGTTCTTCGTGTTGTATTCGTACTTTTAAGTATAACACATCTTGTCCTGTCAGTATACATAATTTTTTATTTCCATGATAAATAGCAATGAAAATCTTCCTCTCTTTTTCCGATTTATGATATAATATTGTCAAAGCTTGTTTTAGAAAGGATGTGACCATATGGCAAGAAAAACCGTACTTGTCACAGGAGCTTCCCGCGGAATCGGGAAAGCCATTGCTGTGAAATTTGCCAAAAAGGGATGGAATGTAGTCATCAGCTGTGTAAAACGGGAAGAACAGCTTCTTCAGACGAAAAAGGAAATCGAATCCTTCCAGGTATCCTGTCTGGCCTTTCTGGGAGATATGGGAAACATGGAAGACTGCGCTGCTCTGTTTAAAAAAATCAGAAAACAGTTCGGCGGATTAGACGTCCTGGTCAACAATGCAGGAATCTCCTACATTGGACTGCTTCAGGATATGAAGCCGGAGGACTGGGATTTGATTGTGCACACGAATCTTACCTCTGTATTTAACTGCTGCCGTCTGGCTGTGCCTATGATGATTGCAAAACAGCAGGGAAAAATCATTAATATCTCTTCTGTCTGGGGAATCTGCGGTGCTTCCTGCGAGGTGGCCTATTCCGCCACGAAAGGCGGTATCAATGCCTTCACAAAAGCTCTGGCCAAAGAACTGGCCCCCAGCCATATTCAGGTCAATGCCATTGCCTGCGGAGCCATTGATACAGAGATGAATCACTTCCTGGATGATGAAGAACTGATCGGATTAATTGAAGAAATTCCTGCCGGACGTCTGGGCCGCGCGGAAGAGGTAGCTGATCTGGCTTACCATCTGGGCTATAAAGAAAATTATCTTACCGGACAGGTCATCGGACTGGACGGAGGGTGGATTTAAAAGGGAGGATATAACGTGGAAGAAAGATTTCTTGTTCCACTGAAAGTCACCGAAATCTTTCTTCCACATTAAAGAGAAAAAACGAACTGAAAAAGACTTCTTGTTCCGTTTAAAGCCTACAAAGTCTTTCTTCCACGTTAAAGAGAAAAAACGAACTGAAAAAATATTTTTTGTTTTCTTCCACGTTAAAAGCTCAAAAAAAGGATCGTAAAAACAGCCCGGCAAAAGCCGGGCTGTTTTTCTGTCTGGGCACTGCGTCCCTCTCGCTTTCGTAAGGACGCCGTCCGGCGTGGGAGGGCTGTCCCTATGACATGAGCATACGGACCGCCGTCCCCCGGACGATTATTTATTTTATGATGAAATTTCCGTTCAGATTAAGCGTTCTGAGCAGCCTTAGCAGCTTTCAGCTTCTCTGTTAATAACGGAACTACCTTGTTCAGGTCGCCTACAATACCGTAGTCAGCTACGTCGAAGATCGGAGCTGTCTCATCCTTGTTGATAGCGATGATGATATCGGACTCCTCCATACCAGCTACGTGCTGGATAGCACCGGAAATACCGATTGCGAAGTATACGTTCGGACGTACAGTCTTTCCTGTCTGTCCTACCTGTAATGCCTTTGGCTGCCAGCCAGCGTCTACAACTGCACGGGAGCAGCTTACTGTTCCGCCGATTACCTCTGCCAGATCCTCGAGAATCTTGAAGTTCTCAGGGCTTCCAACACCACGTCCGCCGGATACAAGGATCTTAGCGTCCATAATGTCTACTGTATCAGCTACAGCCTTAACTACATCCATGATCTCAACATAGTTCTTGTTCGGAACGAATCCTGGATTGTACTCTACTACGTTAGCCTTAGCGCCTGCTGTCTTAGGAAGCTTCTGCATAACGCCTGGACGTACAGTTGCCATCTGAGGACGGAAATCCGGGCATGCGATAGTAGCGATTGTGTTTCCACCGAATGCAGGACGAGTCATTAATAACTGGTTGTGCTTCTGCTCCTTGCCTGGAATCGGGTTGATTGGGAAATCACCAATCTCAAGCTGTGTACAGTCAGCTGTCAGACCTGTATGGATTCTTGCACATACACGAGGTCCTAAGTCACGGCCGATTGCTGTAGCGCCGATTAAGAAGATCTCCGGCTTGAACTCGTTGATAACGGAAGCCAGTGCGTGTGTATACGGCTCTGTTCTGTACTCTTTTAACTCAGGATCGTCTACAACGATAACCTTGTCTGCGCCGTACTCAGCCAGCTCGTCTGCCAGTCCCTTAACGTCGGAACCAACTAAAACAGCTGTAACCTCTGTGTTTAAATCTTTTGCTAAATCCTTACCTTTGCCAATCAGCTCGAATGCGATGCCGCTGATCTCATTGTCAACCTGCTGTGCAAAGACGAATACTCCCTTATATGCTTCTAAGTTCATTCTTATTCACCACACTTTTCTATTATTTTTAATTAGATAACATGTTTAGCTGCCAGCTTCTCAACAATGTAGTCAGCTGCTGCTGCCGGATCAAGAGTAACCTGCTCGCCTGCTCCCTTTCTTACCTTATCGGAAGCTCTTGCGATCTGTGTCGGGGATCCCTTAAGTCCTAAGTTGGAGTCCTCAACTTCCTTCAGGTCGTTTCTTCCCCATACGGTGATTTCTTTCTTATAAGCATCGAAGATTCCGCCTGGAGTCATGTAACGCGGCTCGTTTAACTCAGCCAGAGCTGTGATTAAGCATGGCATCTGAGCCTTTAATACGTGATATCTGTCATCGTACTGGCGCTCAACGATAACGCTGTTGCCCTCGATCTTGATATCCTGAGCGTAGCTGATTACCGGAATGTCTAAGTGCTCGGAGATCTGCGGACCTACCTGAGCTGTATCTCCGTCGATAGCCTGACGTCCTGTGATAATTAAATCGTACTCAAGGTTTCTGATAGCGCCTGCGATAGTCTGGGATGTAGCCCATGTATCAGCTCCGCCCAGTACACGGTCTGTAACCAGGATACCGTTGTCAGCACCCATAGCCATAGCCTCTCTTAAAACCTCCTCAGCCTTCGGAAGTCCCATAGTGAGAACTGTAACCTCTGCGCCGTACTGATCCTTTAAGCGAAGAGCTGCCTCAAGACCAGCCTTATCATCCGGGTTCATAATTGTGAGCATAGCTCCTCTGTCGAGTGTTCCGTCCGGGTTGAATTTTACTCCGCCCTTAGTATCTGGAACCTGTTTGATACAAACGATAATTTTCACTGTATTTTCACTCCTTATTGTTTAATTTCATGCAGGCCTGTCCATCCGGACAGGGAACTGCATCATGTTTAGAGCCGCAATTATTTTAACAGAGCGCCGGAGATAACCATTCTCTGAACCTCAGATGTTCCCTCGTAGATCTCTGTAATCTTAGCGTCGCGCATCATACGCTCTACATCGTACTCTCTGATGTAGCCGTAGCCGCCGTGAAGCTGTACAGCCTTTGTTGTAACTTCCATAGCAACCTCTGCTGCGTACAGCTTAGCCATAGCTGCCTCTACAGAATATGTCTTCTGTGTAGCCTTAGCCATAGCTGCTCTGTAAACAAGGAGCTGAGCTGCCTTTACCTTTGTTGCCATATCAGCAAGCTGGAACTGTGTATTCTGGAACTGTCCCAGAGCACGTCCGAACTGCTTTCTCTCTTTTACATACTCGATTGTTCTGTCAAGAGCGCCCTCTGCAAGACCAAGAGCCTGAGCAGCGATACCGATACGTCCGCCGTCCAGTGTATGCATAGCGATGTTGAATCCCTTGCCCTTCTGTCCTAACAGGTTCTCCTTCGGGATGCGGCAGTCTGTGAAGATTAACTCGTAAGTAGCAGATCCGCGGATACCCATCTTCTTCTCCTTTGTACCAAAGGTGAAGCCTGGAGTTCCCTTCTCAACGATGAATGCGGAGATCTCTTTCTTCTTTCTTCCTCTAGCGTCCTCTTTTACGCCTGTTACAGCGATGATTACGTAGATGTCAGCCTCTTTACCGTTTGTGATGAAGATCTTGGAGCCGTTTAATACCCACTCATCTCCGTCTAAAACAGCCTTTGTCTGCTGTCCCTGAGCGTCTGTACCAGCGCCTGGCTCAGTAAGACCGAAAGCACCTAACTTCTCGCCCTTTGCAAGAGGTACAAGGTATTTCTGCTTCTGCTCTTCTGTACCGTATGTCTGGATCGGATCGCAGCACAGGGATGTGTGTGCAGAAACGATAACGCCTGTAGTTCCGCAAACCTTGGAAAGCTCCTCTACGCACATAGCATAGCAGAGAGGATCGCAGCCCTGTCCGCCGTACTCCTTCGGAACCGGGATGCCCATGAAGCCGAGCTTCTGCATCTTCTTAACTGTCTCTGTCGGGAAGTGCTCTGTCTCGTCTACTTCCTGTGCTAAAGGTTTTACTTCTTTCTCGGCGAAGTCATGGAATAATGTTCTCGCCATCTCATGCTCTTTACTTAATGTAAAATCCATGTCTAGTCCTCCATCTTTTTATATCGCGCTAAAAAGGGGCCTTGGGGAGACCCCTTATGCGGTTGTGAATCTATTATAACAGAAACCACAAAAAAGTGGTATCCATTATTTGCTGTAATCGTAGAATCCTTTGCCTGTTTTCTGTCCTAAATGTCCAGCGCGAACCATCTTTCTTAACAGCGGATGCGGGCGGTACTTCGGATCACCGGTCTCGCTCTCTAATACCTGCATAATAGCCAGGCATACGTCCAGTCCGATCAGATCTCCCAGAGCTAACGGGCCCATCGGATGATTAGCGCCTAACTTCATAGCTGTATCGATTCCCTCTACAGATGCGATGCCTTCAGCGTAAATGCCGACTGCCTCGTTGATCATCGGAATCAGGATTCTGTTTACAACAAAGCCTGCGCCTTCCTCAACCTGAACCGGAGTCTTGCCGATGGCTTCGGAAATCTCGATTACCTTATCTACCATCTCCTTCGGAGTGTTGAGTCCTGCAATGACCTCTACCAGCTTCATAACTGGAGCCGGATTGAAGAAATGCATGCCCACAACCGGTCTTGCGCCTGCTCCAATCTCTGTGATGGAGAGGGAGGAAGTGTTGGTAGCGAAAATACAGTCTGCCTTGCAGATAGCATCTAACTCCTTGAAAGTCTGCTTCTTGATCTCCATGTTCTCAATCGCAGCCTCAATGATCAGATCGCAGTCTCCGCAGATATCCTTAACGCCTGTTGTGATCTTTGCGAGGATCTTATCAGCATCCTCCTGTGTCATTTTGCCTTTTGCGATTCTCTTCTCAAAGCCCTTTGCAATCTTCTTCTTTCCGTTTGCAGCGAACTCCTCATTGATATCGCATAAAGCTACTTCATATCCCTCTGTCTGTGCAAAAGCCTGTGCAATGCCGGAACCCATGGTTCCTGCTCCGATAACACCGATTTTCATGGTTATCTCCTCCTATCTCATAAAAAGCATATACTTTTTATTAACGGTTTCTGAACTCTTTTTCTTTTCTCTTCTCAAGGAACGCTGTCATACCCTCTCTCTGATCCTCTGTCTCAAAGCAGGCGCCAAACAGGTTTTCCTCAATCACAATCGCTCTGTCCATATCTGTCTGGAGTCCGTCGTTCGCTGCCTTCTTGCTGTTTCTCACAGCAATCGGAGCATTCGCCGCAATCTGACCAGCCAGCTTTTTGGCTTCTGCCATCAGATTCTCCAGTGGGTAGACTGCATTGACAAGTCCTAAGCGGTAAGCCTCGTCAGCCTTGATGTTTCTGGCAGTGTAGAGCATCTCCTTAGCCTTTCCCACACCGATCACGCGGACCAGTCTCTGAGTACCTCCAAAGCCTGGTGTAATTCCCAGACCTGTCTCTGGCTGTCCGAACACTGCGTTCTCAGAGCAGATACGAATGTCACAGCTGAGAGAAAGCTCGTTTCCGCCGCCAAGAGCGAAACCGTTTACAGCTGCAATTACCGGAATCGGGAATGTCTCAATCTTACGGAAAATATCGTTTCCATACTTTCCGAAAGCTTCTCCCTCTTCCTTCGTCATAGTGCTCATGGCTGCAATATCAGCTCCGGCGACAAAGGACTTTTCTCCTGCGCCTGTCAGGATGACAGCTCTCACCTCTTCCTGATCGATAGCGTCAAATGCAGCTTCCAGATCTTTCAGTACCTCTTCATTCAGGGCATTTAATGCTTTGGGCCTGTTGATCGTTACAATACCAACATGGCCTTCCTGCTCATAATCTACATAACCCATATTGATCATCTCCTTAAGGCTTTACCCGGATTTTAGTCTCTCTCAACGATTGTAGCGCAGCCCATACCGCCGCCGATGCACAGAGTAGCAAGACCCTTCTTTGCATCGCGCTTCTGCATCTCATGAAGCAGTGTAACAAGGATACGGCAGCCAGATGCTCCTACCGGATGTCCGAGGGCAATTGCTCCTCCGTTTACATTCAGGTTATCCTTATTAAATCCAAGCTCGCGGGCAACTGCGATAGACTGAGCAGCGAATGCCTCGTTTGCCTCGATTAAATCAAAATCCTCTACCTTAAGACCTGTCTTAGCCAGAACCTTCTTAGTAGCTGCTACCGGGCCGATTCCCATGATTCTCGGATCTACGCCGCCTAATGCGCCTGCAACCCATGTAGCCATCGGCTTAATGCCTAACTCTTTTGCCTTCTCTTCGCTCATAACAACAACTGCAGCAGCGCCGTCGTTAATGGAGGAAGCGTTTCCTGCTGTTACGCGGCCGCCGTCCGGCTTAAATGCTGGACGCAGTCTTGCAAGGCCTTCCATGGTTGTGCCTGGACGCGGACCCTCGTCTGTGTCAACGATAACAGTCTCTTTTTTCTTCTTAACCTCAATCGGAACGATCTCATCTTTGAATCTTCCGGACTGTACAGCCTCACATGCCTTGTTCTGGCTGGCAACAGCAAACTCGTCAAGCTCTTCTCTTGTGATGTTCCAGTCATCGCAGATGTTCTCTGCTGTCATTCCCATGTGATAGTTGTTGAAAGCATCCCAGAGAGCGTCGTTTACCATTGTATCGATCATCGGAGCGTTGCCCATGCGGTATCCGTAGCGGGCATTCTTAAGAGCGTATGGAGCTGCGGACATGTTCTCTGCTCCGCCTGCTACAACAATGTCAGCGTCGCCTGCGAGAATCATCTGGGCAGCTGCGTTCACACACTGTAAACCGGAACCACATACTACGTTCAGCGTAACTGCCGGAACCTCGATGGGAAGCCCTGCTTTAATGGACATCTGACGAGCCACGTTCTGTCCAAGGCCGGCCTGGATTACACAGCCCATGTAAACGTGATCTACCTGCTCCGGAGCAACTCCTGCTCTGTTGAGAGCTTCCTTAATAACAACTGCTCCCATATCTGCCGCTGGTACTGTGCTTAACTGTCCGCCCATGGAACCAATGGCTGTACGGCATGCACTTGCTATTACGACTTTCTTTGACATAATTTGTTTCCTCCTTGTCATGGTTAGCCTGAAAATAGAAATAATTGCATAAATGATAGTAATTCTATACTACCACTGTTAGGCAAAACTGTCAATGATCACTTGATAAATAATTATCAATTCATCACCTATTCACGATTTTCCACCTATTTCTTACCTATTCTTATTGACCTTGCCAGCGGCGAATGATAAACTGATAACAAACTGAATAAATTTAATAAGGATAGGTGAATCAAATGGATTACAGAAGCATGTATCAACAAAAACTTGTATCTGCTGACCAGGCTGCCGCTGTTGTAAAATCCGGCGACTGGGTAGATTATGCCTGGACAACAGGAACTCCTGTGGCTGTAGATAAGGCTATTGCCAAGAGACTTCCTGAGCTTCACAATGTAAATTTCCGCGGAGGTATCCTTATGTGGGTGCCTGAGATCTTCAAGATCGAAAATCCGGCAGAGCATATGACCTGGAACTCCTGGCACATGAGCGGTATTGAGAGAAAAGCCATTGCACAGGGCTTTGCTTTCTACAGCCCCATGCGCTATTCCGAGCTTCCGAGATTCTACCGTGAATTTGCTGAAGAAAACCGCAATGACGTGGCTGTATTCCAGGTAGCTCCCATGGATGAGCACGGCTACTTTAACTTCGGCCCCAATGCTTCCCATCTGGCAGCCATCTGCGAGACCTCCAAGGTCGTAATTGTGGAAGTCAACGAAAATATGCCTGTCTGCTTAGGCGGATTTGAAGAGGGTGTCCACATTTCCCAGGTAGATATGATTGTAGAGGGCGACAACCCGACTATCGCTGAAATGGGCGGCGGCGGAGCCCCTTCTGATGTTGATGAAACAGTTGCCAAATTAATTGTAGAAGAGATTCCTGACGGCGCATGTCTCCAGTTAGGTATCGGCGGTATGCCAAACGCTGTCGGTTCTCTGATTGCCAAATCTGACTTAAAGGATCTGGGCGTTCATACAGAGATGTATGTAGATGCGTTTGTAGATATTGCTGAGGCAGGAAAAATTACAGGTGCTCATAAAAATATTGACAAGGGCCGCCAGGTTTACGGCTTCGGTGCAGGAACTAAGAAGTTATACGATTATCTGAATAACAACCCGGCCTGCATGAGCGCTCCTGTCAGCTATACCAACGATGTGCGCGTAGTTGCACAGCTGGATAATTTTATGTCCATCAACAACGCTGTCGACATTGACCTCTTTGGCCAGGTAAGCTCCGAGTCCTCCGGAATCAAGCACATCAGCGGAGCCGGCGGACAGCTGGATTTCGTAATGGGAGCCTATCTCTCCAAGGGCGGAAAGAGCTTCATCTGCTGCTCCTCCACCTTCAAGACAAAGGACGGAGAGCTGAAGTCCAGAATTCTTCCGACCCTGCACCCAGGTTCTATTGTTACCGATACCCGTGCCAATACCCACTATGTGGTAACTGAGTTCGGTAAGGTAAACTTAAAGGGATTAAACACCTGGCAGAGAGCAGAGGCGCTGATCTCCATCGCTCATCCACAGTTCAGAGACGAACTGATTAAGGATGCCGAGAAGATGAATATCTGGAGACGCAGCAACAGAAAATAAGTTTGGCCGCAAAAAGCCGGCGCGTCTATGACTGAATCAGCATAGACGCGCCGGCTTTTTTATTTTCTTCCTTGTCTTCTGAAATCAAAGTGTCCTCTTGACTTCCGGCATGGTTCCGGTTGTATAATAGATGTAAGACATAATAGGAACCCAACGGTTCCGGACCATTAAAATCATAAGGAGGACTTTGCCATGAAAAAATCATTAGTAGCCTATTTCAGCGCCAGCAAAGTTACGAAAAAACTGGCCGAACTGCTGGCTGACTGCACAGGAGCTGATCTGTTTGAAATCCAGCCCCAGATTCCTTACACCAAAGAAGATTTGGACTGGAAGAACAGCCAGAGCAGAAGTTCTGTTGAAATGAACGACAGAAGCAGCCGCCCTGCTATCAGCCAGAAGGCAGATCATCTGGAGCAGTACGACGTTATTTTTGTCGGTTTTCCGATCTGGTGGTACAGAGAGCCGTCTATCATCGACACCTTCATGGAATCCTATGATTTCAGCGGAAAAACGATAGTTCCCTTTGCCACATCCGGCAGCAGCCTGATGGGTGATTCCGGAAAAAATATGGCTGCCCTGGCTCCCGGCGCATCCGTAGACAGCGGCAGACGCTTTGAAGCAGATGCATCTGCCGAGGAGCTGAAGGACTGGGCCTCTAAATGGCTGTAAGTCTTCTGTCTGTCATTAATCTGGATCAGACGGGGACGGGATAGCTGTGCCGCAAAGGCGGCAGTAATTCACCTTTTTCCCATAGGAAGCTTTGCAGGAGGGGCAGACACAGACTGCCTCCTCCCGGCTGCTTCCCGTTTCGTCTTTCATTTCTTTTTCTTCTATTTCTGTTTCTTTTTCTTTTATTCCTTTTGTTTCTTCTTTTTCTACTGCTGCTGTTTTTTCTTCTTTTTCTGCCTTTCGGATAGATTTCAGCTCTTCTGCTGTCTCTTCCAGGCGCTCTGCTTCTGCATTCCGTTCATGTATGGAGTCCTCAAGTTCCTGAGCCTGCTGAAACGCCTCCTTCATGCAGCTTTCCCAGTCTGCAGCTTCTTTCCAGGCTTCATAACTTTTTTCTGCTGCTTCAGAAAGCTCCCTCTGCAGTTCTTTCTCTGTCTGGCGTGTCTCTGCCCTCAGGGTTCTGGCCTCCAGGCGAAGCCGGTGTATCTCCAGCTTCAGCGCAGCTAAACGGCTGAATGCCGCAGCTTTTTTTCCGATACTCAGCTTTATCCTCTCAATTCTGTCCTGCGCCATTATCTTCTCCTTTATCTCGCGTAAACCTGATTCTGACGGACAAGCGCTGCCGTATCACCGCTCCTGATGTACGCAGCCCATACATCCTCATCAATCTTTCTGCTGGTTCCCTTCTGATAATAGTTTAAAGTTCCCCGTCCTCTTGCCTGGTCATAATCTGTAAAATATAAAATTCCAGTCGGTGCAGTCAGGTAGCCGGATACATTGCTGTCAATTTTTCCGAGCCGCCTGTCCTCTCCCGAATATTCCGTCAGCACACCGCTCCCTGTCTGCGGGTCATAATCAGAGAGAAAGTAAATGCCGCTCTCCTCCCCTTTTGGATTCTGTGCCAGGCAGACAGACTCTTCTTTCACATCATAGGAGACCGATTCCTCCCCGAAATACAGATCCCCTGTCTGCCCATGAACATCGTTCAGGTAAAAGGGCATCCCTCTGTACTGTCCGCAGAAACGGTCCGCATCCTCCGCCGCTTCTTTTGTACTTCCAAATTCTTCCTGATTCAGTGATACACGATACAGCGCCTGCTGTGCCCCAGCCTCCGGCAAAGCCAGATACCATCCATATCCGCCTGAAACAGTAAAAGAAATCTCCTGGTTGGGATCACAGTCCAGCGCCGCAGACATTCCTGCTCCGGCAATCCTGATTTCTTCTCCGTCTTCCCCGGACGCCTTATAAACCACAATTCCGTCCTCACCGTGAATTAAAAACTGAAACTCCGAATCAATCAGCTGCTCTGCGCCGCGTTTCCCTGTCTGCATTCCGTTCAGATAATAAAGACTCTCTCCTCCGTTTTCCTGTCTTGTAAAAAACAGGGTTTTCACATCTGCATCTGCCAGAAATACCTGGCTTACATTCTGTGCCAGGCGGCGTTTCTCTGAATGGTTTTCAAGCAGCCAGATTTCTCCCTCTTTTTGATAGAGAACGGACTTTAAATCCTCTGAAGCTCCCAGAAGTTCGGCGTCTCTTTCTAGCAGTTCTTCTGCTGCTTCTCCTTTTTTGTCGAGGGCAGCTCCATAAAGTCCTGTAGTCTGATCCGGGTGTTCCTCCTGCCAGATTAAATATGTGCCGTCTCTTCCCAACTGGTAGGAGGAAACACCGGCAGTCAGCTTTTCCTTTTTCCCTTTTGAATACACGTAAAGCCCACCGCTGCTTTTTTCATAAACTGCCGTGTCCCCGGCTGTCTGAACGGAAACTACTCCGCTGTCTGCCTTCTGTTCTTCCTTATTATAAAGACTCATCAGGGAGAAAGCTCCGTCCCCTGCCTGTTCCGGATACCAGAGCACTTCTTTTTCCCCTGAACAGGAGGGAAGCCATCCCGGTGCTTCCGGCAGACGCAGCTGTTCTCTGTTCTTCCAGTCTCTCAGACAGGATTCAGAAAGCTCCCTTGATGTTTTATTCTCTTTCAGCACAAACAGGCTGTTATCCTTTATGTATCCGCATACAGGCTGAAAGTCCCGCCCTGCCTGTCTTCCTGACGCCCAGACAACAGACAGAACAAGGCCACAGGCAGCAATTACTCCAGCCGCCGCGGCCTTTTTCCATCCCAGATGCTTCAGGCAGCAAAAGCCGCCTTTTTCATCCTGATATTCTATTCTTTTATGAGATTCTGTGTTCTGCCCCTCTGACCTTCCTCTGCCATCGTCTGAATTCCTCTCCATTTCATGCTCTACTCTGGAGCCGCAGAATTCACAGTAAACAGAGTCCTCAGGCAGAATTCGTCCGCAGGAGGTACACCAGATATGGGCTGTATCTCCTGCTTCCTGTTTTTTCCTCTCTTCTGTATTTCCCATCCCCTCATCCTCCCGTACACATTCCTGTGTTCAGTCTATCACATTTTCAGACTTCTGTAAACGAAGGGACAGATATGATAAAGGATGAAAAGCCATACGCGCTACTTTGCTTTCAGTGCCCTCATGGCATTTAAAATGGCAATGACAGAGACTCCTACGTCAGCAAATACCGCCTCCCACATATTGGCCATTCCAAAGGCTCCCAGAACCAGGACCAGAGCTTTCACACCCAGGGCAAAGACAATATTCTGCTTCACAATCGCCAGAGTTTTTCTGGAAATTCGTACAATAACGGAAATTTTAGCAGGATCATCATCCATGAGCACTACATCCGCCGCCTCGATAGCAGCATCAGAACCCATGCTTCCCATAGCGATTCCAATGTCAGCGCGGGTCAGTACCGGAGCATCATTAATGCCGTCTCCTACAAAGGCCAGCTTCCTGCCCTCCGCCTGACCGGCTAACAGCTTCTCTACCTGCGCTACCTTGTCAGCCGGAAGAAGCTCTGTGAAAACCTCATCTAATCCCAGCTTTTTTGCCACTGCCTCGCCCACTGCTTTTCTGTCGCCTGTGAGCATAACGGTCTTCCTCACGCCTGCCTGCTTTAAATCTCGAATCGCCTGAGCCGCATGTTCCTTCACCGTATCAGAGATCACAATGGTTCCTGCAAAAACTCCGTCCTTAGCCAGGTAGACTACCGTTCCAATGCTTTCGCACTCCTCATAGGAGATTCTCTCCATCTCCATCAGCCTGCCATTTCCTGCCAGGACAGTGGATCCGTCTATCTCTGTCCGCACGCCGCGGCCGGAAATTTCCTCATTTTTTCCAATAGAGGACAGGTTCAGCCTTCCGCCGCTCTTTTCATAAGCATCGCGAATAGAAAGGGAAATAGGATGGTTTGAGTAATGCTCCGCCAGCGCTGCAAGTCTCAGCAATTCCTCCTCACTCATACCTGACGGGCGGATTTCCGCTACCTTAAACTCTCCCTTGGTCAGGGTTCCCGTTTTATCGAACACAATCGTATCCATCTGGGCCAAAGCCTCCAGATAATTGCTTCCCTTTACCAGAACTCCGTTTCTGGACGCTGCTCCAATTCCTCCGAAAAAGCTTAAAGGCACAGAAATAACAAGGGCGCACGGGCAGGAAATGACAAGGAAAATGCAGGCTCTCTGAATCCAGGAACCAAAGCTTGCTCCAAGGACCAGCGGAGGCACAAGAGCCAGAGCTGCCGCGGCAATCACCACTGCCGGAGTGTAATACCTGGCAAAACGGGTAATAAAATTTTCCACCTTTGCCTTCTTGCTGCTGGCGTTTTCCACCAGTTCCAGAATTCTGGCCACAGTAGAATCATCAAATTCCTTTGTCACCTCCACTCTCAGAACTCCGCTCTCATTAATGCAGCCGCTGATAATCTCAGAACCTGCCTCCACTCTTCTGGGTACAGATTCTCCGGTCAGCGCCGAGGTGTCCACCATGGATTCTCCGGAAATGACAATTCCATCTAACGGAATTCTCTCTCCCGGCTTGATTACAATAATATCTCCGACTTCTACATCATCCGGATCTGCCTGAATCAGTTCTCCGTCTTTTTCAATATTCGCATACTCCGGGCAGATATCCATCAGCTCTGTGATAGACTGGCGGGAGCGGTTGACCGCATAATTCTGGAACAGCTCTCCCACCTGGTAAAACAGCATAACTGCTACCGCCTCAGAGTACTCTCCTATGCCAAAGGCGCCGAAGGTGGCAATGGTCATCAAAAAATTTTCATCAAATACCTGACCGTTTATAATTCCCCTGACTGCCTTGTATACAATATCCCATCCAATTATAAGATACGGAACTAAAAATACTGTAAAATGAACCGGAACACTAAGTCCCTCCATCATTCCTCTGTGGGAAGCGGCAAAAAGCGGAATATAAATGAGAAAGGCTGCAATAATCCTTGCCAGCATGGTTTTCTGTTTCTTTGTCATGATGCCTCCTGACACTGTGCTACATATTAATCGTGCAGTCCGGATCTACTTTTCTGCAGACAGCTGCAGCTTCCTTCATAATTTCGTCAAATCTCTCATCGTCTGCCTCAATCGTCAGCTTCTGTGTCATAAAGCTGACTGTGGCATCCTTCACTCCATCAATTTTCTTAATGCCTGCCTCCATCTTTGCAGCGCAGTTTGCACAGTCCAAATCTGTTAACTTAAATTTTTTCTTCATAGCTATGATTCCTCCATTTTTCCTTTCTATTCTTCTTTTTGTTCTTTCTTTTTACTCTTCGATATGCTCAAGCCCCTGATTGATAATACTTCTCACATGGCCGTCTGCCAGAGAATAAAATACTGCTTTTCCTTCTCTTCTGTTTTTCACCAGCCTTGACTGCTTCAGGATTTTAAGCTGATGGGAAATGGCCGACTGGGTCATATTTAACAGCTGGGCAATATCACACACACACATCTCCTGTTCAAACAGTACATAAAGAATCTTAATTCTCGTGGAATCGCCGAACACCTTAAAAATCTCCGCCAAATCATAGAGTTCATCCTCATCCGGCATTTTCTCCTTCACTGCCTTTACCACGTCTTCGTGAACCTGGTAAAAATCACAGCACTCCACATCATGAACTGCCATCTGCATACCTCCTGTCTCTCATCTCTTCTGCCTGCGTCCTCCGTGTCTCACTCAAACACATGAATGATTGTTCATATGTTTATAATATTATCTTTTTTTCCATTTGTCAACTATTTTCTGATTATTTTACAGCTGGCACATACAGAAAGCCGGACACAGAAATATTGCTTTCTGCATCCGGCTCTGCTGATTTTATGTTTCATTTTCACAAGCCATTTTTTTATTAAATAAAGAACTAAAAATTCTTCCTCTCCATAGCTGCTGCTGACAGGAGATAGGATGGAACCAGGAGAACAGCTGCAAAAAACAGGCCAATCATAAGTCCTGCCATCACCGTCTCCTCTGTCACCGGTATCCGGCTTCCAGATGACAGGGCTGTACTCAGAAATACTGATGCCAGCACAAAAGCAAGAAAGACAATCCTCGCTTTCATCTCCCCCAGCCAGTACACAGCAGGAAGCAGAATCAACTGTAAGATCAGGGAAATAATCATCACTGCCATCAGCCCCATGACTGTCTCTGCCCTGCTCTCCCCCAGAAACCATCCTGCCGTCATGCCGCAAAGCCCAAACACTGCCGCTGCTGTCAAATCTAAGAGAATCAGAAAACTGTATCTGGCCTTCACAATCTCCCTGCGGCTTACCGGAAGCGCCGCCGTATAGGCATCACTTCCTCGTTTTTTCTCTTCTGTAAAAGGCGCCAGACTGCTGATCACCACAAAGCCGCACATACCTCCTACAAAGGGGCCTGTCTGACCGGCAATGAGACAGAAGATCATCAGGAATGCCAGCACAGCTGTCCAGGTTTTCACCTGAAATGCAAACATCCTGAATTCCTTATATAAAAGTCTTTTCATCCAGCTTCCTCCTCTCCATATTCCTTCTCTGTTCTGCCCTTTCTTCTTTCAGCAGACAGGTGACAATCTCTTCTAAGCTGGCTCTCCCTGTCAAAACTCCTGAGTCTTCTAAAACTGCTCTGTTCTGAACGCTTGTCCTGTCGAAAATGGCCCAGGCTCCAAAGGCCCCTCTCCTCATTCCGATCAGGCGGATATTCTGCTGTCTTAAACGATCCAGGGTTTCTTCCGCGCCCTGTACTGTCCTGTACCGCTCCAGCAGCCCGTCCTTCTCTTCAAATAAGGAAAGCTTTCCATTATGGAGAAAGGCCAGATAATCGGCCAGCTTTTCCAAATCTGCCGTTGTATGACTGGAAATCAGAATCGTAACCTCTTCTTCCCCAAGTTCTCTTAAAAGCTCCACTGCCTCGTCTTTTGCCAATGGATCCAGACCGTTTAAAGGCTCATCCAGAATCAAAAGTCTGGGGTGGTGAGACACTGCACCTGCAAGGGCCAGCTTGGCCTTCATTCCCGCTGAAAGCTGTCTTACCGGCTTATTCTCCGGAACAGAAAAGCGCTCCTGGAGCCTTTTAAAATATGCTTCGTCAAAGCCTTCATAGATCTCCTGCCAGAACTTTCCCGCCATCCGTGCGGTAAAATTTCCCGGCAGCTGCAGTTCTCCAAAGACTACTCCCACCTCTTTTCTCGCCTGCTTTCCTTCTCTGACTGGATTACAGCCCAGGCAGGATACTGTTCCTTCATCCGGCAGCACCATTCCCAGGGCCGCCTTCATCAGGGTAGTCTTTCCTGCACCATTTTCCCCTACCAGTCCTGTAATACATCCTTCCGGAACTGAAAGAGTCAGCGGTCCCAGGCAAAAGTTCCCGTACTCTTTTCTCACCTCCTGAAAGGAAAGAGCTGCCTGTGCACCGTTTTCCAGGCTCATTCTATTGCTGTCTTTTCCTGCATCCATGTTCCGCCCTCCTTCTGCCTTTGATTTTCGATTGCTGCAATTTTTATTGCCCTGCATCCTTTCCTACCCTTCATAAAGTGTCTCAAGCAGCCCCTTCATTTCCTCCAGGGAAATCCCCGCTGTCCTGGCTGCGTCCACAGCCTCATTCAAATGCTCCTCCAGCCGCTTGTACTGCTCCTCCTGCAAAAGTTCTCTGTTGATCTCAGCGGCAAAGCTCCCCTTTCCCGGAACTGAGGTAATATATCCCTCCCGCTCCAGTTCTTCATATGCTCTTTTAGTGGAAATCACACTGACTCTCAGTTCTTTCGCCAAAAATCTCAGCGATGGAAGCGGGTCGCCCGGCTTCACTTCCCCGGCTATCACAGCGCTTTTAATCTGGGAGGCAATCTGCTCATAAATCGGTGTTTCCCCAGAATTGCTTATCACTATGTTCATGTTCCGGCCTCCTGTTCTGAAATATTCATCTTCCTGTCTTCTCCTCCATCCTCCCCATATTGTTTGTGTCTACTGTATATCTATAATATATACAGTAGTAACAGTTTTGTCAATCCCCGATTGTATTTTTTTCTGTTCTTCCCCTGTCTTGAGCCGTACAGCATATAAAATCAGTTGCATTCAAAGAAAAAGTATATTATAGTACATTTGAAAATTCAGACCAAGTATTGATATAAGGAGGAATGAACCATGAAAGCAGTTCAGGTAAAAGAAGGCATTTACTGGGTAGGCGCTCTTGACTGGCACATCAGAAATTTTCACGGCTATACGACAAACCGGGGCGCTACCTACAACGCTTATCTGATTATAGATGAAAAGATTACTCTGATTGACACGGTAAAAGCTCCCTTTGCCGCTGAAATGTTAGAACGCATCAGCGATGTGATTGACCCGTCTAAAATCGACTATATTATATCCAACCACGTGGAAATGGACCATTCCGGCGCTCTTCCTGAGCTTTTAAAGGTATGCCCCAACGCTGCCGTTATCACCAGCGCACCCAATGGAATTAAAGGACTGACCGCCCACTATGGCGATTACTCCTATCAGACTGTAAAAAGCGGTGATTCTCTGAGCATTGGTTCCAGAACTCTGTCCTTTGTATCGACTCCCATGCTCCACTGGCCTGACAACATGGTTGTATGGTGCCCGGAGGAGAAAGTTCTCTTCTCCAACGATGCCTTTGGACAGCACTACTGTACCAGCTACCGCTTCGACGACGAAACCGATCTGGCTGTTACTCTGTTCGAGGCTAAAAAATACTATGCAAACATCGTTATGTGCTATGGCTCCCAGGCAGCCAGCGCATGGAACATTGTAAAAGAATTAAATCCTGACATGATTATCCCAGGCCACGGCGTTATCTGGAGAAGCCATGTGGCCGATATTTTAGACGCTTATGAAACCTGGGCCTCCAAAACCCCAGAGACTGGCGCTCTCGTAGTCTTTGACAGTATGTGGCACTCCACAGAACTGATTGCCCAGGCTATTGCAGAAGGATTTTCCCAGAAGCAGGTTCCGGTGCATCTGGTAGATTTAAAGACAGAGCATATTTCGGACATCCTTCCCCTTGTCCTGGACTGCAAATACATTGCCGCCGGTTCTCCGACCTTAAACAACAATATGATGCCGAATATGGCCGCATTTCTCTGCTATCTGAAGGGACTTTCCCCGAAAAAGCGGGAGGCCTTTGCCTTCGGTTCCTACGGCTGGGGAGGACAGAGTATCGCACAGGTAGAGGAGGAGCTTGTAAAGTGCGGATTTAACATCTGCATGGACAAAATCCGTATCCAGTACATTCCCACCAGGGAGCAGCTGCTGGACATCGAGGCCAAAGTCAAGGCTCTTGTTTCCTAAAAGGAGGAACTTATTTTGAAGCTGGAACAGGGGCAGGTATCCTACGGCCTGCCCATCCATTTTCTGATGGCAGTCTGCGGCGGCTATCTGGGATCCTATGCATTCTTTAACAGAATGTCAACTTTCGGAAATGCCCAGACCGCTAATCTAATTGAAATGATACGCTCTGTACTGTGGTGCCGTTTTCCGGATGCCCTGCTCAGGCTGGGGGCTTTTCTGGTGTTTGTATCAGCCATTGTACTGTCCGTGATTCTGGAACGAAAGCTTCACAGACGGTTAAAATACCTGGCAATTGCTGTGGAAATGGCCATTGTCATCATACTCAGCTTTTTTCCGGAAAAAATGAATTCCACCCTGGCTGTCTATCCTATTTTCTTTTCTGCAGCTCTTCAGTGGTGTGTATTCCCCGGAGCAGACGGCTTTACATCTGCCAACGTATTTTCCACCAACAACATCAAGCAGACCTTCTCCTCCCTGACGGAATACATGCTGGATCGGGAATCTAACCCGGAACATGCCAAAGAGAAATTAAAAAAGGCCGCCTTTTTCGGCGGCACGCTTCTGTCTTTCCACTTTGGCGTCATCAGCGGATTCCTGGGAAGCAGATGGCTGGGAATAAAGAGCAGCCTGCTGTGCCTGATTCCATTGGGCATCGTGTGGGGACTTTTGCGAAAAGAAGATGGAAAAAAAAGATAAATAAGAAAGAAGAGGAACAACTTTTTGACGCTCCAATGAAAGTCGCTTAAAAAGTTTTCCTCTTCTTTCTTTTTCTTCCTTTTAGGAGAGGAATAACTTTTTGGTGCTTCAATGAAAACTGCTTAAAAAGTTTTCCTCTTCTTTCTTTTTCTTCCTCTTAGATATGGCACAACACAGGCAGAAGTAGCCGTCCCACGATAACAGCAAGGCTTTCGCAGGAAAGTCTGCGCTAAACGGGATGTTTCAGCGCAAAAGCTTTACAATACATCTATTTTCTTCTATATTGATATTAACCTATTATACAAGGAGGAAATAGTGTGAAAGAAAGTAGAGGAAAACCATAAATGGGCGCACTTGAATAAGCTG
>JAQERH010000004.1 GCA_027698105.1 Lachnospiraceae bacterium AM93-12TA
TGTCGTTCTTAAAAATGTAGGTTGTACTGTTACAAAAATGCTTGACCAGAACAAACATCTTACTTTAGATAATAGAATCTATATTGAAAAATCCCTAGATAATAACATGCCTTTTAAAGAAATAGCAAAATACATATGCAAAGATCCTACTACTATTTCTAAGGAGATAAAAAAACGCCGTATCCTGAACCCGAGAAATGATTTTGTGAATTTTAACCACTGCCTCCACCGACGTAATTGTGGTCTTAAAAATGTCTGTAATCGTACCATTTCTTGTAGAAAACAATGCAGTACATGTAATGCATGCAATGCTCATTGTAGTAGGTTTACAAAAGAAATATGTCCTGTAGTAGTAAAAGCTCCCTATGTTTGCAATGGATGTCACAAAAAGGCTCAGTGTAGACTTGATAAGTTCTTCTACAAAGCAGTTCCTTCAAACCGTGAGTATAAAACAGTTCTGGTTGAATCCAGAAATGGAATTAATATTTCAGAAGAAGGACTTAAACAAATGGATGCTATTGTTTCGCCTTTAATCCTACAGGGGCAGACACCTTATCACATCCTTAAAAATCATCCCGAACTCAATTGCACAGAAAAAACCATTTATAACTACATAGCCTCTGGTGCGCTTTCCGTTAAGAACATTGACCTTCCAAGAAAAGTGAAATATAAGCTGCGCAAGCCACATGCTTCAGAAATCAATGATAAAGGTATTTTTGAAGGATGTACTTACAAGGATTTTCTTAATTATATGCAAGCCTATCCTGATACAAATGTTGTAGAAATGGATACTGTAGTCGGCTGTGAAGGAAGCAAAAAAGTATTCCTTACATTATTCTTCCGAAGTTGTAAATTGATGCTAATTTACCTGCTACCTGACAAAACAACAACCTCGGTTAATAAGGTGTTTAACCATCTAGAAGAAAAAATGTCCACGTTAGGATTCTGTATTACCTTTCCCGTTATCTTAACGGATCGAGGTTTTGAATTTTCAAAACCTGATGAACTAGAGACTGGTATTGATAATGTTATACGTACATCCATATACTACTGTGATCCAATGGCATCCTGGCAAAAGCCAGGAGTAGAAAAGAATCATGAGTACATACGTTATGTTTTGCCTAAAGGTTCTTCATTCGACCACCTAACGAAATGGGATGCAACTAAGCTCGCTAGTCATATTAACAGTACAGCCAGAGCCAGCTTAAATGGTCTTCCCCCAAATAAGCTGGCCCTGATGCTACTTGATAAAGGTGCAGTCAATGCATTCGGCCTAAGGGAAATACCACCAAATGATATTATACTAACCCCTGAACTACTGAAAAAGTAACCCAAAAACAAAAGCCAATCTGCGGATGAAGATACCTTCAAATACTGAACTGTCGAGTGGAATTTAGTCTTTCTCAAATCTATCCAGTCGTCTGTTTGTTATGCAATTGTTTATTTCGAACATTGTCTGCAAGACTATTATAATACATTTTGTCTCCAAAACACAGGGGTTAAATCTTCATAAAGTGGAGTTTACTCTTCACAGTGGAAATTAACTTTACACTGGAATTTAAATTTTCACTCAACCCTCTTTCTAAAGATTACCCTTCTACATCAATCTCGACTCCTGATTTGAATTCAACGGCGAACTTATCATGAAATACCGTAACTTTTTCAATAAGCCGCCTTACTAACTGCTCATCATATTCCTCCAATTGGCAAGATTGTTCATTCAAGAAATCATTTATTTCAGCGATTCGCTGCCTTTTTCCTTCACGCTCTGCATTTTCAACAAGTGCATTTTGCTTCAATTCTCGAAGGCGGTAGATTTCATCAGCCACATCTTCATAGTCATTCTTGGATTTTGCTTGGATAAGAAGCTGTTGTTGTAATTCTTCCAATTTGCTATCAATATCATTGGTGGCATTATCATTTTCTTCATTAAGTATAGTAGCCACGTTTTTCTGCAACGCCTGGAGGAAGGGTTCTTTGTTAGCCAAAAGTTCGTTAATAGTCTTGACCACTGCTGTCTGCAATGTTTCCTCGTTTATGGTAGGGGCAGTACATTCAGATCCTTTTTCCTCCAAACGGCTGACGCATCTCCAAACAATAGACTTGTAACCTCGGTTATTCCAGTGTACCCGGCGGTAAATATCACCGCACTGTCCACAGTAAACAATACTCGATAAAGCATACTTACTACTATAGACCCGCTTTTTACCGTCCTTGCCTCCGCGAAGATTTGCTCTTCGAACCATCTCTTCTTGAACCTGCATAAAAAGCTCACGTGGAATGATAGGCTCATGGCTGTTTTCTACATAATACTGGGGAACGATGCCGTTATTCTTTACTCGCTTTTTAGAAAGGAAATCAACCGTATATGTTTTTTGTAGCAGGGCATCACCGATGTACTTTTCATTCTGCAGTATCTTTTTCAGTGTTTCTGGTCTCCATTTGGCTTTTCCCGCCGCTGTTAGAATACCGTCTGCTTCTAATCCTCTTGCTATCTGCAAAAGGCTGGCACCCTCAAGGTACTCTCTGTAAATCCGTTTAACAACCTCAGCACCCTCTGGATCAATCACTAGTTGCTTGTTTTCATCCTTGGTGTATCCAAGGAAGCGCTTGTGGTTGACCTGAACTTCACCTTGCTGATAGCGATACTGAATACCCAGCTTTACGTTCTGGCTTAAGGACTGGCTTTCCTGTTGGGCAATGGATGCCATAATGGTCAGCATGATTTCACCCTTGGAATCCATTGTGTTGATATTCTCTTTTTCAAAGAACACAGCGATGTTTTTATCCTTTAACTGACGGATGTATTTAAGGCAATCCAACGTGTTTCTGGCAAATCGACTAATGGATTTTGTGATGATCATATCTATACTTCCTGCCATGCACTCTTCAATCATGCGATTGAACTCATCACGCTTTTTGGTATTGGTACCTGTGATGCCGTCATCCGCAAAAATACCTGCCAATTCCCATTCCTTGTTCTTCTTAATATAATTTGTATAATGCTCAATCTGAATGTCATAGCTTGAAGCCTGCTCCTCACTATCCGTTGAAACACGGCAGTAAGCAGCCACTCGTATTTTGGGTTTACCAGTGCAGTAGCCTTCAATATCCTCCGAGAATCGATAAGCCCGCTCCATCTTTAATTCACCATACTCTAAAGCGATGTCTGGATGTGTACGCAGAAAGTCCCTTACTGCTATATGCCTATTAATATCTTTGTGATTGCTTTGCTCAAAAATATGAATCTGGTGTGTCCTGTTATCGCCGCCTTTGCGGAAATATCTACGTCCTTCAATACCAAACTCACCCATACACTCATAACCAATCGCTACAAATTCTTTGTTATGCTTATCAACCAAACTAATATTTGTCACTACGGGCATTATATCAATGATTGATTTAGCGGCTAACCCTTTGACTGCTGTACTGCCAATATGGTAAACCTCCACCAATATATCCTTCAATATATTCTTTATCTTCTGTGATTCATTTTCATACTCTACTTCCCAAAAGGGGTCGTACGGAACTACTCGTATAAACAATATAAACCCTCCAATCTCATTCTCAACGAATAATATTTTTAGAAAAAAGTCTTTATACTTTTTAACAATGGAGCCGCCAGCCAGAACAGACTATACTGACCAGCGACTACTTAAATTTAATGTTTCAGATTTATTTTCTTATCTCTAATTTCATAAACTACATCAGCTACATTTTCGAGTAAGCGTTTATCGTGGGTGATAAACACGATAGTTCCGGCATACTCCTTCATTAGTATTTCCAAAGCCTCTAAACTTGGTATGTCAAGGAAGTTACTGGGTTCATCCATTAGTAGGATGTTATATCTACCCATAAGCATTTTAGCTAGCAACAATTTTATAATTTCTCCACCGCTTAAAACAGATAAGCTTTTTCCAATATCGTTCTGTTTGAACCCCATAGATGCTAGCACTGAACGAATTTCTGATATATTGTAATCACAATCCTCCTGCATAAACTCCATGACATTCTGATTACTGTTGTACTTGTAACCATTCTGTGCAAAGTAACCTATTTTTGCCTTAGGTGAAATAGAAATTCCTTCTTCATGGTTTAAGATCATTCGGATTAAAGTTGTTTTTCCGGTTCCATTACCACCAGTTAACGCCACTTTTGCTCCTAGAGGAATTTGAAAAGATGCATTTTCAAACAGTGCCTTATCCCCAAATATTTTATTAATTTCCGTACCGACTATAGGGTATGGATTATGGAGCTCCAATGCTTTACTTTGCCTGAAACGAATTCTGCGAATGTCTTCCGGAGCTTCTACATTTCCTAAGGCTGCAATCCTGTGCTCTAGGGATTTAGCGGCATTATGCATCTTTTTTTCCTTACTTCCTATTGATTTTTGATGAGCTAAACGCCCTCCGCCTTCAGTACTTTTTTTCTTTGAAGCACCTTTCGCCTTCTGTTCTATTTTACGAGCCTGTTTTCGCTTTTCCTCCGCAGCCCTTTCCAATCGGGCACGTTCCGCAATAAATTGTTCGTATTCTGCAGCTTGACTCTTGCGTTCTTCCTCTTTCTGACGAAGATAATCAGAATAGTTTCCCCAATACTCAGTGATTTTGCCATCTTTCAGTTCCCATATTTTATCTACTATTTCATCAAGAAAATAGCGGTCATGGCTAATAACTAACAGTGCACCTGTAAAATATTTTAGTTGTCCAATTAGAAAATCAATTCCTTCACGGTCTAAATGGCTCGTAGGTTCATCCGCTAAAATACCATGAACCTGTGCCGATAAGGCCTGTGCTATTTTAAGCCTTGTTTCTTCACCACCGCTCATGGTCTGTATATCTAATTGCTCAACACCGAGCTTGCCTACAAGTGCAAAATCTTTTTCCACCTGCAAAGTTACTTCGTCCAACTGGGGAATATAGGCAAGTTCACCCAGACGATTCATTTTACATCCTGGGGGAGTTAATTCTCCTAAAAGTACCCTGAGTAAAGTGCTTTTTCCAGCACCATTTGCTCCTACTAAACCAATACGGTCATAATCATATATTTCTAATTCTTCTATATCTAAAACATCGCGTCCTTTGAATTCCACACGAATGTCTTTAGCTTTTAATATCAATTCCATAAAATTTTCCTCCTGTCTATAATCGCATGTTTTCATTTGCTTGTACGCAGGGAAAACCCTGCGATTTTAGCAGGAAGAATTACATGAAAATAAGATACATAAATATCCCTCCAATATTGTTTATTTTAAATCTAATTTCCTAATCTCAGTTATCATCGGGCAAGCTATGGCAATGCAAATAATTAAAATACCTGATAGTAAAAACCAATAATTTACACCGATTCTATCAGCAAAGAACCCAGAAAGAATTAATCCAATTGGCATAGCAAGTGACATGATACTACCAGTCAAAGAAAATACACGTCCTAAATATTCAGGTTTAATTTTCTCCTGAAAAAGAGCTGTTTGCACGCCGCTATAAAATGGCACCGAAAGCCCCATTATTGCACAGCAAACTACAAATATAACAAATCCACTTGTAGGAAGTATTCCTGAAACGGCTAAACTGGCCCCCATGATAAAAAATGAACCTGTTATTAGTAGTACACGCTTTTTGAAACTTCCTAATCTCCCCAATAGTAAGCCTCCTACTAGCATTCCAGATGCAAAAGCGATTTCGGTAATAGAAATATGCACAGGTGTTCCATTAAAGTATTCCATGCTTATTAAAGGAAATAGTGCATTAATTGGCATATAAACAAAAGTATATAGTGTTCCTAAGAGTAATAAGGCAAATAATCCTTTGTTTTGTCTCAGTACGACAATTCCTTCTTTCATTTCTCTTATGAAATTTGGTTTCAAGCTTTGCACTTGAACGCCCAGCTTAGGAATACGTACAATTGCTACCGTAATAGACGCCATCACTGCCCCCAATACATCGATGGCAATAATAGCATTTAATTCCCAAACGGAATATAACAATGCTGCAACCGCCGGACTAACAATATAGCTTATAGACTGTAAAGACTGACTATAGCCTGCGCATTTCGTAAGCTGTTCTTCTGGTACTAAAAGTGGCGTAACAGCATTGAGTGCTGGGGTATGAAAAGCCGTTCCAATGCTACGGATAAACAATACTACCATAACCATCCAGATAGGTAGCTCCATATACAATGCAACAATAGCAAGCACTGCCCCAGCTGCTGCGATAATTAAATCAGCACCAATCATTATCTTCTTCCTATCATGACGATCCACTAATACACCAATGGCTGGTCCAAAGACCGCATAGGGTAAAAAACCTACTAGTGAAGCCATAGACAAGACCATCGCAGATCCTGTTTTTTCTGTAAGGTAAAAAATAATCGCCATTTGCAGGATGGCACTAGTGATTAATGATACTGCCTGCCCTGCCCATATTGTATAAAACTTAAGTTTCCAATTGTTGTATTTTTCCATTGATATTATCTCCTGCATATTATTTTGCTTGAATTTCTATATTGAATAGCATTCTAGGCAATAAAAAATGCAGGCCTAAATCCACAATGTGGCTTTTGGTCTGCATACATACAATTTGGAAACATTCATATTAAAGACATAGTTAAATAAAGGTATAGTTTAATAACCTATATCCTCACCGTAACTAATGAATGCTCAATATCGTATAAATAAGCACAACAAAAAAGCCTATCATCGGGGATAGATTCTGCTTTTTTTATTGCCAGCTTATCTTAAACGCATTGAGGCTGTCATAGTTTCGGTTCCTCCTAAATTCTTATTTGGATCATCATATATTTTAACACAATAAGTCATTTTAAGCAACTTTTAAATTAAAAAAATCCATTAAAAACCGCCAAAGGGTGTTAGCCCTTAATTGGCGGTTAATATTCTATATCTCTTCGTCAATCTCAATCCCAGACTTGAATTCAACGGTGAGCTTATCTTCATATATCGTTACTTTTTCAATAAGCCGCCTTACCAACTGCTCATCATATTCCTCCAACTCTGCGGATTGTTTATTCAAGAAATCAGTCATTTCAGCGATTCGTTGCCTTTTTCCTTCTCGCTCTGCATTTTCAACAAGTGCATTTTGCTTCAATTCTCGAAGGCGGTAAATTTCATCAGCCACATCTTCATAGTCATTCTTGGATTTTGCTTGAATAAGAAGCTGTTGTTGTAATTCTTCCAATTTGCTATCAATGTCATCAGTGGCATTATCATTTTCTCCATTAAATACAGTAGCTATATTTTTCTGTAGCACCTTGAGGAATGAGTCTTTGTTAGCCAAAAGTTCGTTAATAGCCTTAACAACTGCTTTCTGCAATGTTTCCTCATTTATGGTAGGGGCAGTGCATTCAGACCCTTTTTCCTCCAATCGGCTGACGCATCTCCAAACAATAGATTTGTAACCTCTGTTGTTCCATGCGATTCTGCGGTAAATGTCACCGCACTTGGAGCAGTACACGATACTTGAAAGTGCATACTTGCTACTGTAAACACGCTTTTTTCGATTCTTCCCACTGTGCAGATTGGCTCGTCTGACCATCTCTTCCTGCACCTGCATATAAAGGTCGCGGGGAATAATGGCTTCGTGGCTGTTTTCTACATAATACTGCGGAACCAAGCCGTTATTCGGCACACGCTTTTTCTCAAGAAAATCCACCGTATAGGTTTTCTGAAGAAGTGCGTCACCGATGTATTTTTCGTTTTGAAGTATCTTCTTAACTGATTCTGGTCGCCATTTCTTCTTTCCGGCACCCGTTAATATCCCGTCTGCCTCAAGGCCTCTGCAAATCTGCTGCAGACTTGCACCCTCAAGGTACTCTCTGTAAATACGTCTGACCACAACTGCCTCATCAGGGTCAATAATCAACTGACCTTTTTCATCCTTGGTGTACCCCAGGAAACGATTGTGGTTCACGGTAATCTGCCCTTGTTGGTAACGGTACTGGAATCCCAATTTTACGTTCTGGGACAAGGACTGGCTTTCCTGCTGTGCAAGGCTCGCCATGATGGTAAGCAGCACCTCACCCTTGGCATCCATCGTATTGATGTTTTCCTTTTCAAAATAAACGGGGATGTTCTTTTCCTTAAGCTGCCTGATATATTTAAGGCAATCCAGTGTATTTCGTGCGAATCGGCTGATGGACTTGGTAACAATCATGTCGATTTTGCCCGCCATAGCCTCGTCAATCATACGATTGAACTCCTCACGTTTTTTGGTGTTAGTACCGGATATTCCATCGTCAGCGAAAATTCCGGCAAACTCCCATTCAGGGTTCTTTCTGATATAATCCGTGTAATGCTCCACCTGTGCCTCGTAACTGGTAGCTTGTTCATCACTATCGGTAGAAACTCGACAGTAAGCAGCCACACGAAGTTTTGGTATTTCTGATTCTTTTGCAGTGTTGCCGACACGCCTACGCGCCGGAATCACTGTTATATTTTTAATTGGTTCCATTCAACTTCATCTCACTTTCTATCAGACTGTAGGCGTATTCCGCTTGCTCGAATGGGTCATAAATAACCTTTGTTTGTTGTCCCATTGTAAAATGCAGGGGAACGGCAGGTGTTTCCTTGGCTTTTAATTCTCTGACCCTGCCAAGCTGATTTGCTCTGGACAGCCTTTCTTCTTCAGCATTATCGAACAGTTCCTTATCAATAATGGCAGGATAATAGTCATCCCCAAGGTAGTGGGTATTTCGGAGCATTCTTCCAGCACTGCCGTGAAAAATCTTCAAACCTACTTCTTCCGCCGCAGCTTTCAGCGACTTGCCGGAAATATATTCTTCGAAAAAAGTTCTGACCTGTTCTGCCCGAACTTCATCCACAACCGCTTTTCCGTCTACGATGCGATATCCGTATGGAATGTGTGCCGTCATTCAAATCACCAACCTTTCCGTTAAATTCAATCCACAGTTAAGGTGGAATACAATCAGTTCCCTTGTTTCCACCGTAATGCTCTCTACAAAGCCAAGGAACATTTCATCTGAAAATGCTGTCAGCATCTCACCCTTAGAGGTGAAAGCCATCAGCTTTTGCAGTTCCTTCATCCTGACCTTGTCTCCGCCAACGAAACTCACCAGTTTATCCTTTTCTGCACGAAGCCGCTGTTCCTCCTCCAGAAGTGCATTGTTTTCCTTGTTGAAAACGGCAGGCTCCAAGACCCCCGTTGCCATCAGATTGGTAAGAATCTGTTTTCTGTCGGTATTGCCCTCAATACGGAGTTCCAACTCTTGAATACGGAGCAATCTGTCCTTATCATCCGTACCACGCAGAGTTCTGAGAAGTGGTTTCAGCACTGCTTGATGTCCGTAGACCAGTTTGTTCATCAGTGTCAGAAAAGCCAGTTTTATGCCCTCATCGGAAATGTAAAGCATAGAACACTGCTCTTTGTGTTCCAAATGCGTTGCACAAGTCCACGCCACATAATTTCCGCTTGGCTTGTAATGCTGCCTACGCTTGAAGGTATCACCGCACTCTCCGCATTTAATTCTGCCGGAAAAACAATATCTGTTCTGATATCGGTAGGTATCTGTGCCGTTACCCTTTTCCATTGCTCTCTGGTCAAGCACCATGCGAACCCTGTCAAAATCCTCATGGCTGATTATCGGCTCATGATGATTTTCGCAAAGGAAACGGTCACGCTCACCGTAATTTCGATGGCGGTTAAAACTGCTGTCACTGTAGGTCTTTTGAAAAATAACATCGCCTGTATATTTTTCGTTGGTAAGAATGGCCTTCACAGCACCCGCACCCCATTTACCGTTTTTCTTGGTCTTAAGTCCTCTGGCATTCAGTTCCTTGGCTATGGCGTGCGTACCTTTACCCGCAAGGCAGGATGCGAAAATCTCTTTTACAACCTCTGCCTGCTCCGGCACAATGACCATCGTTCCGTTATCGTTGTCATATCCATATGGGGGATAGGAAATAATGAATGTGCCGTTCTGAAAGCGTTTCTGCACCGACCATTTGCTGTTTTCTGAAATGGACACCGATTCGCTTTCAGCAAGGCTACTTAATATGGAAAGCATCAGTTCGCTTTCCATCGAACCCGTGTTGATATTCTCTTTTTCAAAGAAAATGGAAATTCCCAAATCTGTCAGCTTTCGCACCATTTCCAGGCAGTCCGTTGTATTTCGTGCAAATCGGCTGATAGATTTGGTTATGATAAACTCAATCTTACCGTCCTCACAGTCTGCAATCATAGAAAGCAGTCCGGCACGGACATCCTTTTTCGTACCCGTGATGCCTTCGTCATAGTAAAGACCTACATACTCCCATTCGTCATTGGAACGAATGTAGCTTTCATAATGTGCCTTTTGTGCTTCAAGGCTGATAAGCTGCTCATCACTTGCCGTAGACACTCGGCAGTAGGCAGCAACTTTTAATTTTTTCTTTTGACCCAGGGTTTCGTTTACCCCGATTTTTGTTATCCTTTTCATCAACTCACCTCGCTTTTTGGGTAGTGATATATTCCCGTACTATCGCAGAAATAGCAAGTCATTTACGGCATAATCTCTGACAGAAATGGGGAGAAAGTTTTGCGATTATAAGCCGATATTTTGTGGAATTCATCCACAGAAATCATGCCGAACAGGAACATGGTTTCAAGCACCTGCTGTGCCCTGTAATAGTCAAATTCTCGCTGAAGCTCTTCCTGTGTGATTTCGTGTGCAACGGCGTTAGGTATCTTAAAATTCTCAATCTGTTTTACTTCCATTGTGATTCCTCCAATCCGGGGAACGGTGGAAATGTTCCCTCTGCCTATATGCGAAAAGACAGGCTGAATCGAACCCCCTCAAGGCAAAAAAATAATGCCCTTCAAGGAAAAATCCTCAAAGGGCATCATATTAGTTCGGAATCTTCAGTTTCCAACCGCTATAAATCACATTGGAAGAAAGTCCATTCAGTTTCTTAATTTCGGTGTATCTGCTGCCTTTGCCGAGATATTTCACGGCAATATCCCAAAGGGTATCGCCCTTCACAACCGTATGGACACGGTAATCCGGCTCGGCTGTGCTGTCGGCAGGATAAATGGCAGTGCCGTCATTTGCAAAAACAAAAGTTCCTGGGTTCTTATCTGCCGCCGCCTTTGCATTGGAGAGAATACGGTAAGCACCCACCTGGGACTTGCTGTCCTTCCAATCCTTACGCACACGGTAATAACCAGTAGTCAGCTTTTCGGGATATGTCACCGTAGGCTCTGCAGGAGTTTCGGTTTCCTCCTCATCGGTAGTCGCCAGGAGTGCCTTGACCTCGGCACGGAAGGTATCCATGCTCTTGCCGTGCTTTGGAAACCAGTGCATCACGTCACCGTGGTTGGATGCAATGCCCTGCTTGTAACCCTCGGAGTGGCAGATGATGTTCTGTTCGGTCAAACCGTACTCCTTACAGAGGTAGGCACAAAGTTCAACGGCCTCACGGTACACCTTCTTAAAGTAGGCATAATCCGAAAGACCGTCCTCGCAGATTTCAAAACCGATATGGGTATTGTTTGCACTGCCCCCAGCGTGCCAACCACGATGATTCCAAGGGAGAGTTTGGTATGTGGCAATCGTGCCGTCAGCCAACTTGCCGATAAAGGCATGAACGCAGACCTCTCTGCCGCCGGGATGGTAGGTGTTCCAATGATTGCCGTACTGGTTTTTACCGAGCAAACCATCATCAGGACCTACATAGCGTTTTAGGTTCGGGTTGTTTGCACCCGTGGAATGAACCATGATACCCTTAACCGTGATTTTCCTGCCTGCTTTGTAACAGGCGTTTTCCGTTAAAATAAGTTTGTGTAAATTCATGTTACTTTCCCTCACTTTCCTTATTGTCGCGGTCATGGAGCTGCTCCAAAATGTCCTTCATCTTCTCCGGAATCGGCAAACCCAAGTGGGATGCATTTTCCAACAGGCTCACGCCCTCATTTGAGATGTAGAAGAAAATAACCGCTGTTCGGAGTACACTGCCATCACCGATAACATTGGCATCCAAGATATGTGCGATGCCTATCAATGTGAAAATCAGCACTTTACGGCAGATACCCTTAAAACCAACGGAACTGGAGAGGTTCTTGTCTGAAATAGCACACATGACACCCGTGATGTAGTCCACTGCCACGAACGCCACCAGTGCATAAAGAAGACCGTCAAAGCCTCCCAAGAACCAACCGAGCCAACCGCCGAGGGCGGCAAAGATGATTTGAATGGTGTTCCATAAATCCTTCATAGTAAAATCCTCGCTTTCATAATTTTTTGTATGCAAAAAGGGCACCCACCACATTGGCAGATACCCCTTAAAGCCGTTATTCAGTTTGCTTGGGCAGCCATTCCCAGATACGCATATCCTCCTGCCCAAGGGACCACATACACATCCCTCGCAGTTTCCATCGGTATGCTGCCTGGTTCGCCCAATAGATCAGGCTATCCACATCCTGATAATACAGAATAGAAAAGCCGTCTGAATCCCCAAGGAACAGTCTGGAAATCCAGATGTTGATATCCTTTGAGATGATTTTTGCCGTGTAGTCATTGCCACACTCCAAAGCCATCACATGGGAATGGTAGAACTCATAGTCCAGCGAAATATCCTCACTGCGTGTGGAGTATTCCTCCACATCGGAAGTCAACGTGAACACCTGGAACTCCTCATCCCATGTGCAGTTGTTCCTTTTAATCCTGCCGTAGGTAGTTTCCGTTCCATCCGGCATTACCACATCGAACCTCTCATAAGGCTCATACGTCCAGGCATCTCCCAAACGGAGCAACTGACAGTTTACCTTGTTATCGGAACGTATGCCTGCATAACCGCTGACATCACTGACCGTTGCCGTAAATCGCAGCGTGTTGGATGCAGAGGAATACACTCGTACCTTATTTCCGCGTTTTCGCATTTCAATGGTGTAGGCATTCGGATTACTGCGAAGGTCTGCCTTTGATGTCTTGGAAAAACTGGTAGCATAACTACCTTTTAGCGTAGAACCCTCATACAACTCAACACGCTGACTGTCATAGTTATAACAGCAAAATAATGAGCCAAGGAAAATTCCCGCTTTACCACCACCGTCTTCCGGAAAGATAATCTGTGCCCTCAGATGAATATCCGAAAAACTACCGTAATTCCACGCAAGCTGACCGTAACCCTCAAGCTGTGAATACGGTCGGTTTGCCGTGCTGTCCGGGTCTTGCCATACATCCCACTCACCGGAGAGAACCGTCCAGTAGCTTTCCGGTATTTTTTCTTCATCACGGAAGTCCTCATACCACACAAGAGCCGAGTCAGGCTTTCGGCGGAGCATTTCCAATGTCAGCTTGAACCCCGTTGCTGGGCCCACCATATCTCCGCTCACATCCTTGAACTTTCGTGGAGCAAGGGTGTATTCTGCTTCACCTGCCGTAGGTTCTTCGGAAAAATCAGTGCAGACACGGAAACCATAAAACTGCACACCGTTTACACCGACAGAAATGGTCAGCGTATGCTCTCCCGCAGAAAGGCTCACTCCCTTGGCAAGTGTCGCCCAGAAGGTAGTTCTCCAATACGGCCACCACAGACGGCTTTCCGAAAAATGCACGGTGTCACCATCCAGTGATGCGTAGATGCTGTTTTTATCCCAGAACGGGTAACACAAACGAACCGCTACATCATAAGTTCCTGCCTCATCAATCTTAAATTTGTAGGTGGCTGTACCCTCATCACCCAAAGTGACCAGTGTTTTCGATACCGAAACCACACCGCCGTAGCTGTCCGGCTCGGCATCGTGGTCAGTGATGATATCTCCGAATTTGGTATGCTGCTGTTTTGCATAAGCGGTCAGATATCGTCTGCGGTTATAGGTTTCAGTCATTAGCGGATAAGAATAATCCGTTGCATCTCTTCCTTCCATATAATCGTACACGTGAGGCAATGCCCACGGTCCCATATCGTAATCGTCCCAATAAGAAACTATCGGAATGAATGGTTGCGGAGGTGCATCATCGGTAAAATTGTAAACACCCTGCATCCAGTATTTTGCTGCATAATAGGTGTGGGATGTACCTCGATAATATTTACCGAGGTTCTCCGGTGTGTCATATATCTGCCAGTTCCAACCGTAAGCAGGCATACCAAGGAACACCTTGTCAGGGTTCATTACCTTCGTAGCATAATCGTAAATACCCTCAAGCCAGCTCCTCGGAGAAACAGGACCCGGTGCAGAACCCGCCCAAGCCATACCGTAACTCATAATGGATGCCGTATCGCAATACTTATCAAGGTCACCATACACACACCAGTTTTCTCCACCCACCGAACCGTTGACGGAAGTCATACCTGGAAGGCAGATATTCATCTCCTTGGTGGAATCATAGGCTTTTACCGTTTCGTAGATGTGTTTGAACATTGCCGTGGAAGCTGCGTGGGTGGAATAGTCATCTCCTTTTTCCAAGTCGATATCCACACCATTGCACCACGGATACTTTTCCATGATACGCACAAGTTCAGAGCAGAACTTATCCTGTGCACCGCCCGTATTATCACGCAGAGCCTTAAAAATAGAATTGGCACCATCATTAGCTACCGTAAGTAGCCATCGGATATGTGGCCATTTGTTGATATAGGTCAGCATATTGCCGATGGGAACACCACTCTCGGTAATCGTACCTGTCTTATCTACCTTGAAAGAAAACAGACCGATGGTATCGATTCGGTCACCATAATCACGCAAGGCTTCATACATTCTGGAGTTTCCCATAAATGTCCACACCATAATTCGTTTGCCTTTCAGTTTATCCCTCAAATCGACACACCTCCATCCGTCATCTGCTGTAATTCAAAAAGCACCCTGGCAGACTTTCCGTCCTCCAAGGTAACCATGTGCTTGGAATCCCAAGCGGCACTGTATTGATAAAAACCTTCTTTGAGTTCGGTCACACCGTTCTTCGTGCATTCTCTCACAGAAGCAAGGAGAGCCAGATCATCCTCCGCAGACAGGCTTTTTGGAAATACAACCTTCTGACCGCCAACACCCTGGGCAAGCTGCACCGAGCCTGCCTTCATATCGGATTTGGGATAAATATGAATATCCAAACCACCGGAAGTATCACCGACATTACAGATAATCACCGTTTCCGCAGAACGCACAACGCCGTTGAACCATACCTTGGAACCTTCTTTCAACCATCTCTCTGTGTGTGGCACATAGCCTGTCAGCGCAGGTCCTTCCTGTAATTGCAGGTCAGTAAACCATATCGTTCCGGAGCAGTCCGTGACGGTAGGTTTCACGGTAACGCTCACAACACGCATATCATGCTTTTTGTTTATGACCTCTGCCAGACGGATAAATACCGGATTAGCCATCAAGCACCCACTTCATTTCGCAGGGATGACCTACCCATCCCGTGGCTACCGAACCCGGTTGCAACAGAAGGTCTGTAATATAAAAAGTGCCTGCGCAGTTGGTCACGCACACACGCACGGTGATAGATTTCACTTTGGAGAAGTAATTTTCAGGCATTATCTTCTCCGATGTTTTAGAAAAATAAGCCATAGACACCTCCATCAGTAAAGGTCAATGAATCTGGTTTCGGTACTGCCATCTTCATATTCAATAACTACTTCAATGCCAACCTGGGCATTATCAGAGAGTTTCTTCAAATTCTCTGATGCAATCTGCGCCGACAATGTATAACTGCTGCGGTTGGAAGGATACACAGTCTGATACAGACTTTTTGTCATGCCTGCAACACCTTCCGCCTTAAAAGATGCCGTGCCGGATGCTCCATTTTCTCCGTCTGCCTCAAAACCGGAACTGACCCAATATGCCAAGCCATCATCAGCACGGGAATTTCGCAGATGATTGAACGGCACAAGTTCACGGATATCGTTATTGGATACCATTCCTGTACCTTCCAGTGCATCGGCAATGGTATCAATGGAACTTACTGAACTTCCGAGGTTCTTCAGCGTAGTGGAAAGTTCCAATACCGTATTCCAAGGCTCCTGCAGATTGTATTCTCGGCGCACGATACGGGTAGTGACAGAAAGGCCCAAATCCTTATCTTCCACACGGACATAATCGCCTAAGTTCCACGCCTCATGCTCATATCCTGTCAGCACAGATAAGTCCATCGCATTCAGCACATAAGATACGGCAGGCTTACAGTATTCTGCAAGACGCATGGCAGTGTATTCCTTCATCTGATATGGATTGGTAAAAGAAGAACAATCCAAAGTGGTAATACGGATATCTTTGGAATAAGTGAAATCCTCAAGATAAGGCTTACCACCATTGATATCAGCAAAGGTCATGCCGTTAGCACCGACCGCATAAAGCCTTGTTACAAGTGAACGGGTATCCACCACTCGTTCAATGCTTTTCATATTCTTTTTGTATGCAAACAAGGCACCGCTGTCTTTGCCGTTGACCGTAAGCAGATGCACCAATCGGTTCGGGCAGTCAAATACAAGGTCACCACCGTGGAGATTGGCAACGCTGCGTAAGATGGAAAGTGCGTTTTTCTCCGAACTCGTCCAGGTACGTTTGGAAGTCACATTGACCGTTCCCACACTCCACTCGGTATCGGCAAGGGCATACGCCATAGCCACATCCGCCATTTCCGCATCAAACTTCTTTTCTTCCTTACGGACAGAAAAAGTAAGGTCATAAAACTCCGCCTCGGCATACACCTGCGTTACCGTGTTTCCGGTGCTGTCCTTCACATCCGTAATGGTACGCACCTTATACACATCATCTACGATTTGGATTTTCTTCTCGTTTTCAAGATACTTACGCTTGCTGTCACGAAAGGGGATGGAAAAAGTCAGCGTATCTTCGCCATTGATTTCACCCGTCACGATGATGTCATAGGCATTCTCCAAAATGGCCTCCCACGCTCCGTTATCATCCAGAACCACAGGACGGGCATAACCGATTTTTTCATAGGGTGCTTTCGGAATGTCATAAAGGCGGATATCTACAAGTTTCGGTGTCTTGGAAGTATCTGAGGTGGTCAGCGTTACTTTGAAACGGATATAGTTTCGGTTCGGAGATTGCAGTTTTCCATCTGCACCGACAGATACCCAATCACTCCAATCCACAAGGTCATCACTTGTGGATGTTTCCACCGATGCCACTGCCGTTGTGCCTGCGATATATTCACTGGTATAAGACACTCTGCCTGTGCCGGATAGATTGCACTCCACAGCTTTGGTATACAGGATACCGCTTTCCGGGTAAACTCCATCCGTTGCTTTCAGCGTAACACCACCCATCACTGAAAAAGCATCTACACCAGAGGAAGTGTCTGCACCGTTGCACAGAATGGTGGCGTTGAAATAATCCACCAGATCATCTGCGGTAAGCGGCGAATCACAGTCCAGGAACCATTCATCAAAGCCACCTGCGTAATAATAGGTGTCGGCGTGCATACCGATAACAAGGTCAGCCGTGCAGGAACGATTCAATTCTCCACCGATTGTCAAAACTTCGGATTTCCATACCGTACCGGAAGAACGGTCACCAACAACATAAGTGAACTTCTTGTTGTTCGGCTCAATAACTCCGGCAATGAAATACCACACACCATTCTTTAATGAAAAAGTCGGTGTCACGGTCTTATCCAAAATAAGACTGCCGGAGGAATTATAAAGCATAATTCTCGGTTTTCCGGAGTACAAAGACAGATAGAAAATCGGCTGTCCCGGACCGTAACGGGTATTGAATATCGGACAGAATGTATTGCCTACGGAATAAGTGGTAGGACACATCCAACCGCCCACGATGATACGCTCACCAAGGTTTGCAAAAATTGTGCCGTCATTAGTCACCTGCAGGTGGGTTTTCTCCGTAGTCGGATTATTGATATTAAAGCGAATCTGACGCCCTTTCGGACTTTTACTAAGATTGGCGGTTGTGCCACTCCAATTTACAACAGTAAAGTTGCGTCCATAACCGGAAGAGTCGGCAAGCGCCGTATCCTCATCCGGTGCAGACTCGTTGAAACGCCACAGACCAGAGGCAGCATACTCTGCGGGAAATTCACCCGTGAAATCCGTCTGTTTATTCAGAATTGTTTTCAAAGACATACCATCACCTCCATCTGCTCTTGGCACCAATCTGTAATTCTGTCAGCGTGGCATTGCTTACTTCCACGGTGACCGTGTTATCTCCGACAGCCAGTGTCGGAAAGTTCAACTCCTGCAAATATGGCAGACCGTTACGGAGCGTTTCTCCGTTTTCATCCACCACATAGGCGGTCATTTTATCAGTATCCACAACAAGGGTTTCTCCCTCGGAAAGCGTAGCGTTTACGATTTTCAGTTCCGAGCCGTTTGTGGTAATGCTGATATAATTGCTTGCCCCTGCAGTAAGCACACCCTCAATGCGATACACAGGCAGTGACTCAATGTTTCCAATAGTTCTTGTAATAGTGTGAACTCCTTCTTCCACAATGGAGAAAGTTTCATCTGTAATGGCATATCCGAACGGGTCAGGGCAGAAAAACTTCAATTCAAAACTGCCCGCCGAGCGGATGAGCCTTTCGCAGTCCACCGAATCATTCAGACGCACCATAAAATATCTATCCGGCACATCATCAAGCACAAGCTGACGCAATCCCTGCACAGGGTCAAGCCATGCAGCCACATCATCCAAGGCAGATACCAACGCCGTAAAGCTGTGTTTCGGATAGACATTGCACTGCACCTTTATTTCACGGTAATCGAAGTCTGCACCAAAATCTGCCACACCGTATTTACCAGGCACGGTGGTGGTAAAGTTTCGAAGTTTACCACACACCTGCCAGGAAGTCAGACGGGCTTTGATGCCCATGCTTGCCGATGTAATATCGTTAAAAATAAACCCCATAGGTCAAAACCCTCCTTTATGCTGTAGTAAAATGTCCCTGCGCACGGGAACCACTCTGAATCAAGTTATAAAGTTCCTGGGAAATCTTACGGATGTCCTCTTCGCTTCGGACAATCATCTGCTGAATGGTAATCAGCGCACCGTAACCCGTTCCCATACCGGAAGCGGTGTCATTTCGATTGACCGTACCATTTACATTGAAATCTGTAGGCAGTGCCGTGGTCATATCATCCGCAAGGCTCTGCATCACATCATTGATGTCTGCACTCATATTTTCAGCGGCTGCAACTGCATCCTTACCACTGGTATTGATAGCACCTGCCAAGCCTTCCACCAACATCTCACCAATCCATGCCATCTCATCCGAAGGCGAATGGATACCGAAGAAATCACAGATACCGTCCCAGATAGAGGAAATCCAACCGGACACCTTATTCCAGAGCCAAGACGCAAGGGACTGGATGCCCTGCCACAAGCCTTTGACAAGGTTGACGCCGACCTGCGCCATTTGGGAGACGCCTTTACTCAAGGCATTCACAATGCCCGTGATAATCTGTGGCACAGCCTTCACGATTGTTGCAATAATGGTCGGCAGATTCTTAATCAGTGAAGTCAGCAAACTGATACCCGCCTGTACAATCTGAGGAATATTGTTGATAACCGCATTGACGATGCCGGAGATGATTTCCGGAATGGCTGCCACAATGGTTGTGATGATTTCAGGCAGTGCCTCAATCAGTGCTACCAACAGGTCAATGCCTGCCTGGATAATCTGTGGAATCGAACCAAGCACCGCCGTGATAATGCCATCAATAATCTGCGGGATAGCCTCCACGATTGCCACGATGATTTCCGGCAATGCAGAAACCAACGAAGTCAGAAGCTGAATACCTACGTCTATGATTTGAGGAATTGCACCAATCACAAAGTCCACAATGGCAAGTATGATGGACGGCAGTGCCTCAATCAGCACAGGAATGGCATCAAGCAGACCTTGAGCAAGACCCATGATAAGTTGAAGTGCTGCATCCAAAATCATCGGCAGACTGTCAATCAAACTCTGCACGATGGTAATGACTGCCTGCACCGCTGTGGGAATAAGTGTAGGGAGTGCCTCGCCGATACCCTGCACCAAGGACATCACTATCTGAATAGCTGCATCAATCAGTAGAGGCAGATTTTCAATCAGCGTATTTACGATGGTCATCAGTGCATCGATTACCACGGGGATAAGTTTCGGCAGCATGGTAAGTATGGTGTTAAGCACCTGCGAAAACAGGTCAACTACCGTATCCAAAAGTGTCGGAAGAAGTTCTCCCACAGTTGCTAACAGTGCATTCAGTGCCGTTGGCAGTGCCGAGATGATATTCTCAATGACAGGGGTAATATTGGTCAGCACATCCTGGAACGCATCCACCACATTGTTGCAGAGCATTTCAATGTCTGCATCTGCATTACCGAAACCTACGATAAGGTTATCGATGGCAGCCTTCATGGAGTTCAAAGAACCCTCAATGGTGTGTTCCGCCTCTGCTGCCGTTGCACCCGCCACACCCATGCTATCTTGAATCACATGGATGGCAGAAACCACATCGGCATAGGAACTGATATCATACTCAATACCGGAAATCGCCTGTGCATCGGCAAGCAGACGTTCCATTTCAGTCTTGGTGCCGCCGTAACCGAGTTTCAAGTTGTCCAGCATTGTATAGTTCTGCTTGGCAAATCCCTGGTATGCGTTCTGGATGAGTCCGATATCCGTACCCATCTTATTGGCGTTATCCGCCATATCCGTAATGGCCATATCCGCATACTTTACTGCCGCCTCGGTATCTCCTCCGAGGGAAGAAATAAGGGAGGCAGAAAAAGATGTGACCGTGGACATATAGTCGTTTGCCGACATACCCGCCGTCTTATAGGCGTTGTTTGCATATTCCTGCAGTGTAGCAGAGGAATCCCTAAACAGCGTATCGACACCGCCGACCAACTGCTCATATTCTGCGTAGGATTCAACTACTGCCTTGCCAAGGGAAACTGCGGCGGCAGCGGCAGCCGTAACCACCGCTCCCATTGCCACACCGACACCCTTTAAGACAGAACCGAGGCTTTCAAATTTGCCCTTGTTCTTTTCAGCAGAATCTCCGGCATCGTCCAGTTCTTCGCTCATATCGTCGGCACTGTCAGCAACGTCATCCATTTCACGCTCGGCATCATCAAGCGCCGCATTGTTACGGTCGAGTTCACGCTCCATATCATTGAGCGCCGCCGTAGCGTTATTAAGCTGAATCTGCCACTGCTGTGTTCTGCGGTCATTTTCTCCGAAGGACTCGGAGGCATTGGCAAGGGCAGAACGAAGGGTTTCGATTTTCTGTTTCTGTGCCTCGATTTCCTTATTCAGCACTTGGTTTCTTGCCGTGAGTGCTTCTACGGAACTATCGTTTTTATCAAACTGGGACTGCACGACTTTCATTTCCGAGCCGAGAACCTTGAAGGACTGATTGATTTCTGACAGTGCCTTCTTGAATTCTTTCTCGCCCTCAAGACCGATTTTTAAGCCAAAATCATCTGCCACTTCAAACCACCTCCTTCATCAGATTCCGGCAGGAATAATGTCATCAATGAAATATTCCCTCGCAGGCTTCGCAAGCCCGTTATACTGTTTATGGCACTCCCATAAATCCAGGAGCAGACCAAACGGCATCAGCCACACCTCATCCTGTGTCAGATGAAGATGTGCGATGCCGTAATATAAAAGTCGAGTAAATAACTCATCGTCACTTACTCGACCTCCACGTTTTTTGAGTCAGCCTCGCTGACCACATTTCGCTTGGTGCCCTTATACAAAGCCTCGGTAATGGCAGATTTGTAATCAGCCAGATCCAAAGGTGTGGTCAAAAGTTCCACCATCTCCTCTGTAAGGACATCCTTCTTGTTTTCCTTGTTCTTCAGATTGTGGACAAGGATGGACTGATTGGCAAGCAGGGTAATCAGCCACACGATTTCGCCGATAGCCATCTCGAAGTTTTCGGACTTCATCAGCTTATCGCCAAGGTTCTCAAGACCGCCGTAGCGTCCTGCGATTTCCTTTGTTGCCTTGGTAGTGAGGAGCAAAGTATACTCGTCACCGCCGATATTGATAATTGCAGAGCGTTCTTTATCCATGTGTCAAATCCTCCTTATTCCGCGGCCTCGGTAGCATAGGAAGGCTCATATACTTCCTGATACCAGTTTGTGATGATATCTGCTGCAACAGCAGAATCGCCCTCGGTAACCTCTGCCTTCCAAGGATGCTTGTTCTGACCGTCCACTTTGTTACGGCGCAGAATCGTACCCTCGATTGTAGGTGTACTGAAAGTGATGCTGTCACCCTTGGTAGCAAGGTTCGTAGCAGGGATGCCGAACTTCACACGGTAGAGCCAGTAATACTTATATTTGCCGTTGGATTTCTTTGCGCGGAAACCAACAGCCACAGGCTCGCCGCCATCTTCACTTGTAGACACCACTACACCGTTGGCATCGATGGTCGCACCCGTAAGGTCGGATGCCACAGAAGCACCGATGTCATCCACACCAAGGGAAAGGGTGCCGGACTTGAATTCCTTGACGATTTCCGATGCACCGTCATCTGCATAAAGGGTTGCCTCGGCAAGTTCTACCGAGAGGTCGGCGTTCATAGCCTTTGCCAACTTCACCGGAGTGCCGTAGGTTTCATCCCCGGCATCATCTTCGGTGATTTTGGCATAATACAGTTTGTCAAGACCGATAGTAGCCATTGTTTATTCCTCCATTTCATAGTGTTTCGCCACATCCACGTTGTAATGGAAGTAGCCTGTTTCGGTTTCATAACCGATGTATCTGCGGTCGGTTATGGTAAAATCCGCACCAAGCAAAGCACGGACGATTGCATTTTTGTCTTTGGTGTAGCTGCCTTTGGCATACAGGGAAATTCGTGCCTCCTGGACATCATATTCGGGAGTATTGTCGGCATGAAGTTCGAAGCTGTCCGCCATAGGAACTACCACGATATATTTATCCGGAGCCTCGTCCTTAAAGACACCCGTTTCAAGCGGAATGCCTAACGGCTCCAGGGTTGCATTGATATCTGACAGTACACTCACAGCTTTCTGACCTCCTCCTCGAATTTATTCTGCATGGCACTGATACAGGCAGCACGGGATGCTGTTTTCGCAGGTTTCATAAAAGGTTTGGCAGGCTGACCGTGTTTGCCGTATTCGATGATGTTCGCCAGTTTTGCATTGCTGATACCGTCACTGCGGGGTTCGGCAAAACCGACTTTGATGTTGTGGTTGCCGTTCCTGTCCATCTTTACGGCAGACAATCCAAGTGCGCCCTCCAACTCTCCCGTGGAACGGGATTCATATTTTGTGCCGCTGCCTACCACAGAAGAAAGATTGCTCTGTGCCTTGGCAAGGACAATCTCGCCTCCGGCTTCCAGTACCTTTTCGGCAACGGGGTCAAAGTCTGAGCCAAGCCTGGAGATACGCTCCAGAAAGTCCTCCGGCATTTTGATATCCACTTTAGCCACTGGTCGCCACCGCCTTTTTCGCAAGCACCTCCGTATACATTCTGCGCCCCTTTACATCCTCCACGGACGTAATTTCAAAGCGTCCGTCCTCACAGACCAAAATGTGGTCAGTGGTAATCTCAAGACCGGGAATGACACGGAGGCGGAACAGGTCGGTTGCCTCGGAGAATGCAGCAAGATTTGCCCACCTTTCACTTCCGTGGCGTCCTTCTCTGTACACACGGACAGATGCGAGGATTTCATCCGCCGTAGCAGAAAAACCCTCACTGTCCTTTACCTTTTTTGTAATAACAATGTCAGCAAAACCGTTCATTTTTCCAAAACTCATATCACACCTTCCAATCTCGGTCGAGCCTGAGAAGAAGGTTGACCGTATTCCATACCTGCTGACCTGCCTGCACATTGTCGGCGAAGAATCCGCCCGTAGAACCGTCTCTTGACTCATAGAAATGTGATGCCAACATAATCACGGCTTGTTCCGTGGTTGCAGGCATCGCATTTTCCGTATAATATCCCGCCGCAATGTGCTGATAACTTTCCGCATAGGAAACGGCGGCAGTGATGAACCTTTCAATCAGTCCATCATCCACCGAATGCTCCAGTATCAGATTTTCCTTAACCTTCGTCAGAAGTTCGCTCATCACTGCCACCTCCCATCTTAGGCAGTAGCCATAGTGAGCAGTTTTACTGCTTCAGGCAGTACCAACTTACCGTCCACACGCTCCTTGGCAACAAAGCCGACCATACCGTTTCCGGCGAAGAGTTCCTTGAGTTCCGCAAAGGAGCGGGTACCACGGTCACCGATGTTGTAGTAGCTGTAGTCACCGAAGGCAATGGCAGGCATACCCGCAGTGATAACAGGGAAATAAGGAGAAGTATGCACCTCATAACCCAACAGTCTGCCAGGCTCTCCTGCCTGAACGGAATCCTGCCAGAGGTAACGGCCGTTCTTGTCAGTCAGCTTACGGATGGCAGCCAAAGTCTGGTCATTGCAGATGAACTTGGCATTCTTGCGGTAAGGACGCTTAAGGGAGTACACAAGGTCGATGAGTTCATCGGCAGTGATATCCGTTGCAGATGCAGCAGTCACACCGATTTCCGCACCGCCTTCAGATGCAAGCAGACCCAAAGGCTGACCCACGCCGGTACCGTTGAGGAAGGCATCCTCTTCCGCATTGGCGAGTGCCTTTGCAAACTGGCGGAGAATGTACTTCTCAAGACCGAATGCATTGTCATACAGAAGTTCCTCAGTCACCTTAACGGCGACATGAAGCTTGTGAGCATCCAAGTTAATCTGGGCGAACTTCGCATCACCCCAGGTAAGTTCCTCGCCTTCGTCAATCCACGCTGCCGCAGGCTTAGTGGCAGCGATGTTAATTTTACGCTCACCACTGGTAGTGATAGTGTGACCCAGTTTACGGAAAATGTTCTCTTCCTCCAAAGCCTCAATCAAACGAGTGTCATACTCTTCCGGTACAAGGTAACCGCCGTCGGCATCCACGCCCTCCTGGAGAACATTGGACACGTTACGGAAGTTGGTACGGAGAGCCTTGAGCATACCGTCCTTATACGCATCAGAAGCACGTCCGGTCTTTGCCTTCTGACCGTCCATAGCCTTGCCGTTCATAGGCTTTTCAGTGATGGGAGCAGAGGTAGGTTTGGAAAGCTGTGCATCCATAGCTGCCATCGCCTCCATACGCTCAATTTCAGCACCGAAGTCCTGAACCTTCTTCTCCATCTGTGCATAGGTCTTTTCATCCTCATCGGAAAGCAGACCGTCCTTGTCGCGCTTGGTTTCCACAAATGCCTTTGCAGCCTCCCAAGCCTGGTTACGCTTTTCGCGCAGTTCATTGATAGTCATAATAAATTACCTCCAATTTTTGATAAGATTTAGCCTGTCCATAAGGTCATCGGCTTTGGTTTTTCTGGTTGGTTCGGATTTAATTGCACACTTGGCGGCAACCTTATCCATCAGTGAATTGACCACATTTGCTTTGGAATAAAGCATGGATACCTGTGGCACATCCACTTCGTCCGTGGCAGTCCTTTGCATGATTTCATCAGCAAAGCCAAGTTCCACGGCCTTGTTTGCGTCCATCCATGTTTCCGCATCCATGAGGTGGGACAGCTTTGTACGGGACAAGCCTGTCTTAATCTCATAGGCATTGATGATGGAATCCTTAACGCTTGCGAGCATATCGATGGCTTTCTGCATTTCGCCGGAATCACCGAAAGTAACCGTCATCGGATTGTGAATCATCATCATGGATACCGGGGACATCAGCACCTTGGTGCCTGCCATTGCAATCACGGATGCTGCGGAGGCTGCAATGCCGTCAATCTTGACCGTGACATTGCCCTTGTAATCCATCAGCATATTGTAGATCTGGGCAGCCGCCACGCAGTCGCCGCCGGGCGAGTTAATCCAAACAGTGATGTCACCGGAACCTGCATTCAGTTCATCCTTAAAAAGCTGTGGCGTGACATCATCATCAAACCAGCTTTCTTCTGCGATTGTTCCGTTCAGAAATAGTGTCCTCGCCTTCGGCATCGTTTCCGTCTGTGCCTGGTTCTTCCACTTCCAGAACTTCTTCATCGGGGTTTTCCTCCTTTCCGTCATTGTCGGTTGTATTTGCAAAAGCACCCGCGTCTTTCAGAGGGAGCATATTGCCGTTAATAAGGTAAAGGTCGCCGCCTTCTTCCGTAGGAATACGGTCGAGGTTTTCCAGTTCACGGATATCGTTTGCAGACATCCAACCGTTCTGGCGACCGATGGCGTAACCGTTCATACGGCTTTGGTAATCGCCACGGAGCAGACCTTCCAGATTGAACTTCACGAAATAATCCTTCTTTTCCGTATTGGAAAGCAACGCCCTCATAATGGACTGCTCCCAACGGATGACCCACGGGTCCAAGGTGTATTTCACAAATTCAAGGGATTGCTGCTCTATATTAGAAAAGCTCGACTTCTCAAGGTCGCCCACCATATGGGGAGGAACTCTGAAAATTCGAGCAATTTCATTGATTTGGAATTTGCGTGTTTCCAAAAACTGTGCCTGTTCCGGTGAAATAGAAATCGGTGTGTACTTCATTCCTTCTTCGAGGACAGCCACCTTATTGGAATTGGAACTGCCGCCAAAGGCAGCCTGCCAACTCTCTCTGACCCTCTGAGGGTCTTTGATAGCGCCCGGATGTTCCAGTACACCGCCCGGTGTTGCACCGTTGGCGAAGAACTTGGCACCGTACTCCTCACAGGCAATCGCCATGCCGATGGCGTTCTTTGCCATAGCGATGGGACTGTAGCCGACAAGACCGTCAAACCCAAGACCTGGAATATGAAGCACATCGGAAGGCTGCAGGGTTACTGCAAATTCCATATTTTTAATAGCCTCATCGGGACCACGGTAATAGGTGTAATAGAGATGTCCGTTTTCATCCCTGTCCACACTCATCTTGTTTGGCATCAGAGGGTAAAGTGCCACCACCTCGTTTTTACCGTTACGGATAATCTGTGCGTAGGCATTGCCCCACAAAAGCAGATGGGTCATGAGTGTCTCTCGGAACACGAAAGAACTCATTTCCGGATTCGGCTCATCGTGGAGCAGTCGGTAAAGCGGATGGTCGATGGCTTTTTCCTTGCCGCCGTCATCGTTATATTTGTAAAGATGCAAAGGCAAGCCTGCCACTGCTTCTGCAAGGATACGGACACAGGAATACACTGCCGTCATCTGCATGGCAGAACGCTCGGTTACTGCCTTGCCGGAAGTTGTGCCGCCCATATAAAAGGTGTAGGCACTGCCCGCCGTTCTGTTTTCGGGCTTATCTCTCGACTTAAACATTCCCGTAAAAATACCCATATCAAATCACGCTCCTTCCTAAATAAACAAAATGCCACGGTCATCGTAAACCGAAGCACTGTTGGTGTTGCCACAGCGGATTGCACGGTCGAGTGCCATAATCGTGGCAACGGCACCGTCAATCTTTTCTGTGGATTTGGCTTTATCTGCTTTGATGTTTCCGGCAGGGTCAGTCTTGATGTAGATGTTATCCATCATCCATCGCAGAACTGGATGCCCGCCATGAGCCAGTTTTTTCTCCATCGCAAGTTTCATCAGTTCTTTGGTCGGCGGGGACATATCTTTGTACCCCTGCCCAAAAGGAACTACCGTAAATCCCATACCCTCAAGGTTCTGCACCATTTGAACAGCGCCCCAACGGTCATATGCGATTTCACGGATGTTGTATTTCTCACCCAGGGACTCGATAAATTTCTCGATGTAGCCGTAATGGACTACATTGCCCTCGGTGGTCATAATCAAATCCTGTCGTTCCCAAATGTCATACGGCACATGGTCACGGCGAACACGCAGGTCAATGTTATCTTCCGGTATCCAGAAATACGGCAGAATGATATATTTATCATCCTCATCTTCCGGTGGGAACACCAACACGAATGCCGTGATATCCGTAGTGCTTGAAAGGTCAAGGCCGCCGTAGCAGACACGGCCTTCCAGTTCGGATTTGTCGGTCGGGAATGCACAGGCATCCCACACCGCCATCGGCATCCAACGGACAGCCTGCTTAACCCACTGATTCAGCCTTAACTGACGGAAGGCGTTCTCATCACCCGGATTTTGCTTTGCCTGTTCGCAGGCTTGCTGCACTTTGTCGATACCAACCGTTACCCCAAGAGATGGATTTGCTTTCTTCCAAACTTCCGGGTCAGTCCAGTCATCATCGTCCTCTGCACCATAAATCACGGGATAAAAGGTTGGGTCAACTTTTCGCCCCTCAATGATGTCCTTTGCTTTTTGGTGGGTTTCGTAGCAGATAGACTGCGTATCGTTTCCCGCCGTGGTGATCAGGAAGTAAAGTGGCTGCATTCTTGCGTCACCGGAACCCTTGGTCATAACATCAAACAGTTTTCGATTCGGCTGGGTATGCAACTCATCAAAAATAACGCCGTGGGTATTAAAACCATGCTTGTTGGCTACATCCGCCGACAGAGCCTTGTATTTACTGCCCGTCGGGTTGTAGGTCATGGTCTTCTGGCTTGCCTGGATGGTCATCTTATTTTTAAGCAGTGGACTTCGCCTTACCATTTCCAAAGCAACATCAAATACAATTCGTGCCTGGTCTTTATCCGCAGCACAGCCGTACACTTCTGCACCCGGCTCAAAGTCAGCACACAAAAGATACAACGCCACTGCCGCCGCCAGTTCCGATTTGCCTTGTTTCTTTGGGATTTCGATATAGGCTGTGTTGAACTGCCTGTATCCGTTTGGTTTTAGGACACCGAAGATATCTCGAATAATCTGCTCCTGCCAGTCAATCAGTTCAAATGGCTTTCCATCCCATGTACCTTTGGTGTGACAGCAGAATTTTTCGATAAAGCATACTGCGTGGTCGGCGGCATCCTTATCGTAATAACTGCCCTCCGCCATAAAGCGGGTTGGCTTATAGTTTTTCAGTTTTCTCAAATGCCGTCACCTCCTCAAAAATGGCATAAAAAATAGCCGCCACCATATTCGGTGCGACTTTGCGTATACGAGAAACAGAGCCTCTCGGCTCCGTCCTGCCTTTACAGGATTTTTAATTGTGTTCGTTCAGCAAAATGCAAAGGGCAAGGTTTGCTTCTTCGGTTGCAGGCTCGATGTCCCAACCTCTGTCATAGTTGGCAATGACCTCACCATTCAGTTTCAGCATCAGCTTGCTGATTTTTCCGCCGTTGATACCAAACTGGCTGCCTTCCTCATAAACCTTTATCCAGTAGTGGACCGCCTTGTAACCGCCGTCCTTTTGCGGGATGCCGATTGTTCCTTCTTTCCACATAGTCAGTCCTCCATTTCGCCTGTCAGAATAAAGTGGGTGTATTCCTTACGGTGTTCCTCAAGGTATACCACCAATTCGTAAAAATGCATCTCGTTGGCAATGTACTGCACCATCGGAACATCAAACATATTGGTGCGTCCGGTTGCTCGGATGGCGAGTATCTGTTCCTTGATTTTATTCATCGGTGCAGACCTCCTTGCCCATAAGCAGTTTCCTGACTGTCGGCAAATGCGTAAGCCACAGCTTCCAGTCCGTCTGCCAGTGAGTGCATCAGCTTCACCACATCGAGGAGCAGATTAAATTTGTTTGCGTTTGTCATGGTTCTCGCCTCCTTTCAGTTCGTGAATCTCGACGGTCTGCACCGAATCACCTGGAGAGAGAACCAGAACGTTGACCTGCTGACCAAAGAGAAAATCAAGTATTCTCTTGCGAATCTGCATCGTTCCGCTTCGGACTACCGGAGAAGGTGTACCGCCGGGTTTTGCAATGTTGATACATACCTTGTGTTTAATTCCCATTGCACTTGGCTCCTTTCCGAGGAGTTTTTCTCACCCCTCTGTCCATAAGCGAAAAATGAGGGGGAATCGAACCCCCTCAAATCAACTTTTTTCAAATTTTCTTTTTGAGCGTTGCATAAATTTTCGTGAGCCTGTTACGGATGGCCGCCTCGGTAACACCTTCTTCTGCTGCAATATCCACGTTGGTCATGCCACGATAGAACTTCTTAATAATGGTGTCTTTCTGCTTGTCCGTAAGCTGTGACAAGGCAATCTTCAACTTTTCAATCTGAAGAGAACGCTCCTCCTTTGCGATAGAGGTCAGAATCTGCTGCAAAGGATTGTAGGTATCATCTTCAAGATACGGGTTGCGGTCATCCGCATCGTCGCCGTCCCCGTCGTGGTAGCCGTCATAGTGAACCGGACAGTAATATTCCTCGTGACGCTCTGCATCCACATCATCGTCATCCCAATCATGGAGCATAGTAATGAGACTTTCTGTTACTGCTTTGCCGTCTTCGCCAACCATTCCAGGTGTGATGACAATCGGCTTTCCTTCTGCTGTGTAATAAATGTAATTGGTGCGGTTCTTCTCCGCTGTTTTGAACTTTCTCATATAAAGTCCCTGCCTTTCTTTTCCGCCCAACTGGGTGGCGGCAGGGACACAAAAAAGAGCCGATGTGATGATACACACCGACTCTGAAACCGAAAAATGGCATGACAAAGCACGGTGGGTACATCTGCGGTCAGTCCACGGCTATACCGTGAATTTGACTCTTGATGTATCCCGCCGCCTTAAGGTCGACCACTTCGGGCATTGGAATATTTTTAATTTGTCGAGGCTGTTGCCTTTCGACACTTTAATTATATCTGCAAGGCCCTCAAAACCTCGAATCTCGGCAAGTTACAGGTATACACGCAAAAAATCCCCGTTTTCTATACATTTCTGTGATTTGAGAAATGTAGAAAACAGGGATTTCGCTTCTATTTGGGGTTAAATCGTAACTCGCCGAGTTACTAAAATTTTGTTTTTTTCTTGGTAATCTAAATTATACATACAAAAGTTTACACAAAAGTCATTGTAAAAGTAATTACTTTGTGTTATACTTTAAAATAGCGATAAGTGTAAGGAGGGCAAACAATGTCTGAAACAAAGAAAAGCATTACTCCAATGGAGCATTACAATATGTCAGATTTCCTTCGTGGTCAATCTTCACGAATTATTACCACCATATCAGAAGAGGACAAAGCAGGATTTGTCCTGAAGAACGGTAAGCCTATGGCGGTTATTATTTCAAATGAAAGATATAAACGACTGCTGCAGGCTGGTATCGACATTAACGAATATTAATCCGGAGGAATCAGATATTATGGCTAAAGCAAAAATCACAGAAGTTATGATGGACGATAAGACTATTGATGCGTCCAAAGAAATAGCAATGGTATTTTCTATTGCTAATACATTAAGAGGTCCTTACAAGCCGGATAAGTATAAGGATGTTATCATTCCGATGACTATCCTCCGCCGTCTTGAATGCGCCTTGGCAGCTACGAAAACCGCAGTTGTAGACACCTATAAGAAAAATCCGAAAGCACCTGCGCAGTTACTGTGCAAAAAATCCGGATACCAGTTCTATAATACTTGCGAGTATGATTTGAAAAAGCTGCTTACAGAAGCACCTGCTATTGTAGAGAACCTTACTTTTTATGTTGAATCGTTCTCTCCTAATGTGCAGGCAATTTTTGAAGAACTAAAGTTTAAAGAAGAAATCAAAAACCTTGATAAGAACAACCGCTTACTTGGTGTTGTCAAGAAATTCTCCGAATTGGATTTAGACCCTGAAAGAGTCGATAATCTGAAAATGGGTTATATGTTTGAGGAAATCATCCGCAGATTCTCTGAAAATGCATCTGCCGGTGACCACTACACTCCTCGTGAAGTTATCCGTCTTCTGACAAGCATTTTGCTTGCTGAAGGATGCAGTGACATTTTTAGCGAAGGCCGTGAAGTTACCGTATTAGACATGGCCTGCGGTACGGGTGGTATGCTTGCTACCGCTCACGATTTTATTGTCCGTATGAATCCGGATGCTAACGTGCGTCTGTTCGGGCAGGAAAACAGCCCAGAGTCTCACGCTATCTGCCTCGCAGATATGTTGATTAAAAACCAGGCTGCTGAAAACATCCGCTTTGCTGACACTATGAAAGAGGACTGTTTTGAAGACACCGATATGCGTTTTGTCATCGCCAATCCGCCTTTTGGCGAATCCTGGGGTGGCAAAGATGCCGGAGATGGTGTTGAAAAAGCTGTCCGCAAAGAACATAAAAAAGGAAAAGATGGCAGATTCCCTGCAGGTCTTCCTGCAACCGGAGATATGCAGTTACTCTTCATGCAACACGCCGTTGCAAAAATGCAGAAAAAAGTAGGTCGTGCAGCTATCATCACTAACGGCTCTCCTCTTTTCTCCGGAAACACAACCAGTGGCGAAAGCCAGATCAGAAGATACCTGCTTGAAAATGACTTGGTAGAAGCTATCATCGGTCTCCCTTCTCAGTTGTTCTATAACACCGATATTGCCATCTACGCCTTTATTCTTTCCAAAGGCAAAAGAGAGGAACGCGAAGGCAAGGTACAGTTTATTGATGCAACAGATATGTGGACTCCGTTGAAGCGTTCCCTTGGTAAAAAGCGTAGAGAAATTTCCAAGAAGCAAATTACACTCATTACTGAGATGTATTCCGATTTCGCTCCTGGAAAGAAAACCATATGGGATGAAAAACGCAAGCACGATTGTGTGATTGAAAGCAAGATTTTTGACCGTGAGGAATTCCTTTACAAGGAGTGGTCTGTATACCAGCCTCTTCAGCGTAGTGGTGCCATTAATGCTGAAACTATCGAGGCACTTCGTAACAGTGCTTATTTCACAGCAAACACTAACATTTTCAACGAAGCCAAATTTGAAGAACTGGAACAGACCAACCCTCGAAGTGATTCTGATGAAAAAGCATATCAGAAGCAGATTAAGGGACGTGAGTTTACGGCTGCCGTTATCGAAGCGTTGACTGCTCACATCTCTAACACTGTATATACCGATTTTTCAAAGTTTGAAATTGCTTTGAAAAAGGCACTTGCAGACGTAGATGGTCTCTCTCCTTCTCGTTTAGGCGGAATCGCTATGGAAATGTCGGTCATTGATAAGACTGCCGTTGTTCAGAAGGACAAGAAAGGTCATATCCTTATCGACCCTACAACCAAAGACACCGAAATTATTCGTTTAAACCAGGATGTTAAGGCTTATATGGATGCAGAAGTATTCCCTCATATTCCGGATGCCATTTACTGTTACGAATTTGATGAGAAAAAGGCTGAAAGTGCAACGAACAAGGAGCGTTTAGGTGCAGAATTTCCATTCACACGTTATTTCTACGAATATCGTGAGCCAGAAAAAGCTGATGATTTATTGGCTCAGTTTATGGAGTTGGAGGCTTCCTTGTCCGAAAAAATTGCTGCCTTGCAGAAAGGGGCAAAATAATGGAAACTATGAAGCAAACAGGTGTACAGTGGATTGGTGAAATACCATCTGATTGGAACACCAAAAGAATTAAATACATGGCCAACTTAAAAGGTCGCATCGGCTGGCAAGGATTAACATCCGATGAATACCAAGATGAAGGCGCATACCTTATTACAGGTGTTGACTTTGCAGACGGCGGTATTGATTGGGAGAATTGTGTTCACGTGCCGATGAAACGCTGGGAAGAAGCAAAGGACATTCAAATTCAGAATGGCGACCTTTTAATTACCAAGGACGGCACCATCGGAAAAGTGGCAATTGTATCTGATATGCCGGGCGAAGCTTCCCTGAACAGTGGTGTTCTTCGCATTATGCCAATTGAAGGCTATAGCCGTAGGTTTCTTTACTGGGTAATTAAGTCTGACGAATTTTGGAATTGGTTCAATTTTAAGAACGCTGGTAACAGCACTATTGTTCACTTATATCAAGGCGACTTTGCGGAATTTCTCTATGCTTTTCCAGATTACGATGAGCAAGAGGCTATCGCAGATTTTCTCGACGAACATTGCGGTAAATTGGATGGCATTATTGCTGATTTAGAGAAACAATTAGAAACCCTCAAGGCATATAAAAAATCCCTTATTACTGAAACCGTAACAAAAGGACTTGATAAAAATGTACCAATGAAGGATAGCGGTGTCGAATGGATTGGGCAGGTTCCTGAGCATTGGGAAGTTAAACAAATTAAATACTTCTCAGATTTAATTACCAAGGGTGCAACACCAGATGATATTGCTTTTTCACAAGACGAAACCCATCCTATAAGATTTCTTAAAGCAGAGAATATTCAAAATGGTCTGTTGTGGGAAGAACCCGAGTTTTTTATCACAAAAGCCGACAATGTTGTTCTACAAAGAGCAGCTCTTCGTGATAAAGATATTTTATTTGTTATCGCTGGTGCAACAATCGGAAAGGTTACACTTATGCGTGGAGAACTTTGTCCATGTAACTTAAATCAGGCTGTATGCCTCATAAGAATTAACAAAAAACATATCCCTGAATATTATAATTTTGCTTTGCAATCAAATATAACATCTGTGGTAATCAATTTGTTAACCGTACAATCAGCACAACCTAACTTGTCGATGGGTAACATTGCAAATATTAAATTGCCCGTTCCACCACAGAATGAACAAACGCTTATTGCAGAGTATCTTTCTGAAGAATGTGAAAAGGTTGATGTTGCAATGGAGGATAAAAAAACACAATTATCTGTTATGAAACAACATCAATCCTCTTTAATTTTCGAATATGTCACAGGAAAGAAACGAGTAAAGGAGGTTCAATAATATGCCTATCAAAGCAGACCAACTTCGAGAAAAAGAAGATTATCAAAAACTGATTATGGAACGCTTGCATGAAGACAATGGCTTCCGCATCCGTCCAAACACGGCATATAAGCCGGGATTGGCAATGGACACCGAGATGCTTCTTGAGTTCCTGGAGGATACCCAGCACGATGAAATGGAACACCTGCGCCGTATGTATAAAGACCGTACAGAAGAAACGGTTATAAATTACATCAATGCTGAAATCAACAAGGAAAGCCGTGGCTTAATTGATGTTATCAAGCACGGTGTTGAATTTGATAACGGCGCTACGCTTAAGTTGATGTATCGTAAACCGGACAGCACCATCAATACACAGGCTGTTGCTAATTACAAGAAGAATATCTTCTCCGTTATGGAGGAGGTATACCACAAAGCCGATGAGCGTGTGGATTTAGTTCTGTTCCTCAACGGTCTGGCTATCTTTGCGGTTGAATTGAAATGCAACACATCCGGTCAGACTTACAAAGATGCAATTAAACAATATAAGGAAGAACGTGATTCCACTACCCGTCTGTTTAAGACCAAGGTTGGTGTTTTTGCTGCCTTTGCTATGGATTTGAACGAAGCGTATTTTACAACCGAACTTAAAGGTGCTGATACCTTCTTTAATCCATTTAACATCGGTGAAAACTTCGGCAAAGGCAACCCTCATAATAAAAATGGTCTGAATGTTTCCTATATGTGGGAAAACATCTGGACTAAGGATAAAATTCTGTTCTTGATTGAGCGTTTTATTTATATCAAGAAGAAAGAAACCCGTAATGCCGACACCGGAAAAATCAAAAAATCCAAGGTGCTGATTTTCCCTCGTTTCCATCAGCTTCGTGCCGTGGAACGTGTTATGAACGATGTCATTATCAACCACACATCCTGCAACTATCTCATCGAGCATTCTGCAGGCAGTGGTAAAACAGAAACCATTTCCTGGTTGGCTCATATACTGGCAACTGTGCATGATGCAAATAATGATAATGTATTTGATACCGTTCTGATTATCACTGACCGTATCATCGTTGACCGACAGCTTCAGGATGCTATCCTTGGCATCGAGCATAAAAGTGGTCAGGTAAAGGTTATGGATGACAAGTGCGATTCGGAAGATCTGGCAATCGCACTCGGTGGCAACACAAAGATTGTTGTTACTACAATCCATAAGTTCTACTATATCCTCAATAACAATCTGCTCGGCGACCTTAAGAATAAAAAATTCGCTGTACTGATTGATGAGGCGCACTCTTCCACCGAAGGCGTTTATATGCAGTCAGTTACCAATGTTCTGACCAACGAGGAAGATGAAGAAGAAAAGACCGAAGAAGATAAAATGCTCGAAGAAATCCAGAAAAGCGGCAAGCAGAAAAATGTTTCTATGATTGCTTTTACTGCTACGCCTAAACCTGATACACTTCAGCTTTTCGGCACCCTTAACGCAGAGGGCAAGAAAGAATCCTTTGACCTGTATTCCATGAAACAGGCTATTGAAGAAGGATACATACTGAATGTTTTGGATAACTATGTTACCTGGAAAACCTACTGCCACATCAACAAAGCTATCGAAGATGACCCTGAACTTCAATCCATTGCTGCAAAACGCAAAATGGCTCGTTTCATCGATTTGCATGACACCAACATTGCCCAGAAGGTAGAAATCATCATCGAGCATTTCAGAGCCAATGTTGCAGGCTGCCTCGGTGGAAAAGCCAAAGCAATGGTAATTACATCCTCCCGCCCTGCTGCCGTTAAGTACAGACAAGAGTTTGAAAATTATATCCAGGCAAAGGGATATTCAGGAATCAAAGCACTTGTGGCCTTTTCCGGCAAAGTAAAGCTGAACGATACCGAATATACTGAACCTGTTATGAACGGCTTTAAGGAAGAAGAACTACGATATGAATTCGACCGTAGCTGCTACCAGGTGCTTATCGTTGCTGATAAATATCAGACCGGATTTGACCAACCTAAATTAGTGGCAATGTATGTGGACAAACGCCTGCGTGGTGTACAGGCAGTACAGACACTCTCTCGCTTGAACAGAATTTGCCCTCCTTATGATAAAACCACCTTTGTCCTGGACTTCAAAAACAGCTACGATGATATCAAGGCAGCTTTTGAACCTTACTACAAGGATACTGTTTTATTCGAGACTATTTCGCCGTCCGACATTCGTGACCTCGACCGTGAGATTGATGCCTACGAATTTTTGGACGCAGACGATATTGATGAATTTAACAGTTATCTGTATAAGGAAAACCGCACCTCAAAGGACAAGCAGCGTATGTGGGCATTGCTCGACAGTGCATTAAAGCTGATTACAAAGCGTCCTGAACTGGAGCAGATGGAAATCAAGATTACTATTCGCCGTTTCTTAAAGGGATATTGTTTCCTTATCCAGGCTACGGCTTATGAAAATCTCGAATTCCATAAGAGATATAACTTCCTCTCCTACTTGATTAAGGAACTCAATCCTGGTGGCGGCGGAAACAACTTTGATATTGCGGACAAAATCACCGTGAGCGATTTTAGACAAAAGCAGATGGAGAAACACGAAGGCGAAGAAATCGAAGCCAAGCCAGAAGTAAAAATCAAGAAGCCAAAGCCTGCAAGTATTGAAGAAGAACAGAAAAAACTACTTTCCCAGATCATTGACGAGGTAAACGCTCTGTATGATAAAGACTATGAGCCGGATTTCACTACGAAGGCGGCAATGCAAATCCGCGATCTTCTTTTGAAAAATCCTATACTCAAAGACCGTCTTGAAAAGAGCGCCAAGAATAACACCTTAAGTGAATTCAAATTCACATACGATGACTGCGTGCAGGACGCATTAGTAGAAGGCTATGACCAAAATGTTGATTTCTATACTCTTCTTTTGAACAACGAAGAAATCAGAGCAAAATTCGCCAACGTATTTATGACTGAGGTGTATCGCATTTTGCGTGGTCCTGCAACTACTGTAAATTATACTGATATTATTAACAGCGTACCTCTTTCAAAGGTTGCTGAAGATACTGCCCCTTACGGCAACGATAAAAAAGACTAACAGGAGGAACTCATATGGCCAAAAATCCATTTATGCACTTTGTTCAAGATTTGGAAAAAGAGGCCGAAGACTTCCTGCGTAAGTACGAATGTGCCGATGCTATAGACACTCCGAGATGTATCCCTATCCGCGATATTGCAACGAGACTGATGTCTTTGGATATCGTGGATACGGAATATCTTTCCTATGATGGCAGCGTACAAGGTGCTATCGCCTTTACCAACGGCATAATAGATGTGTATGACTGGTCTACGGAGCAAAACATCGGATACGAAGTATCTCATCCTACACTATTTGTGGATGCAGACATTTTAAACATTGGTAGAGTCAATAACACAATAGCCCATGAATGTTTTCATTGGTGGCGACATCGTAATTATTTCAACTTTAAACGCACTCATGAAAATGGTACCGAATTTGCGTTCCGTTGTAATAATCGCACTTCGCACTTCGGAAGTCTTCTCGGTGGGCAATGGTCTGACGAGGATAAAATGGAATGGCAGGCAAAGACCATCGCCCCTAAAATTTTGATGCCTCGTAATGCCTTTAGGAAAAAAGTTGATGAAACCTACAAACTGCTCTGTGGTAGCAACGGTCTGACCAAATTATCGGTTACCTCAAATGTTATCGATGCCGTTTCTGATTTTTTCGCTGTGTCCAAGCAGTCTGCTGCAATAAGAATGCTTGAGTTGGGATATCAAGAAGCCGAAGAATATTGCGGCACTGATGCCACAAGCAATGAAAGAGCGCCTCGGAGCAACAGAAAAGGGTCAACTGCAAAATATCATCTTAGACCCATTACTCGTATTCAAGCCTTTGAACTGTACTTCTCAAATGACTTACTTAAGGCGGCTTTAGATACAGGTGCTTTTCACTTTGCTGATGGTTATTTTGTTTTAAATGATTCTAAGTATTTACATACCAATGCCTCTGGCGAAAAAACGCTAACGGAATATGCGAAAAAGCATCTCACAGAATGTGTCCTCGATTTTTCCGTACGCTTGGTGCCAGATGGATTGATGCATGGACTTCCAAGCATCATGTATCGTTCTGACAGTATTTTCCGTGAAGAATCAACCTTTGAGGCAAACACTCAAAACACTGAACTCTTCAATAAATCAAAAGATTTTGAAAAGAAACTCAAACGTAGTCAAGCTACCGCTATTACCCCGGCGATGTGGATGAAGCAACGCATGGACGAGGAACATTGGTATGAAACGACCTTTGAAGCGAAAACTAAGCTTGATAAAATGAATTTTTCTCGCGTCCAGGGTGGCACTCACAAATTCACAATGCGTCCTTTGGTTGCAATGGGAGTCGGATTATGTCTGGATGTATCAGAAATGGAAGAAGTGTTGAGCCTTGGTGGTATGACCTTTATCAAGGGCGACCGCGAACATGAAGCATACAAATATCTATTTACGGCCTTTTACGGCAAAGGCATCGATGAATGTAATGAATTCTTACGAGAGGTAAATGTACCTCTCTTGGGAACACAGCAAAGATTATAAAAGAAAAGGATTCACTAACCATCAAAGTTAATGAATCCTTTATTTTATAAATATTTTTTGAACGCCTTCTTCATTTTGATTGCCATATCCATCATCCAATCGAACTGTTCCGACCAGGTATCCTTGTTTTCAAAATCAACTGTCTTATACACCAAGATACGACTTGCCTTTTTCTCCGGTAGTTCATTCCATTCAAGCTGCACACCCATCTCTTGTTCAATGGCTGCTTTGTTGGAATGGAATTTATGATACAGTTCTTTGTCGTCAGAAATATACCATTCCACAAGAGCGTGGTTGTATTTTCTTATTTGCGACATACTGATGTGGCAAGCCGAGGAGCCAACGCTGAATGTCATCCAATGGTCTGTGCTTGCCTTCCTCTTATTGAACTGCTTTGCAAATGCATGATTTTGGAATGCATAGTCGTTGAAAGCAACCCAATAGTCATATCTCGCTTGCAGCGTAGGGGAATTACTGGTGTTACGCTTGATTTCCTTTGTCCAGTCATTCGGCTTTTCTACCACTTCAAATTTAACGGCAATATCAGAGCTTCCGATTTGATATAGCTTGATTTCTACCAGGAAGAAAGCAATATTCTCATCGGTGTGGTTATTCAGCCACTCAATTGCAGAGCGATGTTCTTCTCTTGCTCTCTTTACAACCCAAATCACAATATCAGCAGATTTCCCGGATGCATATGTAATCAACTTGCCAAGGTGGTCATGGTTAGTATCTTCAAGCTGATTCTCGATGATGATTTTTCTGTCCGTTCCGGTTTCAGTTGCGTAGATATCCACATTGAAGTCACCAACACTGGACTCCGTCTCATCAACGGTTATCTCTAATCCAACGGCATCTGCCAACAGGGTAAGATTATCCTCTTCCGCAAGCCAAGGAGTAAAGTCTAACGCCTCATGCGGCCATACCTTTCGCAAATCTTTTATTTCTTTAAGTTTTCCTAAATTTATCATGGTGCTGTTCCTCCTTGTCGCAAGATAATCGTCTTATCCACTCGACCTATTACAAAATCATCTTATCAACTCAACCTTGCCCATTTTCAACCTGTCAACTCAACCTATCAATTCCGAAATAATTCAGCTGATAAATCTTCCGTTCGGCAGCCATCAAAAAATATGCCACTTGCCCGGAAATGCCTTGTTTTCAAGCCTTTTTCGGTATTTACTTCTGTACTTTTGACATCAAGACTACGCACTCGACGTGTCCGCTGTGCGGAAACATATCCACGCATCTCACTCGCTCGGTCTCGTATCCCCGCTCCTCCAGGTACTTCACATCTCTCGCCAGGGTAGAAGAATTGCAGCTGACGTACACCACCCGTTTCGGGGCCATCTTTACAATCGTCTCCAGACATTTCTCATCGCAGCCCTTTCTGGGCGGATCCACCACGATCACGTCTGCATAAATCTGGTTTCTCTCATACTGCTCCGGCAGCACTTCCTCAGCCTTTCCCACAAAAAACTCTACATTTTCCATGTGGTTCAGTCTGGCGTTCTCCCTGGCGTCATCAATAGCCTGAGGCACTATCTCCACCCCATACACCTGCTTCGCCTTCTGGGCCAGGAACAGAGAAATAGTTCCGATTCCACAATAGAGATCCCACACAGTCTCATTTCCCGTCAAATCAGCGTACTCCAGAGCTGTGCCGTAAAGGCGCTCTGTCTGCACAGGATTCACCTGGTAAAAGGACAGAGGAGAAATTCTGTACTGAACCGCTCCGATGTAATCGGTAATATGCCCTTCTCCCCAGAGATTGATCAGTTCCTTTCCCAGAATTACGTTTGTCTTTTCCTGATTCACATTCAGGGAAATGCTGGTCATGCCGGGAATCTCCAGCAAACGCTCCGTAAAAACCTGCTGCCCCGGCAGCTTCCTTCCGTTGATCACCAGGCAGACCATGAGCTCTCCTGTCTGAAAGCCCTTGCGGATCAGCACATGACGGACCAGACCTCTGTGAGTTTCCTCATCATAGGGTTCTATTTTATATTCTTCCATGAAATTTCTAATAATTGATAAAATTTCTCTGTTTTCCTCTACCCCCAGAAGGCAGTCTTCCTGCTCCACAATATCGTGAGTCCGTCCTGCATAGAATCCGGTCACAATCTTTCCATCCTTATTCCTTCCAAAGGGGAACTGAGCCTTATTCCTGTACCGCCAGGGATGTTCCATGCCGATTATAGGCTCCATCCTGACAGTTTCTGCTCTGCGCTCCTCCTTTACACTAAAGTCTCTGGTATTTCCTTCCTGGCTTTCCTGTGTCTCTTTGGCCCGCTGTTCCGCCGTCTGTTCCATCATTTTCTCCGTTGTCTCGTCCCTGTCCGGAAGAAGCAGATTAGAAAGTCCTCCGATTCGTTTCAGATTGTTGTAGACCTTTCTCTCCTTCAGCCTCAGCTGCTCCTGGTAATCCACTGCCTGAATCTGGCAGCCGCCGCAGCGGCGGGCGGAAGGACATTTCTCCTGTACTCTGTACTCAGACGGCTCGATGACGCGGATTAACCGGGCGAAGCCGTACTGCTTCTTCATCTTCGTCACGCCGGCCTCAATCACATCGCCGATCACCGCGTCCTTCACAAACCAGATATAGCCGTCCAGCCGCCCGATTCCCTCTCCGTTTTCTCCCATATCTTCTATTTTAAGTACAAACCTGTCGTTCTTTTTCATCTCCAATGTTTTCTGGTCCTTTCCTCTTTGTCCTTCCCGCTTGATCCTTACCGCTTCCTATCACTGCCTCTTTCCGCCGACAAAGGCAGCCTGTTTCCAGGCTCTCTGAATCCTGATTTTATCTGTACGCCGCTCTCTCTCCGCCGATACACTTCAGCCTCGTTCTGGCGCAGGTCACATGGGCGCTTCCAATCTCCCGCACAGAGGTGCGGACCGGCACTGCTACCGGACGCAGGTGCATTCCAATGAAGGTATCTCCGATGTCAATGCCGCCGTGGGCCTGAATCCGCTCCACTGCCGCCGCATTCTGGAAAGCCCCGAAAGCCGCTGTAGCAAAGGATCCCCCCGCTTTCAGCTGAGGCACTACATTTACCTGCTCCAGTCCGTATTTCTCAGCGCAGGCCTCCTCCACAATGAGAGCCCTGTTTAAATGCTCACAGCACTGGGCAGCCAGGTAAAGTCCTCTCTTCTGCGTTTCCTGGTAAATCTCTTCAAACACAGCCAGTCCGATCTCCCGGCTGGAATAGGAACCGATTCTGTGGGCCTCAATCTCGCTGGAAGAGCATCCCACTACCAGGATCTGTCCCTCCTTCATGCCGGCCGCCTCAAAAAACTCTCCTAACAGCTGCCTTACCTGCCCTCTGATTTTCTCCATTTCAGCCTTATCTGCTGCCTCCTCTGCCATGCCCGTTCCAATAATATCTGTTTTCCTCTCTTCCATTCTGACTTCCTCCTGTCTTTTCTTTATTTTGTAAATCCGCCTTTTCTCTCTCTGCCAAAAGAAGATGCGGCATATCCCAACGTATGCGGCATCTTCTCTATTGTTTTCCTATACTGGCATCAGCCTCTGATAAAACTCTCTGACCCGATCCACTCTGGCGCCCATGTTTACAAGCATCATATCGGCTGCTGTAAAGGCCGCCATGGCCTCTACCACCACGACAGCCCTGGGCACGATAATCGGATCGTGGCGTCCCTTGATTTCCAGCTCTGTCTCCTCACCTCTGCAGTTCACTGTATGCTGAGGTGCTGCAATAGATGGAGTCGGCTTAAAGGCCGCCCGGAATACGATCTCGCTTCCATCGCTGATTCCTCCCAGAATTCCTCCGGAATGATTCGTCTGCTTGACAGTCCTGCCATCCTGGTCAAGGGTGAACGCATCGTTGTTTTCACTTCCCACAGAAGCCGCCGCGCTAAATCCGTCTCCAATCTCAAAGCCCTTCACCGCTCCGATGGAGCAGACAGCCTTAGCCAGATTGGCGCTCAGCTTATCAAATACCGGTTCTCCTATCCCTGCAGGCATTCCTGTGATTCTGCACTCCACAACACCCCCGGCTGAGTCCCGCTCTGCCATTTTCACATCTAAAAACTGCTCCGCCGCTTTTGCCGCTTCTGAATCCGGCATACAAAGCCTGTTCTCACGGGCTGCCTGAAGGTCAAACCGCTCCGGCGATATCTGCACAGGTCCAATCTGTCTGGTATACGCCGTTACTGTAATGCCCAGCTCCTTTAACAGTTTCGCCGCCACTGCCCCGGCAGCTACACGGCCAATGGTCTCCCGGCCGGAGGAGCGTCCTCCGCCCCGGTAATCCCGAAAACCGTATTTCTGATCAAAGGTGTAGTCTGCATGTCCTGGTCTATAACAGGACGCTATCTCTCCGTAATCCCTGGATCGCTGATCCTGGTTTCTCACCATCATGGAAATTGGGGTTCCTGTAGTTTTCCCCTCAAACACTCCTGACAGAATCTCCACCTGATCGCCCTCGTTTCGCTTGGTGGAATATTTTCCCTGTCCCGGCTTTCTTCTGTCCAGATATTCCTGAATATCTGCCTCGCAGAGGGCAAGCCCTGCAGGACATCCGTCTACCGTCACTCCCAGGGCCGGGCCGTGGGATTCTCCCCAGGTTGTCATTCTAAGAATTGTGCCAAATGTCGATCCCGCCATCGCTTCGCTGATCCTCCTTACGCTCTTCTGGCCTTCCGCCTGTTCTTCCTGTTCCGTCTTCCTACTCCGGAATCTTCGTAATCACGCAGCAGTTCGGCTCATTTACATCAATCGAACGATGGTTCATCATTAACAGGCCGTTCTCATAGTCTATTTTGAAGAAGGAAATTGTTCCGCTGGCGTGATTGATGCTGGCCATGTGCTTCTGATCCGGGAAGATCGCAATATCCTTCGGATAATCCCCGCTGATCGGCAGGCAGCACTTCATAGTCAGAAGTCCTGTATCCGGATCTCTCTCATAAATGCTTACGCAGTTGTCTCCTGCATTGCTGCAGAACAGGTACCTGTCATCCGGGGACATGCGGATCGCGCAGGCCGCTGTCAGTTCCCCTGCCGGTGTGTCTGTAGAGGAAATCGTCTGTAGCTTTTCAATCTTAGGAACCCGCTCCCCCTCCTCATATTCATAGCTGTATACATCAATGGCATTCTTCAGCTGATACATCAGATAGAAGAACCGTCCGTCTTTACTGAATACAAACTGTCTCGGCGCAGATTCCAGCTCGCACCGCACTGCGTCTACCTGGGAAATTTTTCCCTTCTCGCTGTCAAAACCATAAATCTTCACCTGATCGATACCCAGATCTGCCACCATTAAAAATTCCCCGTCTGGTGTCCTTCCAGCGCAGCTGACATGGGGACGGAAATTTCTCTCCGCCACGCTTCCAAGACCTTTGTGGAACACTTTATCGGTAATTGCTCCCACTGTTCCATCTGGATTCAGCCTGAGAATGGTCTCCTTCCCGTCATGGTAGCCTGACACGAAAATGTACTTGTCCTCTGCATCTGTAGCCAGATGGCAGCCTCTCATACCCTTAATGCCTGCGCTGTTTAACCGCGCCAGTCCTCCATTAGGCAGAATGCGGAAAGACACTATACCTTCGTCCGCAATCGAATAGAGAGTCTTTCCGTCATGAGAAACTGTCAGATAGGAAGAGTTGTCCACCTCTACCTCGCACCTGTATTTAAAATATCCGTTCTCTACATCTACATCGTAAACTGTAATTCCTTTAGCCTGCCCATTATAGGAATACGATCCCACATAAGCCATGTACTTGCCTGCCATCATATATTATCCTCCCCAAGCGCAGCACCAGGTCCCTTTTCATCAGCAAGGAGGCCTTCTGAAAATGTTGCTATTTAAGATAAACACATAATATCACAGTTTTTATCGTTTGTGAACCTGAAAGACGCAGTTTTCCTGTTGACACCTGACATAAAGAATGTATAATGGAATATGCTGTGTGTTTATTATTTCTAAACTTTCAGATTATTTTTATCTTGATTTAGCAGCATTAAACTTTTAAATTAGAATAAAGTTAAAAAACGTCCGGCGAAAGGAGATAACAGCCATGAGCATCGGATCGAAATTAAAGGAACTTCGGGTTCTGAAAGGACTGACCCAGGAGGAGCTGGCAGACAGGGCAGAGCTGTCCAAGGGATTCATCTCCCAGGTGGAGCGGGATCTGACTTCCCCGTCCATCGCTACCCTGATGGACATTCTTCAGTGTCTGGGAACCACCATCGGAGAATTTTTCACAGAGACTGCTGACGAACAGATTGTGTTCGGCAAACATGATTTTTTCAGAAAAACGGACAGCGAACTGAAAAATTCTGTCCAGTGGATTGTCCCGAACGCCCAGAAAAACTGTATGGAGCCTATTCTTTTAACCCTGGAGGCGGGCGGCTCCACCTGCCCTGACGCTCCCCACGAAGGAGAGGAGTTTGGCTACATTTTAAGCGGCAGCATACTGCTCCACATCGGAAGCAGCATTTATAAGGCAAAAAAAGGGGAATCCTTTTATTTTACCAGCGATAAAACACACTACATAGAAACAAAGGCCGGAGCGTCCCTGCTGTGGGTCAGCTCTCCGCCCAGTTTTTAACAGAAGCTACAGAGTACGGAGGATTTAAGATGAGTCAGCCATTAATTGATCTCGTAAATATCACGAAAAGCTTTGACGGCGATATCGTCCTTGACGATCTCTGCCTGTCCGTAAAAGAAAATGAATTTGTCACCTTACTTGGCCCCAGCGGCTGCGGAAAAACTACCACCCTGCGCATCATCGGCGGATTTGAGTCCCCTGATCAGGGAAAGGTCATCTTCGGCGGAAAGGATATTACCAATGTTCCGCCTAACAAGCGCCAGCTGAACACGGTTTTTCAGAAGTACGCCCTGTTCCCCCATATGAGCATTGCGGAAAATATTGCCTTTGGACTGAAAATCAAGAAAAAATCCAAAAGCTACATCGATGACAAGATCCGCTATGCATTAAAGCTTGTAAACTTAAACGGCTTTGAAAACAGAACCGTAGATTCCTTAAGCGGCGGCCAGCAGCAGCGAATCGCCATCGCCAGAGCCATTGTAAACGAGCCTAAGGTACTTCTGTTAGACGAGCCTTTGGGCGCTCTGGATCTGAAGCTCCGCCAGGATATGCAGTACGAACTGATCCGTCTGAAAAACGAGCTGGGCATTACTTTTATTTATGTCACTCACGACCAGGAGGAAGCCCTTACCATGTCCGACACCATCGTCGTTATGAACCAGGGCTATATCCAGCAGATGGGATCCCCGGAGCAGATTTACAATGAGCCGGAAAATGCTTTTGTAGCGGACTTTATCGGAGAGAGCAACATTGTAGACGGAATCATGCTCCACGACGAGCTGGTGGAGATTGCCGGCGCCAAATTTGCCTGCGTGGACAAGGGCTTTGGCTGCAGAAAGCCGGTAGACGTAGTCATCCGTCCGGAGGACATCGATCTGGTGAAGCCGGAGGACGGAACGCTTCAGGGCGTTGTCACCCACCTGATTTTCAAGGGCGTCCACTACGAGATGGAGGTAACTACACCGGACGGCTACGAATGGCTGGTTCACAGCACAGATATGTTCCCGGTTGGAGAAAAGGTAGGCATTCATGTAGAACCTTTTGATATCCAAATCATGAATAAGCCTGCTTCTGAAGATGAGGAGGCGGTAGGAATTGATGAGTAGCGTTTCTAAAAAAACCATGAAGCAATACCTGGCCGGCCCCTATCTGATCTGGATGATCGGGTTTACCATCATCCCTCTGCTCTTAATCGCCTGGTACGGCCTGACAGATACAAGCGGGGCTTTTACCATGGAGCACATCGCCTCCATCGCTACCCCGGAGCACTCCAAGGCCCTGTTTCTGTCTCTGGGGCTTTCGCTTCTGAGTACGGCAGTCTGTCTGCTGCTGGCCTATCCGCTGGCCATGGTTCTCAGGAAAAAGCATATCGGCAGAGGCAGCTTTGTAGTATTTATTTTCATCCTTCCCATGTGGATGAACTTTCTTTTAAGAACCCTGGCCTGGCAGACGCTCCTTGAGAAGAACGGAGTAATTAACGGAATCTTATCCACACTGGGCCTGCCCGGGATCTCAATTATCAACACTCCGGCAGCCATTGTCCTGGGTATGGTGTATAACTTCCTGCCCTTTATGGTGCTTCCGATTTACAACGTGCTGGTAAAAATTGATGATAATACCATTAACGCTGCCAAGGATCTGGGAGCCAATGAATTTCAGACCTTGATCCATGTGTGGCTGCCTTTAAGTCTCCCAGGCATTATCAGCGGCATCACCATGGTGTTTGTGCCGGCCCTGACAACCTTCGTCATCTCGAACCTGTTAGGCGGCAGCAAAATTCTTCTGATAGGAAATGTCATTGAGCAGGAATTCACCAAGGGAAGCAACTGGCATCTGGGATCCGGTCTTTCCCTGGTTCTGATGGTCTTCATCCTGATCAGCATGGCACTCATTGCCAAATACGATAAAAACGGGGAGGGAACTGCATTCTGATGAACACGAACAACAACACGGCAGATACGACAAATTCCGGCGCAGTCAGGGCCTCCCGGCGCAGCCGGCTTCGGAAATTTTTCCAGGATTTTTACCTGGTAATTATTCTGCTTTTCCTTTATGCGCCCATTGCCACCATGATGATCCTGTCCTTTAATGACTCCAAGTCCAGGACTCTGTGGGGCGGTTTTACCACAAAATGGTACACTCAGATGTTTGAAAGTCCTGCTATTATGGACGCTCTTTACAACACGCTTCTGATTGCCTTTATCTCAGCTCTGGCAGCTACCATTCTCGGCACTCTGGCAGCTATCGGCATCAGCAGCATGAAGCGGACGCCGAAAAACATTGTAATGGGACTGAACAATATCCCGATTCTGAATTCCGAGATCGTAACCGGCATCTCCCTGATGCTGACTTTCATCGCCTTCGGGATTTCCCTGGGCTTTAAGACCATTCTTATTGCCCACATTACCTTCAACGTGCCCTTCGTCATTTTAAGCGTTATGCCGAAGTTAAAACAGACCAGCCGGTATACCTACGAGGCGGCGCTGGATCTGGGGGCAGGACCTCTTCAGGCCTTCTTTAAGATTGTATTCCCGGATATTCTTCCAGGCGTACTGTCTGGTTTCCTGATGGGCTTTACCATGTCCTTAGACGACTTTATTATCACACACTTTACCAGGGGAGCAGGCATCAATACCCTGTCCACCCTGATTTACAGCGAGGTGCGCCGCGGCATTAAGCCATCCATGTACGCCCTGTCTACCATTATCTTTGTGACGGTGCTGGCGCTCCTTTTAATTACAAATTTCGCTCCCAAAGATAATCCGGCAAAATCCAAGGCTGGAGAAGCAAAGCCTGCTTCCGGCCTGCGGGGACCTGGATTTAAAAAAGGACTGCTGGCAGCAGCCTCCTTTATCATCGTGTGCAGCGTCTGCGCTGCCACCTATATTCACTATACCACCCAGTCCTCCAATGAGCTTTATGTCTACAACTGGGGTGAATATATTGACGAATCCGTTATTGAGGAATTCGAGGAGGAAACTGGAATTGACGTGATCTACGACCTGTTTGAAACCAACGAGGAAATGTACCCTGTGGTAGAAGCAGGCGGCGTAAATTACGACGTAGTCTGCCCCTCTGATTATATGATTCAGAAAATGGCAGAAAACGATATGCTGGCTGAGCTTGACTACTCCAACATACCAAACCTTGAAAATATTGATCCTCAATATATGGCAAAGGCCGAAAGCTTCGATCCGGGCAACCGGTATGCGGTTCCCTATACCTGGGGTACAGTCGGTATTCTCTACAATACAAAACGGGTGGAGGAACTGGGCATACAGCCTCCTTCCAAATGGTCTGATCTGTGGGATCCAGCCTATAAGGGAGAAATCCTCATGCAGGACAGCGTCCGTGATGCCTTCATGGTAGCCCTTAAATCCCTTGGCTACTCCATGAACTCCACTAATGAGGAAGAGCTGAAAGAGGCCAGGGATCTGCTGATCGCCCAGAAGCCTCTGGTACAGGCCTATGTCATCGATCAGGTAAGAGATAAGATGATTGGCGGAGAAGCTGCTGCAGGTGTTATCTACTCTGGAGAAATGCTCTTTATCCAGGAAGAGGTCGCCAAACAGAATCTGGACTATCAGCTGGAGTATGTCATTCCAGAAGAGGGCACAAATATCTGGATTGATGCATGGGTAATTCCGAAAAACGCGAAAAACAAGGAAAATGCAGAAAAATGGATCAATTTCCTCTGCCGTCCTGATATCGCAAAGAAAAACTTCGAGTACATTACCTACGCTACCCCTAACCGGGCCGCAAAGGAGCTGCTGGAGCCGGAGCTTCAGAATAATAAAGCCCTGTTCCCGGATACCGATAAGCTGGAAAACTCCGAGGTCTTCAAATACCTGGGAGACACCGTAGACATGATATACAACAGCCTTTGGAAAGAAGTGAAGTCACAGTAAGATAGAGATTAAGAAAAAGGGATGTTTTCCTCGTTCCACTTGAAGTCACTGGAAAACATCCCTTTTTCATCCTCTGCTGTATACAATTTCCACTGTGGAAGAAAAGCAATTTTTCGGTGACTTTCATCTGGAACAAGAAAAATTGCTTTTCTTCCTGATATTTAAAAACACTTATTCCCGCAGGCGCTCACGTTTCCATTGCTCTCGCCGGACTGCTGCTCGCTTCTGCTCTCTTTTGTCTCGAAGTGAAGCTGGCCGTTTAAGAACTTTTCTACCTGCTCTCTGGCTGCCCCGTAGGCTCCGCCCATCACCTGAATCTTAGCGTCCTGAAGATTTAAAAGGGAAGCCACTCCGATATTTCCGCAGATCACCACATTCACTCCCTGCTCCTTTAAAATGGCTGCTGTCTGTGCAGGCGTATCCTGGGAAATGGACATCAGCTCCTCCTCCAGAATATCAAACTCATCCACTGTATAAATCTTAAACTGAGAAGCCTCATTAAAGTGCTGGAACACCTGCTCCTCTGCATATGGAATTGCTATTTTCATACCATTTGTCTCCTTTCACGGAATTTACCCTCAGTATAAGCAATACCCGCCGGAAAGTCAACACGAGGTAATTTTCGGTGCTTTAGGTGGAGCAGAAAAATGTTTCCTCCTGCATCCCTTTTGATTAATCCACCAGCTTATCTAACTCTTTTACATGCTCTGTCTCGCTGGATGTAGCATGCTGGGCTTTGGACGCGTACTGCTTTACAGCCGCCTGGGACTTCTTAATCGGCTGCATGGTTCCTGCACCGGCTACACAGCCTCCTGGGCAGGCCATTCCCTCTAACAGGTAACCGTTATATTTTCCTGCCTTGGCCAGTGTCAGAAGCTTGCGGCAGTCCTTTAAGCCCTCTGCATTGGCAATCTTGATCTCGCGGTCCGGGAATCTCTTTTTGATTACATTGACAACAGACTGTGCAACTCCTCCTGCCACGGCAAAGTTACGGCCGTCTGTGGAAGCGTCGTTTACACCTGCCGGATCCTCTTCCATGGTCTCAATATCCACATGCTTGGCATCAAAAATTCCTGCCATCTCCTCAAAGGTCAGTACGAAGTCCACCTCGCTGCGCACCGTTTTTCTCATAGCCTCCAGCTTCTTAGCCGCGCACGGCCCGATAAATACGATCTTGGCGTTCTCATGCTTGCTCTTAATCAGTCTCGCTGTCAGCGTCATAGGTGTCAGAGCCATGGAAATACAGTTTGCCTGCTCCGGGAACAGCTTTTTAGCCATCATGGACCATGCCGGACAGCAGGAAGTGGCCATAAACGGAATCTTTTCCGGAACCTCTTCGATAAAGTCAATGGCCTCCTGAGTAGCGCACAGGTCAGCTCCGATAGCCACCTCAAATACATCGGCAAAGCCCAGCTGCTTCATCGCTGCACGCAGCTTTCCAGGGGTTACAGTCGGTCCGAACTGGCCTACGAACGCAGGAGCTACTGCCGCGTACACGCGCTCGCCAGACTGAATAGCGCGGATTACCTGGAAGATCTGGGATTTGTCTGCAATCGCACCAAAGGGGCAGTTTACCAGGCACTGTCCACAGGAAACGCATTTCTCATAATCAATATCCGCTTTTCCATTGGCATCTGAACGGATGGCGTCCATACCGCAGGCAGCCGCACAGGGACGTTCCTGCACAATGATTGCGTTATAGCCGCAGACATCCTTACACTTTCCGCACTTAATACATTTATCCTGATCAATGTAAGATCTGCCGTTTGTCCTGTCCAGGGTCACTGCATTCTTGGGACAGACCTCCACGCACGGATGCGCCAGACATCCCTGGCAGCCGTCTGTCACATAGACGCGCTTCTCATGGCAGGCGTTGCAGGCAAACTTGATTACATTGATTAACGGCGGAGTGTAGTAGGTCTCCGCTTTATCTGCCGCCTCAATATTATCAGATAACGGCGCATGTTCTGCTGCACCTCTGCAGGGAAGGCCCATAGCCAGCCTTAAACGCTCTCCTACAATCGCTCTCTCCAGGAAAACATCATTTCTGAAATTTCCAACCTCTCCCGGAATAATCTTATATGGAAGCTCCTCAATTCTCTTATCTACCGGCCACTCTGTGTGATAGGCCATGCGCGCCACCTCACGGAAAATTCGATGACGGATTTCCTGGATTCGTGTCTCTACTCCTCTCATACTGTAACCTCTCTTTTCTCTGCTCTTTGTTTGGGATTTATTCAGTAAAAACGCAGTCTGCGTTTTGTTCCCTTCTTTATCGTTAAGAATATAACGCATTTCCCCTATGAATAGCAAGTTCTTAATCACATACAATCGTATTTTTACAGATCTGCATAGATTTTCTTTAAAGGAAATCACAAATCTGTAAATTTGTTTTTCTCCAGGCATTGAAAAAACGTGATAAAATCGATTATAATAATAGAGCAAACGCGCATCCTGCCCGGAGATTTCCGTTTTATTCTTCTTCCTGCCGGATGGGCAATTAAATGATAAAGGAGAATTGATTATGCGAATTATTGAAGCTGCGAATTATGAAGACTTAAGCCGCAAGGCCGCTGATCTCATTGCTGCCCAGGTCATTTTAAAGCCTGACTGTGTGCTGGGACTTGCCACAGGATCTACTCCGGAAGGAACCTACAAGGAGCTGGTAACACGCTATGAACAGGGCGTACTGGATTTTTCCCAGGTTTCCTCTGTCAATCTTGACGAATACAGAGGTCTCTCTGAGGACAATGATCAGAGCTACCGCTATTTTATGAACCATCACCTGTTTAACCATGTCAATATCGACAAAGCGCGCACTCATGTTCCTAACGGCAAGGAGCCTGATTCCGACAAGGCCTGTGCAGACTATGACGCACAGATTTTGTCTATGGGAGGCGTAGATTTACAGCTGTTAGGCATCGGCGGAAACGGCCATATCGGCTTCAACGAGCCATGTGACGAGTTTGTAGTGGGAACCCACTGCGTCGATCTGACACAGAGCACCATTGAGGCAAACGCCAGATTTTTCGCTTCCATTGACGAGGTTCCGAAACAGGCCTACACCATGGGAATCGGCAATATCATGGCCGCTAAGAAGATCCTTCTTCTGGCTTCCGGCGCTGGAAAGGCCCAGGCTATTTATGATACATGCTTCGGACCTGTCACACCTCATGTGCCTGCATCTGTCCTTCAGCTTCATCCTGATGCTGTCATTATCGCAGATACAGCTGCTCTGTCCTTAGCAAAGGAAAAGGGAGTATTCTAACTATAACGCAAATATAAAACGGAGGCTGTATATTCCAGTGACTTCCACAATAGAACTGGAACATACAGCCTCTTCTTATCTGCAGGCTTTTCTTATTCTTTTTATCCTACAGCATCCGTCTGCCGCGGCAGTAGGTCTGGGCTACATCGTAATTGTCCTCTAAAACTACCAGATCCGCGTCGTATCCGGCACAGATTTTTCCTTTTCTGTCATCTACGCCCAGACATCTGGCCGGGTTGATAGTACAGGAATTGAGAGCTGAATCAAACGGAATCATAGCCTTCTCCACCAGAATCTGAAGTCCCCGGTTCATATGCAGGGTGCTTCCTGCAATGGTGCTGGTTCCTTTCAGATAAGCCAGTCCCTCTGCAGTGATCTCGATATCGTGGCCGCCCAGCTGATATTTACCTCCCGGCGGGCAGTGCTTTGCTCTCAGGGAGTCTGTCACCATCATAGCGAAATCCCGGCCCTTCAGCTGGTAGAAATTGTTGAGAGCCGATACATGAGAGTGATGTCCGTCTGCGATCACCTCGCCGTAAATATCTCTCACCCGGAAAGCTACTCCCACCAGGCCCGGCTTTCTGTGGGTAAAGGCTGTCATTCCATTATAAACATGAGTCATGGATGCAGCTCCGTTGGCAATGGCCATCATGGCCTGCTCATAAGTCGCGCAGGAATGTCCCATGCTGACTACCACGCCTGTCTGACGCAGATAGCGTGTCAGGGCAAGGCCCGGATCATGCTCAGGAGCCAGTGTAATGTAGCGGATATGGCCTCTGGCGGCCTCCTGATACTTCTTAAACTGCTCTACACTGGGAACAGCAATAGCTTCCGGCGGCTGAGCGCCTTTATACTCCATGTCTAAAAACGGCCCCTCAAAATGGATGCCCAGAATCTCAGCTCCCTCGTACTCTCCCTCTGCCACATCTGCCACATTCTTCACAGATGCCAGAAGTACCTCCGGCATCTGGGTCACAGTAGTAGGAAGAATCGAGGTCACTCCCTCCTCTGGAATCCGTCTCATCCAGTCCCTGAGTCCTTCCGGCTCTGCATCGTTTGTATCAAAACCGTAGGCTCCGTGGGTGTGAACGTCAATAAAGCCCGGAACAATACGCTTATCTCCCCAGTCTTCGTCCGGCTCCCTGCTTCCGTACTCTAATACCTGAACAATCCTATCTCCCTCGATCTGAAGCTGAAGGGGCAGAAACTGTCCCGCTGTCCATACGCGTCTGCTCTGAAGAATCATGGTATTTTCCTCCTGTCCTCTGTTTTTACTGCCAGTCATAGTTTCTCAGATGTCCCTGCATCGTCATCTTCTCAAATCCATTCTGTCTGAGAGCCTCATAGAGAATAATCGAGACAGAATTGGACAGATTCAGGGAACGGATATCTCCCCACATGGGAATCCTGACACAGGTTTCCTGGTGCTCTACCAGAATATCCTCCGGAATCCCCCGGCTCTCCGGCCCGAACATAATGTAGCAGTCCGGCTCATAATCAGCCTCTGTATACACATTCGGCGCCTTAGTAGTAGCCATATAAATCTTCGCTCCAGGATTCCTGTTCAGAAAATCCTGAAAATCACTGTAAACCGTCACATCCAGCTTATCCCAGTAATCGAGTCCCGCCCGCTTCAGGGCCTTCTCATTCAGCTTAAAGCCAAGGGGTTCTATCAGGTGCAGCCTGGTTCCTGTCGCCACGCAGGTTCTTCCGATATTTCCCGTATTGGCCGGCATTTCCGGCTCATACAGTACAATGTTCATCTTATGTCAACCTCTTTCCTCTTACGATTCTTTCCCTGCATTCTCCTCATCCAGCCGGTTTACAAACCGGCGGATTCTGCGGATTGCCCGCTTTAAATCCTCCAGAGAATATGCATAGGAAACCCTCAGATATCCCTCACCGCAGTCTCCGAAAGCAGTTCCCGGAACAATGGCAATCTTTTCTTCTCTGAGCAGTCTGGTGGCAAACTCCTCAGAAGTCATGCGGAACCGCTTAATACAGGGGAACATATAGAAAGCGCCGTAAGGCTCAAAGCAGTCCATTCCCAGGGAACGGAACTCCTTTAACAGATATCTGCGCCGCTCGTCATAGGAACGCTTCATCTCCTCGATATCGCTGTCCCCGTTCTTTACCGCTTCCACTGCCGCATACTGGCTGGTGGTAGGAGCACACATAATCGCATACTGGTGGATTTTCAGCATCTGCTTTAAAATCGGAGCCGGGGCACAGGCGTAGCCAATTCGCCATCCGGTCATAGCGTAGGCCTTGGAAAAGCCGTTGATCAACACGGTTCTCTCCCTCATGCCAGGAAGAGAGGCAATGGTCACATGCTTTTTCTTGTAGGTCAGCTCTGCATAAATCTCATCGCTGATCACAAAGAGATCCTTCTCCTCCACAATCTGGGCTACTGCCTCCAGATCCTCTCTCTCCATAATCGCTCCTGTGGGATTATTGGGGAAAGGCAGAACTAAAATCTTCGTCCTGTCTGTAATTTTCTCCAGCAGCTTCTCTCTGGTCAGGCGGAACTGATCCTTCTCCTCCAGCTCAATCACCACCGGGACGCCTCCCGCCAGAATGGTGCAGGGAACATAGGACACATAGCTGGGCTGAGGAATCAGAACCTCGTCTCCCGGATCCAGCATGGCACGCAGGGCTGCGTCAATGGCCTCGCTGCCGCCAATGGTTACCATCACCTCTTTATTATAGTCATACTCCACCTGCATCCGCCGCTTCAGATAATTGCAGATCTCCTGCTTCAGTTCTTTCAGTCCTGCATTGGAGGTATAGAAGGTTTTTCCCATTTCCAGGGAGCGGATACCTGCATCTCTCACATGCCAGGGCGTATCGAAATCCGGCTCTCCAACGCCCAGGGAGATGGCTCCGTCCATCTCGCTTACAATGTCAAAAAACTTCCGGATACCGGATGGCGGAATATTTACAATCGTGTTTGATAAGGGGTTTCTCATGGGTTAATCAGCATCCTTTCATCCTGGGGTCCATCGCCTAAAACTGTGCCGTGATCTTTGTATTTTTTCAGCACGAAATGGGTAGCTGTGCTGACAACGGAATCGATAGTAGCCAGCTTTTCAGATACAAACTGGGCCACTCCCCTCATAGTTTTTCCCTCTATAATAACTGTGAAATCGTAAACGCCTGACATCAGATACACAGCTTTCACTTCACTGTAAAGGGCAAGACGCTCTGCGATCTTTTCAAAGCCCATCTGTCTCTGAGGCGTCACCTTAACCTCAATCAGGGCAATTACCTTTTCATCCTCTGTGTTGTCCCAGTTGATCAGGGTGTGGTAACCGCAGATAATGTGCTCCTCTTCCATTTCAGCAATCTCCGCCGCCACCGCCGCTTCATTTTCCCCCAGGATCTCCGCCAGCTCCGCCGTGCTGATCCGGCTGTTCTTCTCGATGACTGCTAAAATTCGTTCTCTCATACTGCTGCCTCCTTCTGATTCTTCATCGTTGTGTTATTATCATAATTATTATAAATAATTATAATTCCTATATTATTTGAATTTTAAAAATTATTTTAATAATTTTAATTTTTCAATTTCATCTGTCTTGGGACGATCCAGAAAGGTTTCAATTTCCCTGTTTAAGATCCGTCTGGCCGGGCCGGGCTTCACCGTTCCAATGACTGCGGCCTCAAAGCCTCTTCTTCTCAGCTCTCTCACTGCCGAAAAACCGCTGTCTGCCCCTATGAGAAAGCAGCCTCCGGAGTGGAGCCGGTAAGGATTCAGGTCAAATACCTCGCACACTTCCACGGTCTCCTGGCGGATGGGAATGGAACGAAGCTCAATGGAGCAGCCCAGACTATAGGCTTCCAGAAGCCTCCAGAGGCAGTTCATAATGCCTCCCTCTCCCACTGGTTCCATATCTGAAGCCCCTGTCTCCCTGCCGATCTCCTCTGCCTCCTCGCAGGACAAAAGATCCTGATCAAGTGTAAGCATACGCTTTGTATAAGCAGGAGAAAAACGCTCCCTTACAGCGCGCTCTCCCTCTCTGGCAGCAAAAGCCGCCCCTGTCAGACCGATACTTCCGGCTATGATAAGATCCTGGCCCGGCTTCAACGAGCCGGGCCTTTTTTCCTGTTCCTGATTCAAATGTCTGTTCATACGCACCTCCCGCAGAGCCTTTAAGCCGGCGCTCCCGGCTCTGGCACAGAGGCCGGATCCGGAGCAGGAGCAGGACTTACAGTCTCAGAGCCAGGTCCGGCAGGTCCTGACGGCTGTTCCGGTGCCGGAACACTCGGCGGCGTATCTGTTGGAGCCGACGGTTCTGTGACAGCCGGTACAGACGGAGCTGCCGGTCCCACACGGTATACAGCCTTTGACGCCATATAGCTGTCCGTGTGAAGAATCTCCCTTCCTGTCTCTACTCCGTTTTCATAGACTACCTTCCATAGTCTTGATTTTTTTCCAACATGTCCGGAGGATTCCTTTACCCTGGCGCCTGGCGCCAGAGACGCATCCGGCTTCTCCACCGGTGCTCCCGGATCTGTGGTTCCAAGAGTCTCGGAAATAAACTCAACCGTTCTTCCCTCTGGTCTGGTATCCTTTCCGTAAGCTGTAAAGGTAAGCGTATTTCCTGACACCAGTCCTTCAATATAGATAGGCGTATCGTAATTATTCTTAAACTTCAGATCTTTATAGGTTCCGGCAATCGCTGCGTCCTCCGAAGGCTTTACATATCCCACAGTCATGGAATGATTCTGCCTCTGGGTAACTTCCAGCTCCGCCCGGAGCACCACGTTATAGAGAGTGGTACACAGCTGGCAGGCGCCTCCGCCGATAGAGTCTACCGTCCGGCCGTTTTCATAGGATCCGGCAGCGGCGTATCCGTTCTCAATGGTAAACGGCGTCAGCCAGGTATAGGCAGAAAATTCCTCTCCCGGCATCAGAACCGTGCCGTTTATTTTTCCTGCTCCTGTCTTCAGATTCTGGGTTCTGGATCTGGCTCCCGCATTAAAATTCGTGCTGAAAGTTCCAAGTACGTCTGAAATGCTCTCCAGATCTGATCTGTGAATTCTGGGCTCTGTCTTTGTCACCACCGCCTCCACAGAGACGGTATCTGAAATTCCCTGATTCAAGGCAGTGTTCAAAGCCTCTCTGGTGGCTTCAAAATCGACTCCCAAGCCAATCTCTTCATCTGTAATGACAAAGGCCCCGTTTTCTCTGGAAATAGACGCGTCCTTTGCCTCCCTCACATAGGGCGCGCAGCTGTCATTCACAAAAGCTGACAGTTTTTCATCGTCCAGGGATGCCTTCACAGTCAGGGAAAGCGGTTCTTTCTGAAGCTTCTTTGTCCGCGCAAAGCGCTCTAACAGGTTTCCTCCGGAATACTCCTCTATGGCTGCGCTTAACTCCTCTTTATTCTCCCAGTAAAGCCCCAGTTCTCCTGCTGTGGAGGAAAAACTGGCTCCGTCAATAGAAATGGAAATCTCTTCTGACTCCATGGTTCCTACATATTCCTCCAGCTTTCCTGAGGCTTCCTCTGCCGTCTGTCCGGAAAAATCAAGAGCCTCGTCTCCAGCTGCAGCTACAGAAAATCCTTCCGGAAGGATTCCCGCCTCCGCTCCCGCAGGCTGCATAAATAAAATTCCGGCTGACAGAGCTGCTGTCAGGCCGGCTGTCCATAAATTCCTCTTCATACGCTGGAAAACTCCTATTCCCTAAAATAAGGAGGATAAGCCTGCGATCACAGTTCCCCCTACCATGGTTATGAGAATGATCACAACCATAATTGTAGTGACAATCTTCTTTGACTTATTATTTCCCATAAACATACGTCTCTCACCTCTTTTTCATTCTTCCGTACTGAAATATAATTTTATCTGTCATCCTGGACGCCTCGCTGCGGGTCAGGTATTCTATGTCAACAGATAGATTTATTCTATGATATTTTGCCAATTCCCGCAAGTCTTCTTTTTGCTTTTTTGAGGCTGGCTGATCCCGTTTTACTTTATAAATCAACGGCTTTTCCGAAAAAATTTCCTCATTTCCTGAAAAGTTCTGCTCCCTGATCTTCTGATAGAGAAAATGAGCCATTCTGGCGTCTGAAAGGGCTCTGTGGGCAGTTTCTCTGGGAACCTGAAACCAGGCGCAGGCCGCGGACAGATTCTTTTTCTCCTCTGCAGGCATAAATCTGCGGCAGACCGCCAGAGTATCGATCCCGGCCCTCTCAAATGGAAAACCTGCATTGACTGCAGCCCGCTTTAAAAAGCTGTAATCGAAGATTACATGGTGTCCCAAAATGGGAAGATCCTGACAGAATTCCATTACCTGCCCGATCACAGCCTCCATATCCGGCGCTTCTTTCAGCATCCCGTCTGTAATCCCTGTCAGAGATATAATCCGTTCCGGAAGCGCCTGGTGAGGATTGACAAACAGGGAAAGTTCTTTCTCTATCACTCCATTTTTTACCCGGCAGGCTCCTATCTCTATGATTTTATCGCGTTTCGGATCCAGTCCTGTGGTCTCCAGATCCAGAGCCAGGTAGGAGCCTCCGGCAGCGCAGCACGCTGATTCCCCTTCTCTCCTCTCCATCACGGCTCTTCCTTTCTTCCGGGACATTCCTCCCTTAAAAAGCATTCCCCGCACCTGGGATTTCTGGCTGTGCAGATTGTCCTCCCCAGCGTAATAATGTGTATATTCCACAGAATCCAGTGATCTTTGGGAAGCACTTTCATCAGCTCGTACTCGATTTTTTCCGGATCCTCTTCCTTCGCAAGGCCCAGCTTTCTGGAAATCCGCTTCACATGAGTGTCCACCACAATACTGGGTTCATTGTAAATATTTCCGCGGATTACATTGGCCGTCTTCCTGCCCACTCCTGCCAGAGTCAGCAGATCCTCCATTCGTTCCGGAACCTGGCCTTCAAACCGCTCCACAAGCGCCTGACAGCAGGCAATAATATTTTTAGCCTTGGAATGGTAAAAGCCAATAGAATGAATATCCTGTTCCAGCTCTCCCTGATCGGCAGCGGCAAACTTTTCCAGGGTATCGTATTTCTTAAACAGAGTCTCTGTCACCAGATTTACCCTGGCATCTGTACACTGGGCGCTCATAATCACGGCAATTAAGAGCTGCCACGGCGTCTCGTGATTCAGATAGCAGCGATACTCTGTGCCGTATTCCTGATCCAGAAGCGCCAGAATTCTCTTCACCCGCTCCGCTCTCTCTGCTTTCGTCTCTCGTCTCACAGCTATTGTTCCCCTTTTTCGTAAAAATGATGAACCGGTTCCGGCTCTTTTTCTGAATCCTTCTGCCCGATTCTGCCAGCCTCGATGATTCTCGCGTTTCCAAGCAGCGCATCCCGGTGCAGGTAATCGAACAGCAGCATCCGTCCGTCTCTCATAATCTCCACATGAACCATCCGGCTCATCTGTTTCGAGTCGTATTCCTCGTATCCCATGAGATAACGGCGTTCCTTTCCCTCCCTGATGAAGAACTGCTTGATTTCTTCCTTATAAGGTGTCAAATCCCGTCCAAAGGACGGACGGCTCTTGGCATTCTCCCGAAGGTAAAGATCCTCGGTCAGAAAATCCCGGTACCGTTCCAGCCTGTCTGTCTGCGCGTTCTTTTCCAGCATTTTTCTGATAAAGCTAAACAGAATCTCATATCTGGCGTTCCGGCTGTGGCTGACTGCTGACAGCTCCTGATCCCTGTAATATTCCCGAAGGGCCTCGTACATGTCAAAAGGTGATGAAAATTCCGTCTGAAGCTCTCTCATGGTGTTCCCAAACTGGCCGCTGTTGTAGTAAACTTCCACCATTTCCTCTACACCCTTCAGGCGGATCAGCTCCCCATAGGACAGCCATCTGGTAGACAATACCTCGTAGGGAGGCGTATCTCTGAACAAAAGTCCGTAGTCCTCTGCCTTTTCCTCCATGTAGGAGCCGGAGAGCACCTTCAGAAATCCCAGCTGCAGCTGTTCCGGCTCCATGGCATAAACCTGGTTAAAGGAATTTTTAAAGGACTCATATCCCTCCCAGGGAAGACCTGCAATTAAATCTAAATGCTGGTGAATATTCCGAAATCCATTCACCCGCCTTACGTTTGACTCTAACTTTTCCAGATCCATTCGCCGCCTGATTTCCCGGATCGTATCAGGATTCGTAGTCTGGACTCCAATTTCCAGCTGAACCAGCCCAGGTCTCATCTCTGACAGCAGCGAAAGCTCCTCCTCCGACAGAAGATCAGCTGAAATCTCAAAATGAAAATTCGTAATACCATTGTCATGGTCTTTAATAAAGCTCCAGATCTCCATGGAATGGCTCTTTTTACAGTTAAAGGTCCGATCCACGAATTTCACCTGGGGTACTCTGTGTTCCAGAAAGAATGCCAGCTCTTTTTTCACCAGTTCAAGGCTTCGAAACCGCACCGTCTTATCAATGGAAGAAAGACAGTAGCTGCAGGAAAAGGGGCAGCCTCTGCTGCTCTCATAATAGATAATCCTGTTCTCCATGCCCTTTAAATCACCGTACACAAAGGGGATATCATCCAGATCCATCAGAGGCGCAGGCGGGTTTTTGACGATATCGCTCCGATGATCACTGCCGTCTTCCGCCCTGTTCTCTCTCCTGAAAACCAGACCGGGGATCTGCTCCAGGGCCTCATCCTGCCAGATAGTCCGCTCTTTCGGCTGGCAGACAGACCCGCAGCCGTCTCCTTTCTCCTCCCAGTCTGCAGCGCCCAGAAGCCGGAAAAAGGTCTCCTCCCCTTCTCCGGCCATCACTCCCCGCACAGACGGTTCCTGTATTAAAATTTCTTCCGCCCGGTAAGACACCTCCGGCCCTCCCAGCCAGATCTCTGTCTGTGGAAGCACCTTTTTCAGGTCACGGATCAGCTCCTGCACATAGAGAATATTCCAGATATAACAGGAGAATCCCACTGCATCAGGGGACTTCTCATAGATATCCTGCAGAATATAGTCCATCTGGTGGTTAATGGTATACTCTCCTATCTCAATCTCCCAGTCCAGATCCAGGGCGTCTCCAGTCCGTCTGTTCCTCTTCTCGTCTGCGTACCTTTTCAGGCTGTAGACGCCCAGATTTGAATGGATATACTTGGCGTTTACTGCCGCCAGCAAAAATTTCATTTACAGAAATACCTCTATCTTTCTTCCCGTTGGATTGTACTTGTAATATCTCACTCCTGCTGCGTCAAGCATTCTCTTAGATGCCCGGACAGAAGGCGTATTCCCATATTTATCGCTGTCATAGACCAGCGTACGGATGCCCGCCTGGATAATGGCCTTAGCGCACTCATTGCAGGGAAACAGGGTAACGTAAAGCTTGCTGCCCTCCAGGCTTCCTCCCCTGTAGTTTAAAATAGCGTTCAGCTCGCTGTGGGTCGTATAGAGATACTTGGCATTATAAGGATCGTCTGTCTCATGCTCTTTTCCCCACGGGAATTCATCGTCTGAACAGCCGATGGGAAATCCGTTATACCCCATGGAGAGGATCTTATTGTCGCTGCTGACAATGCAGGCTCCTACCTGAGTGCTGGGATCCTTGGACCGCATGGCCGCCAGCTTGGCCACTCCCATAAAATACTCGTCCCAGGTAATATAATCTGCCCGTTTTTCTGACTTGCAGACCCTGCCTCTGATTTTAGCTGTCTTCTCTGCGCTTACTGTCTCTTCTGCTTTTTCTGCCCCGTTCATGGTTCATGCCTCCTCCTGTTCTGTCTCTTCCTGCGCCGTTTGCTATGCCTGAATGATCTGATAGCCTGCTGCCTTATTCAGACGGTTCATAATCGCCAGCCCAAGCTCATCGGCAGGAAAACTCTCTGAAAAGATAACGTCCGCTCCCAGATCGTCAAAATCCCTGAGAACCCCGTAAAGATTGTGTGCCACTGTCGCCTCGTCCGCCCGAAAGCCGATACTCTTTACCATTCCGGCCGGATAGAGGGCTTTCGTCTCCTCTGTACAGATAATTCCTACCTTGAAACCTTCTCCCAGCTTTTCAGCTGCCAGATCATTGATGCGGGCCGTTACCGCCTCCTGGTTTCCCTCTACCAGAGTGAGGGATGCCTTAGGCGCGTAGTGGCGGTATTTCATCCCCGGTGCCTTGGGCTTTATATCTGCTCTCATAGGACCTGTGAGAGCCGGATCCACTGCTACCTGGCCTACAACGCTGCGAAGCATTTCCATGGTAATAGCTCCAGGTCTTAACAGAGTAGGGATCTCCTCCGTCACATCTACAATCGTAGACTCCACTCCGATTCCCACCGGACCGCCGTCCACAATCATGTCAATTTTTCCGTCCATATCCTGCAGCACATGCTCTGCTCTGGTGGGGCTGGGACGGCCTGATGTGTTTGCGCTGGGGGCGGCGACTGGAACGCCTGCAAGGCGGATCAGCTCCCTTGCCACCGGATCACTGGGCATACGCACAGCCACAGTCTCAAGACCTCCCGTTGTTCCATGGGGCACGATTTCGCTCTTTGGAAATACCAGGGTCAGCGGTCCCGGCCAGAATGCCTCTGCCAGCTTTCTCCCTGCCTCCGGAATCTCAGCCACCAGGGGCTTCAGCCCGTCTAAATCAGCAATATGTGCAATCAGAGGATTGTCAGAGGGACGTCCTTTCGCCTCATAAATCTTTTTGGCTGCCTTCTCATCCAGCGCATTCGCCCCCAGGCCGTAAACAGTCTCTGTAGGAAAGGCTGCCAGGCCTCCTCTGCGAAGAACGTCTGCCGCTTCCCTGAGAACTTCCCGGTCCCTATCTGTCAGCTTTGCCGGCCTGTTTCTGTCTTCCAGAGAAAAGCTCAGCTCATTCTCCCGCATATTTCTATACGCTTCATTGATTTTTACAACCTTTGTCTTTATCTGATCCATGTTCGTTTTCTCCTTTTCCCAGACTGACTCCGCACTGCTCCTTACAGCTGCGCCGCCTTCTGTTCTCTTGTTTCTTTCTATGGTATTTCCTGATTTCCTGTATACTGACGCTATCATAGCACAGGAACAGGGCAGGTGCAAGACTGGCCTCCCTCAGCAGATTCAGACGATCATCTGGTATTTAAGTATTCCATCACTCCCATATGAATCGTCCAGGCCATCCGATCCTGGTACTCCGGCGAATTGAGCCTCGCCGCCTCCTGACAGTTAGAGAGAAATCCGCACTCCACAATCACAATCGGACATTTTACATGGAGCAGAAGATAATAGCTGCTGTTGGCCTTAGCCTTCCTGGTATTCTTCTCCCCCAGAACGTAGTCGAACCTCTTCTGTATGATTTCTGCCAGACGTTTCCCCTTAACGGATCCGGTATAATAAAAAACCTGTCCTCCCGATACCTGCTCCTGATGATAGCTGTTCTGGTGAATGCTCACTACAAGATCTGGCTGCGCTTCGTCAATCAGACTGCATCTGGCCTTCATATCAGCTGACTTCTTTCTGGTATCTGTCTCGCTGTACAGCCCCTTGTCTTCCTCCCTCGTCAGGATTGTCTTCACATCTGCCTGTTCCAGATAATGAGCCAGCCTTTTAGCTATGTCCAGGTTAATGTCCTTTTCCAGGCTCTGATCCACTCCTACTTTGCCGGGATCATTGCCTCCGTGTCCCGCGTCAATCACCACCACCGGCTGTTTCGTCCCCACATGAACGCTTCTTCCTGCTGCCGCAAGTCCTGTATACCGGAATACAGAAAACAAAAATGCTGCCAGAAGCACGGCACAAAACGCCCCCGTTATATGCCGCTTTATAAAATGGACTGTCCTCATTGCTCCACCTGCCTGCGCTTCATTCCGTTTAATATATTCCCCCTGGCTCTGTCCCATGTATGACACCGGTGTACACGGAGGCTGAAATATAAAAAAGAATGTGTTCTGGCACATTTTCACGCCAAGCGCGGTCGTTTGTGACATGTTTTTTCTGCGCGCGAGCGCTCATCCTAAGCGGAGCGCTTTTTATGACACAGGACGCAATTTCCTATGTCATAAAAAAGAAAGCGTTTCGATCCTTCTTAGAGCAGAATCGAAACGCTTTCTTTTACATCTACATCATGGGCAAATACTTCCTGCCCGGTATTTATTTTTCTTTGCTGCTGTCCCACTGGATCACATCCCAGATTTCAGGGCTTTCCAGACCCAGCTTCCAGCCGGCCGTTCCAGCCAGATCATACTTTCTGATTAAATCCATCTTAAGACCCAGTGATTTCTCCTCTTCCATCCAGAGATACTCTGTAGCTTCGCCGGATTCTCTGTGTTCTCCATAATACTGTCCAAGATCCTCCTGCCATGTCAGCTCCACATCTTTCTCCTCTGCCCATTCCTTCGCTTTATAAATGCCGAGCGCGGAGGAGGTTGTCTTTCCATCTTCCTCTGTCCAGAGTCTTGTATAGAACGGCACAGCATTGATAATTTTTTCCTTTGGCACCTCCAGAAGCGTATCTGTGATTCCTTTTTCCACAAATCCGACAGAGGCTGTAGAGCCTTTCTCGCCTCCTGCGTAATGCTCGTCGTAGCCCATAATAATCACATAGTCTGCTACGATTCCCTGCTCCGTTCTGTTATAGTCAGCCGTATACTCAGAAGGCACATAATTATCCACAGAAAGGACAAGGCCTCGTTCCCGGCAGGCAATAGACATCTCTCTGATAAACTGCACATAATGAGGCATGGCTTCTGGCTTCAGGCTCTCAAAATCCAGATTAAAGCCGTCAAAGCCATAGGTTTCTGCCTCCTCCATCATGTTTTCTATCAGCTTTTGTCTGGTGGAGGTTTTAGACAGCAGAATTTCAGACTGGACGTTCCTGCTGCATTCCTTGCTGAAATTATCCAGCATAGCCCAGACCTGAAGTCCTTTTGCATGGGCCTTATCTACATAGCTTCTGCTGGCCAGGGATTCATAAGCCCCATCATTGCTGCTTAAAGTAAACCAGGTGGGCACAATCACATTGACTCCCTTGGACGGCTCCAGAAGCTCTTCCATCTTGCCATTGGCTTCCGGAATGGTTACCTGATGGAAGACCAGAAGAATTTTCTCATCCAGAGAAATATTTTTATATACAGGCTCTTTAAAATCTGTTTCAATGGTCTCCGCCCTGAGATTTTTAAGCTTTCTGTTTTTCACATAGCCTACATGGCCGTCCGGCGTAGCCACCTTGACCCATTTCTCATCTGCATCCAGAACTGTGACACTGTCGCCCCTTGTACACTCCGTCAGAATCGGACTTTTCACATCCTTTTTCGTTCTTACCTGCACGGTTCCCCGCACATCGGCTGTAGGAATGTTTTCAAAGGTGTCTTCAATAAATACTCGCTTTGCATCTGTCCTGTCAAAAGCCTGGATTCTGACTTTTGTGTAGTTTAACACCAGTCCCATAGACATGTAAATGCCATCTTCCTTCTTTAAAAACAGAGGCTGACCGCCGCTTCCCACGGTACTGATATCAGCATAGAGGATTTCTTCCGGAAGGGCATAAACCAGCATCTCTTCCTCCTCATCCCAGTAAAACCGGCTGTTAATATGTTCGCTTACCCAGTCCATGGGCAGATAGGTCTGGCCGTTTTCATAAATGCCGAAAGCGTCCTGCTTCTCATAGTTGAAATATAAAACTGTCTCGTTTTCATCCGCCTGGTAAACGCTTTTTAAATCAGCGCGTTCCCTGGACGGTCCAAATTTCCAGTAAAGAAAAACGCTGCCTGCAATTACAGCCAGAAAAAACACTGCGCCCAGCGCTTTTAAGATAGGATTTTTTCTGTTTTTCATATCTATCCTCCGGAATATTCTCATCAGACTGCTGCGTAAAACTTGTGTCTGCTACGCAGACTGTTTGCTCATGAAACTCCAAAATGCAGCTGTGCTCCGCACATCTGGCGCTGCCTTCGGCAGTTAAAACATTTTGTCGTTACCACATCAGGTGAAAACAAATGTCTGCTGACATGCACTCGCAAACCCGCACCTTGTGCTCTCTGTCTGCTTCGCAGACTGTTTGCTCGTGAAACTCCAAAATGCAGCTGTGCTCCGCACATCTGGCACTGCCTTCGGCAGTTAAAACATTTTGTCGTTACCACATCAGGTGAAAACAAATGTCTGCTCCGCAGACGCTTGTTTTCCTGCTGATGTGGTACATTATACCATATTCCGGATGAATAGATTTGAATTTTTTCTTACATTTCTGTTCGATTTCTGTCCAGGAAAAGAAGGACGCCGGCCGATTGTTCTGCTCTGGCTTTTAGCCGCTGTGTTCAGGCATAACAGCATCCTCTGAATGTCGCCAATGCCAATCTGCCTGGCTTCCTGCCTCTCTTGCAGTTCTGCTCTCCTTATTCACCTGGATTCAATGATATCCCCCCTGTCTGTTCTATCTGTGATAAACCTTGTCAAATCTGATTTCTACCAGTTTTCCTGATTCATCAGCAATATAGTCACCCATATAAAAGGCTCCATCTTCCCGGATCTCCACTATTTTTTCAAGATCGCGTGGTCCTGGTTCCTTTCCGTCTACCAGCACTGTAACGCCCACCTTCTGAAACCGCTTAATTCCTTCCAGATAACGCCGTTTTTCCTCTGCTTCCCTTTTTCTTTTTTCTTCTGCTTTTTCGCACCTATCCTTCAATTTTCTTCTCCTGTCTGAAGGACAGTCTGAAACTCCTCCAGGAGGTTTCATACCTTCAATATTGTGATATATTATGTCTGTTCAGTCTGCCCTTCTTTAATATTTCAGAAATCCCCCAAAGAAAGCAATGACCTCCCCTGACACCTTAAAAGCGTCCTCCGTTCTAGGAATCCGCCTGGCTTCTATGCCCGGATATCTCGAAAGCCCCTTCATAAACTCGCTGCTTCCTGAGCTGATAAAATACTCCCACTTCCCATCTGCACGTTTTTTCTCTTCCGCCAGTTTCAGAAACGAATATATTTTCCATTCAGACAGAGAGCCTACCAGAAATTTGCGCTGGCAGAGCTGAAATTTTGCTCTCACTGCCTCAAAATCATGTCCAAAATCAATCACTACTGTGTCAAATTCTGAATTGGCCAAATCCGAGAACGTCTCCGGATCGGCTTCCTTCATAAAAGAAATCTCCAAAATACTACACGAACCATTTTCCTGTTTTAAGGCAGACCGCTCTGACAGAATCTCAAAAAGACGCGAAAAATCTCCGCTCCTGTTTTCTTCCAGCAGAGCTGTCCGCTTTCCCAGGACGCCTGAAAGATAAGAGGCAGTCATAATAGAAAAATGAGTGGTTCCCACTCCCGGACAGCTTCCCGCCACCCCTATCATCAAAGGACTGTGAAAGTCTTTGTTTCTCCTGCCCTGTTTAAAAAACCTTCTTCCAGGCCGCTTCACTTTTTTGTATCGGTCAGTTACACCTGCCATTTCTGTTTCTTCAGTTTATACCACTCCTCTCCCGCGCCGTCCCCGTCTGCGCTTCTTTTTCCAGACTTCTGCCAACCTCAGAAGGCCAGAAAGCCGCCATGCCGATCTCTTGCCGCCTCTTTCTTCCCTTAACAGCCATTTCTCTCCCTCTGTCCCTGACAGCAGGCGGAAAAATACCTGATCCGCCTCCTCTGTCAGCGGCCGCAGAGGATCCTCTATCCAGGGAAACCGTCCAGCTATAAAGCCGGAGGCCTCCTCAGGCAGAACCACCGTTCCCCGGCCTTCCTGCCGGTTGATGAGAATCCTTATGGGGATCTGTTCCGGTGAAAGCATCCTGAAAAGCCTTCTCACTGCTCTTCTGCAGTCTGAAAGCTCCCATTCCCTTCCCCCACAGACCAGCAGAAAAAGAGACGCTTCCTTCACTTCAGAATCCAGGCCCCCGGATCCCTCTCCAGGCCGTCCTCCTGCTACTCCCAGATCCAGCACCCGGATATGAAAGCTGTGCCCGTCCGGACAGACCTGTTCCCCCAGTCGAGGTTTCACTGACAGGATTCCAGCTCTGAAAATTCCTCTTCTGTCAGGTCCCGCGCCCATACACCGGCCCAGCGAAGCCGCTGCTCCAGAATTGTTTCTCTCCTCGTAAAGACAAGGGCCTGCGTGAACCGTCAAAAAGGCCGACAGAGCTAAGGCTGCATGGGTAGCTCCCGATCCCGGGCGGCTGCCCGCCACAGCAATGGTAAGAAGTGGTTTCCGCATTTCACCGGCGGTTCCTGTTTTCAGAGTACAGAGCGCCTCCAGAAGTTCCTCCGCCGTCTGAAACCGTTTTTCCCGCAGCGGATCCAAACACCTTCTTATGACCGCTTCCAGGCGTCTGCCAAACAGAGCTGTGTCTGTGTCAGAATCATTCTCCGGGCTTCTCCCCGTTCCCATAAAAAACAGGAGGGCTCCAATGGCATAAATGTCTGCTCTCTCATCCGGAATTTCACTTCGATACAGTTCCGGGGCAGCGAAGCCTGGAGTTGCAAAACGTGGTTCCGCTCCATGTTGGGCAGACGCAAAGACAGACTGGCCGAAATCAATTAATTTAAGCGTGCCGCCGCAGATCAGAAGGTTCTTAGGCTGAAGATCTAAATGCAAAATAGGGTTTGGTTTGAGCGAATGCAGATAAACCAAGATTCGGCAGAGTTCACTCCCATATGACAGGATCTCTGCGCGAGTAAGACTGCCCCTTTCCTGAACCAGGGCAGATAGAGAATGTCCGTCCAGATATTCCTGGACAATGTAATAATATTCCTTAGACTCATATAAATCATAGATAACCGGTATCCCCGGATGCCGCAGCGTCTTTAAAATCTCTGCTTCCCGAAGCTGTTTTCCCTCCTCCTTTGGTACCCTCTTAATGGCCCTGTATTCCTGAAGGCCTAAGTGAACCGCTAAAAGGACGGAGCCGTTTCTCCCGCTTCCAAGCGTCCCGGTTATCTGGTATTTTCCAAACAGTACCGTATCTTCTGTCTCCCGCACCTCCTCTCGGAACCGCCGGCATCTGAACAGCTATCGGAAATACCACTTCTTAGCCTGTATTCTAATACATGGTTTCACTGTTTACAACCACTTTTAGGAAAATTTCATAAAATTTTCTATAAATTTTTCACATATGAATTGCCAATTCCTTATATTATATAGTATATTGGGTATATAGAATCTTAATTCAGGCTGTAACGAAAGGCGAGTGATCCCATGAAAATAGAACGCATCAACGAAAACCAGATCCGCTGCACGCTCACCAGCTTCGATTTAAGCATGAGAAACCTGAATCTCGGAGAACTGGCCTATGGCTCTGAAAAAGCCAGAAAACTTTTCCGGGAAATGATAAAAAAAGCCGAAGCTGAAGTGGGATTTGAAGCTGAGGATATTCCCCTCATGGTGGAGGCCATTCCTCTGTCTGCAGAAAGCATTATGCTGATCATCACCAAAATCGAGGATCCCGAAGAACTGGACACCCGATTTTCCCGGTTCTCTCCTGTGTCAGAGGAGGAACCATCCGAAACCTCCCTGCCAAATGAACTGCTGGAGGGCGCGGATCAGATCTTAAATCTTCTCTCCCAGGCGGCAGGAAATCAGGAACACACCAGGATTTCTGCTCCTGCGAAACAGGTTTCTGATAAAAAAGCCGGAACCGCTGAAAGCGGGCAGAATAAAACCTACGCCGACTCTCTGGCTCAGCGGATTTTTTGCTTTGATACCTTAAAGGCCGCTACCCAGGCATGCCGCATCGGCGGACAGGCCTTTGATGGAGAAAGCTGTCTCTACAAAAACAGACGCACTGGAAAGTATTACCTGTTTCTCAGAGAACTGACTCCTGCTTCTGAAGATTTTATCCGGTTCTGCAATCTCCTGGTAGAGTACGGAACCAACGTCCGCGCCGAATATGCGTCCCGCGCCTATTTCGACGAACACTATGAGCGTATCATCCGCGAGAATGCTGTAGCTGTGTTAAGCAGACTTTAACAGCTTTCTCTCCGCAGCGGTGAAAAAGGCAGATGAAAAGGGAACTCTCCCTCTCATCTGCCTTTTTATTTCAGCCTGTTTCAGAATTACTTCTGAGCCAGGTATTCATTGATCGCATTTACTAATGTATCAACCGGGATTCCATGAACCATACTAGCCTCTTCCAGAGACTCCATCTGAGAAGCCGGTCAGCCTAAGCAATGCATTCCTGCTCCCATAAGGATAGGTGCAATCCCATCGTCCAGACGAACCAGATCACCGATTAACATATCTTTATTAATCTGCATGTTTGTACCTCCTTGTGCTGTTTTTTACATTCAATAATATAATACTTTTTACTGCCCATTGCAAGGCATATTTCATCCTGATACAGCATACTGATATCAGAAAAGAATGGAAATTTGCAAAATACTGTCAGAAAATCACTCATTCTATTCTATTGTTTCCCTTTATCCGCCAAAATACTCCCTGTTATTCCCTTGCTTTTATTTTAGAACAAGTTTTTTTAGGGTACCATCTTGAATATTTTCGGAGTTTAGTATAAAATGTAGGCACAACCATAATTAAAGGAGGTAATTTATCATGGCATATGTAATTACAGATACATGCGTTAGCTGTGGCGCTTGCGCTGGCGGATGTCCAGTAGGCGCAATCAGCGAGGGAGATGGCAAGTACGAGATCGACGCTGCTGCTTGCATCGACTGCGGAGCTTGCGCTGGTACATGCCCAACAGGTGCAATCGAGGAGGCTTAATTTAAGCTGATTTTTCCGTCTCAGACGGATTCAGATTGTAAAAGAAAGAGACTGCTTCAAAACAGCCGGTTCATCGGTGGTTTCGGGCAGTCTCTTTTTATGTGCTCCTCTCTTTTATATCATTCCCATACTCCGGAACAGCAGAACCCATAGGAAAATGGTAAGGATAGAAGCCGCTGTACTGACAACTACAAACTGGCCTGCCAGTTCTCCGTCTCCTCCCATATTCTGAGCCATGGAATAGGATGCTGTAGCCACAGGAGTCGCGTACATGGTAAACAGAACAAACCTCTCCAGATTTCCGAATCCCATAACCGTAGCAATGCCGGTAATGACAGCCGGCAGAAGCACCATTTTCACAGTCAGGGAAGGAACAAGATATTTGAGATTTCCCTTCACAGCAGAAAAATGCAGAGTTCCCCCTAGCACAAACAGCGCCAAAGGCGTAGTCAGCCCGGCAAACTGAGAAATCGTCCCATTCACACAGTCCGGCAGTTTGATACGAAGCAGGAAAAAGACAAGTCCTGTGACAGCTCCCATAATCAATGGATTCGTTATCACATTCCTGACCAGTTTTTTAATATCCGACTTTCCTCCATGAAACATTTCAAGAATAATCACCGCCGTTACGTTATAAATCGGTATGACAATGGCCACCATCATGGATGCCAGAGCCGCCCCTGCCTCTCCGAACAGGCTGGTAGTCAGCGGAATTGCAAACAGAACAAAATTGCTCCTGTAAATACCCTGAATCACCACTCCTCTCTGAGGATTTCCCTTCACAAGCCTCGGCACAATAAGCACCAGCAAAATCTGAAGAATCAGAACACTGGCAATACCCACTGCTGCCAGCCTTCCATCCAGCGAAGAGCCCGGCTCCATTTTGTAGAGATTATTAAACATTAAAATGGGAAAAAACGCCCTGAAAATCAGCTTATTCAGCTGATTCATAAAATCCTCGTCCACCAGACCACTCATCCGTACCCCGTAGCCGAAGGAAATATAAATCAAAAACGGCATAACCGCATTGACTGCCACTAAAAAACTTTCCATTAATTCTGCCTCCTTCGTCTGCTCTCTCTATTCAGACGCCGCATCCTTTTCTGCCCTTCTATTTGGCTTCTGGCTTTTTCAGCGCAGGCTCCCCGTCTGACAGTTCTATCTCCCCAGTCACTGCAGCCTGAACCACAAATCGGTGGCTGTATCCATTGCCTGTACAGGTCACAAGAGTAATCAGGCGATCTTCTGCGCCTGCAGAAATTCCCGTATCATACCAGGCCTTGGACTTAATCCTGTCAATATAGGCCATTTTCTCTTCTTCATTCCCAAACTGTATCGGGAAATTCTCCTCCTGGGCCTCCTCCTGATGGCTGGAAATCACACTGCAGCGCAGAATCCTGTCTGGAAGATATAAATCAATCTCCGGATAAGCCCGGAAAAACTCTTCTTTTCCGTACTTTTTCAGCAGTCCAAACATAGAGCCATCCCTCATATTGTGGCCGTAGAGAATCGTATTGTCATCTGTTACAGATGGATTATTTCTGTAATCCATAAATACTGTACCTGCAAAATTATATTCCCCTTTCAGCGTCTTTCTCAGATAATAATCGTTATCCTCCGCCTGGGCCACTGGATAGCTGACGCCTGTACCTGGGATATCAATCCAGAGAACCACATCCTCAGAAACAGACCTTAATGCATCAAAATCGACAGTCAAAGGCGCCCAGACAGCCTGTCCGCCCCCATTCTCTCCCAGCTCTCCGTATGATGAATCTTCCTTTCGCTGAATCACCTGATCTGCCAGCTGTTCATATGCCTGTCCGGCAGAATGATAAGAAAACCATACAAATCCCAGATATCCCAGCGCACCGAGAAAAACCAGAAGCGCCAGAATAAAAATAGCTTTTGTTACATTTCTTTTCACGTTATGTAAACCTCCTGTCAAGAAACTTTTTTATAAAAGCTTCCCTTTTAGACTGGGGCCGATATCTATCTGCCCATATTTATCAGTATAACAAAAATACACTGCAAAAACCAGTCTTCTGTCCAGCTTCTGCCTATTTGTGTTTCCATTGTAGTTTCCTCTCGCCTATGTTATACTGAACCTACAAAAGCATACATTTCACCACATCAGGCCTGGTTCTTCAGGCCTTATATCTCTGATTCCTTTCTTTCAGAACATCAGAAAATCTATGCTTTTTCCACATTTTTATCAGAGCAGGAGATTTTCATTTCTGAAGACTCCTGCAAAAGGAGGTCAAATGAATCAGAAACAAAACAGCCGAACTGCAGGTTTGGCACACTGGCAGCAGTCTCAGGCGCAGCAGTCTCAGGCACAGCAAGTTTTACAGGCACAGCAAGTTTTACAGGCACAGCCAGCTCAGCCAGTCCAGCGCAGCTACAAGGATACCCTCTTCCGTATGCTCTTTAACGATAAAGAGGCGCTTCTGTCTCTTTACAATGCAGTAGGGCAAACCGATTACAGGGATACCTCGCAGCTGGAGATCGTCACATTAGAAAATGCCATTTACATGAACATGAAAAACGATCTGGCCTTTCTCATTAACCTGGAGCTGAATCTCTACGAGCACCAGTCCACCTGGAACCCAAACATGCCCCTCAGAGATCTCTTCTATGTGGCAAGAGAGTACGAGCAGTTAATCCGAAAGGATACTCTCTATTCCTCCCGGCTGGTAAAGCTCCCCGTTCCCAGATTTCTTGTCTTCTGCAATGGAAAGATGCCGGAGCAGGCGGAACGGATTGTTTTAAAACTGTCTGATTCCTTTGAAAAGGCGACAGACGATCCGGAGCTGGAACTGAAGGTGACAGTGCTCAACATCAACGCTGGCTGTAATGAGACTCTGATGAATGCCTGCAGGCTTCTGAAGGAATATTCCCTCTATGTGGCGCGGGTTCGCACCTATGCTGCACAGATGGATATGAACACAGCAGTCAACCGGGCCGTGGAGGAATGTATCAGCGAAGGAATCCTGGAAGATTTTCTTTTAAAATCACGGGCGGAGGTAGTTGCTATGAGCATTTTTGAATACGATGAAGAGCGGGAACGGGAACTGATTAAAAAGGCGGAGTTTGAGTGCGGAAAGGAAGAGGGCATGAAAACTGGCATTGAACTGGGTAAAGCTCAAGGTATTGAGCTGGGTAAAGTTCAGGGCATTGAATTAGGCAAAGCCCAGGGTATTGAGCTGGGCAAAGCTCAGGGCATGAAAGCTTTAATTCAGGCATTACAGGAGCTAGGCGCTTCCAGGGAAGCTGCTCTTCTCTCCCTAAAAAAACAATTTTCCCTTTCTGAGGAGGAGGCTGAAAAACAACTGGATAAATTCTGGCCTGTTACAATGGAATAAACAAAATTATCTGCTTCTAAATCCTTTGCAGTCTCGCTTTCAAACAAGACTGCAGCTTCTGTTTCCTCGTTGTAGTTCCTTTCCATCTATGTTATACTGAACTCACAAAAGCATACATTTCACCACATCAGGCCTGGTTCTTCAGGCCTCATATCTCTGATTCCTTTCTTTCAGAACATCAGAAAATCTATGCTTTTTCCACATTTTTATCAGAGCAGGAGATTTTCATTTCTGAAGACTCCTGCAAAAGGAGGTCAAATGAATCAGAAACAAAACAGCCGAACTGCAGGTTCGGCGCACTGGCAGCAGTCTCAGACACAGCAGATACAGCCAGTTTTACAGGCACAGCCAGTCCAGCGCAGCTACAAGGATACCCTCTTCCGTATGCTCTTTAACGATAAAGAGGCGCTCCTGTCTCTTTACAATGCAGTAGGGCAGACCAATTACAGGGATGCCTCACAGCTGGAGATCGTCACATTAGAAAACGCCATTTACATGAACATGAAAAACGATCTGGCCTTTCTCATTAACCTGGAGCTGAATCTCTACGAGCATCAATCCACCTGGAACCCAAACATGCCCCTCAGAGATCTTTTTTATGTGGCAAGGGAGTACGAGCAGCTGATCCGGAAGGATACTCTCTATTCCTCCCGGCTGGTAAGGCTCCCCGTTCCCAGATTTCTTGTCTTCTGCAATGGAAAAATGTCGGAGCAGGCGGAACGGATTGTTTTAAAACTGTCTGATTCCTTTGAAAAGGCGACAGACGATCCGGAGCTGGAACTGAAGGTGACAGTGCTCAACATCAACGCTGGCTGTAATGAGACTCTGATGAATGCCTGCAGGCTTCTGAAGGAATATTCCCTCTATGTGGCGCGGGTTCGCACCTATGCTGCACAGATGGATATGAACACAGCAGTCAACCGGGCCGTGGAGGAATGTATCAGCGAAGGAATCCTGGAAGATTTTCTTTTAAAATCACGGGCGGAGGTAATTGCTATGAGCATTTTTGAATACGATGAAGAACGGGAACGGGAACTGATCAAGAAAGCGGAGTTTGAGTGCGGAAAGGAAGAGGGCATTAAGTTGGGTAAGGCCCAGGGTATTGAACTGGGCAAGGCTCAAGGTATTGAGCTGGGCAAAGTTCAGGGCATCGAATTAGGCAAAGCCCAGGGTGTTGAGCTAGGTAAGGCCCAGGGCGTTGAGCTGGGCAAAGCTCAGGGCATGAAAGCTTTAATTCAGGCATTACAGGAGCTAGGTGCTTCCAGGGAAGCTGCCCTTCTCTCCCTTAAAAAGCAGTTTTCCCTCTCTGAGGAGGAGGCTGAAAGGCAGCTGGAAATGGTCTGGGCAAAAGATAACTGATAAAACCTAAAATACAAAAATCTGCATGACATTTGCAGCAAAAGCATAATAAAGGAGCCACAGTTTCTTATCTTCTAATGATGAAACTGTGGCTCCTGTTTATATTACTGCTTTTTCTACTCTTATATTCTCCCTTTTATGGAGATGGCCATTCAGGTCTTACTGCTCCTCTTTCTTTCTGCGAAGGGAAGATCCCATCCAGAGAAGAATAATTCCGCTGCCAATAAGGGTTACTACGGCTGGAATCACAGGAGTATCATCTCCTGTTTTTGGAAGCACTGCCAGCGGTACCGGGCCGTCTTCAATGATTGTCTCATCTGTAAGCGGCGCTCCCGGCGCTAACGGAACCTCGCTGTCTGTAATGGTGACTGTGGGGCCTTTGCCGCCGCCTCCACCACCGCCGCCTCCGCCGCCGTGGCTTCCTCCACCGCCATTACCGCCTTCTTCTTTTACTTCCGTTACCATAAACTGCCAGTCAATTTTAGAAAGAACGCCTGCGTACTTATTGACCAGACTGCTCTCTCCTGCTTCCGGAGTAATGGATGGATCCTCTGTCAGAGTAAGGGTCGGATCTAACTGGAGTTCTACGCGGATGGAACCTTTCCGGCCGCTTTCATAGCCGCCCAGATAAACGGCTCTCTCGCCTTCTGTTCCTCCTGCTGTATCGCCCTGTGTCAAAAGTGTGGAACCAAGGGAATTTCCTGTGTAGAGAAGCTTCTCTTCTCCACTTGGATTCGTGTACCAGACCTTCATGGAAATCTTTTCCAGAAGCTCATCCTGAAGAGCGCTCTGCTCTCTTGGAAGTGCCTTCATGTACAGCTTCCATGTCTTATTGCTGGCATTTTCGATGTTTAAGCGATCCCGGTAAATGCCGCCTGGAACCATATTGGTGAAGCTCATAAACCAGTTGCCTTCCTCTACCTGGCCGTCTCCGTCCCGGTAAGGAACATAAGTCATGGTTCCGTCTGTCTCTGCAAATTTCAGGGTCTTAGGCTCTTTTGCCTCAAATACGCCTTCCTCAGCAATATTCTTCACCAGGTAGTCCAGAGTCTCTGCATCTTCTGCGCCCTGTCCCAGCACCTGCTGAACTGCCGCCTGAGTATCCTGAACCGTTGTAGCGTTAATCGTCATGGTATAAGTACCATTCTCATAACCAGTTCCCTGAGAATCGTTTGAGGTAGCTTTCAGCACGATTTTGCCTGTGTAATTTCCCTCTCCGTCTGCTTCCGGCTCATACTCCTTGTCTACAATACCGGAAGTAATACGGGAATTCATGCTGACGCTGTCAAGCAGCTGAGGAGAACTCTTACCAGCTTCAATAATTCCCATGTAATAAAGGGTAAAGCTTCCATTATCGCCTTCCGGAATCTCATTTAAAAGCAGCCATTTACCTTTTGCTTCCTCTGCTTTCGTCACTGCCTGCAGACCCCAGCGGTTGGCATCTACAGCGCCATCAGCATCTCCGGAAGCTAATAAAACTACGTTATTTTTGTTGAATTCAGGAATTGCGGCGTACTCTGTATCGCCGTTCTGGGCCTGGAACGTCAGAGGAAAGGACGGCTCCCAGCTCTGATTAATTACAACCTTCGCCATGGCGTCCACAGTGCCTTTATTAGTTACCTGCACTGCTTTTTCTGTTCTCTCTCCTGGCTTCCAGTTTGTCGGAGACTCGAAGGTTTCGTCCAGAGAAGTATTATAGCTGCCAGTCATAAATTCATTTCCGGCCTTCAGTTCCTGAGTCCAGCTTGCCCATGTCCCGCCTATGGCAGCCACTGAAAGCAGCGCCGCCAGACCTAATACTGCATGTTTGCCTTTCCTCATATCGTTCTATCTCCTGTCTTTGCCTGTTTTCGTCAGGCAGAAGGAAAACAAAGTTTTCTTTGCACTTCTGCCTGAATAGTTGGATCTATTTACTGTACAGGTTTTTCACTGTTTAATTCAGTTGCATCTAAGAAATCGTTGATTACGATTTCTTCAGCTTCTTCTTCCATAGAGAGAGCTTCGCCAAATACTTCTTTTACTGCATCGGAGGTTGCCTGAACTGTCTTGGCATTGATTGTCATGGTATACTGATCAGCTTCATACTTGAACTCTGATTTTGTTTCCTTCGGCTGGCTAAGAGTTCCATCTTCACCCACTGTATACACTTTGTCCGTTACAGAAGATTTAATAAGCGGATTCATGGTAACAGATTCCACAAGATTATTGGTACTACCATTTTCTTTTATGATTCCGCTATAAACAAAACACAACTGCTGGGAGCCATCCTGCATGTCATTCACTTCTGTGAGAACCCACATATTTTCCGCTTCAGCAAATGAATCTACCGTTTTTGAAATTTTTAAAGGAGCTGCTTCCGCAACCAACTCAGGACTTGCAAATACTGCTACGTTCTCTCCCCACTGAACCTGTGCTGCATATTCCTGTCCATTAGAAAATGTTAAGCTGCTTGCGTTTTTCTCTTCATCTTCCCACCGCTGTGTAAGCTTAACCATGACAGCCATATCTACATTACCGGAATTCGTTACTTTAACAAGCTTATCTACTTTCTCACCTGGGAGCCAGTTTTCCTCTGGTGTAAACTCCTCGTAAATATCGGAATCAAAATTTCCTGCCTGGAAATTATTGTCTACTGATAAGTTCTGGTTCCAGTATGCCCATGTTCCGCCAATAGCTGCTACTGCTGCCAGTCCTGCTAATCCTAACGCCGCTCTCTTTTTCATAATCTTTGTCCTCTTTCCTTTTACAACTGCCTAGGCCTCTGTCTTTTCCTCTTTCTTCTTATCCGGGAAAATCATATCCAGGGCAATTCCCAATATAATGATTCCTGCCATTACGGCAATCACCGCTATGTTTTTACTGTAGCTTACAAAATATCCTGCGTATGGAATACTTACCTTCCACACCTTTCCGATTACCTCATCGTAGTCCACCGGGCTGGGATCCTCAGATATATTAGCGTCTCCTTTTGTAACAAAATTTTGGGAAAGCTCGCTCTTTTCTACCACACGGTGAGTCACCATACCGTCCTCACCTGCCTGGAAGGTAATGGCGTCTCCTACATTAATATCAGCGAAATCTGCTTCTTTGTAGTAGATAATGCTTCCCACATGGTAGGTAGGCTCCATACTTCCGCTGAGAACCACGACCGGATGATATCCCGCCAGCATCGGCGCTGCTATCAGAAGATAGCAGGCAATGCAGGCGTATACGATCCACGTGAGAATATTTACAAATCCTTTGATTAGTCGCATATGTTATGTCCTGTTATGTATCACTTATCTGTAAATTCTAATGATTAAGCAATTGGCTGAGCCCCATCTACAAGATCTTTCACCTGATCAAATCCAATACTTCCCCATGCCTCTGTAACTGCATCCTCTGTCGGCTGAACAAACTCAATTGTAATAGTTAAATCATAATTTGCATCTGCATAACCCTGAAGAGTTGGATCTAACTCTTTACCTTTCTTAACATGGAAATATTTTCCTTCTGCCTTAGCCTCAGCGCCGGCTACTTTTAATTCCTCTTCAGTTTCTACTGACTTCCAATCTGTTAATGGATCGTTCTCTCCATCTGTTACACAGTATGCAAATACTTCTTTATATTTTCCCATATCCAGGTCACTTGCCAGTGTAACGGACTTCAAAAGGCTCTCTGAATCTGTTTTTGCAGCTAATCTTGTGTTATAGTACCAGTATCCATCTTCATTATTAAATGTCCAATCAGTTTCATTCAATTCTTTTCCGACTACTGTTTTATCCCGTTCTACTAATCCGTCCTCTGCATCTTCCTGTTCTACTGTTGTAAATACTGTCCCATATCTACTGGTAAGTAACTTAAGATCTTCGTCGCCTCTGCGCCAAACCTCATCCATTGCAACACGAACCAGAACATCTGCATCTCCTGTATTGCTTGCAATAACCTCTTTGTTCACTGTTACGCCTGGCTTCCAATCCTCACCATCACTTGGATTGAAGTGCTCGATAACAGATGTCTCATAACCGCCTTCTGTATGGAATGGGTTCGTAATTGCTGCTGTCTGACTAAAGTATGCCCATGTTCCACCTACTGCTACTAATGCTGCTAAACCGCCAAGTGCTGCTGCCTTCTTATTCATCTTCATTACTTTTTCCTCCTCATAGATTCTTTTATTTTAACCAGTAAAACTGCTGGCCAAAGTCTTATTTCTGAAGTGCCCAGTCCCAATTTTCTTTTGCAAACTCTACTGTTTCCGCATCAAATACAGATTTGACTGCTTCTTCTGTGGCCTGGACTGTGTGGGCCTTGATTGTTAAATTGTAAGCTGCGTCTGAATAACCTGTGAGCGTTTCATCTGTCACAACATCTGAACGCATATGATAAAGAGTTTCGCCTTTTTCCTTCAATTGCTTTACCAGTTCCGCTTCGGAAATTGGATTTCCCTCCTCATCTACAGGAAATGGTTTCCACTCGCTTTCCGGAACTGTCTCCTCCGGATTTGTGGAATACTTCTTTACCACTGTAATTTTTCCTAAATCCGCATCTTTTGAAAGTGTCACAGCGTCTAACAGATTAGTCTCTGTCGTTGCTCCTGCGGGAAGAGTTTTCGTATAGTAGTAATAACCGTCTCTGTAAAACCAGTCTTCTCCCAGATTAAGCGTCTTTTCTACTACAGAATCATCTTTGCCCGTAAGGCCGTCTGTCGCACTTTCCTGCCAGACACTCTCAAATTTATTGTTTGCTTCTCCGTGGCCTTCCTCTTTTTCAGTTGTGTCAATGGTAACGTAAGCTCCGTCATCCTTTTCCCAGGTCTCCTGGAAGCTGACGCGCACTACCATTGGCACATCGCCTGAATTCTTAACTGCAAAGTCTTTGTTCACCGTTGTTCCCGGCTTCCAGTCTTTTCCTTCCTCCGGCCGGAACTCCTCCACAATCTCCGTGTCGAATTTACCGGCTTTCAGAACATTCACTGCTTCCAAATCTTGATTGAAATACGCCAGGGAGCCGCCGACTGCAAACACTGCTGCGATTCCTGCAAGAGCAGCGATATGTTTCTTTCTCATTTTCTGTCTCCTCCTGTCCTCCACTTCGCCTTCCTGCGAAATGGTTTTCTATGGCTTTTTCTAAGATGTTGGAAGCAAGTTGTTCCACTCCAGCTGTTCCGCTCCAACTTCGGACTGTGTCAGTCCCCAGTTGGAAACTGCCAGAGAAGCGGCGTCTGCCTGAACTGCTTCTGCGTTAAAGTCTACAATAAATCGGCCTGTGCTGTAATTAGCTGCATGATCGTCGTTAGATACCTCCGGATTCAAAGTCAGACTATCCAGGAAGTTAGAAGTTTTACTTTTATCCTCTCCTTTTCCTTCCAGGATATAAGCGTAATAGTAAGTTCCACTGTTCTCTGGAATTTCAACCCAGTCATTGTCAAAACCGTCTGGATAGTTCAGCGTAACCATCTCTGTTTTGAGATTTTTTGCTTCCTGTTCTGTCGTTTTATCCATCCAGTAAGTATCCATCTTCAGTCTGAGAACCAGCTCCGTATCTCCTGTATTCACGAAATACGGCTTTTTATCTACCGTCTCCCCCGGCAGAATCGTGTCTGCCGGGTTGAAGTCCTCTACCATGTCAATGGAACTGTTAGTTGTATGAAACGGGTTCACAATTGACTGTGTGTCTGAGTAGTAGGCCCATGTGGAGCTGAATCCGACTGCCATGGCGGAACCGGCCAGGATAACCGCTAATCGTTTATATAATTTCATAATCAGTTCCCTCCTCCGGCTGTTCCGTCAGACCAGATGATTGTTGCTGTATCTTTATTAGACGGCCACTTGTCTTCATTCTGGTCTTTGTCAATTGTTGTATTTCCGTCATCAATTGTTGCTGAAATGTTCTGCTCAAACAGTTTGGCTACCGCGTCCTCGCTGACTTTCCACTCATCGCTGGCCTGAACCACTTCTGCCTGGAAATGGATTTCATACTCGGCATTTGTATACGTACTCTTCAAAGCTTCTTCTAAGGTATCAATCTTAGAAAAATCAACGCTTTCCATGAAATTCTCTGTTGTACTGCCTGCTGGAAGAACCTTCTTATAATAATACCAGCCGTCTTCTCCGAGTTCCCAGTTCACGTTGGAAATCACTTTGGAGGCTACATCGCTTTTACCGTCTGGCATTTTGTTGGAAAGAAGTTCCCTCTCTCCGTCCGCTCCTCCTGAAGTACTCCATGATTCAGAATAGGCCACTCTGAGAAATACGTCCGCTGAACCTGGATTCTTAAAGCTTACCTTCTTCGGCTTTGTCCAATCGTTTGGATCATTGTCTTTCAGGTCTTCCTTTACCTCTACGATTACCGTATCGGTAGAAATCTCATTTTTCAGGTTTATCTGATGTCTGACTACTGCGCTTGTGCTGCCGATACCAACCGTGAGCGCTGCCAGAAGGGCGATTCCGGACAGCTTGATCATATTTTTTTTCTTTCTGCTTTTATACAAGTGGATCACCCTCCTCCTCTTCCATCTCTGCTACCTTTTTGTTTCTCTTGCCTGTGTCTGCCGTTGGCTGAGACTCGGCTGCTTCCCTGGCTGCTGACTTATCATTAGTAAACGGGTCTGCTGGATTTCCAGTTGTCCTGTTTGTTACCTGGTCTACGCTGTGGAAGTAGCCTTCGTGCGCAAGATTGTTGGTCAACCGTACAATCAGGTCATCGCCAGGCTTTACAGTAAGGATACTATTTGCTAATCGTTCCGCTGTTATATCCTGCTGTCCTGCATCTGCTGTCTTCTGGAATACTTTAATTCCTTCCAGACTGTATTCCATCGGAACGGCCTCTGAAATCTTGAAACGAGCCTCTCCCTCTGTCTTTACAACTGGAGATGTTTCATTATTTTTCAGCGCTACAGATGAGAATTTCTGTCCCTGAGAACCATCTACCTCTGTTTTCTCCAGATTGATAATAAACTTCGCATCTGCGAGAGGCGTCTGATTATCATCAATCTCAACCAGCTTCTGGACTACGAACTGGCCTGTCTGCGGTACTTGGAGAACTGGATGGTCGTAGGTTACAGTTGAAGATGAACCATCATAAGTATACGTAACTTTTGCGTTCTCGTTTGTCGGGAAACCTGGCTTTCCAGAACTTGTACTATTATCTGGCGCATCCGTACCAGCATCACCTACAAATTCGTTTGGCTGCTTACCTCCGTTTGGAGCCCTGTAATATCCGCCGTCTGTCTGGTAATCCTGTTTTGCTTCCTGTGTTGGCTTTACTGGGAAAGTAATGCTGTATATAACATCTTTCTCAAGTTCATTTTCCTTTCCAGATTCACTGTTCACATTCTGAAGATACAGTGTAATTGTTTTATCTGTGATATCAACTGTGTACTGGTTCTCGCTAAGAGTAGTTACTGTTCCCTCTGCTGTTTTTCTGGTTACTCTCACATTGCCTAAATTGCTTGTATCAAAGGCAAACTCTGCATATTTGCTTAATGTATCTGTGATAGTTACATTTGTTACGCCTGGTGTACTGTTGGTTACCTCATTGACAATTTCATCGGCAATCTGCTTTAACGCTGCATTTACTTCCGCTTCATTGGAACCATTAATATACAGGCCGTCTGTACTGTCATACTTTCCTAAACCGTTAGCTTCTCTCACTACAGTTTCCATAAAAGTATTATTAGTATCCTTTGTTACTCCAACTGCATAAAGCTTCGTTCCCGGCATTAACGCCTGTAAATTTTCAACAGCTGTATAACTATCTCCATATTCCGACCGTTCACTTGGTTCGCCATCTGTAAGGAAAATAATATATTTTTTAACATTTTCTCTATTATCTTCTTTAAGTTTGGAAACAGCTGCCGTTAAGGCACTTGCTGGATATGTGCCTCCTTGTTCTACATCTCCGCCTTGAGCATACTGCCATCCCCAATAGTCAATCCACTTGTCTGTTCCCCAATACAAGCACAGGTTCTCCTTTGCCTGTTCAGCCTCTCCATACCATCCAAAGAAGCCTGAAGGCTCATTACTCCATTTATAGCCTCCCAGCTGAATATCCTTGTAGTTTCCAAGTGTATCAATTGCTATTGTTAATGCATTATTTACAGCTTCTGCACGACTTCCTTCATATTTTCCTTCTGTTTTAGAGTCCAGTCGGTGTACCATGCTTCTTGACTTATCCACCAGGAAAAGAACATCTGCCGGTACAGACTCTGTAAGAATTTCCTCGCTACTCGCTTTTGTGCTGGTCACATTTAATGTTAAATCATAAGTACCATCACCATTATCTTTGATGTACTTCTGATGTTCCGGTTTATAAGTAGCAGATGCCGGAATAACTGGGTGTGGATAATATACCTTTGTTGTTCCATCTTCGCCAAAGGAGAAGTATGCTTCTGTATTCGTTTTAATTCCGAGTTTTCCAGAACTAATATTGCCATCCTCGTAATCGGTATTTGGATCTCCCTGAACCTTATCGTCTGGCTGAATTTCAACTCCATCCTTTACCTTGATATCGAAAGATAATTCATAAATGACACCATTCTTCAGCTTCGTATTCTCACCAAAAATCAGATTAATTGTCCCTGTTTCTGGATTGAACTCTAATCTGTCATAGCCCTTTCCTTCCTCAAGAGTTTCCTTAAAAACAAGTTCCCCTGTCTTCTCATCCTTTGTAAATGTCTGAACCTTTACATTGGAAGCACCTTCTGTGTTCCCCTTAAATGTCACAAATTTGCTTAACTGATCGGAAATCGTAACATTTGTCATCTTCAGGTTGGCAAGAATCTTCTTAAAAGCCTCATTCAGTTCCTGTGCATTCGCTCCATTCGTTTCCAGCGTTGTTCCATCGTTCTCATTAGGAGCAATCCACTTACCCTCTGAATCCGCCTCCCATGTAAGCCCCTGCGAAATCGCGTACAAATACTGTTCTGGCTGATAATGGTTATATTCTCCTTGCCAGTATTTATTACCCCACCTATCGGTTTCCCACTTTCCATCTAAATCTGGAATTCCAAACCCTACTGTGTAAACGCTGCCGTTCATTTTCTCAATCTCATCATGGAATTTTCCGGCTGCCAAGATAGTGCCATCGCCTGTGTTCTCATCTATTTTACCGCCTGACCCTGATTCTTTTTCGGCTTCTTTAAATTCATCTACTGGAGCATAATAATAGGTCGGCTTTCCATCGCTGAGGAAAATGACAACTGGAATATTGCTGCTGTTTCCTCTTTTTCCAAGAATCTCCATTGTCTCGCATAAACCAGCTTCGTAGTTTGTGCCTCCGTCTGCCTTAAGCCCTCCGATAATTGTTTTAATTTGGTCTTTTCCAGAACCGTTAGTTCCCAGTCCTGTCCATCCCAATTTTGTATCACTATGGGTAGAGTAAGTTACCACTGAGAAACGGCTGTTTGGAGACTGCTCGAATAAATTATCGATGAAACCTATAGCTTTATCTTCATAATAATCCGGGGCGAACCATCCTCCGTCTACCATTTCTCCGTATCCAAGAGTGTTTTTTAATGCATTCAAACGGGAAATTCTGTTATGTCCATTGCCAATCGAATTATCCATACTGTTAGATAAGTCAATCGCCAGTACAATATCCAGTCCCTGCTGATCGCCTCCTGTCACACCCAAGTGCAGGCGGTAACTTCCATCTTCATTCTGTTCAATCTGCTTATAGTAGGTTCCCTCTGCTGGAATCATTCCGCTTAACGGAACTACTCCCGCCATCACCACAGCTTCCGTCTCATCGCTTCTGCTGCTCCTGAACAGCTTGAACGCTCTCTTCGGCTGTGCCTTCTTTACGGTTGCTCCTACTGCTGGAAGCATAGTCATGTTGAGGTAGGAGATTCCATCGTCCTCGCTGTCGTAGGCTACGGATACTTCGTCTGTGTAGTCCTCCTCTTCTTCAGCCTCTTCCTCTTCTTCCTCCATCATTTCCTGCCACTCTTCGAAGCTCATATCACCGAACTCGTCCTCCTCGAACTCTGCGTTCGGGTTTGGTCCCATTACCATAGGAAGGTTCAGGCTGGATTTGGAAAGCTTCGCGCTGTCGGAATCGGAACCGCCATTGTCGGAGCTGCTGCCGGAATTGCTGCTTCCTGAATTTCCGCTGTTGCTGCCTCCCTTGTCAGAGCTTCCTTTATCGGAGTTGCTGTCGGAACCGGAGTTTCCGCTGTTTCCGGAATTGCTGCTGCCGCTGCCGGAATCAGAACCGCCCTGGTGGGAATCGCCCTTATCGGAGCTGTCTCCCTTATCAGAGGAACTGCCCTCATCCTTGCCGCTTTCTGAGCTGCTGCCGGAATCGGAATTTCCGCTGTTTCCTGTATTTCCAGTGTTTCCACTGTTTCCACTGTCAGCGTTTCCATGATTGTCATTGCCGCTGTCAGAATCGGAACCATTATCTTCGGAGTTTCCTGTATTTCCATCATTTCCGGAATCTGTATTTCCGTTCTCTGTATCTGAGGAGCCGTTATTCTCCTGCTGGCTGTCAGAACCGCCGCCTGTCTGACCGTCCTCCGGCTTTTCTGCTGGAGCTTCTGTATCTGCGCTGCCGCCGTTTCCGTCCTCTGTCTGACCGCCTTCTGTCTGGCTGTCATCAGAAGCGCCCTCGTCTGTCGGGTCGTCCTCAGAGTCGCTGCTGCTGTCTCCGGAACCGCTTCCAGAATCGCCGCCAGCGTCAGGAGAACCTGCCTCGTTGGCATCCTCTGCTGGCTGCTCTGCCGGGCCTTCTGTCTCTTCCTCAGTCTCTGCGTAAAGCTCTGTATGGCTTGGAACGACAATGTCGTCTGCATTCAGATTTTCAATATTCAGAGTGAAGGTTACGCTTCCATCGTCTGCGTTGACATACAGGAATACTAATTCCTCATTTCCTGTCAGAACGTAGCTTCTCTCTGCCGCATCGGAATCAGTAGCGTCAGAATCAGTTGCTTTAGCTGTTCCCTCTTCCTTCTCAAATGCCTCATAGGCTTCCTTTTCTACCCGGACGATAATATAGCCGTAAGCCTTATCGCTTCCGCCTGTCAGACGTCCGCCGTTTCCGTTATCACCGAAAAGAGTAAAGCTTCTGTAACCCTTAAACAGATCGCTGTAGCTCTCGTTTTTCCCCTCAGCATTCTTCATCAGCCGGATCTCTGAATCGAAATCAAACTCATATCCTGCTGAAATCACACGGATTGCCTCTTCCTTCAATTCTTCGCCGCTGATTGTCTCCTCCGGCATCAGAATCTCAGATGCATTACTGTCTGTCGCTGTCGCATCGCTGGGAGTTGCCGCCATCAGCGCATCACTGGACGTGGCAATCTCTGCTGCGTACACGGCTGAATTCATGTTTGCCATGCACATACAGAAAACAAGAAGCCATGCAACTGCTCGTCTGAAGCTTCTCTTCATGGGGCTGTTGCTTTTTGCACGCGACATTTTCTTTCTGAATTCCATATTTACCCCTGCCTTTCCTTCCATCACTCCAACTCAACCTCCTCTTTTTCTATCTAAAATTCGTGATTTTTATCAATTTCTTTTTTTCAGTTTTTTGTCAAAATTCTTAACTTTTCCTGAATTCCTCTTCATTTTATTCGATTGCCAATCATAAAACCAATCACAAAAAGTCTCATTTTTATTTTTTCTGTTTTTTAGTGTCAGCATACAATCTTTCTATCCCCGGTCGAACCGATTTACCTCCCATTTCTCCAGGCTGGCGTTAAAATTGCGTAAAAAAATGCCCATCCTGTCTCAAAACAGAATGGGCTGCGCCTTACTTTTTATAATTGTCATAAGAAAAATTTTACTATATAATGAACACATGGGAAACCATAGAGCCAGGCGGCTTACCCTCCTACCTCGGAGGGGCTAACCCTCCAGACGAAAGAAAGGAGGGCCTGCCAATGTATGTTACATATTCTGACTTAATTCAGATTGGAATATTCATTGTTGCCCTTGTCAGTCTTTGTTACGAGATTTTCAGGGACAAAAGAAAATAGCCGCCACTACTCGCACTAGTGACGGCCTAACGTAAGTTAAGTAAATCATTATTGAGGGTAAGCCACCTCTGTGGTCTTCCCTTTTTCTGTCTTTAATATATCATATTTCCCAGCAGGATACAAGCAAAAATGCCCATCCTGTCTCAAAACAGAATGGGCTGCGCCCGCATTTCTTATTCGCGCTTAAAAATCCAGCATTCCTCCCATGCCACCCGCATATGTGACGTCTGTAGAAATAACTACCTCTGCCTGTTTGCCGGAGAGTTCTCGGAAGTTCCGGCAGATTCTCTTTCCCACCACTTCGCTGTTTTCCTCCCCTACTCCTGTAAGCAGAATTAAATACTGGGATGCGCTGTATTTGGCATAGACGTCGCTCCTTCTGAGAGCGCGTCCAATGGTCTTTCTAAGAAGCTCGGAGCGAACTCTCAGCTTCTCCTGATTCTGAATGACTTTCCCCTCGTAGTCTGTAATCGTACACAGCATCAGGCAGAAGGGCTGTCCGTTTCTCTCACTGCGCCGGGCTGACAGACGGTAAATATCAATAAAGCTTGGCAGAGAGCAATAATAGGCATTGATTTTCTCATCCTCCTGCTCTCTTAACTCTGCCCTGATATTCTTCAGCACGTCCGGGCGGTTGACAAACTGGCGGCTCATAGTTTTATAACATTCCAGCATTTTATCGGAAGGCGGGAGTCCCATCTCCTCAGAATACCGTTTGGCCGTATTGTCATAGAGAAGGAATGCCTCTTTATATCGTCCCATATAGGTCATGCTTTCGATCTGGCCCACCTGCCAGTTATCGAAGGGGTACACCTGAGCTGCCTGGCGGTACAGCTGATACATACCCGGATAATCCTTCTGACCTTTCATATAATCGCCCAGCCAGGAAACGGCTTTCTCATACATCCGCTTAAACCGCAGGCTCTCTACAATGACCCAGTTTTCTGTGGAAATCGAGATCAGCAGCTCGCCCTGATACAGCTCCTCCGCCTTCTTATAATACTGAAAGGCCTCCTTCTCCTGCTGCCTCTTTTTATCTCCCATTTCCACCAGGCGCTCAAATTCCCTGGCGTCTACCCACACAGGAATTTCCCGATCCCAGAAGTAAACGCCGTCCTGATTGATGACGTAGAGTGATTTCGGGAATCCGCTCTCCGCCAGAACCTTGCGGAGACGGTAAATCAGGTTATTGAGACTGTTGTTCAGACTGGACAGGGAATCCCGGTCATAAAGCATTCCCGCCAGATCGTCCCTGGTCACTCCCTTCTCCCCTGCCAGCCATACGATCTGCAGAAGCTGGATCAGCTTCGAAGAGCTGTTTCTCCCCAGGGACAGGATCTGATCTCCGTATTCCACAGAAAATCGCCCCAGCATATAGACCGATAATACGTTTTTTCTGTTCTGAGCCACAAGATCCCCCCTTTTCTTCTATTTTTAATCATATCGCAAAAATCAGTCTTCGTCCAGTCACATTCTGTAAAGTTTTATTTTATTTATGTAAACTTATTATGTCTTTAAAAGTTTGATCGAAGCGCTTCTCTTGACACTCTATAAGCAGGGTGATAGTATTAAAAAAATGATTAGAGGAGGACATGAGTATGTATATTGTATGCCTTGATATGGAGGGAGTTCTGGTCCCTGAGATATGGATTGCGTTTGCCGAGGCCAGCGGTATCCCGGAGCTGAAACGCACCACCAGAGACGAACCGGATTACAATAAGCTGATGCGGTGGAGACTGGATGTGCTGAAAGAGCACGGGCTGGGACTGCCTGAGATTCAGAAAACTATTTCCCAGATCGATCCGCTGCCGGGAGCCAAGGAGTTCTTAGATGAGCTGCGTTCCTTTACCCAGGTCATCGTACTCAGCGATACGTTTGAGGAGTTCGCCATGCCCCTGATGAAAAAACTGGGATATCCGGCTCTGTTCTGCAATTCCCTCAGCGTGGATCCAGACGGAACTATCACAGATTTCCACATGCGGGTGGAAAATTCCAAGCTGACCACTGTGAAGGCTCTTCAGTCCATCGGTTTTGATACCATCGCCAGCGGTGACAGTTACAATGATCTGGGCATGATTCAGGCCAGCAAGGCCGGATTCCTCTTTAAGAGTCCTGAGAGCATCCGGGCTTCTGTACCGGAGATTCCTGCCTTCGATACCTTTGATGAACTGCTGCAGGCTATCAAACAGGCCATGGTATAGGTTTCGTTATAATTTCTTTATGAATCCGTAAGATTGGTTTAGAAGTTTTTTAGAGACTGGACAAATATTAGACACATTTATCGGTTATTATAATCATGTAAACAACAAGAGGCCAATGAACATAGAAACAGCGCGCATCATTTCATTGGACTCGCCTAACAATTATTTCCTTTATATAGATTTTCTGAAACCCCTTTTTCCTTTCCCCCTTTTATGTTTCAGAAAAAAACGGGAGCACTGCAGAGAGCGACGTAAGCGTCGGGCAGCGCTCCTCTTTTTTATTCTTTTCTATGCAGTTTACCAGCACAGCACCTCGTGGCCTGTTTCTGTCACCAGTACCATAATTTCCCACTGGGCGGAGGGCTTTCCGTCCTCTGTATACACACCCCAGCCGTCATTATCGTCTACATAGACCTCACAGCCTCCCATATTGACCATAGGCTCAATGGTAAATACCATACCTGGAGCCATCATAATACCGGTTCCCGGCTCTCCGATGTAGCCTACCCAGGGATCCTCGTGGAATTCCAGACCCACGCCATGGCCTCCGATCTCCCGGACCACACTGTAGCCATTTTTAACTGCGTGCTCATGAACGGCATGAGCCATATCCCCCAGAAATCCCCAGGGTTTTACCTGCTCAAGACCTTTTTCCACACATTCCTTCGTCACATCCACCAGTTTTTTCTTTTCCGGACTCACCTCTCCGATGCAGAACATGCGGGAGGAATCGGAATAATATCCCTTGTAAATGGTGGAAACGTCCACATTGATAATATCTCCGTCCTTTAATACTACGTTTTCCGATGGGATACCGTGGCACACCTGATCGTCAATGGAGGTGCAGACGCTCTTGGGAAATCCCTGATATCCCAGCGGCGCCGGAATTCCTCCCCGCCTTGTCGTCTCCTCATAGACCCATTTGTCAATTTCCTCAGTGGTCACTCCCGCCTTGATGTGCTCCGCTACATAGTCCAGCACAGCAATATTAATCTTACAGCTCTCCCGGATTCCCTCTAACTGCTCCGGAGTCTTGATCATATCGTGGGAAGGAATAAAATGGCCCTCTCTGGCCGCCTCCTCCAGTTTTTCGTCAAACGCCTGATGGCAGTGCTTGTATTTCTTCTGGCTGCCGCACCAGCAGGCGTCATTTCTTCCAAGTTTCTTCATGGTTCAGCGCTTCCCTTCTTTATTATAAATAATTAAATTAACCGCAATACTTGAAGTCTATCACATGAAAAGATAAAAAGCAAATTGCAGATTTGATCGGAGGAGAGCGACCGGAAATTTTCCCTGTTCCAGTTGAAAGTCACAGGAAAATTTCTGTTCGCCCCTTAGCCGCTGCAATCTGTGAAAAAAGAAGAGAGGAAAGTTTTCCGGCGACTAAGCTTTTGGTGGAGCATCTCCCTGCGTATTTATATAAAACACATTCAGCTGATATAAGTGATAATGGCGAGGCTTTCGCAACGAGGTTCGCGCTTATTTCCGCCATCCGGAGTCGCTCTGAGAGAAGGAGAGAGGAAAGTTTTCCAGCGACTAAGCTTTTGGTGGAGCATGGAAAACTTTCCCTCTCTCCCTCTCCCCAACATCTTATCATCTTTTTTACTGAATTTTCCTGTAAAATCAGGTATAATAAACAGATTATCAATAGTTATGACAGGAGTGTATTCATTATGAACAGACATGAGGAGAGGCTGCGGCATTTTCCGACTCCGAAAACCAGAGCGGCCAATATCGCCGTTACGCTGGCGTTTCTTTCTATCGCTACCGCTGTCTCGTTTTTCTTTTTTACAAAAATGAAAGAACCTGCCTCCAGCATCAGCTTGTGCTACATTCTGGCTCTCTTTCTGACAGCCAGGTATACAACAGGCTATTTTTATGGGGTTCTGTCAGCTTTGATCAGCGTAGGATGTGTGAATTTTCTCTTTACCTACCCGTATTTCGAGCTGAATTTTACCTTGAGCGGTTATCCTATGAGCTTTATTGCCATGTTTACGATTTCCACTATTACCAGCGCCCTGACCACGAATATCAAGGAGCAGGCCCGGATTATCTCGGAGCGTGAAAAGCTTTTAATGGATGCTGAAAAGGAAAAAATGAGGGCCAACCTGCTGCGGGCCATTTCCCATGACCTGCGTACTCCCCTCACCAGTATTATCGGTTCCAGCACCGTCTACCTGGAAAATGAAGCCAGCCTGGCAGAGGCGGAAAAAAAGGCCCTGGTAAGCCACATTTTAGAGGATTCCAACTGGCTGCTGAATATGGTGGAAAACCTGCTTTCCGTCACCCGAATTAACAATGAAACGGCTAAGGTCAACACCTCCATGGAACCGGTGGAAGAAGTAATGGGAGAGGCTGTCAGCCGTCTGAAAAAACGAATTCCTGACGCGCCTGTCCAGGTCCGGGTTCCGGATGAAATTTTGATTATCCCTATGGACGCTATCTTAATCGAGCAGGTTCTCATTAATCTGATGGAAAATGCAGTGGTGCATTCCAAAAGCTCCAAACCGATTGAATGCTTTGCAGATTCATCACCGAACTTCGTCACCTTCCACGTAAGGGACTATGGAGTCGGCATTCCCCCGGAGAAGCTGAATACGATCTTTGACGGCTCCTCCTCCACTGCCAGCACATCCACGGACGGAAGAAAGGGCATGGGTATCGGCCTTTCTATCTGCAAAACCATCATAAACGCCCATGGCGGCACCCTGGCTGCCCTCAACCACCCCGATGGGGCGGAATTTTATTTTACACTTCCAAAGGAGGACTCAAGCATTGTCTCATAAAATTTCTATTCTTCTGGTAGAAGATGAACCAAATATCTGCAACTTCATCACAGCCACCCTCTCTGCCCATGACTACAGAGTGTCACAGGCCCACACAGGCAAGGATGCCCTGTCCATCATCACCTCCCAGTGCCCGGATCTGATCCTGCTGGATCTGGGACTCCCGGATATGGACGGTATGGAAATTATCAGGCAGGTAAGAACATGGGCCAGTATCCCGATTATCGTCATTTCCGCCCGTATTCAGGAGCAGGAGAAGGTAAAAGCCCTGGATCTGGGCGCAGACGACTACCTGACCAAACCCATCGGCACATCAGAGCTTCTGGCCCGCATCCGCACCGCCATGCGCCACAGCAACCGTCTGAATACAGATTCTCTTTTATACAAGCGCCCTTTTCATGCAAAGGATCTGGTTATTGATTTCGACAAACATATGGTTACCATCGGCGGACAGGAAACCCATCTGACCCAGAATGAATTTAAGATTATCGCCCTACTGGCAAAAAATTCCGGCCGGGTGATGACCTACGACTCCATTATCGAGAATATCTGGGGCCCCTACGCAGACGGCGACAACAGTATTCTCCGTGTCAATATGGCTCATATCCGCCGTAAAATAGAAAAAAATCCGGCAGAGCCGGAGTACATTTTTACGGAGATTGGGATTGGATATCGGATGATCGAGGATGAGATGAATTAGATATAATATGGAGAGAGGGAGCAAGTTTTCTGCGCTCCACTGAAAGTCGCTGGAAAACTTCTCCCTCTCTCCTGATGCAAGGCCGCTGGGAAACTTCTCCCTCTCTCCCTTTTTTATATTCCGTTGGACTGGTAAATATATAATGAGCAGTTTTCACCGTTAAATATCTGGACTCCCACATACAGAGGCTCATTATCCTGGGTGTATGTGACACTCTTGATAAACAGCAGGGAGGAACCTTTTTTTACCTCCAGCAGCTTTGCCTCAGATGCAGTGGCTCTGCAAAGTCCAATCCATTTTTCTGATGCTGAGACAGTTACCTTTGCTTTTTCATGAAGAAACGAGAATAATGAATTATTATCAAATGTTTCATCTAATAAAAATGCATATTTGGTTGGAAAATAGTTCTTTTCGATTGCAACTGGCTGTCCGTCTGCATATCTCAAACGTGAAATAGCAATCACCTTACTGTCTTTCTCAAGTCCCAGCATCTGTCTCGTCTTCTCATCCGGAGATACAAGGCAGTTTTCCAGCATCTTCCCGCCCGGTTCCATGCCCATATAGCGGCACATTTCCGTAAAGCTCTGAAGATCTTTCATATTTTTGGTGAATTTCGGCTTGGAAACAAAGGTTCCCTTTCCCTGTTTTTTCTCTACCAGACCCTTTTCCACTAAGCCGCTGACAGCGCTTCTTACTGTGATAATGCTGACTCCAAAAGTTTTTGCCATCTCGCTTTCAGACTGGAGTCTTTCACCTGGCTGATAAACGCCGCACCGTATTTTTTCTTCTATCTGATTCATTAACTGTACGTATAATGGGGTCACTGTCTTTCCATTCAGCATAACTATCGTTCCTTTATCTTTTTTCTTTCAATATAATGTTATCGGCAAACATATTAATATGTTTGCCGATAACATTATATCTCAATCTTTCATAAAAGGCAAAGAATTTTTCCTTATTCTCCCATGATTTGAACGGTATAATGCCTGATTTTAAGCCCGTCAAACTCTACAAAATAGATATCCTGGGCGCTTCCTCCTGCCATTTTTCCATCAGCGACCGGAAGCACGCAGTGGTTTCCGCACAGCATGGATTTTAAATGTCCCGGAGCATTGCCGCTGCAGGTTCCATAGCTGGGCAACATATGGGTATGGACATAGGGAGCGTCGGAAGGAACCAGACGTTCCAGGGTGAGCTCTATGTCTTTTTCTACGCAGGGAAGGCTTTCATTAATCATGATTCCTGTAGTCGTGTGAAGTGAAATCACAAAAACAACTCCATTTTTCACTCCGCTTTCCTCTACGTCCTTCTTCACCTGGTCTGTAATCTTTACCATATGAAATTCTTCCTTGCTGGCAATCTCGTGGGTAAAGGACTTAATAAGCATAGTCTCTCACCTCCATTCCCAGGAAGACTTTTGCATTGCCTCCCAGAATCTTATCTAACACGTCCCTTCGGATCGGCAGCTTCTCAAGCCCTTCCCTGGTTCTGACCTGCCGAAATCTTGGCAGATTGGATCCGAACATTACCTTATCCATCAGATTATTCTGGAGCCATCCCGGCGCCATGTTTTTCATAAAAATCTGATCATAGTAATTAGTCGGACTGTCCATAAATACCGTCGCTGTATCTGTATACACATTGGGGTATTTAAGCAGCATCATGGACATCTCATCTACCCACGGCCATCCTAAATGAGCCAGACAAAATCTGAGAGACGGATACTCTACCGCGATATCTTCATATAAGATCGGTCTTCCGTACTTAGACGGAGAATCCGGCTCCCAGCTGAATCCGCTGTGGAACATCACCGGCTTTTCATACTGTACGCACAGCTTTAAAAGCGGCTCCAGCCTCTTATCGTCAGGATACATCTGAAGATGGCTTAAATTCAGTTTCAGGCCTGAAAGCTTTAACTCTGAAAATGCCTGCTCCAGCTGCTCCTTGGCGTCACAGTTTCTGGGATCCACGCCTGCAAATCCGATAAACCGTTCCGGTTCCAAATCCACCAGCATTTTCACCTCTTCGTTGCTGATAATGGGACGCCCCATTTCTGCCGAATAGTCCTCTGCCAGAAGCACAGCCTTATCCACTCCCGCGTGATCCATCACAGCCATTACCTGGCTCATGGGAATAGGAGACGACTTATAGAGGCCGAAGGCCTGTTTTCTGAATTCCACTTTCTCTTTATCTTCACAAATCGGCCCAAACAGAACCGGATGAACATGCATATCTATAACCATATCTATTTTCTTCCTCTCTGATGGTAAGGTTCAAAAATGCTGACAATCTCGGCAGCTTTTCTGGCCCCCCGTTCCATGCACGCTTCAATGCTCTCTCCCCGGATGATTCCGGCCATAAAACCGGATCCATAAGAGTCCCCGGCTCCTACCGTATTCACCAGATGGTCTGATGTCAGGCATTTCTGACGATAGAAGTTCGTTCCGTCATAGGCCAGAGATCCGTTCTCTCCAAAGGTTGCCAAAAGGATCTCAGCTCCTCTCTCACATCCCATTTTCAGAAGCTCCCTTACCTCCTCCGTCTCTTCTTCAAATGAGAAGATACCGTAGTGGATGGAGCTTAAAATCTTAGGTACGTCCGGATGCTGATATCTCTTGGAAAAATCAAAATATATCTTTGTCCCGCTTTTCTTGATCTCAGGAAGCAGATCTACCACATTCCAGGACAGATCCGTGTGAATATAGTCCTGGCTGCATATGAAATCCATATCTTCCTTGGTGGGCCTGTAATCCGGCATGACGCCTCTGTCTACAGAATGGTGAACCCTGTCTTTTCCATTTAACAGCATTTCTATCACAGCTGTCTTTCCCCCGGGAACCACCTGCACATGAGAGGTATCCACCTGTCTGATTCTGCACTCTTCCAAAAGCTGTCTTCCATTTTCATCATCACCGACAGCTGTGACTACAGAAGGTTCTATTTCCTCCACCTGCTCCATCAGATTAAACAGAAGGTCAATGCCGTTTCCAGTCGGATACTGAATCCCCAGATTTTTATAAACGTCAATACATGTAAACCCTACAGCCGCAAATTTCATACCTTTTCTCCTATTCTCTCCTAAACGCCGCTGTTTAAGTCAGATAACAGGTGGAGATTATCCTTATTATCCTCATACAGCCTGCAGAACATCTCATAATATGGGCGGTACAGCTTTGTCCGCTTCTCGTCCGGTGTATATATTTTCTTAATATTTATAATATCCCTCAGCTCTTCAAATCCCTTAAAATGTCCGACTCCAATGGCTGCCATCAGGGCGTCCCCATAACATGCCCCGATAGTCTCTTCCCCAACTGCCACCGGAATGCCTGTAATATCAGCTGTCATCTGCATCCAGACAGGATTTTTTGTTCCTCCTCCAGCTGCTAAAATTCTGGTTGGCTCAATTCCCTTCTCCCTGAAAATTTCAATGTGCTGAAGAATGGAAAATACGATTCCCTCCAGCGCAGAACGGTATAAATGCTTTCTGGTGTGATTCAGGGTAAGGCCAAACACAATTCCCCTGGCAGCCGGATCGTTAATCGGCGTTCTCTCTCCTGCAAAATAGGGAAGTGTCACCAGTCCCTCACTTCCTGGCTCGATTTCCTCAATTCCCTCCATCATCTGCGCGAAAGAGCTTCCGGCCTCTGTTTCCTCTGCCTGCAGGCAGTCTGAAAACAGGGTATCTCTGTACCAGTTCTGCAGGGTTCCCGCATTATTTGTACCTGCTGCTATGCTGTATCTGCCTGGAATGACGAAGCTGTTTCCCCGAACACGCTCATCAGTTACCATACGATCTGTACAGCAGTAGAAAAACAGGGAGGAACCAAACTGAACCATCAGATCTCCTGGTGACAGCACTCCTGTGCTGATGGCCTCTGCCGCTGAATCTCCTGTTCCCACAATCACAGGAGTTCCCGGAGCAAGGCCCGTTTCTGCTGCCGCCGCTTCTGTCACGCATCCGGCAATGTCTGTCACTGCATGGCCCTCCGCCAGCTGAGAAGGACTGCAGATCGGAGCGCACATCTCCTCCCGAATGGTTCCGTCCATCTGGTAGAAAGGGCGAAACGATGCAATGCCTAAAAATCGATCTATGGTGTAATTACCTGTCAGCTTTGCGGTGACATAAGAGGAGCCTGTCAAAAATTTATAGGCTTTCTTATAGACTTCCGGTTCGTTTTTCTTTAACCAGAGAATCTTAGCAGCCACATCTCCGGAGCAGATTGGGCGTCCGAATAATTCCTGAACCCGCTCTTCCCCATAATAGCTGGTCATCTCTTCCATTTCCTCTGTACACCTTGCATCGATTCCATACAGAATCGCCTTCCTAAGCGGCTTTCCCTCCTCATCCACGGGAAGGCAGTCTGCGCCCAGGGTGCTGGAGCCTACAGCCCCTATCTCTTCTGGAGAAATACCGCTTGTCTGAATCAGCTCCCTGGACAGCTTGCAGAAATCTCCCCACCAGATCTGTTCTGCATCCTGTTCAAAATAGCCGGGAGCCGGGTTTTCCATGGTATGGGGCACTGACGCCCGTGCCTTTACTCTTCCGTCCTCTCCTACAAGCACCCCTTTGCTGGAAAAGGTTCCTATATCAATCCCCAAAAAATACATCTTATTCCCCCTCCCTGCTACAGGGTATTTCTGTATTCCTTTACTGCCTGCATAAATTCCTGTACTCTTGCTTTTTCTACAAAGTTTTCAAATTTTCCGTCCTTCTTAAATGCAGTTCCTACACATGCTCCGTCGCTCTGTGCAAGCTTTTCTGCAATATTTTCTTTCGTACAGCCTGTGTTGCAGAAAACAGGAATATCTCCTGCCACATTCTTCACGCGGGTTACCAGGCTGGAATCTGTCTCAGAACCTGCGCTTGCTCCTGAAACGCATAAACCGTCCGGGAAGCAGTGGAAAATCATGGATTTTGTGATTTTTTCCAGGCTTCTCTCTGCCATGTAAACATCAGATTCCGGATTTACCTTAAACAGCAGCTTGAGATCGTGAAGGCCTAAGGCAGCCTTTCTTCTCAATGTCTCAGGAATATTTGTATCAGTAATTCCGTTTTCTCCGATGTAAGCTCCTGTGAATGTACTTCTCACAAAGTTTGCTCCTGTGGCTGCCGCTAAATCAATGGTTGCCAGCGGATTGGAAACAATATTTACGCCAAAGGGAACTTTGATATCCCTTGACAGCTCTCCCACAATTCGTCCCATAGCTGCCACTGTAACATGGGATACCTTTTTTTCATAGGGCAGGCTGAACTCATTTGCAATCAGAATTCCATCTACGCCGCCGTCCTGAAGCGCATTCAGCTCTTCTCTGGCCTTCTCGATGACAGCGTTCATAGAACCTCCAAATAATGGATCTCCCGGCAAAGCTCTCAGATGAAGCAGCGCAATAATCGGTTTCTCTACCTTAAACAGTTCTTTTGTCCACATCATTAATCCTCCATATACATTCTTAAATTCTGCACATTTTTCTTATCATAATAAAATGGATCCAGGTAGTAGGCAGGATCCGTCAGCTCCTGTGTAAAGTACCCTTCATATCCGTTCCTTATCATTACCTCTAAATCTTCTCTCAGGTTCCTGGTTCCCTGTCCCCATATGTAGTGTCCATAGGGGTTGCAGTCCTGAAAATGGGCATGGGCAATATTTTCTGTTCCAAATACGTCAAACCAGTCCTGAATGCTCTCTCCGGCAACAGACATGGCTGTAAGGTCTACCATAACCTTGAAGTTCGGATGGTTAACTCCGTCAAACAAACGCTTCATCTGGGAAAGGCTGTATCCAATCTTCGACTCCTGAGGACGCAGGGATTCAGCCACAATGGTGATATTGTTCTGTTCCGCCACCTCAGCCAGCATCTGATGCATCTCGATGGCTCTTTTAAGTCCTTCCTCTTCCGGCTCATCCCAGTAACCCCATCCTGAATTGGCTTCCATATATTTCGCTCCCAAAGCGGCGGCTAATTTAATTCCATTGGAAAAAAATCCAAAGGTCTTTTTTCTAAGCTCCGGCTCCTTTACGCCAAACTGATAGCCGAATCTGCAATTCTGCGGCGTAAATACAGGACAATGCAGGTTTCGCGACTGAAGCTTCTTTAAAATCGGCTCCGGATCCTGGTACTCATTGGGATCCAGCCACATTCCCTGGTGTCCTCCTAACAGCTCCACATTTTTGATTCCCAGATCCACCATCCGATCCAGGAAGTAATCCAGGGAATACTGGAAATAATGCAGATTCAATACAGATAATCGTTCAAATGAAACCAGCTTCATACTAAATCCTCCATCTATTCAACAAACGCCTTCAGTGCCTTCCAGTTCTTTTCGTCTGCTTCCCTGGGGTTATCCAGATATCTTGGATCGTTTACAGAAAGGCTTAAATACCCTGTATAGCCATACTGTTCGATCCAGCCAAACTGGTCTTCCAGAGGCCTGAGTCCGTCTCCCCAGACCAGTCTGCCGCCAGGCCTTCCGTCTGTAAAGCGGATATGGCGCACCTTGTCTCCTAAAAGCTCAAACCAGTCCTTCATGCTCTCTCCTGCCATGCCTGCTGCCGTCAGATCGAGACATGCCTGTACGTTTTTGCTGTTTACAGCGTCCAGCAGACTCTTCAGTTCTGTCAGCGTATTAAAAACAGGAGAATCTCCCGGACAAAGGGTCTCCACCGCAAGCAGGATGCCGTGTTCAGAAGCTGTCTTTCCTAAGCAGGTAAGCCGGTCTACAGCCCGTTCAAAGATCCGTTCCTTTTCCTCATCCCTGAGGCCGCCGCCGCAGTTCACCACCATAAGCTTCGCCTCCGCCTGTTCTGCCGCCTCAATAGCCTTTTCAAAATAACCCATAGAATGTCTCGCCGCCGTCTCGTCCTGAGCACACAGGTTATAGTTGTACACCGTACACTCCGGGGAAAATGCAGCCAGCTTCATTCCGTAGAAATCCAGCTTTTCCTTCAGCTTTTTTACGTCCTCAAATCCATAATCATCCAGCAGAAAGTGAGGTCTGGCGCACCAGAACTCGATTGACTGGACTCCCAGCTCCTGCTGGCTCTCCAGAAAATAGTCAAGGGGTCTGAACTTGTAATGCATCCCCATTCCTGCGATCCGCTCTCTCTTTACAGGCTTCATAGCTTTTCCTCCTTATAAGGTTTAAGGCCGGTTCTGTAAGAACATTTACAGACCGGCCTTTTACACTGCTTTTATTATTTACTTTCATCCCAGACTGCATGGGGGTGTTTGTGCCACCATTTAAAAATGACAGGAACAATAATCAAAGCGGCCAGGTAAATCAGAATAGGAGCAACTGCTGCAATCCAGTTTCCCTGTACGCAGGCTACCGGTACAGCTGCCAAAGCAAAAATCTCAATAATCGACTCAATCGGTGTTACGATGGCTGCATCGTCCAGTGTACAGCTCTTGTTCTCCGGATCCACGATTCTGAGAAGCGCCATTCCAATGGCTGTTACGCCAGTAGAATATCCATATACGTAAATGCCTCTCTCAAACCACTCCTGTTTTAACAGGCGAGGAGCAATTACTGTAAAGTGGAATACAACCCATGCGATACCGAACAGCATCAAAAGTCCAAATGGTACTGCATACTCAATAATAACCGGAATTTTAATAGATGCTACTCCGAAAAATACTAAGAAATCAGTTGCGCAGCTTCCCATACGGGAAATAATCCGGTTGTCCACATACTTGTCTGCCTTAATTCCCTTTAACAGGAAGTGGAACACAATGGCTACCAGGAAACCTACGGAAAAGCTTGGAACGCCCAGTCCAGTTGCCGCCTGAATTGCGTTGGTAAGAAGGTAACCAATTCCTGTCGGAATCAGAATCAGCATTAAGTGCCATGCAAGAGGATCAATCGCCATAGGAGAAACTGTTTCCTCGCCAAGCACCGGTCTCTTTCCTTCCTGAATCAGTCCTGTTCTCATATCCTCAGGAAGCTGGCTGAAGTCCTTAACAAACTTTGTATAATTTTTCTTGGTTCCGATTTTAATGAGAATAATTCCGCCGAAAATTCCTGTTAAAATTCCAACGGTTGCAGAAGTCATACCCAGGTCTGTAGCATCTGCCCAGCCCAGAGAATCAAGGGTTGCTCCCAGAGCTGCCGCTGTACCGTGTCCTCCCTGGAAACCTGCCGGAATCAGCATTCCGAATGCCGGGTTTAATTCTGGCTCAATCACTTTCAGAACCAGCATGGAGAAGATAATCGGTACTGCATACTGAAATGCCCATCCGATATTTCTGAAGCAGTAATAGCTTCCGATTCTGTCAAAGTTGGTCTTCCATCCGCCGCTGCTGAAGTTAAATCCTCTCAGTCCGATGGATACGAACACTGCGATAATTAAAAGTCCTGCATAGGAACCGAACTGTGAAGAAAAATTGATGATTCCAAATCCGTTCTGGCCCATGGCAAGTCCAATGAAACCTGCTAACAGGCTGACAGGAACGAATAAGCTCTGCAGTATCTTAATCTTCTCTCTCAATAATTTTGCTGCAAATAAGAATATTCCTGCCCACATAAAATCTATCAGCATTGAGTAAGCATTAAATTCCATGTTCTCTCTCCCCTCTTAATTTTTATTTTCCTTTTCCCAGAATATTTTCTTTTGATATAATATTTTATAATATTATATTTGATTGTATTATACTATTTATTTATGCAGTAAGACAGCAGCTTCTTTTCTCACCATCTCCAGCTCTTCTGCCGTCATATCACAGTAGGTGCTGTTCTGCTCTGTCGTTCCGGCATCCTGAACATAGATAAGCTTTGTGTCCTTTTCTGTAATGGTATTAAACCAGGTTTCCTGAGGAACATTGTAAACCTTTCCAGGCTCCATTAAAGTCAGGTCAATCTGGAACCCCTCATTTTCCCTGGATGCTGTCAGCAGAACTGCCTTGCCCTGTACAAGAACAAACTGCTCGTCTGTCTCGTGATGAACCTCTAAATACTTGATTTCCCCTATGTCATTATTAGGCTTCCAGTTTTTTATGCACATTACCCAATGTCCATTGTTGTAAACGCACTCAATTCCTTCACCCTGGTATTCAAAAACCTCCGCTTTCAAATGATTCCCTCCAATCTTCTTCTTTACATACCTTTTGTTCTTGTTTTATCGGCCGATTGCTTATGTCATTATAATATATTATATATCGTTATGCTGTCAATAGCTTTTTACGCTTTTTTTAGCTATTTTTTACAATTTACTTTTCTTTCAGCTGAACAGTTATGATAAAACTGCTTATCCCAATCTCTGTTTTTATCAAAAAAGGCAGCAGAACTGCCTTTTTTCAGCTCTGCCGCCTCTTTAATTTTCAATCCAGAGTACTTCTGCCTAGTACTCTACCTTCCACATATAACGTCTCTCATCCATAGAATGGCCTCTCACCTCTGCCATCTGAGCTACGTAGTATCTCTCAATCGGGATCATGACAACCGGGTTAAAGAACTCTGCTACTTCCGGCGCAATTCTGCCCTGGTTTAACTCCTTAAAATCAATGATAATATAATTCTCTGCATACTGCTTCAGGAACTTCAGACATCTCTCGTCTAAGGCTCTTGTTCTTCCTTCGCTCATTAAGAGTACCATCGGAAGCTGTTTATCTGTAGTCTCGAACGGTCCGTGGAAATACTCTCCTGTGTGCAGGCATACGGCATGCTTCCACTGCATTTCCATGAAATGGCAGCAGCACATGGAATAAGCCACGCCATAGTTAGGGCCTGATGCCAGCACATAAAAGATCGGCTCATCTTTATAGGTGTCAGCCCACTTCTGAGCGATTGGAAGAGCCTTCTCTTTTCCCTCTGCAACGATCCGATCAATCTCTGCATAAGCTGCCATAGCCTTGTCATAGTTTTCGTAGTTTTCAAACTGCTTTAATAACTCAAATCCAATACGGAGCGCATTCGCCTGGTTAGAATCGCTGTATACCTGGTCGTCTCCATTGGAGTAGGTTACGACATACTGGCCTACCTGTGCCATACCTGTCTCCATAGAACCTGTCATGGCAATTGTAACTGCGCCTGCAGCATTGGCTGTCTTCACTGCCTCTACTGTCTCCGGTGTTGCCTTTAAGGAGCAGATCACAGCCACACATCTGTTGTCTAACTCCTTTGGTGTAGCATGTACAAACTCATTACTTGTGTAGGTAGTAGCGCCAAATGTCTTCGCCTCGCTCTGAAGCAGGTAAAGGCCTGGGAAAATCGCTGCCTTAGAACCGCCGCAGGCAACAAAATATACATGCTTTAAACCGCCTGCCTGGTCCATCTTTACCTTAATTTCGCTTACAATCTCTTTTACTGTCTTTGTCATCTCTGTATCCTCCTCATTATAATAAATATTTACTGAATCTCTTTTCCATGGCCAAATGCGCCCTGAACCATACAGGTCTTAGCGGCAAAGGCTGCGCCTGCGGCCATCGCCTCTTTAATAAAGGTTTCCTTTAATTCCTCTGCCTTCTCCGGATGCTCTGCGTTCTTTTCCAGATTTCCTACATAAGAAAGTAAAAAAGCTGTTGCAAAGGAATCTCCCGCCCCCAATGTGTCTACTGCTTCCACTAATTTCGGCTCCTGCGTATAAAAGTTTTTTCCATTATACAATACAGAACCATAGCTGCCTCTCGTGGCTATCACCATCGGACATCCTGCTTTGTAAATCGTGCGGCAAATCTCTTTGGCTTCCGCCTCTGGCACAGATCCACAGGATAAAAAGGCATATTTCACATACGGAGCTACCTGCGCTACTTTTTCTTTTTCCTTCCACTGTCCAGAAAAATCATAGGAAACTGATAAACCTGCCTCAGCCAATTTAGGAAGCTGACTGTCAAAATGGCTGTTATTGCTCGTGTGAATATGGGAAAACTCCTTGACGTATTCCATATCATCCGCATCCAGAATTACTGGATATTCCTTTGCAATTCCGCCTTTATTACTTCCTAAAAATACTCTGTCTCCATCCACTAAAGTCACTCTGGCATATCCGTTTTCTCCATCATGCTGTCTGCAACGCTCATGTTTTACTTCCAGTTTATCCAGAGTAGCCAGTATGTGAGCCGCTACTTCATCACGTCCGAATGTTCCCATATAGGAGGCATCCGCTCCTAGCATTTTTGCATAAACAGCAAAATTTAACGCCTGTCCTCCTGGAAACATGGTATTAAGATGAATGTATTTATCACATACGTTATCACCAATACCAATAACTTTCATAATTTCACCCCTTTGTTAGTATATTATTATATAATGTTATAATATAATATAAGTTCATATTCTCTAATTTGTCAAGACCTTTTTGCAAAAAAGCTGGAACTCTTGAAACAACAGAGAGTTCCAGCCATAATAAAAATCTGATTTACTCATATTATGCTTATATTATTTTATCAGGTATATTGCAATCCAAAATCGCATATGCTATAATGCCAATAGGCTAAAAGATAGAAGTTATCCATGTCGGATGACCTAAACAAAAAACCCAGTGCTGGAACACTGGGTTTTTCTATTCCTAATTTCGGAGTGGGAAGGCTTAAACCCACAGGCTGATTACCGACTACTTACCGCCATCCAGCCATTTGCAAATGAGATGGCTAATCACACCTGCCGCAACAGCGATAATCAAAGATAGAAGAATTTCCACGTCAGACACCTCCCTTCCGTACCTGTCTAGGAGGCGGTAACATCATAAATTATACCATAGTATTATTTGCTTCTCTACTTATTTTTGACTTCACATGCAGTTTTGTTATTCATCACTTAATTTTTTCCGGGTGTTTACAGATGTCTACTATTTTTCAAAAAACTCCAGAAAACAAAAAAGGCCGGAACCCTTGATAATTCAAGGAATTCCAGCCAATAAAAAAAGCGCGAGACGGGATTCGAACCCGCGACCCTCGCCTTGGCAAGGCGATACTCCACCACTGAGCCACTCGCGCATTTGAGATAATCATTTATCTCTCTATTTAATTTTTGAGGTTTATCTGATACATACCCTCAAAACCACACATTGAATCTACTCTCTATCTTTCCATCCTTCTTCTCTACCCAACCTCTTGGTTAAGCCCTCGACCGATTAGTAACA
>JAQERH010000040.1 GCA_027698105.1 Lachnospiraceae bacterium AM93-12TA
AAGTCTATCTTACATCAGTTTGAAGGTTTACACAAACTTTGGGATACTCCCGTCTCCTGGGTTCCATCCCGATCTGGATGATCCCGCTTCCATCCTCCTTCCAGACAGCCGCATACTGCATTTTCTTTCCTTCTGCTGTATTCGGCGTGATCTCCTGACAAAGCTTCAGGCCTCTATCCTTCAGCATGGGAAGGAAATATCTCATCTGCTCTCCTGAATCAAACGTATAGCCGTAATATTCTGGGTGAGTCCCTGCAACAATTTTACCGTCTGGTGTAACACAGTGAATCTCATCTACATCCAGCCGGGCGGCCAGCTCTCTGGCGGCTTCCGGAGTCGATACAGATTCCGGAGAAAGGCTGATACAGTAAACTGCAATATCTGCCGCCCGGATACATCGTTCCGAAAACTCCTCTTTCTCCTTATCGAGTTCTTTCTTTTTGCTCTCAATCAGCTGGTTCATCTGACTGAACATCTCTACAGCCCGCTTCCCCTGTTCCTGATGCTGGGTATAAAGCTGCAGCAAAAGATTGGCCGGAAGAATCAGCGCAAGCAGAAGAAGAATGGTAATCTTAGCCATGCTGGGCAGCGAATCTTTTATACTACTGGTTTTCATATCTCTCCCTCCACGCTTCAAACTCTTCCACTGGAAGTGGTCTTGAATACACATATCCCTGAATGAAATCACAGTGCATCTCTCTCAGGGTTTCTACCTGCTCCATCTGTTCAATCCCCTCAGCCACTACGCTCATGTTCAGGCTGTGGGCCAGCTGGATCAGGGAAGCCACAATCTTTCTGGACTTAAAGTTTTCATTGATGAAAAAGGTTCGATCCAGCTTCAGAATATCCACTTCCAGCTCATTTAAAATTCCCAGAGACGAATATGCAAAGCCGAAGTCATCCAAAGCCACACGAAATCCACAGGCACGGAAGCTGTCCAGCACGGATTTAACAAAAAGCAGCTGGCTGTCATCGATAAAGACAGTCTCTGTCAGCTCAATCTCTATCATATCATCAGGAATCTGATACCGCTCCTTAATCTCCTTATATTCCTTCCAGATATCGGCTCCTTTGCTTCTCAGATGGAATCTGGACAGGTTTACCGACAGAAGAGAAACTTCTTTGTCCTCTTCCATCCATTCGGCAATCAGGCGGCATACCTCCTCGAACATATACAGATCCAGCTGGCAGATATTTCCGTTCTTCTCAAAAAGAGGAATAAATTCGTCTGGATAGATCATTCCCTCCCTGGGGTGAATCCATCTTACCAGAGCTTCGGCCTGACATGGCTGTCCAGACTCCAGGCATACTTTTGGCTGCAGATAAATTTTCAGATCCCTGTTTCTTATGGATTCTTCAAACAGCTCATTTAAACGCTGTTCCCGCTCCTGCTTGGCCGCCACCGCGTTATCATAGAAGGTACATACATTCCTCTCCGCCTTCTGCTTGCTGGCAGAAATCGCCCGCGTCATGGCTGAAGAAATACTGTCTGCATCCAGCAGACGGCAGGCGCCTATGGTAAAGTCCAGAGACGTTCCGCAGAATTTTTCTCCAACCACTCCATTGATCCCTTGAATCAGTCCGTTAAGCCGCTGCACTGTTTCTGCCTCATCCGTCTCCCGAAGAAGGAGAAAGAAATGATCCATACTGCTGCGGCTGACCAGCTCTCCCGTCTTTTTCATCCCCTGTTTAAACTGATGGAAGATAAACTGAAGAGTTCTGTTGCCATCCTCCTCTCCCCAGCTTTCATTAATCATCCTGAAATCAATTACATTCAGATACACAATCGTATATTCGCCAAAGCTTTTGCTGTCAGCATTTTCATTGCTCTGCTTTAAAAACCCCTCCCTGTTCCAGCCGCCTGTCAGAGAGTCTGTGAGAAACAGGAGCTCTCTCCTTCTGCTCTCCCGCAGGAAATGGCGGACTAAAAACATACAGAGGATAATAACTGCAAAAGCTGCTATGGAATAGACATCCATATATTTTTCAATCTGAGCCATCAGGAAATCAGATGGAATGACAGCCGTCTGCACCCAGTCCGTTCCTTCCACCTGGCAGAAAGCGATCAATACCTTCTGACCGGATGACAGCTGTTCCCTGCAGACTTCATGGGAGAGAGCCTGCGCATTCAGACAGGTCCAGAGTGCTGAAATATCCTGTTCAGTTATAGAAGCTCCGCTGCCATGTTCCATGATAATCCGCTTGCCTGTTTTGCCGTCCAGCAGAATACTGGCTCCCTGATTCTGATAATCAGCCTGGCTCACCAGTCTCTGAATTCCCTGATAGTCCTGCATTCCGATTACAAGGGATTCCGCCTGCCCACTCTTAATAACAGGAGCAGAAAAAATCATTTTATAATCCTTAATATAGGAAATCTGCGGCTTCTCCCAGGCCTCCGGATGGTCTGACAGCCATGCTTCAAGCTCCTGCGTACCTTCAGATTCCGGGAAAAAAACAGTTTCTCTGGAAACGACTGTAATGCCGTCCAGTTCCATGGCTTGTTTCTTTCTCTCCAGCAGTTCTTCTGTCAGCAGGAATTCCGGCATTCTGGTCAGAGTATCTGCAAAATCCTTGACAAATTCCTGGCCAGCCTTCATCCGGTAGGAAATGTGGCCGGCTAATTCTGAATTTTTTTCCGACACATACTGCTCCACAACATTTCCCAGCATTCTTTCAAAAGCTACTGTATTGTTCAGAAAACCGATCAGCACCACAAAAACAGCTGCCACTGTAACTGCTATCAATACTTTCCCTTTTTTCTCTATGCTCTTCATCTCTCTCCCATCCCCTGTATTCTGATTATTGTTAAACTGTCTTTCTTAGAAAAACTCTATCTAAAAACAAAAACCGCTTTCTCAGTATAGTATACCAAAAAAGCGGTTATAAGTTAAGGGTTTATAACAATTGACAGAGCTGATATACGCCGAAAGATGCAATCCAGGCAATCAGGCATTGGCCGAAAACCATGGCAAGCGCCCACTTTGCACCCAGCTCCCTCTTGACAGAGGCAATAGCCGCTACACACGGTGTATACAGCAGACAGAATACTAACAAAGCGGCAGCACCTGGCAGGGTGAGGGCACTCTGAAGAGAGGCGGTATTTCCAAACAGCACTGTCAGGGAAGAAACTACACTCTCCTTGGCCATGAAGCCGGAAATTAAGGCAGTGACAATCCTCCAGTCCCCAAAGCCTGCCGGGACAAACAGAGGAGCCAGGGCGCCTGCCGCCAGGGCAAGTACACTGTCCTGGGAATCGGACACCATGTTGAAGCTTAAATCAAAGTTCTGCAGGAACCAGATGACAATGGTGGCCAGGAAAATGACTGTAAACGCTTTCTGAAGGAAATCCTTTGCCTTGTCCCACAAAAGATGGCCTACATTTTTTGCTCCCGGCATTCTGTAGTTAGGAAGCTCCATCACAAATGGAACTGCCTCCCCCTTAAAAGCTGTCCTCTTCATAATCAGGGCCATAAGAATTCCCATAATGATTCCGAACAGATACAGGCCAATCATCACCAAAGCGCCGTGCTTCGGGAAAAAGGCTGCTGTGAAAAAAGCGTAAATCGGCAGCTTCGCCGTACAGCTCATAAACGGTGTCAGCAAAATGGTCATCTTTCTGTCTCTCTCTGAAGGAAGAGTACGGCTGGCCATGACTCCCGGTACAGTACAGCCAAAGCCCACCAGCATCGGCACAATACTTCTTCCGGACAGTCCCAGCTTTCGCAGAAGCTTATCCATGATAAAAGCTACCCTGGCCATATATCCGCTGTCCTCTAACAGGGACAGGAAGAAGAACAGTGTTACAATAATCGGCAGGAAGCTTAACACACCTCCTACTCCACTAAAAATACCGTCAATGACCAGAGAACGTACCACACTGTTTACATGAGCCGCCGCCATGGCGCTGTCAGCCATTTCTGTGAGGGCTGTGATTCCAGACTCTAAAAGTCCCTGGAAAAAGGCTCCAATCACATTAAAGGTCAGCCAGAATACAAGTCCCATAATACCGACGAAAGCAGGAATTCCCGTATATTTTCCAGTGAGAAACCGGTCAATTTTCCGGCTTCTCGCCCTCTCCCTGCTTTCCCGCGGTTTAATCACCGTGCTGCTGCATACCTCCTCAATGTAGTCAAACCGCATCTGGGCCACCGCAGCCGCCCGGTCCATGCCGGTTTCTTCCTCTGTCTGGCCTGCTATTTCTCCCAGCACCCGTTCTTCATTCTCTGTCAGCTTCAGCTGCTTAATGAGTTCCTGATCTCCCTCCATAACCTTGCTGGCTGCAAAGCGCAGAGGAATCTGAGCGTTCGCTGCATGATCCTCAATCAGGTGCATTACAGCGTGAATTCCTCTGTGAATTCCCTCCTCTCTCCGGCAAAAATCGATCTCCAGAGGCCTCTCCTGATACTTGGCCACATGAACTGCATGGCGGATCAGCTCGTCGATTCCTTCTCCCTTAGCAGCCGAAATCGGAATAACGGGAACTCCCAGGGCTTCCTCCATCTCATTGACCAGGACAGAGCCCCCGTTCTCCCACAGCTCGTCCATCATATTGAGGGCCACCACCATGGGGACTCCCAATTCCAGAAGCTGCATGGTCAGATAGAGATTTCTCTCAATATTAGTCGCATCCACAATATTGATAATTCCCTTTGGCTTCTCCCTGATAACAAATTCCCTTGTTACAATTTCCTCACTGCTGTAGGGAGACATGGAGTAAATACCCGGCAGATCTGTAATCAGCGTATTGTCATAGCCCCTGATCACGCCATCCTTTCGATCTACCGTCACACCCGGAAAATTGCCTACATGCTGCTTGGAACCGGTCAGCTGGTTAAACAGCGTCGTCTTTCCGCAGTTCTGATTTCCTACCAGAGCGAAGGTAAGAATCTCTCCCTCCGGCAGGGGATTTTCATCCTTTCTGCTGTGGAACCGGCCTCCCTCTCCGTAGCCTGGATGGTGCTTTTCCGTTCTCTGCTTCCCGCGGGCCAGCTGCTTTGCCTCCTTCGGCGGATGCATTTCACTGATCTCAATATTTTCTGCATCTGCTAATCGGATGGTCAGCTCATAGCCATGGAGCCGAATCTCAACCGGATCTCCCATGGGAGCATATTGTACTACCGTTACCTCTGTTCCCTGGATCAGCCCCATATCCAGGAAATGCTGGCGCAGGGCGCCGCTTCCTCCTACCGAGCGGATGGTAGCTGTATTTCTAATCTGAAGTTCACTCAGTTTCATCTGTATCACCTTTTCTTCTGTCTCTATCGCTTTTTACAGGAAAATGAATGTTTCTCCTTTCCTGTAAATCTAGTTAGTCTCAACTTACCACTCGATATCATAATACAGATTTTTTATTTTTTCAAGTAAGAATCGAAAAAAAGAAGAACGGAAATCTCCGTTCTCCCTGATTCATACTCTACCGCTCTTTGCTTTTCTTCATCTCTTCCAGAATTTCCCCCAGAAGCTGCTCTGTTCCGCTATGGAACCTGTCTTCGATTATATCATCCTTTACTGGCTGTGTCTATTCCACCTTCACCATTCTGTATCCAACCCCCACATGAGTCTGGATGTACTGGGGAGAATCTTTGAAGCTGTTGATTTTCTTTCTCAAAGTGGCCATAAATACCCGGAGAGAGGTGATATCATCCGCCGAACTATTGCCCCAGATATTCTGCATAATAAAGGTATGAGTCAGCACCCTCCCTGCATTTTTGGCTAACAGGCACAAAAGCTTATATTCTATCGGTGTCAGGTGCAGCTCCTCACCGTCCAAATAAGCACAGCCTGCTGCGTAATCAATGCGCAGCGCTCCGTTTACGAATGAAGAATTTTCTCCTACTGCCTGATTCATTAAAACAGGCAGCCGCCTGGTGATGGCTCTCAGACGTGCCAGCAGTTCATCCACAGAAAAAGGTTTTGTCAGGTAGTCGTCTGCCCCGGCATCCAGAGCTTCTATCTTGTCCTTGTCCTCCGTTCTGGCGCTGATGACAATAATAGGCATATTAGACCAGGAACGAATCTTTCTTATCACATCCACACCACTGGTGTCAGGCAGCCCTAAATCAAGCAGCACAATCTCCGGATTGTGGGAGGACGCCTCCAGAACTGCCGTCGCTCCATTCATGGCTGTTAAATACCGGTATCCATGTGTTTTCAGAATCGTAGTAATTAAATGATTGACTGATTTATCATCCTCTACAACTAAAATAAGTGGTTTATTCATGCCACCGCACCTCCTCTGACGGCAATGTAAATGTAAAAACAGCTCCATGGGGAATGTGATCTGAAACAAAAATTTCCCCTCCGTGGGCCCTGACAATTGACTGGCACAAAGACAGGCCGATTCCGCAGCTGCGCCGGCTGTCTGCCACCTTGTTTTCCCCGCTGTAAAACATATCAAACACCTTCTTCTTCGCCTCGTCAGAAAGCCCGTCTCCATCATCAGCAACAGAAATCACTGCCTGATTTCCCTGCTTTTTCACGCTGATTTGAATATGTGAGCCCTGAGGCGTGTATTCCACCGCATTGTTGACAATGTTGATAATCACCTGGACAATCAGCCTGGAATCCATTTTAGCCAGCATAAACTCGTCCTCGTATTCCACTGTAATCTGATGTTCTCTGCTCTTTTTATTTACATGCTGGAGGGCCTCCGCCACCACGTCCTCAATTAAGTCCTCTGTCATATTCAGGTTCAGCTGTCCGCCCACCAGCCGCGTGATAGACAGCAGATTTTCCACTGTATTAATCAGCCAGAGAGAATCCTCGTAGATGTCTGTATACAGCTGTCGTTTCATCTCCTCATCCATATCTCCTCCCATAGACAGGAGGTTTCCGGCATTACCGGAGATAGAGGTAAGAGGAGTTCTCAAATCGTGGGAGATAGCCCGCAGAAGATTGGCCCGCAGCTGCTCATTCTGGGCCATCACTGCCGCTGCTTCTTTTTCCCGTATATGCTTTTCATTCTCGAGAGCTAAAGCGCACTCTCCCAGCACAGACAGCAGAATACTGCTCTCAAAAGCCTCCAGTGCAGATTCCCCCAGCACGATTCCCAGCACTCCATAGACATTTTCATTGACACGGATGGCCAGATACATGCACCGGGCATCTGAAAAGGTATCCGTCGAAGCCCCTGAATGTTTATTATTTTTAAAGGTCCATAAAGCCGCTTTCTGCTCCTTCTCAGAAAAACAGTTTCCAGCTTCTCCGTCGTCTCTGCCTGAAATAAAAAAGAGCCTTGGCTCTCCCAGACTGCCGTTTTCCTCCGGATAAATCACAATATTACGGTTCAGTAGCTTCATCAGCTGGCTGGCTGTCACCTGAATAATATCATTCTTCTCTCTGGCCTGCTGCAAAAGTCGGTTTGTATCAAACAAAATTCTCGTTCGGAAGGCCACTCCTGCTGATTGTCTGGCATGGCTTTTCAGCCTCATAACCAGAGAACCTGTAATAAAGGCTGCCAGAAACATCACTCCGAAGGTCAACGGGTATCCGGCATCATAAGCCTGCAGGGAAAAACGCGGTTCGGTAAACATAAAATTAAAAACCAGTACACTGACAACTGCAGAAATCAGGCTGTAAATCTGATTTTCAGTCACAAGTGCTGTCAAAAGCACACTTAGTACATAGATTGTAATAATGTTTGCCTCATCAATACCCAGGTTATAAAAGAAAAATCCAATCAGGCTGGCGGCAATTAAAAGACCTGCGCTCTTTAAAATATCTCTCACTGAAAAGACCAGCATGCCTGCGCCATCCTTCCCCTCTCTGTATCTGACCTTCTCAGAAACAGCATCCGGAATAATGTATACATCCAGATTCGGGGCATTTAAAATCAGTTTTTCTGTCATGGAAGGCCTTCCAGGAAAATGGTGTCTGGCAGCTGCGCTTCTTCCCATGACTATCTTGGTCACTCCCGACAGGCGGGCGAATTCAGCAATCTGAAAAGGAATATCATTGCTGTAAATTACCTCTATTTTAGCTCCCAGCTGCTCTGCCAGGCGGATGTTTTCTTGAAGGCGCTTTGTGCTCTCTCTGTCCCAGCGGGAATATTCCGGTGTTTTCACAAACAGAGCTGTAAAATTTCCATGAAATGCCTGGGCCAGTCTGGCAGCTGTACGGACAATCCTGGAGTTAGAAGGAGCTGCAGAAAGACACACTAAAATGTGCTCCTCTACAAAGGGATCCTCTCTTCTCTCTATCCCCCGCCTGTCTCCCAGACGATTAATCCGATCCGCGCAACGGCGCATGGCAATCTCCCGCAAAGCCGTAAGATTTTCCATAGAAAAATAGGCTGCTGCCGGAGGATTTTCCTCCCGTTTCTCATCGATCATGCCGCGATGCAGCCGATCCATCAGCTCCTGAGGTTCTATATCAATTAATTCTACCTGATCTGCCTGATCAAATACATCGTCCGGAATCCGTTCCTGAACAGAACATCCCATAACCTTTGCCGCAACATCACTGAGGCTTTCGATATTATGGGCGTTTACTGTAGTGTAAACGTCGATTCCTGCCTTCAAAAGCTCCTCCACATCCTGATACCGCCTGGCATGGCGGCGTCCTCTGGGATTAATACAGGCCAGCTCATCTACCAGAATCAGCTGAGGTCTGCGTAAAATTGCCGCATCCAGATCAAATTCCCCAGCAGCACTGTCCCCCTCTTCCTGCTTTCCCTCCAGATGCTCCAGCTTTTCTGCCAGTACGGAGGTTTCCGGCATGGTATGGGGAGCAATCGATCCAATCACTGTGTCCGTTCCCTTTTCCCTGGCCGCCAGAGCGGCCTGGAGCATGGCGTAGGTCTTTCCCACACCTGCAGCATACCCGAAAAAAATCTTCAGATGTCCTCGTTTCTTTTCCATTACCGTCAGCTCCCTGCTTTCCTCTGATTGACTGCCTTATCCACAATTTTTTTAAATATGAAAGCACTTTTGCACATCCTTAATTCTTCCCAGCACCAGCATGGTATTTTCAGAGGAGAGAAGCGTATCTGACGTAATATTCAGCTGCATCACACCGTTATGCTTTAATGCCATTATATTAATATTATACTTATTTCTCACATCAATCTGCCCAATGGTCTTTCCAAACCACTCTCTGGGAATAGACACCTCAAAAATTGCGTGCTCTCCGTCCAGCTCCACATAGTCGAAAATGTGATCCGAGCTATAGCGCATCGCTGTCCACTCCCCCAGCTGGCGTTCCGGGTAAATTACCACATCAGCTCCATTCTTCAGCAGAAATTTTCTCTGCCTGTCTCTGGATGCCCTTGATACTACAAAGACAGCTCCCATCTCCTTCAGCAGAGAGGTCGTTTCCAGGGAACTCTGGAAATTGTCTCCAATCGCCACCATGCAGACATCATAATTACGTACTCCCAGAGAGCTGATAAAATCTTCGTCCGTAGCGTCTCCTATCTGGGCATTCGTCACATAGGGAAGCACTGACTCCACCCGTCTTTCATCTATATCCACCGCCATAACCTCATGGCGAAGCTCATTCAGTTTTCTGGCTATATGGCGTCCAAACCGCCCCAGACCAATCAGCAAAATAGATTTCATAATAATGCGTACTCCTTCCAGATCTTATCCAGATATGATTTTTACGCTTTATTATATCTTTAAATATATTAAATCGGTGTTAGTTTGTAAAGAAAAGTATTAAGATTGCATAAAGAAGCCTTTCAGCTTTACTCCTGCCTCGTTGAGCATAGCGGTGAGGAGGCTGTACTCAAATTCGGCGACAGGCCTTCTCTCCTCCAGAAAAATCCCCATGACTGCGTGAACCTGCTCTTCATCCTGAACAGGTAGGTACATGGCCATAGCGTCTGGCAGCGTATGAGTACAGGCCCCTGCCCGGCGGCGGTTTGAGGCCACCCACTGAGCCACCCCCTTTTCCTGGGCATTTACGCACCGTTTCAATTCTTCCGGCTCCATGCCCTTTCTGGAGAACAGAAGAGGCTCTCCCACCGCTCCGTCTTTCCTGACAGGATAGAGCAAAATGGATAGATTTAACAGCTTTCCCGCCTGCAAAGCCGCCTGACTCCACACATCCTCTCTTGTTCTGCATCTTCTAAGCTTCTGGCTGTTTTCCAGAAGGATCCCCGTGCGATAGGCAGTTTTGCTGATTTCCATATTCTGCCGCTTCAGCTTTCCAGTGACAGTGGCCGTAAATAATCCGGCCAGAAACAGCATGAGAAAAGTGAGGGGATATGCCTGATCACAGGCTTTCAGGCTGTATAGAGGCTCTGTAAAGAAAAAATTAAATAAAATAACGCTGAGCAAAGCTGAATACAGGGCGCACAGCTTCCGGCTGGCTGCGTAGGAGGCAAGCAGAACCCCCATCAGATAAATCATAATCGTATTGGCCTCTGAGAACACAAGCATCCGAAGCAGCAGAGCCAGCACCGTAGCTGCCAGCATAATCGCCGTAGCTGCTGCCAGAGCAACGGCATATTTCTTCCGGCTTTCCCGCCTTTTTGCAGTGCTTTTTCTGGGATGCCAGCGCTTTGTCTGCCTCATATCCGGAATAATATATACGTCAATATTCGGCGCCATGTAAGTCAGCTTCTCCAGAAACTCTGAGCGGTACATGGGCCGCATGGTAAAATGGTTGGTTCTGCCCAGCACAATTTTCGAGACATTGCTGACAATGGCATACTGGGCAATCTGGGCCGCCACGTCAGAACCAAACACCGTCACTATCTTCGCTCCCAGAAGCTTCGCTAACTCCATGTTGTTTCTGAGAGCCGCCTTCGTCTTTTCCCCTGCCTCCTGGGTAGCCGGCGTCTCCACGCATAGCCCTGTCAAAGTTCCATGAAAGGCGTCTGCCAGGCGGGAGGCAGTTCGTATCACCTTGGCGCTGGAGGGTGCCGCCGTGATGCAGACCAGAATGTGTTCTCCTGTGTGATAATCCTGGCGCTCCAGCAGGCTTCTCTCCTCCTCGGCAATCCGATTGACACGATCCGCGCATCTTCGCAGGGCAATCTCCCGGAGAGCCGCCAGCTTTTCTCTTCGGAAAAAATTCTGAAGCGCCCGATCCGCCTGCTCCTTCCGGTAGATTTTCCCCTCCTTCATCCGCTCGATCAGCTCTTCCGGTTCAATGTCAACCACTTCCACCTGATCCGCGTGATCAAATACCGTATCTGGAATCCGTTCCCGCACATCGATATGGGTAATACTTCCTACCAGATCGTTAAGACTCTCCAAATGCTGAATATTCAGAGTTGTGTAAACGCTGATTCCGGCCCGCAGAAGCTCCTTCACATCCTGATACCGCTTTTCGTTTCTGCAGCCTTTGCAGTTGGTGTGGGCCAGCTCGTCCACCAGAATCAGCTGCGGTTTCCTCTTTAAAGCCCCATCCAAGTCAAATTCCCTGAGCTTTAAGCCCTTGTAATCTGCCATCATGGGCGGCAGCATTTCCATCCCCCCGGTCAGGGCCTGGGTGGCCGGCCGATCGTGGGGCTCTATATAGCCGGCCGCCACGTCTATCCCGTGAGCCTTCGCCTCGTGAGCAGCTTCCAGCATAGCGTAGGTTTTTCCCGAACCGGCCGCGTAGCCCAGGAAAATTTTGAGACGTCCTCTTGTCTTCTTTTCCTGTTCCCGTTCCTCGTATTTCAGGCGCTTTAAGAACTGTTCTGAATCAGGTCTCTCCTCCTCCATGGCCTTCTCCCCTTCTCTTTCATTCTGTGGCATACTAACTGCCCTGTACCGCGTTCTGCCGCTTTAAATCATTCCCATGGCTCTCGCAATGGCTAAATTACATTTTAATACATTGACTCTCTCCTCGCCGAATACTCCGAGAGCCTTTCCCTCTGTGTTCTCCTCCACAATCCGGGAAACCTCTTCCTCGCTGAGTCCTGAGTGCTCTGCCACCGCCGGAATCTGTACTCTGGCTGCCTCCGGGCTGATGTGGGGATCCAGGCCAGAGCCTGAGGCTGTTAAAAGATCCGCTGGAACGTCCTCTGTCTTTACTCCTGGATGAGAGGCCAAAAAGCTGTCTAAATCCTTCTTTATCCTGGCCTCCAGAGCCGGGTTGGAGTTCCCATAATTAAAGGAACCTGAGGAAACGCCGCCATACTCCCCGCTCTCCTTCTGCTCCTCTGTATATGTATTATAATGGACAGCAGAAACTCTTCCATGGAAGAAATAATCCTCTGTAAAATCCTGGCCTAACAGGACGGAACCCACCGCTTCCTCCGGGTTGTCAGTAAGATTTCCCTCTCTGTCAATCAGGCTTCCTCCTGCCCTCTCCTTCATCACCGCCTGGCTGGCTCCCGTGAGAGCCAGCGGGTAGGCGAAGGAGCACAAAAGCATCATAACCGCGCAGAAGACAAACGCAGTCCTGAACATCTTAAAAAAACCTTTCATTGTCTCTTCCTCCTACATTCCAATTGCAGACAGCATGGGAGCTGTCACCAGGTCAATAAGCTTGATTCCCACAAAGGGGACAATCATACCGCCCAGTCCATAGATTCCCATGTTCCTAAGCAGAAGTTTTTCCGCCTTCATGGGCTTATATTTTACGCCCTTCATGGCGATAGGAATCAGTCCTGGAATAATAATTGCATTAAAAATCAAAGCCGACAAAATCGCGCTGGCCGGAGTGGCCAGGCGCATGATATTTAAAATCTGCATCTGCGGCAGCACCATAGTAAACATGGCTGGAATAATGGCAAAATATTTGGCAATATCGTTGGCCACACTGAAGGTAGTCAGGGAACCTCTGGTAATCAGAAGCTGCTTTCCTATTTCCACCACCTCCAGAATCTTGGTGGGGTCAGAATCCAGATCCACCATGTTGGCCGCCTCCTTGGCTGCCTGAGTTCCGGAATTCATGGCCAGGCCTACGTCCGCCTGGGCCAGCGCCGGAGCATCGTTGGTTCCGTCGCCTGTCATAGCTACCAGCTTTCCCTCTGCCTGTTCTTTCTTAATGGCCTCAATCTTATCCTCAGGGCGGCACTCTGCGATAAAGCCGTCCACGCCTGCCTCCCTGGCAATAGTTGCCGCTGTGAGAGGATTGTCTCCTGTACACATAATCGTCTTGATTCCGATTTCCCGAAGGCGGGCAAAACGCTCAGCAAGTCCAGGCTTAACTGTATCCTTTAAATAGATTACGCCTAAAATTTTGTCATTTACGCAGACTGTGAGAGGCGTCCCTCCCAGATTGGAGACCTTTGTTACAATTTCCTCCAGATCCGCCGGAATGCTTCCTCCCTTTTCCTCCACAAAGCGCTTCACTGCCTCGGAAGCGCCCTTTCTCACAACGGTTCCGTCCTGTAAATCCACACCGCTCATTTTCGTCTGGGCTGTAAACTCAATAAAATTCATCTGGCCAGCCGCCTCTTCTGTCAGAACACATCCCATCCGGCGTCCCAGGTCTACCGTAGATTTTCCCTCCGGTGTGCCGTCCATGAGAGAACTCATGACACTGTAGTCAATCAAGTCCTCTTTTTCCACGCCGTTTACCGGATAAAACTCCGCCGCCAGGCGGTTTCCGTAGGTAATCGTTCCCGTCTTGTCCAAAATCATGGTGTCCACGTCTCCGCAGGCCTCCACCGCCTTTCCCGACATGGCGATGACGTTAAATCTCGTTACACGATCCATACCTGCAATGCCGATGGCCGAGAGAAGTCCCCCAATAGTAGTGGGAATCAGGCATACCATCAGGGCAATGGCCCAGGAAACTGGAATCTCCACTCCCAGATAAGCTGCGAATGGATACAAAGTTACCACAACAATTAAAAATATCAGAGTTAATACAATTAACAGCGTATTTAATGCAATTTCATTTGGCGTTTTTTGTCTGGAAGCTCCCTCCACCAGGGAAATCATTTTATCCAGGAAGGAATGTCCCGGCTCCGCCGCAATCCTTATTTTCAGCCAGTCGGACACCACTGTAGTGCCACCGGTAACGGAGGAGAAATCTCCCCCGGCTTCCCTGGTGACAGGGGCGGACTCGCCTGTGATGGCCGATTCGTCCACCGAGGCGATTCCCTCGATCACCTCACCGTCGTTGGGAATGACTTCGCCCAGCTTCACTAACACAATGTCGCCCTTCTTTAACTCAGAAGCGTTTATCATCTTCTCTCCTCCGCCTGGGAGAAGAAGACGGGCTTTCGTATCCTGTTTCGTCTTCTTTAAGGATTCCGCCTGAGCCTTGCCTCGGCCCTCAGCCACTGACTCTGCAAAATTCGCAAACAGTATGGTCACAAATAATACGACTGTCACAATTCCATTATAAATCTGGTATTCCGCCTGTCCGCCGAACAGAGTGGGGCAGAAGGTGAGAAGAAGCGTGACAAAACATCCGGCTTCCACCACAAACATGACGGGATTCTTCACTATATATCTGGGATCCAGCTTCTTAAACGCACCGATAACAGAGGATTTTAAAATATCTGGCGTCACAAATTTCGCGCCTTGCTTCTTAGCCATTGTGATTCTCCTTTCTGCTTTTTCTGCTTTCCCGCGCTACATCCACAGGGACAGATGCTCTGCCACAGGGCCCAGGGCCAGAGCCGGGAAGAATGTTAAAGCAGCAAATATATAAACGATGAATACAAGCACAATCATGAAGGTTGTATTGTCTGTGCGCAGTGTTCCCACAGACTCATTGACCTTTCTCTTGGCCAGCATGGAGCCTGCAACCGCCAGCTGGGCGGCAATGGCAAGGTAGCGGCCAAAAAACATGGCAAGTCCCGTGGTGACGTTCCAGAACAGGCTGTTGTCCGCCAGTCCCTCAAAGCCGGAACCGTTGTTGGCTGCGGAGGAGGCGTACTCGTAAAGCACCTGCGTCAGGCCGTGAAAGCCTAGATTTGTAATTCCTGAAAGTCCGCCCTGCACAGACACCGCCAGAGCGGAAAAGCCGAGAATTAACAAAGGGTGAATCAGAATGACAATAGCCACCAGCTTCATTTCCTTTCCCTCTATCTTCTTATTCAGATACTCCGGCGTTCTTCCAACCATGAGTCCGCAGATAAAGACTGCCAGAATCACATACATTACCATGTTCATCAGGCCTACGCCCTTGCCACCGAACACACAGTTTAACATCATGTGGAGCAGCGGAACCAGGCCGCCTAACGGCGTCAGAGAGTCGTGCATGTTGTTGACGGTTCCCGTGGTAAACGAGGTAGTCACTGTGGTGAAAAGGGCCGACTGATCAATGCCGAAGCGTGTTTCCTTTCCCTCCATGCTGCCCATATCCTGGCTGAGTCCCATGGCGCCAACCACCGGATTTCCCGCTCTCTCCGCGCTGAAGCAGAGAGCCAGGCCAATCAAAAAAATAATGGCCATCGCGCCGAAAATCACGGCTCCCTGTCTTCCAAACAGCGGTTTTTTCCCGTCCTTTCTGTCGTGGAGCATCAGTCCAAAGGTGACGACGCAGGATCCCGGCAGAAGCATCATGGAAATCATCTCCACTATATTGGAAATAACCGTCGGGTTCTCAAACGGCGTAGAAGAGTTGGCTCCAAAAAAACCGCCGCCGTTGGTTCCCAGATGCTTAATAGACTCCAGGGCCGCTACCGGGCCCACGGCAATATCCTGAAATTTTCCTTCTATGGTTTCTACCGTCAGATTGCCTGCCAGCGTCTGGGGCGTACCCTGGCCGACTAAGAGAAGTCCCGTTAAAAATGCCGCCGGAATCAGGATTCTGGTGGTAATTCTCACCATATCCCTGTAAAAATTGCCAAGCGGGCGTCCTGCCAGCCCCCGGCAGAAGGCCATGCAGGCCGCGTAGCCGCTGGCCGCTGAAGTAAACATCATAAAAATGATGACGCACATCTGCCCTGCGTAGGAAAGACCGCTCTCTCCCGAATAGTGCTGCAGGTTCGTGTTGGTCATAAAACTGATAATCGTGTTGAAGCTCAGGCTCTCCTCCATGCTTCCGATTCCATTGGGATTGAAAAATAAAAGTCCCTGAAGCCTGAGAATCAGATAGCCGGTAAACACCATCACCCCGTTGGCCATCAAAAGGGACAGCGTGTATTTTTTCCATCCCATGTCCCCGCCTTGAATCCCGCAGACTCTGTATATAACCTTGTCAACCGGGTCGAACACCGGGTCTGCAAAGGTTTTCTGATTCGATGCAATGTGGTACATATATCTTCCCGTCGGGATCACCAATATCACAAAGATCGCCAGTGTAAGCACAATCTGTAACATAGCTCTTTTCCTCCTGCTTTCCTCCTGCCTTTTCTTTCTGCTGTCTTTTCTCTACAGCTTCTCCGGATTTACCAGCGCATACACCAGATACGCTCCCAGAGCCGCTATCATAAGTCCTAATACCGCCATGATTTATCCCTCCTGTTTTACTGTTTCCGATCCTCCAGTTCCACCTGTCTCTCGCAGAAATCTGCGAACAGCTTTACCAGACCAAAGCACCCGGCAAGTATTCCAAGCATAATCAAATCCATCATAGTCTGTTTCCTCCTTCGCCTACCTATTCTAGCACTGCGCCGATTAAAACGGGATTAACAGGTGCAGCCGCGCATAAAAGTTGCATTAAGATCCGTCTAGCACCATCCCAAAAAATAGTGGAAGGGCATCACAAGCACCATCGTGCTCAGTGAAACCGTCAAAAGAAGCATCACCGGCATTCCCACAAACATCACCCAAAAAGCCAGAAACGGATGGCGCAGCGCAAAGGCCTCCGCCTTCCTGTCAAAGGTTTCCTCTATCCTGTGAAAAGATTTTAAAATCGCTCTCATAACCGCTTCCTCCTTACGTCTACAAGAGTAGCACAAATGCTTTTAAGACGGGGTAAGGATTCAGAAAGCGGCGTTAAGAAGGGGTAAATACGGAAAGCCGGCATAACGTCCATGTACACTGACGCTAAAATAATCAAAAAAAGAAGACCTCCCGCTTAGCTGCTGAAAGCCTTCTTTCCCTTTTCTGATGATTCTGTTTTTCTCTGCTCTATACCTGGCTGTTCTTTCTTTGACTGTCCTGTTTTTTACTATTCTGTTCCGGACTGTCCTATTTCTGGCTGCCCTGTTTCTGGCTGTCCTTCCTCAAGTCCAGATACATCAGCTCAAAATCTTCATATCTGCCGTCTATCTTAAAATACGCCGGAGACGTGCCGATATGCTGAAAATCGAACCGTTCATACAGGCGGACTGCGCGGATATTATCGCTTCTCACCTCCAGGTTCAGAAGCTCGATTCCATTTTCCTCTGCATACCGGATAAGCTCCCTCATCAGAGCGCTTCCCACCCCCTGATTCCAGTACGCCTTCTTTACGCTGAGCCCCAGCTCCGCCCGGTGGCTCATCCTTCTGGGCAGTCCGGTGAGACTTCCGTCCCCTATGATTTCTCCGTCTTTAAAGGCAGCCAGATGAACCGATGTCTTCTGCTGGTGGACCACCTCCAGAAACGCCGCCTCCTGTTCGACAGAAACAGGAAGTCCCTCTCCGCCGAAGGAGAGATTCTCCGTCTCTGCGCCCACTGTTTTCATATATTCTATCAGCTGTGCAGCATCCTCTGCCAGGGCTTCCCTGATGATCATTGAGTTCATGATGAAAATTCCTCCCTTTGTGTGTTTTTTAAAGCGCTATAACTTCGCAGTATATTGAGGGTGAAAGAAATTTCTGAAAGCCAACTTTTACTTTAGATAAAGATTGTTTCTATCATTCCTCAGAAAATGCAAAACCGCTACAGCTTCCATCCTGCACAGGGATAAAATTGCAGCGGTTCATTTTTATGTCGATAGAGGAAGTTCTGGTATAGTTTTGTCACAACGCCGAGCATTGGTGTGTGCAAGTACTGTTCCCACATGAGTTATATCAAAAGCCAAAGGTAAAGAATCAAACCAGATATGCAACTTCTTTAACGACGGATAGCTATCCCATTCATCCATAAATGCAGAAACTGCTACCTTTTTCACCTCAGCATCTGTGTTGTAAAGATTCCAAACTGCTTCTAAAGCTTCAATTTCTTTTTCATTAATTCTACTTTGCTGATGAATTAGATTGCCGTTAACCACCAAATTTCGTGTGACTGTTAAATCTTTTATTTTTTCTTTTTCGACAACAGGCAACTTAACATAACCATCTAACAATTCATTCGGGACCAAAAAGGAAGAATTTAGTCCTGTTTTCGATAATATACTCAAAGCATTTTTATAATTCTCGGAATCAATACAAATTCCAGCAGCAGAATATCCAGATAGACGCTCTGGATAATAATCAGCTATCTTTTTAAAAGAACTGGCAGAATTTATTCTAACTGTATCAAGTATATCTAAATGATCAATCCAGTCAGTACCTAATGGCAACTCCATATATATGAGCTTTTCAAATAAATCTGCTAGCACTTTCAGTCCCAATTTACATGAACCCGAAAGTGGCATCACTTTGTTAACAGCATGGACCACAGTTAAAGCACATAAGGCATCGTCATCAATTTTATCAATAATTTCTACCGCCCGACTAATTCCAGCTCTGCTTTTTCTTGCCTGTCCTTTAGTAATTCGACACACAAGCAGTTCGGATAACATATCATAATCAGTATCACGCTCTGTTGCTGCAGCTGTTCTTTGAGCACTTGCCAGTAAAAATTGGAATGATGGATCTGCAAACGCACTAAGTGCTCCTTCGATTTGTTGCATTTTGGGAAGTAATGTATCTTCAAGTTGCTGCACACGTTCATTTGCGCAAGCATATGCATCTTCTGTAAAGTCTCTACGAGCAACAGCATATGTTTCAGCGCATATTTCTCTGGCTCTTTTTTCATCAATGCCGTTGTAAATATTGATTGTGCCAGCTTGCATCAACTGAGAGTTATCGCCAGCTCTTTGAGCTTGTTTATCTCCGATCATCATTGATGCCTCCAATTTGTGTTTGAACAGAACCATTACCTGCTTTTTGAGATTGTTTAAGGTTTGTCTTACTTTTTGAAGAATTTGTACCAACACCATTCTTTCCTATCTGTAATTCCTGTCTTTGTTCGGAGTCATCCCCTGCACTTTGCTTTTGGCTTAAAGTCTGCTTTATGCCAATTTTATAACCTACTGCACCGCCTCCAATTGCACCGATTATTAAACTGACAACAATGCCTGCTATCTCTGTTCCAATTCCATCAAAAATCCACTCCAATAGTTCCACGTCATTCCACCTCTTTCGTTAAATTTTGATACATCTTCATCAATTCAGCAACACAGGCTGATTCACTGCTATATGCAGGATGCTCTTTTGTGAAACCATACGCCTGCATAACTGCTCTATCATTATCCTGATGAGCTTTACGTAATTCTCGTGGCATAGCAACTTCATCATAGAGGTCAGCAAGACTGCTATCAGGATAAAGTGCACGGGCATCTAAAATTGCCTGAGCTGTCTGCTCGATCTTCAACTTTTGTTCAGCGGTTGGAATAGGCCATGGAAACGTATTGTAAACTATTCCACCAGAATAACGGTAATCACTTTTTAGTCTGCCGCCAACCGTCCTCATCCATGCCATATGCACATTTGAGGTCATAATACCAAAATTGTATAACGTGGCATTAGGAACAATCGTTGTTGAATTGCTAGCAATTATTTCTGGGCTTAAAAAACCAATTGGTATATATCTCCTGTTTTCAGATGATGTGCTGGGCACCAATAAATAACTCGTAGAAGGTTGTGAAATAAAGAAAAATAGACCTGGTGTATCTGCCTTTTCTCTTGTTGGTGCAGCGCTACTATTGAGTCGCATTTCTCTAACTGCCTCAAGACGTTTTTTCAATTCAGGACTATTTTTGATTGTCGATGGAGATACTCCTATAAGCCAGAAACAATAACGAATCTTATTGTTGATATACTCTACCGCTCCAATATATGGATGAATATAAGGTTCCAAATTAGGCTCTCTTTTAATTATTTCGTCTCTTTCTTCCGATGACAAAATAAGATTTCCGCCATCTGCCGGCTTATTTCCCAACAACATTTTGGGAACGTCACATATAGGCTTACTCCTACTCGAAACGAGAACATCTGGTGCGTTTAATAAATATGGGTTGATGTTTTCAACCAAAATCATTCTGGAATCATCTAAATATAATTTTCTCTTATTATGGTTTATATATTGGCTAAACCCGATAATTACGCAATGTACAGCCGCTTTTTCGCTTGCCTCACTATTCCACTTGAAAGTGCGATATGCGAAATCAATATGAACCCCATATCTATTAAAAAGCTTATCCCAAAGAGGTGCAACCTGTTCTCCTTGTGTAATGCTGTTAGTAGATACAAACGACACCCGTATAGTAGTACCATCTATATAGGCAGCTGCTTTATGATACCATGCTCCAACATAATCAATACTATTGGATAGCTTAATTTTCCCATAAATAGAAACCGCCTGTTCCTTTTGTTGTTTTGTCATCATAGATGCTCCAACAAAGGGCGGATTTCCCATAATATATGACAGTTGATATTTATGTATAATGTCCTCCCAATTTATTTCCAAAGCATTGCCCTCAGCTATATTCGTATAAGATTTTAAGGGCAGGAAATTAAGGGACATATGCACAACGTCCTCGGTTTCTTTCATCATCTGGCTTTCAGCAATCCAAAGAGCGGTTTTTGCAACAGTAACGGCAAAATCATTGATTTCAATTCCGTAGAACTGACCGATAGAAACCTGAATGGGGTTCCAATCTGCATCACCAAAAGAAATCTGCCCATGAGATAAAATCCGCAGAGCTTCATTTTCTAACCGGCGCAGGCTGATATAGGTTTCTGTTAAAAAGTTTCCACTTCCACAAGCAGGGTCCAAGAAAGTCAGGGTAACCAGTTTTTTTTGAAACTCTTTTAATTTTCGTTCACGAGTTTTCTCTACGGCAATCTCGCAAATTTCTTCAAACTCTTTTTTTAAGTCATCGAGGAACAGCGGATCTATTACCTTATGGATATTCTCAATAGAAGTATAGTGCATACCTCCGCTACGACGAGTTTCTGGATTCAGCGTGCTTTCAAAAACTGCACCAAAGATCGTCGGACTAATTTCTGACCAGTTAAAGTCAGAACTTGCTTTATTAAGAAGCAAACTCCGAATTTCATTCGTAAACGGCGGTATCTCAATATCTTCATTTGCAAACAGGCCGCCATTCACATAAGGGAACGCAGCCAAATTGGGGTTATCATCTTTTAAGTAGGGGTCCCGGTCCTCCGGCGCAGTATCCAGTACCTGAAATAGTTCGATTAGTGCTTTGCGCAGATGACGTGTGTCATACTCTGCCAAATAATCGTGAAACATTCCGTGATGACCGAAGATACCGGCATCTTCTGCATAAAGGCAGAATACAAGACGGACGCAAAGGATATTCAGACTTTTCAAAGCACGTTCACTATCAGGCTCTGCATACTGTTTGTGAAAAGCATCGTAAAGCAAGCCAACCATTTCGCCAGCAGCAATCGAAACTTCCATTTCCCGCTTCAAATGCTCATTTTCGCTGTCTACCAAAAAGGACAGCCGGTAATATTCTGTCGGAAGATTTTCTAACAGAATTTCTTCCGGTTCACCACTTGGGCGCTCCATATCATAAACAAAAAACTTTTCAAAATTGCAGGTCACTACCCAGCGGGGATGTTGCGACAAAGGTAATTCGGTAATATAACGTTTTGCCTGCTGAAAAGGTGTCAGCAATGTACCATCTGATTGCTTAATAGGCTTTTTCAAGTCTTTGCCTAACGCCTTTTGTTCAATTAGTACCTTCGTGGATGGAATTGTCCCATCTATGAAACTGGTGTGATCAAGATGCACTTGCTCCTCAAATGTGATAAATTGTTCTGGATGTTCCACACCATAGACATCACGAAGCAGAGAGAGCCAGAATGGTTGACTTTCTCCTTTTTCGTAACCTTTATCTTTCCAATATGCAGCAAATTGTCTTGCTGCTTCTTTCTGTTGTGTATCGTTCATTTTATACCTCCGCCCAGCATTTCCAAGAATCAGATCATCCTAAAGAACTTCAGTGCCTCTGTAATCGCCGCTTCCTTTTCCGGCGGGCATTTCGGCTGTCTGGAACTTTCGGATTTTGGTTTGTTGTAGTTTTCCCGCTCGATAATGCCATACTTCTGTTTGACCTGGGCGATATAAAGGTGGCTGACTTTCAGACCAGTATGCTCCAGCACATACGCTTTGATTTCCTCATAGGTGGCTTTGCTCTCCGCAGCAGTCAAATCCAGTTCGTCCAGATTCAACTCTACCTCGATATGCTGCTTGGTATTGAGTTTGGACAAAAGTACAACCGTCTCCACATGGCTCGAGAGGACAGAATGAATGTCATTAGAGTATGTCCGTTCTCGGAAACATATCCACTGCGTTTTTGGGGCTATCGGTAGACGGAAACATATCCATAGGCTTCGCTGTTTTTTGAAAAACTGAGGTATGCTGTTAATTTTCAGTACCCAATACTGTAAATAACGTTACTCTCCTATTCACTAATGTAATTCAACAATCTTTCTAAAATGTCATGTGTAATTTTTAAGTTATATTGTTCAATAAGGTGACTTTGCAAATCCATAACTAACAGCAAAGAATTTTTATAGGCTTCAAATAATTCTACCTCATCTAATCGAGCAGTGGTCTTTGCAAATTTTTTATAATTTTCAAGGCTAATTTCTTCTTCAAGGTTTTTACTCATGTTTAGCCAATTATCAGCATTTTTTTCAGCCATACGTATAAGTTGTAGTGTATTTTTTTGAAGTTGTGATAAGAGTTCTAATGAACGAGCATATTCTCCTCTTTTTAGAACGTTGATTCCCATCAACCATAGATTAGAGAAATTACACAACAAAAAATTAGCATTTTCTTCAGTAAGTCTATTTGGTCTTGCACCACTTATCTCTGATAAATAATTTTCTAATTGCCCTGTTTCATCGTAAATAAGCATAGCCTTCGTATCAGGAATATAACCTGAATCTTTAAACGAGGGGATTATGTTCATATCTTTTTCAGAAAGGAAATGAAATTCCCCACGTATAAGATTATCAAAAATAACTACCTCTGTTCCGTACTCATTTTTATAAAGCATCAAGTACGGAGCTACATCAAACAACCAGTTGGATGAATCAAAGTTCGAGGTTATACTATCTTTCAAAAATATATAGAACTCTATATCAGAGTATTGGTCACCTTCTCCTTTGGTAAACGATCCATACATCATACAAGCTGTAATTCGTTCATCTGACTCAGTAAGATTCTTAACGTTTGCAATTAATTCTTTTTGTTTTAACATTTCTTCACCCTTTCATGTAAATATCTTTTAGTTATTGTGGCAACTCAAAATCTCTACAAATATAAATTAATATTTTTCGTACAAATATTATTGCAAAAAGCATCATCATGCTCCACAAACAATAGTGTAGGACAATATTCCAAAATCATTTTTTCAATTTGGATACGTGAAAAAATATCAATATAGTTCAATGGCTCATCCCATATATACAAATGTGCACTTTCACAAAGGCTTTTAGCAATTAGTACTTTCTTTTTCTGACCAGCACTAAAATCCTCCATGCTCTTATCAAACTGCTCTCTATTAAAATCCAGTTTACGAAGAATCGTTTTAAATAGAGTTTCATCGATCTTATTATTATAGGCAAATTCAGATAGATTACCTTTTAAATATGAAGTATCTTGCGAAATATAAGAAATTTTTAGTCCACTTGCTAACATAAAATTTCCGGTAAATTTAATATCATCTCCATTAATCAATTTTAGGATACTAGACTTACCACTCCCATTTTTTCCGATAATGGCAACTCTATCACCAATATTGACTCTGAAATTAAGATTACTGCATACTTCTTTATCTCCATAAGACAATGATAAATCATTCGCTTCTATTAGCCACTCTTTGTGAAATTCAAGTGGCGAAATTTTTAAGGCGTCATATTGTTCAATGTTGTGGAGCAGTTCTGATTTTTGTGAAATAGCTTCCTGATGTCTTGACTCAATATTTTTGGCACGTTTCATCGCTTTTGCAGCCTTATGTCCAACATAACCCTTATCCAGTTTTGAACCAGAATTTGTTGTTCCATATTTACTTTTTTCTACTTTATTTGACCAGTTTGAACTACGTTTTGCTGCATAAGACAACCTTCCTATTTCTTTAAGGAGTTTCTTGTTTTCTGCCAGTTCAAAATTATCTTGTAACGTTTTGTTCTCCCACCAAGAAGTAAAATTTCCCTTTTGGATTTCGATATTCGTTTTATTGATAGATAGTATATGGTCAACACATTGATCAAGTAAGCTTCTATCATGAGATACCAAAATAAACCCCTTCTTGCGTTTCAAATAATTTTGCACTACATTACGTGCATCGATGTCAAGATGGTTTGTAGGTTCATCAATAAGCAGGAAACAACTCGCTGTAAGGAATAAAGCTGCAAGAAGAACCTTTGTTTGCTCACCATTTGATAGTGTATTAAACGGACGATATAAAGCATCTTCTTGAACATCAAGCAATGATATTTCACGAAAAATCTCCCAATCCATACATTCCGTACAAATACTCTTCATTACTTCAATTGTATATAGACTCTTATCTTCCACATCATAAGGAAAATACTCAAACTTAACTGTAGAACTTATATTGCCGGAATACGCATATTTGCCAAGCAGTAAATTTAAGAAAGTAGTTTTACCGCGTCCGTTTCTTCCAATAAAACCGAGTTTCCAATCTGTATCTATCTGAAAACTTACATTTTCAAAAATATTGTCATAACTTCCTTCATATGAAAAAGTTAGATTTGAAACATTTATTAAGGACATATATTTCTTCCTCCTTTACATTATAAAAATTTTATAAGCAAAGTCGGTTTTCGGCATTAATTACTCTATAATGTTATCCAACTCTGCATGGATTTTGTCATGAATGACATAGTATCATTGTCTATCACGTTTATCTTCCTTTCTTTTACAAATATTAAAAGCCGCAAGAAAGTAAATTCTTACGGCTCAAAAACAAATACTATTATTACCTTTTGTTATACATAAGGTTACTGTAATGTATTATTGAGTGTAGAATACTTAACTTTCTTGCAATTTGCATAACAAAACAAACGGTTCTATAGCCGTTTCTTTAAATATCTTATTATGCATCATATAATTAGCAAGAAAAGTTATACATTCTTCCACCTCCAAGTCGTTTTATTATATCATATTATCTTCAAAAATTCAATATAATTCTTCTGTTCTCTTTCTAAAGACGTTGAATGAAAAACTAAATTCCACTTTGCTAATTTAAATGTGGAATTTACTCTTTCTTAAATTCCACTACTCCTTTACAATAAGATTGGTTTTCCAATCCGCAGTGAAAGGAGTTTATTATGTCTAATTTAATACCAGGAAACCAAAAACTGTTGTGGTAAACTAAAATTGTAACAGGGCAACCTAATAAGATATAATCAAAT
>JAQERH010000041.1 GCA_027698105.1 Lachnospiraceae bacterium AM93-12TA
AAAGATTTTCCCTCCCCCTGCATAGCAGGGGGTTTATTTTTTCTGTGACACAATCAAAAAAAGTATCCATTTTGAAACACTCAAAATAGATACTTTTTTATAAAATTCAGTTTTATTCTGTTATGTGAGCAGATGCTGCTCTTTCATAATTCTCCATATGGTAGTGCGGCTTATCCCTAAGAGCGATGCAAGCTTTTCATTAGAATAAGAAAAGGTGCGCTTCAGCTCAGTGATAATCTCTTTGCCTGCCTCATTGTGTTCAAGTCCTTTGGAAGCATCGAAATGATACCGTTCTAATATATCCCGAAGCAGCCGTTCTTCTCCAATGGATTTAATGATGATCTGCCGGACGGCTTTTTCATCTCTGCGCTCTCCGGAACGGACGTAAAGCTGAAACCGCTCGCACACATTCTGCAGCTCTCTGACATTTCCAGGCCAGGAATACATTCTGAGCACAGAAAAAACAGGAGAAAAATCTGATATTTCGCTGCACACAGAGCTGTCCTTTTTTTCAAGCATGTCTAAAAAAATCTCACAGATATCATTCTCCCGATCTTTCAAAGAAGGAAGCTTCAGCTCCAGCACATTCAGCCGGTAAAGCAGATCTTTACGAAATGTGCTGTTGTCCTTGCAGTAAACATTTTTATTCGTGGCTGAAATCACTCGCACATCGATATTCAGAATCTTTTTCCCGCCGAGACGCATCACTTCTTTTTCCTGGATAACTCTCAAAAGCTTGGCCTGAAGAGAACTGTTCATTTCTCCAATTTCATCCAAAAAGATCGTTCCGCCGTTAGCCGCCTCAAAAAGGCCTTCCTTTCCGCCTCTTTTTCCGCCTGTAAACGTACCGTCTTCATAGCCAAACAGCTCACTTTCCAGAAGGCTCTCAGGCAGGGCAGAGCAGTTAATCGCCACAAACGGACCGTTTGACCGGTCGCTGTGGTTGTGAATGCTTTGCGCGAATAATTCTTTTCCCGTTCCTGTATCTCCCAGTATCATAATAGACGCGTCAGATTTGGAAAAGATCTTAGCCTCGTTTATGACTGTCCGTATAATTTTACTGCTGCCTACAATATCCTTAAAGATGGCAGAAGCACTGAAACCTGTATAATCATTCTTGAACGCGTTTTTTCTGTTATACTCTAATTCTGCCTTTTTAGTGTCAGAAAGATTCGATACCATACTGACCGCGCCTATAATTTTATGATTGCTTCTAATCTGTGTCTGGTTATCTATCACCTTCGTGCCGTTCAGCTTATAGACGATGCTCTTGTTTTCAAACTCCTCCTGCAGCGCATCCTTCAGAGTATTGTCAGGAAAAACATCCTTAATGTACTGTCCAATCGCCGATTGCTGCTTGACGCCGAATAACGTCTCTGCGACCTTATTGAAGCTGACAATTTTCCCCGCCCCATCTATAATGGTAATAGCACTGTTGGAATATTTTACAAAGGTGTTGATAAGCTCATTTTTAAGCCGTTTCTTTCTGCTTTCCTCAACCAGATACTTGGCCTCATAAATCGCGTTAATCACCGCTCCGTCGCCGGAACAGATAAGGACGCAGGATCTCTGGTGCTTAAATGCAACTTCGTTGGTATACGCTGTTCCAATCAGCACGTCAGCCCGGCTTTCTTTCACAATCTCCTCCAGCTCCGAGATATCATTATATTCGATGACGCGTATTGTCACGTTCATCATCTGTCCTATTGCCTTGAATTCCTCAGGAACTTCTGTTATCGGATCTCCATGCGCCACGATGATATCAATACTGCTTCCAATCTGCCTGGCAATATGAACCGCTCTGACATAATCGTACAGGGAGATCCTGATATCTACAATCGGGATCGTGAAGTGTTCTCTTATATACTTGGTATTAGCACCTCTGGCAACAATTACGTCAATTCCGTCATTAATTGCTTCTTCAAGGAAGCTGTGCATATGCGGCGCTACTCCATTTACAATCGTTAGGTCTATACTTTTATCCAGCTTACTGATGGCCTGCTGCGTAAGGAAGCTGTGATCACCATAAGTAAGACATAGCAGTTTGATTTTCTCCACAATATTCAGCCTGTTTTCCTGTCCAGCGTTTCCAAAAAGATACTTCTCGTTCTAGTCCCTGATGCCTGCCTTATATTTCTCTACCAGACGGTTAATTCTTCCCGTTGGATTTAACAGCTCGCTTAAAGAGGCGTCATGGTTTAAATTGTCGATAATCAGGGCAATGTACTTGCTCATATCCACATCAATATAGTATGGTCTGGAGAGCAGATCTGCTGACTGGTAAATCAGGTTTGTAGTCAGAATCCGGTCAATGACTCCATTCTCATAGTACTCGTCAAACTTCTGAAGTCCGTTTGTAAACAGACCGAAGGTGGCGCAGACAAATACCTTTCTGGCCTTTCTTCTCTTTAACTCCTTAGCCACATCCAGCATGCTCTCTCCGGAGGAAATCATATCGTCTACAATGATGACATCCTTGCCTTCTACGCTGCTTCCCAGGAACTCATGGGCTACAATCGGATTTCTTCCGTTGACAATCTTCGTATAATCGCGGCGCTTATAGAACATACCCATATCAAGTCCCAGCACATTGGCAAAGTACACAGCGCGGCGCATTCCGCCCTCATCCGGGCTGATGACCATCATGTGATCATTGTCAATCTGAAGCTCCTTCTCATGCTTTAACAGATGCTTAATGAACTGGTAGATTGGCTGGACTGTCTCAAATCCCTTTAACGGAATCGCATTCTGGACTCTTGGGTCATGGGCGTCAAAGGTAATAATGTTCTCCACACCCATATCCACAATCTCCTGAAGAGCCAGAGCGCAGTCTAAGGACTCACGGCCTGTCCGCTTATGCTGGCGGCTCTCATAGAGGAACGGCATAATGACGTTGATTCTTCTGGCCTTTCCTCCTACAGCGGCGATCACTCTCTTTAAATCCTGGAAATGATCGTCCGGAGACATATGATTAACCATTCCATTCAGGGAATAGGTCAGGTTATGATTGCACACATCTACTAAAATATAAATATCATCTCCGCGGACTGATTCGTTCAGAGCGGCCTTTCCCTCTCCGGAGCCAAAACGAGGCGTGCTGGCGGAAATAATATAGGAATCTCTCTGGTACCCGGCAAAGGCAATCGTAGATTTGTGCTCGCTTTCCCGCTCCCTGCGCCAGTCAGACAGATATTTATCAACCTTTTCTCCCATAGCTCTGCAGCTCTTCAGGGGAATCAGACCTAAAGGCCCCACAGGAATCGTATCAATAATCTTCTCTTCGTACAGCATGTTTTTCCTCCCACGTGTCAGTAAAATACTTCTTCTTTATATCATTTAACCTGCCCTGCGTCAACCCCGCCCCAGAAGCTTTTTCCGGATCCGGATATCCTCCCCGTAAAAGGGGATTACCGTATACTGGCTGATAATCCTGGACATGACCCGGTCTGTAAATTCATCTCTCATCTCATTGACCGGAAGATTAGTGGAAATGATAGTCCCCTTCTTCCTGTTCAGCCGTTCGTTGACACAGTAAAACAGCTGGGAGGTGGTGAAGGCGTTTACAAGTTCTGTACCCAGATCGTCAATAATCAGCAAATCACAGTCTAACAGATACATGGACCGGTCTCTGTCCTCCTCTGTGGAATCATAGTCAAACCGTTCCTTTGAAAAAATCTCATACATCTTCACTGCCGGAAGATAAACGACAGAATATCCCTGATCCAGCAGTTCCTTGGCAATGCAGTTACTCAAAAAGGTTTTTCCCAGTCCTGTCTTTCCTGTAAAAAGCAGATTGTCCTTGCTTTCCCCGAAATGCTCCACATAGGCTCTGCAGAGGGATACCACCTGCTTCATATATTCCCTGGCTGTCTTTTTGCTTCTGGGATCCGGCTTCGTATCATCAAAGTATTCATAGGAAAAGGTGCTGAAATTTTCCCTGTTTAAAATCTCTCTGATATTGGACTGATCATAGAGAAGAGCAATCTCTCTTTTCTTAAAGCAGCTGCATTTGCGGCCGTCTGCGTATCCTGTGTCCCGGCAGATCGGACAGTCGTAGCGAAGCTCCAGATAATCTGCCGGATAACCATAGGCTGTAAGCAGTACCTGACGCTCCTCGCACAGATCTGCAATCCGCTGCTTCAGCCCCCTGGCTGCTCTGTCATCCCCGGCCAGAAGCTGTCTGGCGCTTTTTACTGCCGAGGAGGCTATCTCTTCATTCAGCTCCTTGACAGCCGGAATCTTCTGGTAAATCTCCTCCCGCCGTCTGTCCAGTTCGTGCTTCTGGCGAAGCTGGGTCTGGTTGTAAATGCGCATAATGGAATCATACTGGGAATTACTCAGTGCCATGTTTTCCTCCTGTGCTGTCAGACTGTCCCGAAGCAGCTCCTCCGTCTCCGGAATTAATCATGCTCCAGATCATCTCGTCGTAATTATAGCCGTGCTCCTCCAGATTGTGGAAACGGTTTCCAGTCCTCTTCTTCTCCGCCTGTCCGCCGTTTTTCCCCTCTCTGGCCTTTTTCTCCTTCCGCAGTCTCGTCACGTTCTCCACGTCCCTCATAGTCCGCACACCGGCCCGGCTCCATTCCGTCAGAATCGTATCTGTATACTGAAAGCTGGGCTTATGAATGGCCGCCATGGTACGGCTGCAGGCCTCCACCACAATCTCCCTGGTAAAGCCGAAAGCTCCAAACCATTTATCCATCAGATCTATCTCGCTGTCTGCCGGATTTCTTCCTGACAGTCCGAATGCCCGCATTACGGCAAAAATATCCTTTTTATATCCCATGGACTGGGTTTTCGCCTCCTCAGCTGTCTTAAAGCCTCTTTCATGCCAGTTAAGCCCTACCTTCTCGATATAGCGGATACTGGTGTGGCCATTCTGGGCGCAGGACTCTACCAGATACTCCAGAAGCTCAGCCGGCATATGAAGTTCTCCGTAAAGGTGGGCAAATACATCGCAGTCCGTGGGAGTGAAGGTTCTGTTTAAATATTTCTGGGCAATATAAAGAAGCTGGGAAAACTCCTCGTTTCCCGCCAGACTGCTTATATCTCTGCAGGACCCCTGCCTGTTCTGTTCTGTAGACGGCAGAGAAGAGTGGCTCTTCATTTCCCTTACAGCATCTCTGTCCAGCGTTTCCCTGACCTCTGTTTCCCTGACCGGCGCTTTGCTGTCAGCTGTCAGGGCAGAGGAGGTGAAAGCCGCCTGCCTGTTATCCCCAAGCTCCAGGACTCCCTCCTGCTCCCAGTAGATCAGAGCGCGGCGCACATCCGCCTCCGTGTGGTTCAGGGCGTCGGCAATGGCAGCCACACTGTCTGCCTCCCCGCCGTTTCTTAAAATGTAAAGATAAACCTTTACATACTCCCCGTTGGCTCTGGCCATATACCTGTCTATAAATTCATTGGAGACGACAGTCACCCCATGAGCCAGACGATTCCTTATGAAGTTTCCCATCTCTTTTCCTCCTGCCGTTTCATGGTAAATCATGTGTACAGACATCCACCTTTTATCCCCAGAATCCCATGTGAATATTGTGGATAATGTGGACAGCCCTTTGTCTTTCCTGCTCTGTTTTTGTCCCTTCCTGTCGAAAACCTTGAATTTTCAATGTTTTCTGTACAATAGAAACTTTTATTATGTCAATCAAGAAATCCACACTTGCTATCTACATAAAATGTTGAAAACTATGTGGATAATGTGGATAACTACTGAGAAAGCAGCTCTTCTCCCACGGTCACAATGTCTCCGGCCCCCATAGTTATCAACAAATCCCCGGATTCACAGTTCTTTTTAAGAAATTCTTCAATTTCTGAAAATGTCTGAAAATACCAGGTTTTTGTTCCAAGCTTCTCAATTCTTTCCGCAATATCTCTGGAGCTTACCCCCAGTGTATCTGTCTCTCTGGCAGCATAGATCTCTGCCAGCACTACACGATCCGCCATGGAAAGAGCCTCGGCAAACTCATCTAAAAATGCCTTGGTTCTGGTGTAGGTGTGAGGCTGGAATACGCACCATATCTGCTTATGGGGATAATTAGACGCAGTCTTTAAAGTCGCCTGAATCTCCTGGGGATGATGGGCATAATCGTCAATCACTGTGATTCCGTTAAACTCTCCCTTCTTTTCAAAGCGGCGTTTGGTTCCTGTAAAATTCAGAAGCCCTCTCTTTACCGCCTCCATGGAGATACCTGCTGTGAGAGCTGCTGCAATCGCTGCAAGGGCATTGTACACATTGTGCTCGCCGCCCACGCCAAGACTTACCGTATCCTTCCTTACGCCATCCTCATACAGATCGAAAGACGGCCTTGCAAGCTCATCATAGGTAATAGAACCGGCGCTGTAACTGCACGCCCGGTCTGTTCCTACCGTAATTACCTTTCCACTGACGTTTTTCACTATCTCCTGCCAATTTTCAATATCGCCGTTAATAATAATGCTTCCCTGGGCTGGAACCTTCTCTGCAAAAAGGGCGAAGGAGCGGCGGATATCAGCCAGATCCTTGAAAAAGTCCAGATGATCCTCCTCAATATTCAGAATCAGCGCCATGGTAGGGAAAAACTCCAGAAAGCTGTTGGTATACTCGCAGGCCTCTGTGATGAAAAATTCCGGTCCTCCCACCCGGATATTTCCTCCAATAGACGGAAGAATTCCTCCCACAGAGATAGTAGGATCTGCCTGGGCAGCCAAGAAAATTTCAGACAGCATGGAGGTGGTGGTCGTCTTTCCATGGGTTCCGGCCACTGCAATCGCTTCCTTATAATTACGCATCATTTCTCCCAGAAGAACCGCTCTGGATATCATGGAAATGCCTGCCTGCTGCGCTGCCTGAAACTCTGGATTATCGGGATGAATGGCAGCTGTGTAAACCACCGCGTCCACCGCGCCTCCCATCTCCTGTGCTGCTGCGATATTTTCCGCCTTCTGGCCAATATAGACAGAAGCTCCTCTGCCTCTCAGATGAGATGTCAGCTCGCTTTCCTTTGAATCAGAGCCGGAAATTTTAAATCCTTCGTCCATCAGGATCTCGGCCAGGCCGCTCATGCTGATGCCTCCAATTCCCATAAAATAAATGTGCTGCGGTTTATTAAAATCAATTTGATACATAGATAGTTCCACCTTTTCTATTCAAAATGTTTCTTTCATTTAACTGCTTTTACAGAGAAATGTCAACCTATACAAGAAAAGCTGCAAAAGCCAGCCCGGCCTTTACAGCTTTTCGTATCGTTCTTAAATCTCTTTATCCTGTCTGAGAGGCCGGTAAACGCTCTACGCTGCGCTCACTCCTCTGAAAATCATATGCTTATAACGCTCCAGTGCGCGGATTAAAACGCTCCCCAGAACTCCCACAGCCAGAACCTCACCGATTCCCACTGTCACCATAGCCACAGGAATCAGATCCGTGGATCCATAGGCATACCGCAACACCCATGGAATGATCACTGCATTAGAAAGAATGGGGGGAAGCAGTACCATAAAGCGGCTTCTTCTGAGGGCATAGGAACCTATTGCCCCAATCAGAGTGGCAATGCTTCCAAAGATCACGTCCATAGTCATGGCTCCAGCCATAAGGTTGGACAGCAGGCAGCCGATAAACAGGCCGGGAACCGCCGCCGGAGTAAAATACGGAAGCACGCACAGCGCCTCTGAAATCCTGAACTGTATCGGGCCGAAGCTGATAGGCATAAACATCATGGTCAGCGCAATGTAAATAGCTGCAATAGCTGCGCTGTAGGTCAGCAGGTACACAGATTTCTTGTTTCTCTCGTTCATATTCAGTTTTCTCCTTTAGTTTTGTTTTACGAGTGGAAGGTCGCGAACACTCGATTCATTTTACGCCGGAAATCGGCGGAAAGCCCTGTAAGACCTTGTTTTTATGGGCTTTTCAACGGGTTAGAGTATAGCATAGATTTTGCCAGGGTGCAAGAGTTTCCTCCCTGGCTGAACACTGAACTGTGTCTCCATTAAAAAATCTCAAGTCTCTAACAAATCTGCCCATTTTTAGGTAAATAAAACTATTTATAGGTAAGATAAATAACTCATATAGAACTATAGAAAATACCACTTTGACAATATATAGAATAAATTCTATATTTAAATAAAAAATTATACTTAAAGGAATAAGAAATGCTTAAATATACTCTTAAAAGACTACTACATTCAATTCCACTGATACTAGCAATTATAATAATATCTTTTTTCATTGTTCACTGGATGCCGGGAGATCCTATAGTGACAATGTTGGGTGATAAAGCACCAGAAGAACAAATAATCCGAATGAGAAACGAACTAAATCTTGACAAGCCACTTTTTGAACAATTCCAAATATGGGTCAACGAAATAATCCATATGGATTTTGGAAAATCGATAATGTGGAAAGAACCCGTATTGGAAATTGTAAAAAATAGGATTGAACCTACATTTTTATTAGCATTTATTGGAATCATTATAAGTGTATTGTTAGGAATACCACTAGGAATCACTTCAGCAAAAACACACGGGAAATTCGCCGAAAAAATATTATCGATTTTATCTCTATTGTCAATTTCGCTACCTGCCTTTTGGATAGCAATAGTAATGATTCAAATTTTTGGTGTAAAGTTCCAAATCTTTCCTGTTGCAGGGTATCATGCAGTGGCTGACTCTGGATTTTTAATAGCACTAAAAGATCTTATGTTACCTGGCTTAGTATTAGGAATCATGCATAGTGGACAAATTGGGAGAATGACAAAGGCTTCTATGCTGGAAATTATGAAACAAGATTACCTAAAAACTGCACGAGCTAACGGAATTAGTGAACACAAAGTTTTGAACTATTACGCATTAAAAAATGCTCTTACATCAGTTACGGTAGTAATCGGTTTTAGCTTTGCAGCTCTACTTGCAGGTGCTGTGGTTATTGAACAAATTTTTAATATTCCTGGAATAGGGAATTTAACTATTACAGCCATTTTAAATCGCGATTATCCAGTAATCCAAGTGATGCTATTATTTATTGCTATTATTTTTATTATTGTAAATATAATAACGGATATCATATGTGCATTTATTAATCCAAAAGTCAGGTATGAAAATGAATAATATAACAAAAAAAAAGAATTTCAATTCATATGTTGTCATTGGAATAATTTTACTAATTATTCCAATGGTTGTAAGTATTATTGGTAGTGTTATGTCTAGTCATGATCCTTTAGAGACTGACGCATTAAATAAATTACAAAAGCCTTGTACAACCTATTTAATGGGAACGGATGATGTAGGAAGAGATATTTTCACACGAGTAACAATAGGAATTAGAGTATCACTTTTAATAGGATTATCTGTAACAATAATCAGTACCATTTTAGGAATGTGTATTGGAATTATATCGGCCTATTATAAAAATACAGAAAAAATTTTAATGAGAATTGTAGATGGTATTATGGCCTTTCCAAGTATCATATTGGCAATTGTATTAGCAGGTATTTTAGGGGCCGGTACAAAAAATATTATTGTTGCATTGTCTGTTTCCTATATACCAACATTAGCACGCGTTACTAGAAATGCAACTTTAGAAGTATTAAGTAAAGAATATGTTGAGTCAGCAGTTGTATTAGGAAAAAGTGATAGTTACATTATATTTAATTATATTATACCTAATATACTATCACAGGTTATTGTTCAAATTACATATACATTTGCTATGGCTATTTTACATGAATCTATTCTCAGTTTCCTTGGTGTAGGAATAAAGGTTCCAACTCCCAGTTTAGGAGGAATGGTAAACGATGGGAGAAATTATATTAGTATTGCCCCATGGATCATTACATTTCCAGGATTGACCATATCTTGGATTGTTTTAGCATTGAATATGGTGGGAGACGGGTTAAGTGAATGGTTAAATCCACGAAAGAAGAACAGGGGTTAAAATGAGTAAAATACTTGATATAAAAAATTTAACAGTAAAAGTTAATTCAGAAAAAAAAGAATTAAAAATTATTGATGACATATCTCTATCGTTAAATAGTGGTGAAACCGTAGGAATAATAGGTGAATCAGGATGTGGAAAAAGTATTACTGCACTAAGCATACTTAGATTATTAGAGCCAAATCTAAAAATAACAGATGGAATAATTGAAATAGAAAATATAAATGTAAGAAAATTATCTACAAAAGAATTAAGAAAAATATGTGGTAAAAAGGTAGGCATGGTTTTTCAAGAACCAATGACAGCCTTAAATCCTGTGTTTAGCATTGAACAACAAATGATGGCACCAATGAAAACACATCTGAAAATGCCGAAACATGAGTTGCACAATCGATGTATAAAATTACTTCAGCAGGTAGGGATAAAAGAGCCGGAAGTCGTTTTAAAAAGTTATCCTCATCAATTATCTGGTGGAATGAGACAGCGAATAGTAATTGCTATGGCTATTTCCTGTAGTCCTTCGCTGTTAATTGCTGATGAACCTACTACAGCTTTAGATGTTACAATTCAATTACAAATTTTGCGAATTATAAAAAATCTTGTACAGCAAAATAAAATGTCATTGCTTATAATTTCTCACGATATTGGAGTTATTTCTACCCTGGCAGAAGAAATTATAGTTATGTATGCCGGAGAAATTATAGAACAAGATAGCAAAGAAAATATTTTAAAAAATGCACAACATCCTTATAGTGAAAAATTAATTACTACAGCATTAGAATTACAAAATGGAAGTAAACAATTAACAATTGTAGAGGGTTCTGTCCCAAGACCGTATGAAAATATTGTGGGATGTAAATTCGCACCAAGGTGTGAGTTTTGTACTGAGAAATGTTTAAACGAAAAACCGCCAGTAATACAAAAATCAAATGGTATTGGTAAAGTCAAATGCTGGAAGTATGTAAAGGATTAAGTTATGGACGAAGTTATTTTAAAAGTAGAGCATTTAAGTAAAACATATAAATCAAAAAAGCGTACTACTAAAGCCGTAGATGATATATCATTTTATCTAAAAAAAGGAGAAACATTAGCATTAGTTGGTGAATCTGGATGTGGTAAAACGACAACTGGACGCATAATTGTAGGATTACTCAAATCAGACAGTGGGCTGGTTCAATTTAATAATCAGCAAATTAATAATATTTCCAAGCGCGCTTTTAGAAAATTAAGATCCTCTATACAAATTATTTTTCAGGATGCAACTGCAGCATTGAACCCTAGAATGAGCGTTCGTAAACTTTTACTTGAAGCTGTGAAAGCAAATGGAGATACTCTTGCAGATGAAAATACAATTGTGGAAGAATTAATAAAAAATGTAGGATTATCTATTAATGATCTGGAACGATATCCTCATGAATTTTCAGGAGGCCAAAGACAACGAATTTGTATTGCTAGAGCAATAGCAATGAAACCTGAGTTAATTATTTGTGACGAACCAGTATCTGCCCTTGATTTACTTGTACAACAGCAAATCCTGAGATTATTAAAAGATTTACAAAAAAGATACCATTTTTCATACATTTTTATTTCTCACAACCTTGCTGTAGTTCGTTATATGAGTGATAGGATTGCCGTGATGTGCCAGGGCAAAATTGTGGAAGAAGGAACGACCGATGAAATTTTTACAAACCCATCACACATATACACTAAAATATTGCTTGATTCTATTCCTAAAATCGGAACAGAATTTAAATACACCAGAGACGTAGACTTAGAAGACGATACTAAATATCAGGAAGTAATGCGCAATCTAAAAAACAATAAATTTTATAAAAAACAACTAACAGATACGCATTATGTATTATCTGATATTTAATATAAAATTTAAGGGAGGTCGTTATGAAAGCTAACGCAAAGAAATTCGCATCTATTTTTCTCATTTTATCAATGATGGGCACAGCACTTGTTGGATGTGGAAAAGAAAACAAAACGCAAACAAATGAAACAATGGGAACAAACGAAACAAGTGCTCAAACAACCGATGACAAAATGGGGGGAGAAATTACGGTTGCGTTTATGTCTGCACCTGAAAATTTCGATCCGGATCATCCGCAAAGTGATTGGGTTGTCACCGCTGTAACTAACCATGTTTATGAAGGACTTTTTGAATTTAGTGCTACAGATGAAGCAGTTCCTCATCTTGCAGAGAGCTATGAAATTATTGATGATGGAAAAACATATGATATTAAGCTTCGAAAAGGCGTAAAATTCTCTGATGGAGATGAAATGAAAGCAGAAGATGTTAAAGCATCTATGGAAAGATGGTTTAAAGTTAATGCTGCAGGTGTAAATATTGCAGATTCATTGAAGGAAATTGAAATAGTAAATGACTATGAGATACTTGTTAAATTCGACCAAGTATATGCACCATTCATTAGTATTATTGCATCTCCGGTATCTTGCCAAAAAATGATTGTTAAGAAAAAAGAAATTATTGACAAATTTGGAGAAGATATTATCACAGAACACATTGGAACAGGACCATATGTATTCGATGATATAGTTCAGGGACAGAAGGTTGTACTCAAAAGAAATGAAAACTACTGTCCAGCAGAAGGAGAGTTATCTGGTTTAGCAGGAAAAAGGGTAGCATATCTTGATAAGGTAACGATTGAATTTGCTCCAGAAGAAAGTGTTCGTGTAGCTGGATTGCAAAGTGGATTATATGCATTTGCTGATGAAATTTCTACAGATAGATATACCGAATTAGAGCAGTTTAAAGGAATTTCTCCCGTTGCATGTAATTTTGGAACAATTGGAATCGTAGCATTTAACTGCGGTGGTAAATATTTTAATAATAAAGCACTTAGGCAGGCTGTAGCATATTCATTAGATGTAGAAGAGTTAGCGGCTGCACAGATCGGTGATGAGAGATTCTGGTCTGTTGATGATGGATCATGGTTTAAAAAGGGCAGTATCTGGTATGATGAAAAAGCTGGAGAAGGAATCTATAATGCACATGATTTAGAAAAAGCAAAGGAATTAGTAAAAGAATCTGGATATAATGGTGAAACAATCTCCATTCTCGGAACCAAATCAGACTTATTTATGAGCAATGGTGCTTTAGTATTACAAAATCAATTAGAAAAAGTAGGAATAAACGCAGAATTAAATCTAGTTGATAAAGCTACATTTGGCGAATATAGAACAGCTGGTAAATGGGATATCTTACTGTCCAGATGGTCTGATATGAATCCAGATCCACAAGTTTTTGGACCTTGGACAGGGACTGATGGTTGGGTTACAAAATGGGATGACGAAGATTCTAAAAAAATGGATGAAATATTTGCTCGTATGATTTGCGAGTTAGATTATGAAAAACGCTACGAAATCGTAAAAGAGTTTTATGATAAATTCTGGGAAGATGTACCTTACATTAAAACATTTAATGATAAACGATTATATGGAATTAGCGATAAATTAAATGGATATCAGGGATATGGACAACCTTATTTCTGGAATGTTTGGATGTCTAAATAGGAGCTATAATGAAAAACAAAAATGTATCCCGTGTTGAGTTAACATTAAACTTGCAACATAATATAGTAGGTGTTAAATTTCTTGATTTTGAGCAAGATTATTTACATACTAACGTAGCCTTACCGGATAAAAAAGGGCCTTTTTGCTATCATGTTCGTAATGCTATGGATGGTCTTCATTACAAGTTAAAAGAATGCCATGTTACATGTGACTACGCTAGATATGCCATTGGACTCAGTAAAGCAGATGATACAATACTTCAAGGCAGAAGTTATGAATATAGCGGATTATACGAATCCAAATCCATTTCGCGTAATATTATGGATGCAATGAAATATCTTACTCACACAGTCTATGGTTTAGAAATAGGACCATTAAAAGAGATGGAAGATGCTGATATTGTCATTATTGCAGATTACGCAGAAACAGTTATGCGAATTATGCAAGGATATGCATATAAATATGGTGCTCCTCAAAACTTATCATTTTACGGAAATCAAGCAATGTGCTCAGATATGATTTCGAAGCCGTTTTCTTCTAATGATATAAATCTTTCATTGATGTGTAAAGGAACAAGAAAAAGCGGAAGATTTGACAAAGGTGAAATTTCAGTTGCCTTTCCTATTCATATGTTTGATTCTATTGTAGAAGGCATTATTTCAACAGTAAATCCTGTGCATACTCCTGAGGATAAACGCCGGATCTTTGAGTGCATGACTGATGAAAATAATTTAGGTATCGAAATTAATCCATCTTATAATTATGGTATTGGTTTAGTTGATTATGATACACAGATAAAAGAATACCGTGATAAATTAAATTTAAATAAACATCACAATTGTTAATACCAATCAAGGGGCGTCGCTCTACCATCAAATTAGATGATGGAGCGATGCCTTTATCTATATATAAAATAATCGAGATAGTGTCAAGATTTTTTCGCAAATTTAATTCTTGCCGTTCAGCAGATGGCAGTTAACTGGCTATGATATCAAATTATTCCTCATGTATAAATTGGTGAACTATACAGTTCCTGTTCTTCCACTGTCCATTTCCTAAAAAACAGCATTTTTCAAAGTTTTCCGCTGTTTCACAAACGAAATCTATGCTATACTAAATTCACGGAAAGCCAGAATACACAAAAGGCGGCCTACCCTCCATCATCGGAGGGGCTGACCCTCCAGACCAAAGAGGAAAGGAGGGCGATGCCAATGTACGTTACATATTCGGATCTGATCCAGATAGGTATCTTATTGGTTTCCCTTGCCAGTCTCATGTATGAGATTTTCAAAGGAAAAAAATAGCCGCCCACTACTGCGAATAGTGAACGGCTGATGCTGTAAAGCATATAGTTTGTCATTGTCGAGGGTAGGCCATGTATCTCTGGCTTTCCCCTTTCTATATTCAATATATCACATCTAAATATAGAGTGCAAGGTTATTTCTGTGCTGTCATCCGCAGATCTGCTCCTTCTTCCTAAATGCACGCCGGAACCAGGGTAAAATAATCTGGTTAAAGGAAAGAGCTTGCAGAGCAGCCAGAAGTTAGCTTTTTCTGAATGGTAATGCTATTAAATTCCCTAATAATGCAATAACTGCATATCCAACTACATAAACCCACGCACTTGAGTTATAAAACATAATCGTTTCCTGTTCTGCATGCTCTTCTGCAAACCGCTCCAATTCCTTTCTCAAATAAGTAATCACACATTTTTTCGGAAGAGTTCTCTCTAATCTGCCTCATGGCAGCTATTCTTTTCATTGTTTCATTGAATACATTTTTTCTAATCACGAACGATTCCTGCAGCTTTCTCCCATAAAAAAAGAAGAAAGGTTCCCATGGCTCCTTTAGAAGAAAAGAAGAGAAGAAAGGTTCCCGTGACTTTCAGTGGAACAGGGAACCTTTCTTCTCTTCTTTTCTTCTCTTCTTTTCTGCTCTTTTTCTCTTCTTCCTTTTACAGCTTCATCAAATACTCTCCTATTTCTCTGGCCAGGCGGAGAGCCGTGGGAAGCAGCTCATCCGGAAAGTAATTTCCATAGTTATTGGCCTCAAAGCTGAAGTATCCTGTATAGCCGATTTCTCTCAAGGTCTGTACTGCCTCTTTCCAGTTCACTTTTCCAAACAGCGGCATGACATGCATCAGATCCGGATCTGTCATGCTGTGGGTGTCAGAGACATGGGTCGCCTTTAAATGTTTTCCAATATAGAGCAGGGACTGTCTCTGATCCTGCTTCATAATATCTGCATGTTCAAAATCCCAGCAGATTCCCATTCTCTCGTCATTAAAGGAAGTAACAAAATCTACCATCTCCTCCGGCGTAGCGCAGTATTTGCGCTTCGGGGCAATGGAGTAGTCGCACATATTTTCAATGGCAAAGGCCATGGGGTATTTCTCTGTCTTTCTTAAAAGCTCCTGAAAATAAGCCGTATTCTTCTCCTTGGAGGACTTCACCAGGGCCGGGCTGCCGAAATCTGTCTCCGGGTGGGTGACGCAGAGGGGGGATCCCAGAGCCGCGCAGCAGTAGATGGAACGCTCGACCAGCTCCTCGTGGCGGGCTCTCTCAGCGGCCGTCATAGGCGCACAGAAATTGTAGGTGTAGGCGTGACACTGGCCGAAGGAAACGCCCAGCTCGTCCTTTTTCCTCTCAATGCGGGCCAGCCACTTCTCCCACTGATCCGTCAGGAACGGAGAGTGGGGCAGGGACCAGTCGTAAAAGCTGATATCGAAGGTGTCGAAGCCAGCCGCAAATGCCAGTTCCATCATATCCTCCATCGGCATAATGCTTTTATCCGGTCTCTCAAATACGATATTGGTGGATGTGGATAATTTCATATATCTAAAACCTTTCCTTTTTTCTGTCTTTTAAGAAAATACTCGTTTTTCAAGAAAATCTAAAAGTCTGTCCCAATCGTAGTCCCAGGCTGCCTGCACCTGAGAACCTTGTTTCTTAAATCTTCCGCTGTTTCCGAAAAGAATCTGGCCCGTTGTATATTCTCCCTTCGTCTCTACCATCACATGCCCGGAAACGGTCTTTACTATCTCCGGACAGAGAGCCAGACAGACAGCGGCGCTGTCCACAAGAAGGCTGTAGGGTTCTAAGCCATGATTTATGTTAAACTGCACTGCCCGCCTTAAAAATCCAGTCTTCTTCCCCTCTTTGGCAGCAGCCAGCAGACGCTCCATCATGGAATTGTCAAGGTGTCTCGTCACGTCCAGCCCGGCAGCCATAATGGGAATGCCGGAGCCAAACACCACTGCCGCCGCCTCTGGATCCTGTGCCAGATTCCATTCAGCTCTTGGGTTTAAATTTTCATAATCAGGCCGCAGGCCGTAGCTTCCTGCTATGGTATAAATCCCGGCGGCGGCGTCTGCCGCCGCCGGGTCGTTTTGAATCATCAAAGCCAGATTTGTCATAGGCGCCAAAGAAATAATGGACACCTCTCCTGGAAAGCGTTTCACCGTCTCCGCCATAAAACGCCAGGCCTCTCCGGGCTCCGCCTTCTTTTTCGGATCAGGAAGACCAGTCTGGGACAGGCCGTCACAGCCGCAGTAGGCATCGTCAAACTCCATACGGCGAACAAGGGGCATCTCTGCCCCCTGTACTGCCGGAATCTCCTCTCTGCCGCAAAGCGTCTGGATCTTCATGATATTCTTAATGCTTCTGGCTGAATCGCAGACTCCGAAGGCAGCCGTCATTCCCAGGATTTCCAGCTCCGGCGAAGCCATTGCTAACATCAGGGCAACCGCATCGTCCGCGCTGGGATCTGTGTCAATGATCACCTTTCTGGTTATTCTGTCTGTCATACTGTTCTATTCTCCGTTTGCCCGGTAATAATCATTGAAAATCTGGTTGCAGCCGTCCACAATCGCTGTCTTTGTATCCTCTGCGGAAGCCTGTCCGTTTCCAAACATCAGCATTGCGTCCTTGATCGTTGTATCTACTGCATCAGAGTTAGGCACAAACGGCGCCAGAACAGCTTCGTTGGCTCTCATCATTACCTCACCTGGAACTGCTAACTGCGGAGTCTCTGAAATAGCTGTCTGATAGCTTTCAAGCTCTGCGCTGTTTTTATTAACCGGAATATATCCCGCTCCGTCTAACCACATAGCCTGAGCCTCAGGGGAAACCATGTACTGCTCAAACTCCCAGGCCGCCTTTACAGTTTCCTCATCACCCCTGTTTAACATAAAAAGGCCGGAACCGCTCGGATAAGCTCCTCCGATGTCATCAGAAGATACCAGCGGAATCTGGGCTACGCCCCAGTTAAAACTGTCCCCTACTAAATCCTTGATAGTAGGAATACGGGAACTGCTCATAATAGCCATGGCATTCATTCCCTGGGCAAACTCCTCATTAATAGAGTCATTGGAAGGCTTATAGGCTCCTGTATCTACAATCTTCTGCCACTCAGCCAGATATTTGTCAAGAGCCTCCTCACAGGCGATTGTCTTCATCTTATCGCTGTGTCCGCTCTCATTGTCTCCCAGATAGGTTCCTTCTCCCTGAGTTGCAATCCAGTTGCCCAGCTCAAACAGGCTGACTCTTACATTTAAGCCGTACTCTGCCTCTGTCTCATCCTTTAACTGTCCTAAAACAGCAGCCATCTCGTCAATCGTCTGAGGAACCTCTGCTCCGATCTGATCCAGATAGTCCTGGTTGTAGTAGAGAAGCAGTGTGGAGGTACTCCAGGGAAGTCCAGCCAGCTTTCCGTTAATAGAGAAGGAAGAAACCGCATTGGGAATCAGATCCTCCTTGGAAACGGAATTGCCCTCGCCAGCCAGCATTTCCTCAGCTGTGACAAGGCGCTTATAATCTCTCACCAGGCTTACATGCTCGCCGTACAGCTGAATCACGTCAGGCATATTTTCCACGTCATCTGTGGACATAGCAGCTGTCAGCGCCTCAGTTCCAGGCCAGTTCTGAAATACAGGGGTTACATGGATCTTCTTTTCCTTTCCAACTGTCTCGTTGAACTGATCTACCTGCTTCTGAGTAATCTCTCCATACACACCGTCCATAGAGTGCCAGAACACAACCTCCCTTGTTCCATCCTCATTAACGGTTCCCACAGCAGCATTCTTATCTGCGCTGTCTCCTGAGCCGCCTGCACAGCCTGCAAGGCTTAACGCCATGACTCCTGCAGCTGCTGCCGCTGTCATTTTCTTTAACTTCATGTTCTTATCCTCCTTGTATAAATTTTCTGATTTGTTTAAAATTTTTATCTTATTTATTTTTTCTCTTCTGTTTATAATTTAGTTTATATTATATTTGATTTCCGTTTTATCCGGCCTTTCTTCTATTCCTTTACAGAACCGCTCATCATTCCGCTGACAATCTTCCTCTGGAAAATCAGGAACAGAAGCACTGTCGGCAGAAGAGCTACAATAACACCGGCCATAACCGGGCCGAAAATCGCAGACTCCCTGTCTTTCAGCATAGTAATTCCCACCTGGATGGTACGCATCTCGTTCCTGTTAGTGACAAGCATGGGCCATACATACTGGTTCCACACGCTGACAAAGGAGGAGAGAAATACCGTTACCATAATCGGCTTGCTGGCCGGAAGCAGAACCCAGAGGAAAAATCTCACGTTTCCGCAGCCGTCCACATAAGCCGCCTCCTTTAATGATTTGACAAAGGAGAGATAAAACTGGCGAAGCAGAAATACATTGGTCGCCGATACCAGGAAAATGGAGCACATTCCCGCATAGGTATTAATCAGTCCCATCCGGCTGATAGTGGTGAAGTTAGATACAATCAGCACGTCCGGCGGAATCATAATAGTAGCCATTGTCAATGTAAACAGCAGCTTCTTTCCCTTAAACTCAAAAAATGAGAAGGCAAAGGCAGCCATCGTAGCTGTCACCATTCTGGCCACACTGCAGACAGACGCTACGATAAAAGAATTCAGCATATAGCGCAGCAGCATGGTTCTGGAAAATGCCGTTTTATAGTTTTCCAGAGTCACCTTAGGCGGCAGAAGATTCGGCGGAGAGGACAGAACGTCCTTCTGCTCCATAAAAGATACAGAGGCAGCATAAAGAATCGGAAATAATATCAACAGGGCGAAGAAAATACAGACCGCCTGAATCAATATGTCATACATGGTCTTCTTTCTCATTGATAATGTACTCCTTTCTTCTCCCACGCAAAACCGGCCATAGTAGCCGCAAACGCAATCAGGAACGCAACAATCGCCGCCGGATTGGCATTCGTATAGTTGGCTGTGCCGGAAATCTGTTTGTAAATATACTGCATCATGGTAATCGTAGAGTTCTGCGGTCCTCCGTTTGTCAGGACGTTAGAAAGGCTCATCATCATGACGCTGAAAGAAATATCTGTAATAATCAGATAAAACATGGTCGGCGAGGTGAGAGGCAGATAAATCTTCAAAAGCATCTGAAGGGGCGTTGCTCCCTCTAAGGACGCGCTTTCAATGATATCCTGCGAAATTCCTCTGACTGCTGATAAAAGGAAGATAAACGCATAGCCTGTGGACAGCCAGATCTGCACAATGGCGATAGACAGCAGGGCAAATTTCGGATCATTGAGCCACTGAATGTCCAGTCCGAACACACCATTGATAAATCCCAGGCTCGGTACAAAGAGCAGCTGGAAAATCATGGCTGTCACCGAGGAGGCCATAGCCATGGGAACGGCAAAGGAAGCCTCGTAGAAAGCCGATGTCTTTCTCCTCTTATTGGCTAACAGCGCCAGAAGAAGTCCCAGCATCTTGGAAACAGGGACTGTCAGCAGGGTGAAAAGAATAGTATTTATGATGGATTTTATAAATACCTTATCCTGAAAAATATAGGCGTAATTCTCAAGCCCTACAAACCGCTTTAAGTTTCCATAGGAGTCCACGATAAAAAGACTCTTAAACACCGTTACCAAAAACGGATAAAACGTAAATACACCAAATAGGATAAATGCCGGCAAAAGCCACAAATATGGCTCTGCCTTTTTTAGAACCGATTTTTTCACTCCATTGTTCCTCCACTAATAAACTGATTCACAAAAGCGCTTTACCGCCTCGATCACACCGTAAACAGTCTCCTCCTGACAGACATAATCTGCCTGCTCTTTCAGAACTGCCTCAGCGTTTCCCACAGCTGCCCTGAACCCTGCGGCAGAAAACATATCCAGATCATTGGCATTGTCACCGATCACCAGAATCTCCTTCTGGCTGATTCCCAGATATTTGGCAAGCTTTGCAATGCCGGTTCCCTTGCTGCATCCCTCAGGCATAGCCTCAAAGCAGCGGCTTCCGTACCGGACTACATGAATCCTGTTCTTTTCCTCCTCAAGAAGAGGGCGGATTCTGTCACACCGGCCAGGACTGTCCGGGTCAATAATCATCAGCTTCTGAAGCCTGATTCTGTCCCATTCCTCTCCTTTTGGATGGATCAGATGTTTATACAGGCCGCTTTCCTGTGATTTCCGGCGGATGTAATCATTCTGCCGGTAAACGCCCTCTGTAGTCTCATCTGTCAGGAACACAGCCAGCCCCATTCGGTCTGCCTCCTCTGCCGTACGTTTTACTGCTTCCGTTGGAAGAAGCTCCTCCCAGATGAATTTCTCTCCGTCGTGGCCTGCCGCTCCATTAGACGCCACCACCGGAAGCGTGATTCCAAGAGCTTTTCTGTACTCTTCCAGCATTCCCACCGGTCTCCCGCTGGCCAGTGTAAAGGCGATGTGATTCTCGGAAAGCAGCTGTGAAAGCTGTCTGATCCCTTCGCCCATCACGCAGTCTGCGCCAACCAGGGTTCCGTCCACATCACTGACTACCAGGCGCACCTTTGAACTGATATCTGCCATATCTGCCTCCCATCTGCCGGTTCAAACCTTTATAAAGCTTTTTTCTTCTTAATTATATTGAATTTTCATCTCTGCGTCTTTCTCTCTTCCGACTATTTTTATCACTTTTTCGACTTTTTTATCTCTCCGATTTTACAAATACAATAAAAAAGTGCTATTTATAATTTCATTTCTCCACATAAATAGCACTTTTTCGATATTATTGTATTTATCAGACTTATACTTCCCGAAACCTCTTTTTGTACTGCTTGGGAGTATATCCTGTCTCTTTGCGGAACATACGGATAAAATGAGAAAAATTATCATATCCTACCTCAGCAGCAATCCCGCTGACCGGCAGGTCGGAATTCTTCAGCAGATATTCTGCCTGCTTCATTCTCTTTTTGATCGCATATTCTTTTACTGTCATTCCTGTTTCCTTTTTAAAGATACGATTGACATAATCAGGATTCAGGTTCAGTTCTCCGGCAATTTCCTTTCGGCTGATTCCCGTTTTTAAATTCTGCTTGATCATTCCCTTAATACGGCCTGCCAGCTCTGTCCCGCTGCTGTTTCCATCCGGAAAAGAAAGACGTGTGATCAGCTCCATACACATACGGATCCAGCGACACATATCATCAATGGAAAAACAGGCTGTCTTATAGTGCTGATAGATCTCCTGATCCTCAAACAGCTGATGTGCCTTGATTTCCCTGTACTCCATGCAGGCAAAGAACATCTGCAGAATATCCTGCTGCAGAATTCTGAAGCTCATCTCGTCCAGCCGTTTCTTCTTGGCCTGTTCTACCAGAAAACGGCGGATTTTTTCTACCAGACCATCTGTCTGACCGGCAAAAATCAGTTCTCCCCAGTCAGAGGGCAGGATAATCCGCTCTTTCAGACACCTGTCTCCCTCCACCTTCTCTCCACCCTGCCGCAGCACATACTGAATGCTTTCCTGACAGAGCACATCGTCTTTGCTGAATCGCAGCAGCCGGGAATATGTTTTTTCCATCTCTTCACAAAAAATGTCCTCACTGACATAACACAGGATCTGAGCGCCAAACATATCCCGGCACCGTTCCACCAGATCTGGTCCGATTTCCCGAAATCGTTCTCCCTCTTTTTCATCTAAAATCACCACTACCCTGGTATAAATGACAATGACCTGGCTGGTCTGGACGTTTCCCTTTACCACTCCCTTAGCCAGATTCTGAATGGCAGACTGACACAGTTCTTCTCCCCAGCGTTTCTGTACCTCCTCCACATTTTTAATGGTAATCAGTACCATCCGATAGCGGGCATCCGCATCCAGGCGTATGTTGCATCCATGGGCCTTTTGGGTGATCACCTCCGGATCGCTGCGGATTCTGCCCAGACATACATCCTTCCAGAACAGCTCCTTGATGGCCATATGATTTTCCATCCAGCAGTCTCCGTACTCCTTTTTCAGTTCTTCCTCCTCCCGCTTTCTCTGCCTTGCAAGAACTCCCTTCACCGCCTCCTTCAGGCGGCTTTCCTCTATCGGCTTTAAAAGAAAATCTCCCACTTCCAGCTGCAAAGCCTGCCTGGTAAGCTCAGGGCCGCAGGAGGAGCTGATTAAAATAATACCGCCCCGGTAGTTCTGGCTGCGAAGCTCTTTCAAAGCTTCAAGCCCCTCATTTCCCGGCATATCGGCATCACAGACAATCAGTCCCGCCGGTTCCTTTTTTATCTGAGAGGCGGCCTGTTCCCGGCTGTAAACAGATGAAATCTGCACCAGATCCTCTATGGTGTTGCTGAGGGCAATTTTCAGAGCGCGTATGGTATTTCTCTCGTGGCTGATAAGCATGAGCTGCATAAACCTGTTCTCCATTTCATAATGATATGTCCTTCCAGATACCTTCCAATCAGGTATCACATTACCTAGCGTCAGTATACACGATAGAAATTTTCTGTCAACTGATATCAGACCGATGGCCCCTGCCAGTAAAACAGGGGATTTACGGCAGGCTCAATTTATTTTATTTTTTTCCAGAAATGGTACCCAAATCCAGTTTTTCCCTTGTATTTAATAGTGAAAGGAAAAGAGGTGACCTGTTTTGAACAAAAAAACCGATACTCTGGCAGTTTCCCGCCGGGAAGTAAAATACCTGATTTCTTTGCCGGACCGTCTTTACCTGCTGGACGCTTTGAGCCAGCTTCTCACTTCGGATGCCTACGGTGGATATAACGGCTATACGGTGAGAAGCGTATATTTTGACAGTATCTGCAATGAAGACTATCTGGATAAAAAAGCCCATGCCGACGAAAAAAAGAGAATTCGCCTCCGCGTCTATCATCCGGATGACAAAACAGCCAAATTTGAATTAAAGCGTAAAAGCTTTGGCCGGGAGCTGAAAGAAAGCGTCATTATTTCCAGGGAGGACGCCGCGAGACTTCTCAACAGAGATTACAGTGCTCTGCTGAAGTATGACAGCGATACTGCCCGCTATGCCTATGATTTAATGACGTCCAGGCTGTACCGTCCTGTTTCTCTCATCGAATACGACAGGCGGGCGTTCACTCATCCTGATTTTAATACCAGGATTACCCTGGACAATCATCTGCGGTGCTGTACCTTCTGCTATGACCTGTTCAGCCATCATCTGAATTTTATGTCAGCCCTGCCTGTAGATGAAACGATTCTGGAAATCAAATATGACCGTTTTTTATTCCGCCAGATTCAGGACGCGCTTTCCCGGTGTGATCTGACGCGAAAGCCGCCCAGCAAATTTGGAAGTTCCAGATCGATATTAAAATATTTTTATGCGTAACTATTTCATTTATCTATGTAATAAGGAGGTTTAGTGTGAAAGAAAGTAGAGGAAAACCATAAATGGGCGCACTTGAATAAGCT
>JAQERH010000042.1 GCA_027698105.1 Lachnospiraceae bacterium AM93-12TA
CTTTCCGGTCTCTTGGGATATCAATCTCCATATCGCCGTAGCTGGTATGCATGATCTTCTGGGAATGGCCATTTCTGGAATTATCCGTTTCCTTGTTCCGATAATCATACTTGGAATATCCCAGTTCCTCATCCATTTCCTGATCTAGGGCACCTTCCAGGATAATGGACATCATATCCCGCATAATGGAATTGACATCCGTTCCATCCTTGACCGTTACATTGTTCTCTTTCAGGTAGTTGCCCATCATTTCCCGAAGAGCTGCTTTTTGTGGGGTATCCTTTTTTCTTGCCATAAAATAAACCTCCAAACTGGTAAGTCTATCTTACATCAGTTTGAAGGTTTACACAAACTTTGGGATACTCCCTGAAAAAACGCACAGGCGGTCAGAATTCTCTGCCCGCCTGCGCCATTTTTTCCTCTCTCATACTTTGATACGCCCTTCTATTTCAGGCATTCCTTTAAAGCGTGTTCATAATATCCCAGGGTCTGACTGTCAAAACACACCATCTGCACCTCCATGTCCGGATGTACTCTTAAAAACTCTAAAATCGTGTGAACTGCAATAGCAGATGCCTTTTCCAGCGGAAAACGGTAAATTCCTGTGCTGATAGAGGGAAAGGCCACTGTTCTGCATCCGTTTTCTTTTGCCAGCTTCAGGCAGCTTTCGTAGCAGCTCTTTAAAAGATCCTCCTCATGCCTGCCTCCCCCATTCCAGACCGGCCCCGGAGTGTGGATAACGTAGCTTGCCGGAAGGCGGTATCCTTTCGTAATCTTTGCCTGTCCTGTTTTGCAGCCGTGAAGCGTCCGGCATTCTGCCAGAAGCTCTGGTCCTGCTGCCCGGTGAATCGCTCCGTCTACTCCTCCTCCGCCCAAAAGGCTTGTGTTGGCCGCATTCACGATAGCATCTGCCTGTACTTTTGTGATATCACCTAAGGTTATTGTAAGCATCCTGTATTCCTCCTTCCATTACTGTTCTGAAAGTGTAACAATCTTTGTCCCGATTTTCTTTTCAAACACAGTGTCATGCTCAACAATCAGCATGGCAGGGGCAAACTCTAAAATCAGCTCTTCAATCTGCATTCTTGAATAAACATCAATATAATTTAACGGCTCATCCCAGACGTATAGGTGTGCTGGTTCGCAAAGACTTTTTGCGATTAAAACCTTTTTCTTCTGACCGGCAGAAAAATCCTTCATATCTTTTTCAAATTGAATCCGTTCAAAATCCAGTTTTCTCAGAACTGCTTTAAATAAGCTTTCATCTAAATGATTCTCAGCCGCAAAGTCCTTTAAGTTCCCCTGTAAAAACGAAGTATCCTGGGGAATATATGAAATTGTTAAATTCGATCCAATATCTATCTTGCCGGTATATTCCATGCTGCTGTCTAGTAACAATTTCAATAAGCTGCTTTTTCCGCTGCCATTTTTGCCTTTTAATAAAACACGTTCTCCGCGTTTTATTTCAAATGAAATATTTTCACAAATCTGTTTTTTACCAAAAGAAACCGATACGTCAGAATAGGAAACCAGTACGTCTTTATGGTATTCCATTGTCTGAATTTTTAATGTATCTGCTGTTTCCATGTTTTTTAATAATTTTGATTTTTCTTCAATCGCTTTTTCTTTTCTGGCTTCTATATTTTTAGCGCGTTTCATCATTTTGGCAGCCTTATGACCAATATATCCTTTATCCCCGGCTCCGCGTTTTGTGGCCTCTACCTGATTGGACCAGTTTTCTGACTGTTTTGAGGATTCTTTCATACGTACAATCTCTTTTTTCAGCCGTTCATTTTCATGCTGTTCCGATTGCTGTTGTTTTTCAAAATGCTCCATCCAGCTGGAAAACGTTCCGCTTCGTACTTCAATATTGGATCTGTTTAAAGATAATATATGATCCACACACTCATCCAGCAGGCAGCGATCATGTGAAACTAAAATAAATCCTTTTTTCTTTTTAAGATACTCTGCAATCTGTATTCTGGCACTGGTATCTAAGTGATTAGTTGGCTCATCAATCAGTAAAAAGTGTTCCGGTTTTAAAAAAAGTGCTGCTAACAATACCTTTGTCTGCTCCCCATTCGACAGCGTTTCAAAGGGCCTCCACAGAACTTCTCTGTCCACTTTTAAATAAGATAATTCCTTTATAAATTCCCACTCCTGGGCAGATGGACAGATGTTCCACAAAATGTCTTCCGTCAGCTGTGTCCCGTCTGTCACTTCAAATGGAAAATAATCAAATGTAACAGAACTGATGATCTGACCTTGATATTCATACTTGCCAAGAAGCAGATTCAAAAAAGTTGTCTTTCCTCTTCCATTGCGCCCAACAAAACCCAGTTTCCAATCTGAATCAATGGTAAAACTTACGTCTTTAAAAATTTCGTCATAGCTTGATGGATATGCGAACGTGAGATTATCAACACGAATCATCGACATGATATCATTCCCCCTTTATTTTATGAACTGCAAAAGGCTTTTCTGCATACGCAAAAAAGCCTTACATCAACATATCAAAAATAAAAGGGTAAAGAGCACCGATTCATCCGGATAAGTAATTTGACGAAAGACAATTTATTTAAGCGTACACAAACAAAACCGCTGATGCAGTATTCTCATCATATGCTGCGTTTCACTTAAAATAAATTATCTAATAATCATCTTACCACCCTGCACAATCGTGTCCTTTCGTTTAATATGTACAGTCTACCATAGATCCACTGAATGTCAAGAACATTTCATCTATGATCTGTCTGCTATTTAAAAATCAAATACAGAGCAAGGAAAAAGAGGAGCAGTCCGACCCACTGCTTTGTGACAAGCAGCGTTACGAACATTACAAGCAGCAAAACGCCGACCAAAAGGATAATCCCATTCATCTATCCATCACTCCCCTTTCTTATCATGCTTCTGTTTTTACCTATCGTCAGTGCTGTCTCCCATTGCCTTAGCAAGCTGCCTCATAGCCAGATCCATATAGAGATACACACCGTCCCGATCACAGTGGTACAGGTTGGAATAGCTCGTGCTTTCATTGGGAGCGATTGGATTGGGCTCTACCACCTCCGTGGCTTCCAGCAGTCCGACCCCCAGCTCCACAGCAGCAGTAAGGGCCTTTTTCAGTACTGCAAGCTGTCCATCACACCAAAGTTCCTCCAGATCTTCCAGAACCTTTCTGTCCTGCTCCAAATCCTGAAGAAGCTGTACAGCCTGAGCCGGGGACAGGTACACGCCAGAACAGTAATTTTCAATGATCCGGTTCTCTGCAGGATTCGAAAAAGCGGCTGGTACTATCTGCTCCCATGGAGTAAAATACCGGGCATATTCCGGTTTCTCCTCCGCCAGAAAAGAAAACGCGCTCCCTCTGGTATAAAAATAATCCCGGAAGAAGCCCTGGATCACTGCAATATAAAAACCATGACTCTTATCAAACAGCTCCCCAGATTCTGTCTCAGCCCCGACCTGCAAGGTATTCAGATACTTTTCTGCATAGAAGTCCTCCATCCCATGCTGTGCTGCAAAAGCCAGTACCTTTTCTTCTTCCCCCTCCTGTACCCAGGTAAGAGGGGTAACATACCATTCCCGTATTTCCTCTGGGGAAATCGGATGAAAACTTACATCGTATCCCATAAAAGTTCCTCCTTAATCACAATCCATCCAGACCAGGCGCTTTCCACAGTGGAGGCACTGGAACAGATAGCACTGAAGATGTCCTCCATTAACGGATTCCCGAATCATTTCTTTCTGTTCTTCGTCCCACATGGGGTCATCCAGCACTTCCTCCAGCGCGCCCAGCGCCCGCAGTTCTCTGGCTCCCACATAGCCCAGAAAGGCGCAGTAATCACCGCAGTGAGCCCGCCAGTATTCCTGCTGCCAGCCAGAGTAGCCGGGAGTGCGGTGGATGAGCTCGTCCAGCTTCTCCGGATCGTCTACACCATCATCCACAGAGTAATCGTCCTGAAAGCTGCCGTCATATGTTCGGGCTGCTTCCCCGCTGGCAATGCACGCAGGGCACAGATACGCAATATCCTCCACGGAAAAGAACGGATTGGTATAGAAAATGTGGGTCATCTTGCCGCAGCAGTCACAGACAACACCATCTGAAGACTCCTCAAAAGCACCGGTTTCCAACGGATTCGGGTGATACCGGAAGGCAGGCAAAACCAGCCGGGCCTGCCGCTCCTTCTCTTTCTGCTTTTCCTCCGGTGTTTTCGGTTTAGGGATGGCGTAGTGGTTCCCCCAGTTCTTAGCATAGTCCTTCAAGACGCCCAGCCGCTTAAGTGTCTTTTTATCGGAGCGATCTCCGATTTGGCAGAGCATCTCGTAGGCGTCCTTCTTAAAATCCAGCAGTTCATACACATCCACCAGCACTTCCCTGGCCTGCCTGTCCCCGCTCCGCTCCAGTTCCTCCTTGAAGGCATAGAGGGCGCGGACACTGTCCGGTCCTTCATTGGTCGCAATAAACTGTTTTTTTAATTCAATGTATTGTTTCAAATATTCATTCATTCTCAGTTCCTCCGATCAATCCCACCAGAAATACCAGATGGTGGACTGCCACAGAACATCTGCCAGATTTCCCACGGTTGGGTCATCCTGCTCCTGATCCACGATATCCGGGCAGAAACCATACTGCTCTGCAGCCGCTTCCATAGCCTTCTCCCTGGAAACAGGAGCCGGAAGTTCAAACTCCAGTTCATCGTGGCTCATGGCAGCAGGTACCGCGCCATACTGCTCAAACCAGTATTTCGCCACTGCCATCAGGTCCGGCGTATCGGGGCACTCATTCCAATTTCCAAAGGGCAGATAGGCAAAAATCTCCCAAGGGTTCTTCACCGGAATTCTTGCCAGGATGAGGGGATGTGTCATGCCTGTGTCAGAATCCCAGTAGTTGGAGAAGCGACAATTATCATATCCGCCCTTCATCTCGCCCAGGATTTCCTTCTCCCAGTCCATATCATCGTCCTCTGCTTCTTCCCTGCGCTGTCCTGTCAACGCCTCCAAAACGGCCTTTCCGTCCTTGACGGGAGCAGCCAGCATCTTCTTTCGGTACTCTTCCACGGTTTTGAGGTCAAATTCATAGCAGTCCGCATCGTTTTCCGGGTCAGCGTTCATCACCAGGCACTCCAGCAGCGTTTCGTCATTGGCCTGGATGAGCACTGGCACAAATTCCTTTTTGCCACTTTCCCGTTTAGCATCGCTGTATGCCGACATGATGGGGTCATCATCTGTCATAGATGGAAAATAGGTACACTCGCAGTCCAAATACTCCATGATTGCCTGAGCTGCATCGGAAGGCTCCAGGGTATCCTCGTCCAGTTCTCCTCCGGCAGACTCATAGGAGATTTTCAGGGTCATTTGCTCCTCCGGCAAAGAGACGCCGGGACCGCGGGTGATGGCGTGCTTATCGTCCGCGGAAAAGCCGATGGTTTCTCCATCCTTCAGCGTCACATCGCACGCCAGCACATAGGAGGCAAGGCTGGCCAAAAAGTCCCGTAGCTCCTCCGGCTCCGCGTCTGCGTTCAGCACCTCCATTTCCTCCTTGCCAAACACATCCATGCCGTAGGTATAGCCGTTCAAGCCTCCCTCACTCCGGTACAGGCCGAACCAAATCCAGTTGAAGATGGGCAGCTCATCCTCTTTCATCATGCCGGCAAAGCCCTCGTAGAAGCGAGGCTCAAATACCACGCCGCTGGTGTAGACGCCGGTGGCATATTTCTGCCTGCAGCACACTGCCATCGCCTTGGTAAACAGCCTGCCCCGCTCCAGCAGTTTTTCCTCCTCACCCAACACAGCCACCATGATATGGGCCCTATGTGCTTTGGCCGCCTCTATCGCCTCTGGCCACATATAGTTGTTCTCGGCATTCATTTCCGCTTCATTGTCCGGGATGTGACCGTGGAAAAGTGTCACAATCAGCATCATGCCGCCAACCCGCATCACCACAATGTCCCCGCTGTTTTCATTATCTTCGCCGCCCTCATCCGGCTCCTCATCCACAATGCCCCATTCTTCCTGTAAATCCCGGATCAACTGCTCCTTATCCCACTCTGCTTTGGAGAGAAGCACAGACCCGGCAAAGGAGCCTTTATTGCTTAACACAGTTTCTACCTCGTCAGTGTCATCATCCTCATGCTCATCGAAATCCTCTGCGTCATCATCCGGATCATACAGGGATTCATGCTCCAGTCCCCGGATAAATTCCTCAAAACTGTCTGCCAGATGGGTGATCTTGTAATCATTTTCCTGATCTACATGGACTACCGCAGGTTCTCCCTGGGGACCGCAGGCCCGGTAGTCCAGGAAGATCATGTCGTGTCCGGCGCTGGGACAGTCGCAGATGGCCACACCGATGGCAGGATACTCCCACTCATCGATCATAAACTGGCTGCCCAATTCCCCGCAGAGGGAGTAGATTTTTTCCCGTCCGATGCCGAAAATGCCGGTGATGGCCACATGGTCTTCTGCCCAGCAGGTGGGCTCATTGCAGGGATAGCAGGTGTTCACCGGAATGCCGCCGTTGTGCTGTTTCATCAGCCAGATGTAGGCGGCAGGCAGCTTGTAGCCAAGTTCCTCCTCCACGCTGGCAATCAGCTCATCGGAAGGCGGATCACTGACATATTCTTTCAGTGCATACCAATTATCATCCCAGAAGTTGGTGAGGTCGAAGCCCTCAAAGGGGGTATCACCAGGCACAAATTTGACCTTCTTATTCCGGCTGCGCCGGCGTTTCCGGATCTCCGCCCTGCACTCCTGGAGCACTAACTGTGCATCCTCATCTGTCGGGTCCAACTCTGCCCACCGCTGGGCGTAGGGGATAGCCTTTTCCTCCTGGCCGCAGAGATACTGATAGCCGTAGGCCATCCGCATATTCCACTCTGCCTTGTTCTCTCCTTCCTTCCGGACTGACTCCAGCACCTTGATGGCACGTATCAGGGCTTTGTCTCCCTTATAATTGGGTGTACCTTCTCCATGATCCCCAATAACAGCATAATTCTCCAATGCTCTCGCCAGCGCGTAAGAAGTGCGGTAGTTTTGCCAGTCCTCCGGAACAGCGTTCAGCGCCTGAATGCAGCGGGTGTACTGGTCCTCGTCATTCCACCGCTCCAGCTGCCGGAAGAATGCTTCCGCGTTTTCTGGAGTGTAAGGGATATAGTCCATGCCTGTAAGCGTCTCGTTCAGCTCGGCGACCTGTTCCTCATCGCCTGGCTCCTCCTCGGGCGGCGTTTTCAGGTTCACTGTGCCTGCCTCCCGGCGGAAGGTGTGGAAGATGGCCCATGGGATGTCCGTGCCTTCAAAGAACTCTTTCGCCATGTTCAGTGCCTCTCGAATGTCCCAGGCAATGAAGTCCACATAACCGCAGTAGAGACCGGTGGCTCCGCCGATGAGGGTGAGCACCTCCGAACTGTCCCCGGCGGTGAGCACTTCCTCCAGCTTGTCCCGGAAGTCAAAGATCTTCTGGGTTCCTTCTTCCTCCCGCAGGGTATCCAGAGGATAGCAGAAGAAGCCCGCCACCGTGCCGTCGGCATGGAGATCGTCCATAAAATCATTGTCGGCATTCAGATAGCTGTTGATCAAGGGCGCACAGCAAGTGGAGCCGACCATCACATCCAGCCGCCAATCGGCGTCCGGGTCTTCATTGGGTTCCATTTTGTAGCCAAGGTAACTGTCCAGATAGGCTTCCGGATCGGGGGAGAGTTCCAGCCCCTTTTCCCGCAGCTTGTCGGGGAGCTGGGACAGGAGAAAGGACGGCTCTGCCTTGGGCTTTTCCAGCACATCAAGGCTGTCTATGTATCTCATGTGGGACATCTCGCCCAGCACCTGATCGGTGAGGGTGGTGAGCATCCACCAGGCCCGGCCTTCCTCCTCCCGGAGCATAGGCAGCAGCTTTTCACAGTAGGCGGAGATGGCAAAGCTGTTTTCGCCCTGCTCCTCCAGCCAGATCTGCACATCCTCCCCGGAGATGTCCCATCCATCCTCAGTACGCAGGCCAATATCCTGGGAGGGTTGACGGCCCACCAGAATGTTCCAGTGCTCCAGCACCTCCTTGGGGACGTGCTTCTGGAAGTAGACCAGCTCAAACAGCTTGACCTTGTCACCCTCCGGGGTGAGGATCAGCTCGTACTTTTCGCCACCCACGCCCATCTCGAAAGAGATCTCATCAAAGGCCAGATTCAGGGTTTCCTGCATTTGGTCCACGAGTTCTGCGCCACGGGTGTGATCCTTGTCCTCGTCCATCATCTGGCGCAATTCTGCTTCCATCTCGACAAAAGTTTCCCACCAGTTCTCTGTCCGCTTCCGGAAGCACTCCGAGAATCGGGGCAGAGAGATACGGCTTTCACATTCATCAATCAGCTCCTGAGTATCCTCATCACCAGGGCGGGCCTCCAGCGCCTTGCGGAAATAAGGCAAGGCCCGGCCCTCCTGATCCAGATAAAAATAAGAGTAACCCATGCGGAAGTTCCAGCAGTGGTCGCCTTCAAAGTATTCCTTATGGGGTTTTAGCAGGGCGATAGCTTTTTTGAACATCTCTTTGCCATCTGGCTTATATGGGTCTGCCAAATTGTTATAGGCCCGGGCCAGCTCGCTGTCCATCTCAGGGGTACGCTCCTTAGCAGGGATGGCCTCCAGCGCGTCAATGATTTTCCGGTATTTATCCTCTTCATGCCACTTCTGGCACTGCTGTAAAATGTCCATATCCGTCTCCTCCTCGTCCTCATCCGGTTTCCAGTCTTTGATCTGCTGGAACACGCCATTCTCATCCCGCTCAAAGGCGCAGGGGGCAGGCGTATTCAGCAGCGGGATAATGTCGGGATCGTCGTTGCAGATCGTGTTCAGCTTGTAGATCCCGGCGTTGTTGGGGTCGTTCATGTACGCCTCGCTCTCGTCACCAGCGGTGAAGCGCCAGCCGCTGTCCCAGCCTCCGTCCGGATTCTCCCGGTAGCAGTAGCCCACCTTGCGGCCCTCCACCGTGATGCGGCCCGTGGCAATGCAGCCGTCGGCTCCTTCCCAGTCGGGGAGCAGATGTTTCACATCCTCCGCCTTTACATGGTAGTTCCGATTACTGCCGGAGTCTTCGTACAGTTCTTTCCGCAGCATCTCCACCTGATAAGCCATATCCGTAATCTCATCCTCGCCCATCATCTCACTGATATCATAGGACAGGGGATCTTGGACAAAGTCCGCCAGAGCCCCGTTCATGGCGTCGTGTTCCTCTGGTGTAGCGGTGATGCGGATGCAGCGGGAAGGCATGTTATATTCATCTAAATTTTGGAGGTTCACACTGCCGCTGACGCTGCACTCTAAAAGGATGGCGGCCAGGTCGGTAACCACATCAATGGCAAAGTGGAAGTCCATCTCCACGCCATCAGAGTGAGTGAATTCCAGATACTCCGCTGTTTGTTGGAAGTTCCAGTTCTGCCTGTCCAGCCCAATTTTGGCAAAGATCTCGCTGAGAGGAATCTCCTCTTTCTTCTGGTCTTCCAAAAAGGCTACAAGGTTCAGACTGTCATCGGAACCGCCAATAAAGCTGCCCCAGTATTTGTCGATATACATCCGTTACACCTCCTTTTATTCTGGCCACTCATCTCCGTCACAACGGCTGATAAAGACCGTCAATAAATGCTTTATACAGTTCCCTGCTCATGTTAAATCCTCCATTCCCAGGTAATTTATTTCCTGATTAAACTCCCATCTCCACCCGGATGATAGGCCGGTAAAAATCATAGTCGCCATTCAGCTCCTTATTTTCCTGCACTTCCGGCTTACAGTGGGGCGAACAGGGCAGAAAACCAAGGAATGGCCCCATCCCTCCACAAATATTGCACCCGCCATCGCCGCCGCAGGTGGTAAACTGTTCGGCCTTCACGACCTCCCGTATATAGGGATCATAGGCAATGGACAGACCGAAAAAATTGGGTTCTTCCATGTCGTAGGGTCTGTTTTCATCCTCATCCATGTCCTCAAACCAGTGCAGACGCATGGAGTAATCCAGCCCATCTCCCCAGGGGAACAGAGTCCGGCACCCGCCGCCGCACAGGTAGGCCCACTCGTCTGCGGTAGGCAGTGAAAATCCTTTTTTCTGCAGCTGGTCAAGAAGCATTTTGTAATCTGTGCGGCAATAGAGCCAGGTCTGAAATCCATCTTCCGTCCGTTCTATGCGGGCCGACTGATGTAAAGTAAGACTGCTGCTGTCACTCCAGGCAAAGTCCCGAAATTCCTTCAGCCAGTCAGGATGGGCGGTCAGCCTGGGATCGTCCATCCTGACTGGCTCCCAGCAGAGTTCCTCCAGTTCCCGCTCCACCAGCATGGGGCCGATGACTGCCTGACGGACAGGAGCCATGCTCCCTCTGATGAATTCTGCCGGATCCCGTTCCATCTCCCATTCCTGAAACAGATAGTCCAGTTCCTCCTGGCTCTCCTGATTCAGTCCCACAGCAAACCGTTCCCAACCCAGCGTAACAGTATCCCCGGGGACGAAGACAAACTCACAGCCATCTTTTTCAAATATGCCGGTGGTACAGGTTTGACCCCAGCGGTCAAAGGTATGCAGACCGAGAAATGTCATATCATAACGGGCAGCCAGGCGTTCCATCAGCATCTGCTTTCCGGTGGTGTTCATTTGGTTAAATTGGGGGCGAAATAGTTTTTCGTTCATAGCAAGTCCTCTTTTGGCATATCAGGAGCCGAGCTGTCCTGTATTTGCCGGATAAAAAATACTGCGGCCTTCCAGCAGCTCCTCCAGTTTTTTTGCCACCGCCTCCACAATAGCGTGGCAGGGATTTTCATACCCCATGACTTCCAGTTTTTGCAGTTCCACACAGTGGAGCGTTCCGTAAAAGCCCAACATAAAATCTGTCAATTCGGCAATCATCTGATATCCTTCCATGTTATCCACATCGGTCTGTCCCTCTTTGGCGGTCATCAGACCGATGATCCCCACTGCCACAGTGAAGGCGCCGCAGCAGGATTGCTCGGTCTGCATCCCAAGGCCCATGACGGAGAACATCTTCCGTGTCTCCTCGGACAAGTTCAAATGATAATATTCATTGCAGGCCAAAAACATCGCCTCGGCACAGGTCAGCTCCGTGCCAATGTGATAGTGATTTACCAGTTCATAAAGTTTCATTTTTTCCATACTGTACTCCAATCACAAAGCATTTCATTCTGTGTCACCCGACGCAGCTCGTCCCGCACCTCCATCAGCGCAAAACCCAGCAGATTCTCTCCCCGCCACTTCATCGGATCCTGGGCCTCCGGGGAACTGGCCGCAAGGCGGATGCCCCAGATGTTATCATAGGGGCTGGCCTCCACCAGTACCCTGTCGCCGGTGGAGAGGAGAAACTCCCGCAAGTCACGGTTCTGGCTGAATTTACACCAGTTTCCACTGAGCACAATGGCGTATTTGAATCTGTCCCACACCTTCTGGTCAAAGCCCCGTACCTTGCGGCCCAGAGCCTTAATCTGTTTCGGATCGCTGCATTTCAAAATCTGCTCCCGAATCTCACTATCGCCAAACAGCTGGGCTTTGCCTGCCATCATATACTGTTCCATACAGAGGTAGGAGTCAGCCATAGCATAGAAATCCTCCATCCACCACTGGCTGAGGCAGCTTTTCGTGATGCTGCCGTCCTGGGCAGGCTGATGGCCCCAGAACAGGCACAGCTCCCGCGTTCTCCCAGCAGCAAACTCCTGCTGGAGCCACCGGCGGGTGTACTTAGGTCTCCCTTCCGGCTGCCATACTTCTATAAAGAAGTCTCCATGTTCCAGCAATTGGCTATTATCTTCGTCGTCCCACCAGCCCTTCCAGGTTACCGGCTCAGGAAAGAGGGAACGGTATTCCGCCCGCTCCTCTGGTGAGAGGGTGTCCAGCCAATTGCCAAATCGGTATATGGTTTCCTCCCCATAGCCCATGCGCCAGCCGATGGAGTATCGCTCGATCTCCCGGTGGGCCAGCCAAGGAGGAGGCATGATTTTCTTATCTTGCAGTGTCATAGGGTTTGTCCTTTCCTGCCCAAAACTGGGCCAATGATTTCATACTCCCAAGTCGTGTAATGCCTCACAGTCCCACCCGCTGCCATCCATCCAGACGCTCCTGCACCGCGTCGATCATCCAGTCCTCTCCCACACGCTTCATAAGGAAACGGCGGTCAAAGCCGCTGTTTTTCTCTCTGGTGTAGATGTAGAGCTTGTTCCGGGTAATCTGCTCCGCGTCAAGGAACTGTTCGCCTTTGTAGGTTCCCTGGGCGCTGTACGAAAGGCCCAGGGGCCGGTAGCCCATACGGGGCTTTTCACTCACATATTTCTCCCAGATCGCCAGCAGGCGGGGCACAGCCTCGGTATCCTCAAACCCGGCCTGTTCCATATACTGCTCCCATTCTGTCATCTCGGCAAAGAAGGCGGACAACACCTTGCGGCATTCCTTAGCTGCCTGCTCATCCAGCTGAGTGGTCTTTTTGGCCTTTTCCCGCTGGAGCTGGGAGAAGTGTTCCATCTGTTCTTTGGAAAACTGCACATGGGCCACCGGCTCGATGCGATTGTTACCAGCAATGGCCAGCAGGCCCCCATAGGTAACGGCAGTATGGTCGATGTGGATGTGGGAGAGCTTAGGGATGGAGACCGCCTGAAGCAATCCGGCGTCATCCAGCCCGGTACGGCCCATGGTCAGGAGATCCAGCTTGCAGTTTTTCAGGGCGGGCAGGCCGCTTCCATGGATGGCGATGTTGCCGTCCAGCAGCAGATATCGCAACTTTGGCATGGCGGAAAAAACGTGAAAACAGGCATCCGTGAGGACACCGTCCTCCACGCCGAAGTTGACCATGCTTTTGTGTCCGGCGAAAGGAGTCAACCGTTCATCGCTCATCGGATAGCCTTTCACATGGAAACCTACTAAGGTGTAACCAGCCAGACGCTCCATAAGTTCCATGGTCAGCTCTGAAATCTCAAATTTCTTTTCTCCGTCTAAGGTCAGGACACCTCTCTCCCAGTCTGCTGTCCGTACTCGTTTTGGCCATTCCATCGCTTGTCCCCCTTTATTCCTGCTCTCCATAACTGGCTTCAATGTCTATGAACCGCACATACACGGCACAGACTTCGCCCTTGGCATCATAGCCGAAGTAGACGGGATAATACCCGTCTCCCCAGCCGGAGGCAAAGATAGGCAGGCTGCAGTCCGTACCTGGCACCGTCCAGTTGAGCCAGTCGCCATAGTTTCCCTGATACCTGGGGTGGGTTTTGGCATTTTCCTCCAAGAGATCACAGAACAGGTCGTTGTAGGGATCAATATCCGAGTCCTCTTCCATCCGCTCGGCCCAATATTCCTTGAAGGCCGCCTGGGTCTGAATGTCTGCCACACAGCCCATCCCAGCGTCAACGCCAAAACCAAAATAATCGTCCTCATCCAGTTCCTCATCCAGATTCTCTTTGCCCGTCATGCCCAGCTCATATCGGACCGGCTTTTCCCGGCTTACCTCCACCTTGACACAGGCGTAGCGGTCGCCGTATTGTTCGCTGGATACCACGCAGATCTTCACCGGGTACGTCCCGGCGGGGATCGTCTGAAGAAATGGCAGGGCATCCTCCAGTTCCACCAGCGGATCACAGGCGAAGAGCGTTCCGGTAGGGAAATGAACGGAGCCGATGTCCAGCACATCCACCTGCATATTTCCAATTACTTTCTCTGTGAAATGAGCGTCTAAGTCCGTTTTGCAGACCAGTTTGTCCTTGATAGATTCGTATTGGTTCAGCCATTCGGTTGTAGGCATATCAGTTTCCTCCTGTTGATTTTGTTTCTTGATGTACTCACTCTTTGAGCCGTCCCAGCAGCAGTTCACACACCGGCCATTCTGAAAATGATGGGAACAATTCGGGTAGCCATAGAGAGCATGGGCACATTCCGGGCATAGCCCCATCATCTTTGAGGAGCCTTTGAAAAACAAGCTGCCGCACTCATCACAAATGACCAGTTCTTTTTCTGCCATGGTTTTTTTCATAGGTTTTACCAGTCTCTTTCCCGGATGGCTTCTTCAGTGTCAATAGGGATATTAAACCACTCCAGAATATAGGCCACGGTAACGCCGATGCAGTCTCGGGCCACCGTTTCGATCTCGCTGTCGTTCTCGTCAAATTCCTCCTGAAGATCATTGATGCCGCAAACTGCCTTATCCAGCGTTTCCTGCACCACTTCGGTGTCTGTTTCACCGCTCTCCAGCAGGTCGATGACCTTCTGAAGCTCGTCCTTTACCTTATCCACCAGAAAATCTGGATAATATTCGTCCTGGTACATCTCGTCCAGCAGTTTATAATTGGGATCAAATGCTTTCATAAGGCTTGCTCCTTTCTCATTCAAACATCAGGCCATATGATTCGGTCAGACTTCCGTCGTCCTCGTGAAATATACACTGATACAGAGGCTCACGCTGGGTTGCTCTGCGGAACCGCTCCAGAACCGTAGCCAGCGGCTCACCGTTAGGGATGCCGAGGGCATCAGACACCCGTTGCAAGCTGTCCATATCCATATCTTCCAAGTTACAGCTGCGCTGCCTCTGCCCATATTCCTCCAGCGTTTTGGAATCCACATACTGCTTTGCGTCACAGCAGTCATGCCAGCAGATACAGCTCACAAGCAGGGAAAAGAAATCGTCCATACTCTCGGCCAGACGGCCTGCCTCCCCTTCGCTGCTGTAATATCCAATGGAGCCATCTTCCAACAGGTGGTATTCTCCGCCGGAGCCATCTCTGGCAAAGGCCATACCGGGCAGGGAGAAGGTGCAGCGGCCTTCTGCGTCATCCCGTGGGGACAACTCATCCAGCAGGAAGAAGTCAAAAAGAGAATCAAATTCCTCCGCCAAATCAGGGTTTTCATGCAGTATTTTCAGATAGTCCATAAAAGCGCCTCCCTCAATAGCACTGGAGGATCAGCCAGATCCGTTCAAAGCGACGGGCAGCCAGGTCCTCTTTGAGAATGTAGAAATAGATGTGCCCGCAGTCGCCGAACATCAGCTCGAAGTCGTCATATTCCACCGTATCCAACTGGAATAACAGTACCCAACGGTCACGAGCAGAATCTTCCGCCCGCTGGCGAACCTCCTTCGGAATTTTAACCCAGCCGTTGCCCAGATAGTAACCCTGAGTCACCAGGTCACATTCGCTGAACATACTGTTCTGAATCACATCAGGCCAGCCCAGCAGCTGGGAGCGGCTTTCCGTCTCTTCCGAATCGTCTTCCATTCGTTCAGCCCACACAGAATTGAAGGCATCATAGTCCTCCTCATCCGGAAACACTTCGCTGAAGTCCTGCCAGGAAGGATAGGAGTATTTTGAGTCCATCTTGATCTTGACCATAGGAAACTTAAAATCTTCCTCCATGTCTTCAGGAAAGTTTGCAGCAGACAGTGTCGAAATATCCTCAAACCAATAGACGCGGGCGCAGCCCTTGTCTTTTGGATCATAACCCCAGCACTGGGTATCTGTTTCATAGAAGAAGGAGAGCAGGCCGTGGTCAGGCAGAAGATGCTCTATATCAAACTGGGCCAGCTCCTCACAGTTAAATTGAGCCAGAAAAGTGAGGGGGCGCTCTTTCACAACACGGTCATAGCTTTCGCCCTCATAGGCGGGCCAAACGAAGTCCGACGGCACATCCGGCTGCCCTCCAAAACGGGTGGCACCCATTTTGTATGTTTCTTTTCCTTCTATTTTCAGTTCAACGCTGTTTTTTCCAAGCGACTCCAGTTTTTCTTTTATGCTCATGGCAGTTCCTCCTTATTGCGTTCTTATAGCTTTCTATCCAGTGCCTCAACGGTTTTCATGGCAGCGGAATCAAAGTTGCACTGCCGCAGTTCCCGTTCAATCAGGGCAAATACATCCGGAAAGCACTCGATCTCGTCCTGATACTCATATTTCGCATACAGTTTTCCGTACTCCGAGATCCAGACCTCTGCCGGATAATAGTAACCAATATGCCCGATGGGCTGACACCGCTCACCGGCTGTCTGCTCAATTTCTGCCAGATCACAGCCGGACATATCCCGAAAGCAGGCGTCCTCCAAATGATTTTGAATCCCATTGACCAGATAAGGAAACAAAGCAAACTCAAAGTCAGCCGCCCATTTCAGCTTTTTCTGCGCCAGGTACCACTCACAGCACAGGCCGCGTCACCAGATTTTGCGCCCATTCTTCTTTTATCCGACGGATCTTCAGGCGGCAGATCTGCTCGTTATGAAAGCGTTCCCAGCCCTTGTTGCTGCCCCGCTCCTCGTCAGTGACCGGCCATTCCAGCCGCTCCTCTTTGTTGCTGACCTTGCCGGTGTCACAGAACACCATGCCCAGTGTCAGGACGGCCATTTCCCAAAAATCGCCCTTGCTGTTATATCTGCCCCCGATGCAGCGATTGATTAAAGCAACCACTTCCTGTTCCTGGAGCTCATACATTTCATAGAATTCTTCAAACATGGGTGTGACCTCCTTTACAGCAGTTGCAGCACTGCAGCGGCAGGCTCGGCAAACGCCTCCGGGGCTTGCTCCAATGCATCCCGGCAGGCCAGCGCTGCCTGCCAGGAGTAATAATAGAAGCTGTAAAACAAGTCGTCTGGAAACACTTCTTCCTCCTCGTAGCGCATCTCATCTTCTTCCTCGTCGTATTCCTCCGACCACAGGTATTCTTCTTTCAGCAGATCGGAGAACAGCGGCAGCGGATCGGCATGATCCATCTCATCTCCATCGTGAAAGCACTGGAGGATACAGGTAAAGAAGTCCAGCAGTTCCCCGGCCAGGAAATAGGCCGCGGGGTTCTGGCCGCTCTCTGTGAGGGCCTTCTCCAGAATCCGGCTCAGAAACACCATACAAAATGGGGTGGCGTGCCACAGGGTACTCTGGTGCTCCATGTTGGTGGTGAGCTCGTAGAGGGACTTTTTGACGGACGACAAATCACGCATCTGCTCCAGCACCGTCAGGTGAGCGGGAAACTCCATTCCCCTGCCATAGGCAGTGGTGAGTCGGTGCCACGGGACATCAGCGACCTTGAGATGGGTGATGTAGGTTCTGTTTTCTTCTGTCATAACTTTGCTCCTTATTCCTCAAATTCACCCTCAATCATTTCATTGAAATATTTTCCGGGGTCTGCGATGAAGTCATCCCATTTAGCCAGGGAATGGAACTCCTCATGCTCGATGTCCAGATACCATAATTTCTTATCTCTGGGACTCCACAGCAGCAGATAATCACTGTAATTGTCCATGGCCGCCATGAGAGAGAGCAGCTTCTTCCTCTTCCAGGTCATCTCCTGCACATCCATGAAGGAGTAGAACTCCGCCCATTTCACCCACTCCTGCTCCGGGAATTTCAGACGCAGGGGGCCGGTTTTCAGATATTCCACCAGCTTGGCAGGCAGCTTATAGGGCATGAGCTGCCGGACCTTTTCCTGCTCGTTGTGCCAGTCCTCCGGTTCCAGGGCCTTCAGGTAGTTGGCCAGCTCCTGATTTTTGTTCTGCACCGCCACGGTGTAAGGTCGGTCGCCGTATTTATCAACAATGGTGATGTCTGCTCCTTGCTCAATGAGCCAGCGCACCATGGGGAGATTTTTGTGTCGGACAGCCTCAGTGACAGCGGTGGAGGCGTTCGGGAACACCATGTCCGGCTTGTGGTAATTGATGTCTGCCCCCTTTTCCAGCAGCAGCCGGGCAAGTTTGGTATTGCCCTCGGACACAGCTGCCCGGAATGCCTCGCCGCCAAACTTGACCACCGTAATCCCAGCCTGCTCCAGCACCGGAATATTCTCCGGGCGCTTGCCCCAGCGCACTTCCTGGAAGGCCCGCTCTTTCTGCTTCGGACTTAGTTTTACGGCCTGTCCGGCAAAGAGCGCCACTACCTCCGGCCCGCAGCAACGGACGGCGGTGAGCAGCAGGGGCTGTTCCTCTGCCAGACTGGGATCAGCTCCATGCTCCAGTAGGAAGTGAATCATAGGCACATCATTCCGAAAAACCGCAATCTCCAATGGCATCAGCTTGATGTATTCGCTAAGCTGGATGGGAACATCTAAATCCAGACCGCCTTGGAGCAGCGCCTCCAGCTTGGGAGTGTCATGGTCACAGATGGCGGCAGCCGTTTCTGGGAGTGTCTCCCAACGGCCAATATATGCAATTTGGTACATAAGGCACCTACTTTCGTTGTTGTTTCACTTGATATGGTATCGTCCGGCCCAGCACCCGGCCCTTACCAACGGCATTGGCTCCCTCATAGATTAAGAACTCCGCATTGTTTTCCAGCAGGGCGGAGTCAATGGTGGTTTCCTTGACAGCCAGATTCTCAAAATCCATGGCGGCCAGCTTCCCGGCGGCCTGTGGGGTACACATGAAACAGGTGCTCACGCCAGCTCCGCGTCCAAAATCTGGACTTGTTTTCCTTTCTCGTCCACATAGTAAAGCGCAATATAGTCAATGCCATCCCGCTTGACCTGCTCCCATGGCATCCGCTCACCGCTAATCAATTCCACGGTATCTGCCTCGTCCGGAGCAAAATCTTCTTTTTCGTCCTCATAATCAATGCTGTAGCCCAGCTCCAGTACCAGCTTGGAGGCAGGAATTTCATACCGCTTAAGAAAACGATGTTCCAGCTCATCCAGAGTATGTTCATCACAGAACAGATTATCATAGCCATGCCGCCCGCCATCGAAAATGACGAACTCCTCGCCGGTCTCCGGGTCACGGGCTGCCACCAGTCCGGGGGCCTCGGCGCTATCTACAATATAGGATTGAGGCTCTCCCTTTACCGCGAGCAAATCTCCGTAATACCACACTTCCAAAAGTTCGTTTCCAGTGGTGGAACACAAAATCACGGTGGACAGACGCTTCTCTGCCCATTCTTTCACATGGCCGGTGAGCCAGGTGGGATATTTTTCAGTCATCACAGATTTTCTCCTCCTATTTCAATCTAAGCACAAAGCCCCAAATGCTCACCACGATTAAAAGGACACCCAGAAGGAAGAAAACCACCCGCCGGTAGCCTCTGCTGTGACGGTGCACATCCGGCGTACCGGTGGGGTCGCAGAGCCAGTTCCAGTTGCGGAGCGCTCCAATCAAAATCACTGCGCCGATGATTACGGAGGCAATATACCAATATTCCTGCAAAAATGCTGTGATCCGCTCACTGTTCATTCAGGATCCTCCTTACGCAAATATCTTTTGGTACTTCTCTCTTAATTCTTCCGGGGCCGCTTTGATAACCTTGCTGCCGCTGTTCTGGGAATCCTTTCCCCAGATGGCCCAGAGCAGGCTCTGCCAGGCGATAGCCTGGAATTTTGCATCCTTTCTCTCATCCGGCAGAAGATAGTCGGGAAATCGGCGCTTAACTGCCAGCAAAGCATCCAGACTTTCGGCATTGGCAATCAAGCTGCGAAATTCCCTGGCAGGCTCCAGCCACTGCATAGATAATGCACCCCGCACCAGCACGCCCAATGTCCACAGCCTGAAACCGAACTTGCGGATAAAGGCGTGGAGGAATTTCTCTTGTAAGGAAGAATGCTCATCATCGCATAAATCCAGATACTCTGCCACCAGCGGTGCCCACTGTTCTCCTTCCAGCCCCAGGGCAAACACGGCGAAGGTTCCGGGCATGGCGCAGGCTTCATCGGGGAGGTTGGTATACCATTCATACTCCCGCATGGCCAGTCGTGCATACCGCTCAATACCGACGTGTAATTTAGGGTATTGGACGGCACAGGCAAAGAGCTGATTAACTCCTTTTTTAGGAAGTCCGGGAATGGGCAGATAGAGTTTCTCCTTTCCACGGAACTCCACTGAGTAACTGTGGGGAAACTCCTCCTGCTCCAGCACCGTGCACAGGTAGTCCAGGATTTCAGCATAGCACTCCTCCGTGGAATCCCTGGCAGTGATACGGATAGTGGCGAAAACGTCGTTGGCCGAGGCTGTCAGATACTTTGTCTTTCTCTTTTGAATGTCAGGCGACAGTTTGCCGCTGCCAGCCGTTTTCAGTTCCTTTACCATATCCGGGCGAATCTGGGAAACCAGGCCAAGAATATGCTCCGTGGTGAGAGATTCAAAACTCTGCCCATACACAGTGTGGCAGACCGCCACATAGCAGGCAAAGCGCAGCAGTCCTTCGTCCACATCCTCCGGGCGCAATTCCGGCCACACCGTACAGGGCGGAAAGACTGTAAACCCATCTTCACGCTCTCCCACAAGGAAGTACCGTTCCTGCACTTGCTTTTCTATGTACTTCTCCAACTGATAGCGAATCTCTTCCCAGCCCGCCAACCGCCGCAGGGCATCGCAGAATACAGCCGCCTCCTTGTAGGGAAATCCCTTCAGCGGCAGACAAAGCAGATACCGTTCCAGCAGCTGACTGGGAAGGAAGGGCGTTCCGCTTTGACTCCGAACGACCACCGGGGAGCCGGAATGGTTTTCTTTTGCGGTTCCATCCAACACATCCTGGATGCAGAGATCCGCCTCTGCCAGTACCTCAGGATCCGTATCCTGTTTATGGATTAGATAATAACGGCCATTTACGCCGTCGCGTTTTGGTAAGCTCATAGCCCCCTCTCCTCTCAGGTCTGCTGATGCTGCATGGATACAATCTGGCAGTCCGGGCAGAACTCCACATAGAGCGTTCCCTCTGTGCCGTCCATCAAGGTATCCCACTGGATCTGAGCCAGATATTTCATGGGTTTTCCACAGTGGGGGCAGGCAGTATATTCCCAGTCCTGCACCCAGTTGGCAAAGCCGCCAATCGTATTCACATCCTCATAAGCGGCGCCGTAGAACAGCGGAACGGGCGTTTTCCCTAATACGAAAGAATTTTCGGTAAGAGCCTTATAGTCCTCTTCCCGGACATAACAGTCCATCTTCCCTGCCCCGTCAAAAAGTTCTGACGGAACGATCTCCACTCCGCCGTCCAGAGTAAATCGGTTAAATGCAGGCTCTTTCAGAAATCCCACGCAGTTGGGGCAGCAGGCAGCGGTAAGAATGCCATTCAGCCCCAGGAACTTCAGCCTCTCATCCCGGCCATCCAGCACCAGCATATCCACCATACGCCCGCCGCAGTGGGGGCAGATGTCATCTCGTGCCCGCCCGATGCGGACGGGAGATACTTCACCGGCTGCTCCCTTGACCATGGGATAACAGGTGTCAAAGTTGAGCTGTGCCCGTTGCCCCTCCTTATCAAAGGTCCATCCGCCGCACTGGGCATAAACGGACGGGTCCACATAGAGTTTCCTTCGCCAGGGGCGCGGATTTCTCTCCAGTTCCAACAGCGTTTCCAATGCCCGATCATCTCCCTGCATGGCAAGACAGCACATCAGGTTGGATGCTTCGCCGGAATCCTCTGTGGACAGCAAAGCAGAAATCAGGCCGTCCCGTACATCCTCTGGGACACGGTAATAAAGCTCTGAGGGATAGAACACCTCTGCGGCCAACGCCGCCCGCTGAATCTCCGGGGTAATGGCATTCCGATAACCAAACAGATGCCAAAAGTCGGTACATTCCGGCTCCTCCATATCTGCCAGCCGTTGGATATTCTGAATCAGACGCTTCTGTTTTTCTGCAATTTGTTCCGGCGTCCAGGTAAGCGCAGCATTTCGCTCCTGCTCGCACTTGCATTTCCAGCACAACCCGTCATAGCCCAAAGGTGTCCCACAGCTGGGACAGGTATATTTCAGACGCATATTTTCATACTCCTTTCATGCAACAAAAATGAAGCATGGCGATCCTTGCGTAGCGTTTTTTATTTCATAGGGCGTATTTTCCTATGCAATAAAAAAGTGTCTCCGACACTTCAACTCCCCTTCCCCTCACTCTTGAGGGGT
>JAQERH010000043.1 GCA_027698105.1 Lachnospiraceae bacterium AM93-12TA
GTGCGGGCTATTTTCATTCAAAAGTTCGACGAAAGTCGAACTTTCCTATAAAGTAAAAAAAGTTCAACTGAGCTTCCTGCTTCTGTGACAGCATTCTATCACAGGAAGCAGGTCAGATCAATTGAACTTTTATTAAGGTTCTTTTCTAAATCCAAATTTTTTATGAATTTTTTCTGTACTAAACGTCCCGATTCATACCTGTTAGCTGCAGAGATCTGCGATAACCTGGGCAAAGATCTTGGCGCTTAAAAGAAGCTCATCAATCACAGCAAACTCGTCTGCTCCATGCATCCGGTTATCTGTCTCCGGAAGAGCCGCTCCGAAAGCCACTCCATTTTTTAAATCGTGAACATAAGTTCCGCCGCCCATGGAAACGCACTCGCCCTTGCGTCCTGTATACTCCTCATAGGCGTGGAGAAGTGTCTTTACAAACGGAGAATTGCCGTCTACATGGTGAGGCGGCAGCATTTCCTTGGTAAGCATGGTAATGCCGTGCTCTGCCATCTTCGCTGTAACAGGCTTTAAAATATTCTCCTCATTTCCGCAGAGAGGTGTACGGCTGTCAAACATTCCGTGCATCCGGCTGTCTGTAATTTCCAGAATATCAAAGGCCAGGGTAAGGGCTCCTGAAAGCTCGTCAGACATAGCAACACCCAGAGCTTTTCCCTCTGTGTCTCCGTGAGGCATCAGCTCTGTCAGAGAGCGGATTACCTCCATCTGTCTGCATGGAGCAAAGGGCAGTCTCGTAATGAGAAGCAGGAGAGCGGTAGCTGCGTTCTTTCCTTCCTGAGGAGTGGAGGCGTGTGCTCCGGCTCCGCAGGCAGTAATTTCCAGGCAGCCGTCCTTTCCTACCAGTTCAAAGGAAACTCCTGTCTCCTTCTCCACCTCTTTGCCTGCCTCTCTCACCAGATCGTCATCCAGTCCCTCAAGCACAGCATAGGCTTTTCCCGGAACTACGTTGATCTTTGTTCCTGCTGTGACAGATTTTACTCTGGGGAGAGCCTCTGACGGCTCAAATTCCGCCTCGAACGCACCGTCTAAATGGCCTTTTTCAATGTTGACCACCGGAAATGCTCCGTCTGGAGAGAAGGTCATAGGAGCTTCCTTCTCAACTGCATAGTAGTGAGCGATATCACTGCTTCCGCACTCCTCATCTGTTCCCAGAATCAGGCGCACCCGCTTATTGATCGGAATATTTAATTCCTTCACTGCCCGCATGGCGTAAAGAGCTGCTACAGCAGGTCCCTTATCATCTGCTGTTCCCCTGCCGTAAAGCTTTCCGTCCTGCTCTACAGGCTCAAAAGGCTTCGTCACAGTCCATCCCTCTCCTGCCGGAACCACGTCCAGATGAGCCAGAATATCTAACTGGCTCTCTGTTCCGCCAAAATCTACGGTTCCTACATAATTGTCATAGTTTGAAATGGAAAAGCCATAGCTCTCAGCCATGGAAAGAGCCGTCTCCAGCGCATGGCAGGCTCCCTCTCCGTAAGGCATTCCCTCCTGGTAAGGCATCTTCTCACTGTTAATACGGCACAGCGTCTTAATGTCCTCCAGCATCTCCTCCCTGTGGCTGTCAATATATTTCTCAATTTCTTCTCTGTACATCTGGTCATCCCCTTTCCGGAAACCTCCTCATGGCTGTTTCCTCGCTTTCCTTCTCTTACTGCCCGTTAATTCAGCATTCCTGCCAGAATCTCGTTGACTGCCTTGCCGTCTGCCTTTCCTTTCACTTTCGGCATCAGAACCTTCATGATTGCCCCCTTGTCAGATTTCTTCGGTTCTTCAATGCCAAGTTCAGCTAACACTCCGGCAATCACCTGGCGGATCTGATCCTCTGTCAAATCAGCCGGTGCAAACTCCTCATATACAGCCAGTCTGGCAGCTGCCTCATTCTTAATATCCTCTCTGTCTGCAGGAGCCGTTTCCATGGTTTCTCTTGTCTGCTTGATCTCCTTCTTGACAATGGCATTTTCCTCATCCTCGGTCAGAGGCTCTCTCTTGTCAATCTCCGCATTTTTCAGAGCGGACAGCAGCATGGAAAGGGAGTCCTTTCTCGCCTTATCCTTGGCCTTCATGGCCTCTACCATTGCTTTTCTTACCACATCCGTTTTGCTCATGCTTCTACCTCCTGATATTTTTATCTTAATCCCGTCCAAACTCGCTTAACACAAGGCCTGGATTTCTGTCGAGAACCATCCCGACGCTCCAGCTGTTGACGAATAAGAGCAGAGGATTTCCCTTTAAGTCCTTAATTCTCTTCATGTCAGAAGTTCCCTGGATTCTGGCCGGATCAATTTCCTCCTTATTTTCAATCCAGCGGATATACTCATAAGGCAGTTTCTCCAGCTTTACATCCACGTTATACTCATTTTCCAGGCGATAGGTCAGAACCTCAAACTGCAGTTCTCCTACTACGCCTACGATGATTTCCTCCATTCCAGTATTAAACTCCTGGAAAATCTGAATCGCACCTTCCTGGGCAATCTGGTTGATTCCTTTGATAAACTGCTTTCGCTTCATGGTATCCATCTGCCGTACTCTGGCAAAATGCTCTGGAGCGAAGGTAGGGATTCCTTCAAACTGTATCTTGTCATTGGGCGCGCAGAGAGTATCTCCGATGGAAAAAATACCTGGATCGAAGACGCCGATAATATCTCCGGCATAGGCTTCCTCCACAATTTTTCTGTCCTGGGCCATCAGCTGCTGCGGCTGGGACAGGCGGATTTTTCTGCCTCCCTGCACATGGTTTACTTCCATGCCTGCCTCGAATTTTCCGGAGCAGATACGCATGAATGCGATTCTGTCTCTGTGGGCCTTATTCATATTGGCCTGGATCTTAAATACAAAAGCGCTGAACTTATTGTTAAACGGATCCACCTGGCCGTCTGTTGTCTTCCTTGGAAGAGGTGAAGTTGTCATCTGCAGGAAATGCTCCAGGAAAGTCTCCACACCGAAGTTTGTAAGAGCAGAACCGAAAAAGGCCGGAGACAGCTTTCCTGTGCTGACTCTTTCCATATCAAATTCCTCGCTGGCGCCGTCAAGCAGCTCAATATCATCTAACAGCTGGCTGTGATAGTCGGCTCCTATTACGGAATCCACATCATCTGATTCCAGATCAAACTCTCTGGAAGCCACCTCCTTCTGACCGCCCATGGCAGCTGTAAAGGTAGTAATTTTCTTCGTATTTCTGTCGTAAACACCCTTAAAATTCTTTCCGCATCCAATGGGCCAGTTAATCGGGCATGTTTTTATACCCAGAACACTCTCAATTTCATCCATCAGCTCAAATGGATCTCTGGCCTCCCGGTCCATCTTGTTGATAAAGGTAAAAATCGGAATATTTCTCAGAAGGCATACCTTAAACAGCTTAATCGTCTGGGCCTCCACACCCTTGGAAGCATCGATTACCATGACGGCAGAATCAGCTGCCATCAGAGTACGGTAGGTATCTTCGGAGAAATCCTGGTGTCCAGGCGTATCCAGAATATTAATGCAGTAGCCATCATAATTAAACTGAAGCACGGAGGATGTAACAGAGATTCCTCTCTCCTTCTCAATCTCCATCCAGTCGGATACTGCGTGCTTGGCAGCCTTTCTTCCCTTTACCGTACCAGCCAGGTTAATGGCTCCTCCATAGAGAAGAAATTTCTCTGTCAATGTAGTCTTTCCCGCATCCGGGTGGGAAATAATCGCAAAGGTACGTCTCTTTTTAATCTGTTCTGTTGTATTTTCTGTATTTGCCAAAATGGTCTTCCTCCATATTCTGTCATATTACATTTTCAGGAAAAAACAGACACCTTTTTTCAGGTGTCCGTTTTATTCTAGTATGAAATATATGGAAAGTCAAGGCTGTCTCCAACGATCCAGAAAGCCTTCCGCCAACTCTGTCCATGGTTGGCAGCATTCTACCACATAGCTGCCTCTTCCATCTGAGATTTCCTTATCTGTCCTCTCATCAGCCAGAGCCAGTCCATGACGTCCCTCGGGGAACAGGTGGGCCTCCGCACTGACTCCTGCCCTTCTGAGAGCAGACAAAAAGAGCAGGGAATTTTCTACCGGCACAGAGGTGTCAGTAAAGGTATGCCACAGAAAAACCGGGGGAACATGGCTTCCCACCTGCTTTTCCAGGGACAGAAGCTCCAGAAACTCCTCTCTTTCCTCCCCTTTCATCTCTCCAAGCAGCGCGTCAAAGGAACCTCTGTGGGCATATTCTCCGGAGGTGATTACCGGATATCCTAACAGCAGCCGATCCGGGCGGATAAGAAGAGAGATGTCATCCAGGCTGCTCTCTGAAAAAATCGTCTCGTTTCTCCGAAATCTGTCCCCGGCTGGAAACTGCACCTGACGTTTCACCAGAGCAGCCAGGAATTCCTGATTCCAGAATACGCCCAGGCTGGCCGCCAGATGGCCGCCTGCTGAAAATCCCATGACAGCCACCTGTTCTGGGATAATATTCCACTCCGCTGCCCTGAGCCGCACCATGGCCACCGCTCCCGCCAGCTCCAGCAAAGCAGTGGGAAAACAGTCCGGCGCCGTGCTGTAGCGCAGCACAAAAGCCTGATATCCCTTAGACAGAAGCTCCAGAGCCACCGGCTCTCCTTCTCTGAACGAGCAGAATTCATAGCCGCCTCCCGGACAGATTACCACTGCCGGTCTCTTTTGAATCCTGCACCCTTCCCCGGAATCCTGCAGATAAGCAGTCAGCTCTGCCGTACTGTCTGTCTTCTTAAACGCACCGTTTTTCTCTATCTGAATCTGTATGGTTTCAATTCTCACAATCTGCGTCCTCCCTCTGTGTCTTTGCGCCTTATTATAGTATATCTTTGCGTCCGATACAAGCCCAGGCCGCGGCGGGAGCAGAAAACGCAGCGAATCGCTGGACTGTATATTCTTCACTCCCCATCTGTCAAGGGGCAAAATTTTTTTAATTTCCCTCTTTCCAGTATATTGTCCCTGAAAAAAGGAAAACCTGATCATGGACAAACAAAGAAGGAGGCTGCTCTTTATGGCACTGAATAAAGTTGAAATCTGCGGCGTAAATACATCGAAGCTTCCCCTGCTCACCAATGAGGAAAAGGAGGAGCTGTTCGCCCGGATCCTGAAAGGCGATAAGGAAGCCAGAGAACAGTATATTAAGGGGAATCTCCGTCTGGTTCTCAGCGTCATCCAGCGTTTTTCCGGCAGCAGTGAAAATGTGGACGATCTGTTTCAGATTGGCTGTATTGGTCTGATTAAGGCCATTGATAATTTCGACATTACCCAAAATGTCCGCTTCTCTACCTATGCAGTCCCAATGATTCTGGGCGAGGTAAAGCGGTATCTAAGAGACAATAATTCCATCCGTGTCAGCCGTTCTCTCCGGGATATGGCCTACAAGGCTGTCTACGCCAGGGAGAGTCTGACCAAAAAGAATTTAAAGGAGCCTACTCTCTGTGAAATTGCAGAGGAAATCGGTGTCAGCAAAGAGCAGGTGGCCTACGCCTTGGACGCCATCCAGAGCCCGGTCAGCCTCTACGAACCGGTCTACACCGACGGAGGCGATCCGCTCTATGTGATGGATCAGCTGAGCGACAAGAAAAGCTCTGAAGAAAACTGGATCGAGGATATTTCCCTGAACGAGGCCATGAACCGCCTTCCTGAGCGTGAACGCCACATCATTGACCTGCGCTTTTTTGAAGGAAAGACACAGACCGAGGTAGCAGAGGAAATTCATATCAGCCAGGCCCAGGTCAGCCGCCTGGAGAAAAATGCCCTGAAGGCCATGCGGGCTTATCTAAGCTAAGTAAAGCAAGAGACGTCTTCCATGGCGCACACCGCCGGAAAACGTCTCTTCTGCCCTTCTATTCATATTTAACAATCTCTTTTTTCAGCCTCTTCATAATCTTTTTCTCCAGTCTGGAAATATAGGACTGGGAAATTCCCAGCAGATCCGCTACCTCCTTCTGGGTCATCTCGTCTCCATCTGCATTGTTGAGTCCGAAGCGGAGCTCTACAATGGTTCGCTCTCTGGGAGTCAGATGGCTGATCGCTGTTTTTAAAAGATTTCTCTCTATCTCATCCTCCAAATCCCGGTAAATCACATCCTCGTCTGTTCCCAGGATGTCGGAAAGCAGCAGTTCATTTCCATCCCAGTCTACATTTAACGGCTCATCAATGGACACCTCCAGCTTTGTCTTATTATTTCTTCTCAGATACATTAAAATTTCATTTTCAATGCACCTGGACGCATAGGTGGCCAATTTAATATTTTTTCCTGTATTAAACGTATTGATAGCCTTAATCAGACCGATTGTTCCAATGGAAATCAGATCCTCCACCCCCACGCTGGTGTTGTCGAATTTTTTAGCTATGTATACTACCAGCCTTAAATTATGTTCAATCAGGCTGGATTTAGCCTCCCTGTCTCTCTCCGTTCCCAGCTCTCCCAGCACCCTGGCTTCCTCCTGGCTGTCCAAAGGAGCCGGCAGAATATCTGTCCCTCCAATGTAATGAATTTCCCCTTCTCCCGGCATCAGCAATGCCCGAAAGGAAGGCGCTGTCTTCAAGTGAAACCGGCTGGACGCCGCAAATCTCATCTTCATCATTTCTCTCCTCCTGTTATACTTCTGTCTTCTCTATTTTTTTGCCTTCAAACCTGTCTTTATCTGGAAACTGCTTCTCTCCCCGCCTGTGCTCCATGGCCCATGAGAAAGTGAAACAGCCTGTTCCCAGATCTCTGTGTGAAGCAAAAGTTCATAGCTTCCGTCTGACGAAAGAGGCGTTTTGGAAATGGCAATGAGAGGCCGTTTAAAGTACCTCTTCTGTCCAAACAGCTCCATCCGGATCCCGTCAGCAGCCACGGCAGGAAGCACACCTCTCTCCTTTCCCACACTTCGATAGGGAATCATGGCAGTTCCCTCCGCTTCGTCAAACAGTCCGTTCAGGGCCCCCTCCCAGATCACACTGACTGGGCGCCGGAAAATCGGATCATACAGCTGATTTCCTGTATCTAAAAATGCTTGTACCTTAATCTGCTTTCCTTTAAAGAGCAGAACTGCTTCAGCCTGGCAGCTTCTCAGCCGTCTTTCTCTTCCCCCTGCTTCCAACAGAAAACAGGTAAAAAAACAGATAGCTCCTGCTCCAAACAGAAGTGTCAAAAGCGGGAGACTGCCCTGTCCTGCCCCCACTGCCGGATTCACAGCTGCTGTTTCATATGTAATTCTTTTTAAAAGTCCCAGACAGCCTGACAGAAAAGCCGCTGTCAGGCAAAGGACTCCAGCCTGGCAGAAAAGCGCCTTGATTTTTCTTTCCCGGTAGGCCAGATACACCATGAGAACACTGACTGGCCCGAAAGCAAGGATCAGCTGCACTGCAGAACCTGCGGCAAAAAATGGACTGACACAGGCCCACAGAGCGCCTGCAGCCGCCCCTGCGGCCGCTCTTCCCCTATAAATTCTTTGTCCTGTCATCTTTCCTGTCATCACCAGGAGAAAACTGTCCAGCAGAAAGTTCTGAAGGAACACTATATCCAGATACAGTCTGATTTCTGTCTCCAGCTTCGCCACCCCCTGTCTGACAAAATCTATTATAAGGGACTGCCCCTTCAAAATTTGTCAAACGGTGTAAGGAAACCTTGCTTTTTGATCGTCAGAATTCGGGAAGATAAGGGTTCTTTCGTCCTTCCCCGGCAGAACTTGCAGAAATGACGAAAAAAAAGCAGAACGTGTTCCTGCTCTGTCTGAGCCTGTAGAACATGTTCTGCTTTCTCTCATTTTATCTGTTTTTTAACTTGATTGATTCTCTTTCTTATCTCTTATGCTTTAAGAAATCAGGAATATTGATCTGTGTCTGTCCCATCGGTCTGTAAGATGGCGCTGGTGAAGGAGTCGGAGCTGCAGTTTCCTCCTGCTGTCCCGGCTGTACTAAAGATGGGGACGGTTTGTAAGAAGGTGCAGTCTGGCGGAATCCTGCTGCAGATGGCTGAGCTGCTGTAGCTGCCTCTCTGCCTGCGGCGGAAGCCTGCTTTTTCTGGAATGGATTGTTTCCAAAGTTTGTCATAGCTTTGGCCACCGGAGTTGCTGTCTCCTCGTCTAAGCCAGTAGCAATAACAGTAATGGAAGCCTCATCCTGGGCATTCTCATCGTACATAGCACCGAAAATAATATTTGCATCATCGCCTGCCAGCTCCTGAACGTAAGAAGCTGCCTCATTTGCCTCAATCAGGCTGATATCTCCGGAAATATTGATAATTACATGGGACGCATTGGCAATCGTTGTCTCCAGCAGAGGGCTGGATACAGCCTGCTTAACAGCCTCGATAGCCTTGTCGTCTCCCTTGGCATGTCCAATTCCAATGTGAGCGATTCCCTTGTCAGTCATAACAGTCTGAACGTCTGCAAAGTCCAGATTGATCAGTCCCGGAATATTAATCAGATCTGTGATTCCCTGAACTGCCTGCTGAAGCACCTCGTCTGCCTTCTTTAATGCATCCGGCATAGTTGTTCTTCTGTCCACAATCTCAAGAAGCTTATCATTCGGAATTACAATCAGGGTATCTACGCAGCTCTTTAACTTCTCGATTCCCTGGATGGCATTGTTCATACGTGTCTTGGCCTCAAAGCGGAACGGCTTTGTGACAACACCAACCGTCAGGATTCCCATATCCTTGGCAATTTTTGCCACAACAGGAGCTGCTCCTGTTCCAGTTCCTCCGCCCATACCGCAGGTAACAAACACCATGTCTGCTCCCTTTAATGCCTGAGCTAACTCCTCCTGGTTTTCCTCTGCAGCCTTCTCGCCAATCTCCGGTCTTGCGCCTGCGCCCAGTCCCTTCGTCAGCTTCTCACCAATCTGCATGGCAGTGGTAGCCTTACAGAACTGCAGAGCCTGCTTATCTGTGTTAATACCAATAAACTCAACGCCTGCAATGTTCTCCTCGATCATACGGTTTACTGCATTATTTCCAGCTCCGCCTACGCCTACTACTATAATTCTGGCAGCATTCTCTGCTTCATTTATCTTAATCTCTAACAAGAAAACTTCCTCCTTCACTCACATATCTGCTGTTTTTTGCCTGCATCTGCGCCTTCTGATTTCAGTCTATCTATTACTATATTTTATTTTAAGAAAAATATCAACTGTTATTTTGCCGAATTTATCCGAATTTATCATTTTTCTCTGTATGTCCAGGCCGTGTCCTTACGGCTCGTTCTTCTGGAACCGATACATGGGATTTGAGTTTGTCTCATCGTAAGTATCCAGATACAGTGTTCCATTTAAGTCTGGGTATTTCTGGATAATATCCTTGAGCTCTGCAATTTTTCCATTCATGTCTTTTTTATCTCCCAGCTCCACTCTCAGGTTCCCCACTGTAACCACAGCCTGTCCTCCGCTCTGGTAACGAATCCCGTCTGCATGGATTTCATGAAGAGACAAAATCTGGGTCAGATTTAAAATATCCTCAAAAATATCCTTGTTTTCTACAGGCAGGGGCTCATGAAGCACCACATGGCCAAACTTCAGCCCCTCAATCTTTGGTATCCCCGGCAGCGTTTCGCTTGTGCTTTCTGCAATAATTCCGTCCTTGTCAAAATACATGCAGCTGTTCATATAGGACACATAGCCTACCAGGCTTTTTTCGTATACAATAATTTCCACCTCATTGGGACCTCTGAATACTATTTTATAGTCTTCCACAAAAGGCAGTTTCTTATGAGGTCTGAACTGATACTGGAAATAACAGTAAGCGGCGTTCCGGCTGACAGATGAGTCAAATACTGTCCGTTCTATCTCCTCAGCTGTATATCTTGTATTGCCGCTTACCTTCACCTCCGTAATCCGCAGAGATATTACAGTAACCGCTATGACTGCCAGAACGGCCAGGGCTGCAATCAGGCCTGTTTTTCTTCTGTGTCTGATATATGTCCTCATATTTGTACCTCCTGCCGGAACTATTTCATGTATCTGTCCCACAATACCGGAGCTTTCCTCCTAAACGGCTTAAATCACGGCAGATATCCTCATATCCCCGCGAAATGTACTCTGACTGCTCCACCAGAGTTCTGCCCTCTGCTGTCAGGCCTGCCGTGACAAGAGCTGCCCCGCCCCTGAGATCACAGGCCCTGACACGGCAGCCCCGAAGGCATCTGCCTTCTTTTATCTCTGCCCTCTGTCCTAAAACAGTCACTGATGCTCCCATCTTATTCAGCTCCTGTGCTGTTTTAAACCGGCTTTCAAAAACAGTTTCCTCTACCAGGCCGCCGCCTGAAACGCTCATGAGTGCAAGAAGAGGCGACTGGAGATCCGTGGGAAAATCTGGATAAGGGCCTGTTTTCACGCAGATTCGCCTAAAAGGCCGGTCCTGCCGCAGATAAATCCGCCTCGGTTCCCGGTAGAGCACAGCTCCCCCTTCCTCCAGCAGAGAGGTCAGACTGGAGAGCTCTCCTGAACAGATCCCGGAAATCTCAATCTCCCCTCCAGCGGCGGCCGCCGCAATCAGATAAGTGCCTGCTGCAATCCTGTCCCCCTCTGCCCGGACCGTACAGCCATGAAGGGGAAGTCCTCCGGTAATCCGAAGGCGGGAGGTTCCGATGCCGAAAATCCTGGCACCCATCCTGTTCAGCATATGACAGAGGGCTGCTACTTCCGGCTCCCTTGCACAGCCGGATAAAAAGCTTTCTCCCTCAGCCGCCACAGCGGCAAAAACGGCATTTTCCGTAGCTCCCACACTTGGATAAGGCAATTCCACCACTGCGCCTGACAGGGAGCCGTCCTTCCCTGACGCAGAGGCTGTTACCTGCCCTGTTGTCTCATCCTCTTCAATAATCGCCCCAAACTGTCTCAAAGCCTTCAGATGAAGATCAATCGGCCTTTTTCCAATCATACAGCCGCCTGGATAGTAAATACACGCCTTTCCCTGTCGGGCCAGCAGAGGGCCTAACAAAATCACAGAGGAGCGCATTTTTTCCATGTCTTCTTTTCTGATACAGCTTCCGGAGAGCGTTCCGGCATCAATGGTCATACGCCCATTTCTGTCCAGGGTACACTGGCAGCCAAGAAAGCAGAGGATTTCCATCATACAGCGGACATCCTGGATATCAGGAACGTGTTCTATCACGGTAACTCCCCGGTTCAAAACTGCGGCAGCCATCATGGGAAGCACAGCATTTTTCGAGCCCTGAACAGACAGTTCTCCTCGCAGAGTCCCTCCTCCGAAAATCTCGATTTCAGCCAAGGCAACCGTTCCCTTCTGTTTCCTTATAGTATCTTATGCCCGGCTTTCCGTTTTGTGACAAATGTATGCTGATTCTAAGAAAAAAGGAAGGATTTTCTGCTTGATTCTAAAGAAAATCCTCCCCTATCCTAACGTTACCCCTCCAGCTTGATCTGGTTGGAAACGCTTAACACCATTCCCATCTCCAGCATCAAAAACGCAACTGAGGTTCCTCCATAACTGATAAAAGGAAGGGTGACTCCTGTATTTGGAATCGAGTTCGTTACAACGGCTACATTCAGAATGACCTGAATTCCAATGTGTGCCATTACTCCCACTGCGATCAAAGAGCCCATCAGATCCGGCGCGTTGCTGGCTATTACCATAAACCGGTAGAGCATAAACATAAACATGATAATTAAAAGAATCGCTCCGAACAGCCCCAGCTCCTCACAGATAATAGAAAAGATCATATCATTCTGAGGCTCCGGCACAAAACCCAGCTTCTGAAGGCTCTGCCCCAGCCCTCTGCCAAAAAAACCGCCGGATCCGATAGCATAAAGTCCCTGAAGCGTCTGATATCCTGTATCTGTAGCCGCAGGATCCACCCAGGCGGTGATACGATCCAGCTGGTAGGGCTTTAACAGTCTGACCGCCACTAATGCCTTTCCTATGTAGGGCGATACTGCAATCAGCCCCAGGCCTGCTCCCGCGCAGGCAAAAAATGGCCACTTGACTTTGCAGGCTACAAACAGCACTACAAATACAATTCCACAGGTAATGATTCCAGAGCTCAAGTTGTTCTCTGTAATTAAAAGGGCTGGAACGCCGCACCAGATGATGATGGCCCGCACGTTCCGGAACTCATTAATTTTCAGCCCCATTCTGGAAATTACAACCGCCAGAAACAGAATCAGAGAAATCTTTACCAGCTCCGTGGGCTGAAACTGAACAGGCCCAATCTGAAGCCATCTCTTTTTTCCATGAGATTCCACACCAAAAAGCATGGTGGCAATCATACAGCCCAGAGATACGATGTAAGCCGGCCAGGTAAACTTGGCAAACCAGTGATAGTCTATCTTGGAAATACCCAGCATGATCACTGCACTGCCAGCTGCGATTATACCCTGGCGCTTTACAAAATACGCAGCATCTCCCTGTATCAGCTGCGCCCGGTAGGAACTGGCGCTGTAAATCATAATAAGCCCGAATACCGTCAAAAATACAACGGACAGAAGAAGGCTGTAATCATAGAAGCGATGGGCCTTTTTTTTCTTCTTCTTTTTTTTCGGCGCGTCAGCCATCTTACCTCTCCTTACTTATGTCTGCGTCTATCTGCTTCATTCCTACAGGCTTCTCACATATTCCTTGAACATGCGGCCTCTTTCCTCGTAATTATTAAACATGCCCCAGCTCGCACAGGCCGGTGAGAGAAGCACATTGTCTCCGGCATTGGCATATGAAGCACACACCTGAACAGCTTCCTTTAAGTCCTCTGCATACATAATATCAGTAAAACCATGTTTTTTCGCACACTCGGCAATCTTATCCCTTGTCTGGCCAATTAATACCAGATACCGCACCTTGCCGCCGAAGCTTTCAATCCACTCGTCATACTCAGAGTGCTTGTCATAGCCTCCTGCAATGAGAAGTGTCGGTCCCGGCATTGCCTTAATGGCCTGCATGGCTGCGTCTGGGTTCGTTCCCTTGGAATCGTTGTAATATTTCACTCCAAAGCGCTCTGTGACGAACTCAATCCTGTGCTCTACTGCCTCAAAACGCTTCACTACCCGGCGGATCGTCTCCATAGGCACTCCCATGTTCATGCTGACAGCTACAGCTGCCATAACATTTTCGTGGTTGTGGCGGCCTAACAGCTTCAGATCATGAATATCCACAATCTCTGTCACCTTGCCGTCTCCGTCTTTATATACGATCAGGTCGCCGTCCAGGTACAGTCCCTTCTCCAGCTTCTCCCTGCTGGAAAAATAAACTACCTTACACTTTAATGTTTCTCCGAACTCTCTCAGAACCGGATCGTCATGGTTTAATACGCAGACGTCCTCCTCCTTCTGGTTCTTTGTGATTCCTTCCTTAATCTCAATGTAGCAGTCCATGGTTTTATGGCGGTCCAGGTGATCCGGTGTGATATTGAGGATCGCGCTGACATTGGGCCTGAAGTCCATGATCGTCTCCAGCTGGAAGCTGGACACCTCCGCTACTGTCACAGACTCATCTGTCGTTTCAAGAGCATGAGCTGTATAGGGATCTCCGATATTTCCCACTACAAACACGCTGTCGTAGAAGGCCTTCATAATCTCTCCTGTCAGAGCTGTGGTAGTAGTTTTTCCGTTTGTTCCTGTAATCGCTGCCAGTTTTCCCTTCGCACAGTGATAAGCCAGCTGAATCTCGCTCCAGATCGGAACTCCCGCCTGCTGAAGAACAGATACAAACGGGGCCTCCAGGGAAATTCCAGGGCTGATAATGGAAAGTTCCACTCCCAGAAGATCCGTGCGGTCTAATTTTCCAAGGACAAAGCTTATCTTCGCTCCCTCGTCAAATTTCTGTCTCAAATCTGCCTCATTCAGCTTTTCATTGCCATCGTAGAGGACAACCTCTCCTCCCATGCCCAGGAGAAGCTTTGCCGCTGCAATGCCGCTGATTCCGCTTCCTGCTACCAATACTTTCTGACTCATTGTCCATTTCCTCCTATAATCCTAAGTACGCAATCAGACAAAGGATTGCTGTTATAATAGAAAATACTGCAACTACCCTTGTTTCAGACCATCCGCACAGCTCAAAATGATGATGGATGGGCGCCATCTTAAAAATACGCTTTCCGCCTGTGCTCTTAAAGTACGTCACCTGCATAATCACAGACAGCACCTCAATCAGATAGATGAGTCCCACCAGGGCGATGAAAATCGGCATCTGCATCATAAAGGCACTGGCTGATACAAAGCCGCCCAGAGCCAGAGAGCCTGTATCTCCCATAAATACTCTGGCCGGATACACATTAAACAGCAGGAATCCCAGAAGACTTCCCACTACTGCCCCTGTAATAGGGCTGATTCCTGTATTCTCCCCAATCGCCACAATCGTAAAAAAGGTAGCCACAAGAATCGTCACGCTGGTGCAGAGTCCGTCCAGCCCGTCTGTAAAATTCACTCCGTTATCTGTTCCCAGCACAATGAAAAACAGCGCCGGAATAAACAGCCACAGGGGGAGAGTAAGGAAAAATCCATCGTCAAAGCCGCCTGTAAACGGAATCAGCATAGAGGTTCCCACCTCTTTGCTGCTGATCAGATAATATGCAAAAATTCCTGTAATAATAATCTGGCCAAGCAGTTTCTGTTTCGGATTCAGTCCCTCTGAACGCTTCATCACAATCTTGATATAATCGTCCAGAAAACCAATCACACCAAATCCCACTGTCATAAACAGGATGGGGATAATTTTCGGATAATCCTTTATATAAAACAGGGAGGTAATCACGATTGCGCCTAAAATTACAATGCCTCCCATTGTCGGCGTACCCTGCTTTTTCAAATGGGCCTGGGGACCGTCCTCCCTCACCTGCTGCCCGAATTTCAGCTTGTGCAGAAAAGGAATTACAATCGGGCACATAACTGCGCTGATAATAAATGCCGTGATAACTGCAAGAATTGTCTCATTTACCATGTCACACCTCAGATTCTTATGTAGTCTTTTGTTGAGCTGTCTTAGACTCCTGATTAGTATACGTCTTTTTCCTTGAATAATCAACTGTTACTTTGGTCCCTCTCAATCCCCAGATAGGGCAGAATATTGTCGAAAATACCGCCAATCACGGGAGCTGCTATGGTTCCTCCGTAGTAAATTCCTTCCGGCTCGTCGATGGTAACCAGGGCGATCACCTGGGGATCGTCTGCCGGCGCAAAGCCCAGAAAAGAAGAGATATATTTCTTTCTGCTTCTGGGGAGCTTTTCCGAAGTGGCCGTCTTTCCGCCGATCCGGTAGCCTGGAAGCTTTGCATTTTTTCCGCTTCCCTCTGCCACCACCTGCTCCAGAATATAGCGCATTGTCCCACTGGTCTCCTCTGAAAGAATTCTTCCCCTTTCCTTCTGCTCAAATTCATGGACAAAGCCAGTGGATGGATTTTCCACCTTTATGGCAAAATGAGGCGTCACCCGTTTTCCTCCGTTAATGATGGAGGAGGCAGTCGTAATCAGCTGAAGAGGGGTGATCTGAAAGGACTGGCCGAATGAAACCGTTGCCAGTTCCACGGCTCCCATATTTTCTTTCCGGTGCATAATAGTAGCCGCCTCTCCTGGCAGATCTACCCCTGTCTTTCCCATAAGGCCAAACTGTTCAAAATATCTGTAGTAACGATCCACTCCCAGCCGCTGTCCCACGTCTATCAGAACAGGATTGCAGGAATTCATCATTCCCTGGAGAAAGCTTTCCCCGCCGTGTCCTCCTGCCTTGTGGCATCGGATTCTCCGATCCTCCACAATCCGGAAGCCGGGGCAGGAAAAGGTGTCTTCCAGTGCAACGACTCCTTCCTCCAGGCCTGCTGCTGCTGTTATAATCTTAAACGTGGAGCCTGGCTCATAGGTATCGTTAATGCAGGGATTTCTCCACATCTGATTCAGCAGCTCCTGTTTTTTATCCGGAGTTTCTGCCTGCCCGCCTGCCGGCAGGGTAAAGGGATCGTTTAAATTAAATTCCGGCACAGTGACCATAGACAGTATCTCCCCGTTTTTCGGATTCATGATAATGACTGAAACCCGGTTGGCCGATTTTTTCTCCATCACCTGAAGCGCCGCCTGCTGGGCATACTGCTGCAGATTCACATCCAGGCTGACCGTCAGATCATTTCCCGCTGTCGGCTCGATCCGCTCCTCCGCCGCATTCGCAATTTCTACGCCAGCTGCATCGGCCAGAGTCAGAATCATTCCATTCTGCCCCTTCAGCCATTCTTCGTACTTCACTTCCAGTCCGATAATTCCCTGGTTATCGCCTCCTGTAAAGCCAAGTACTCTGGATGCCATTTCGTCAAAGGGATAAAAGCGTTTATAATCCTCGTCCACCTTCACCCCGGCCAGTCCCATGTCCCGAATCCGATCTCCTGTCTCTTTGTCGACATTCGTCCTGATAATCTCTCTGGCAGTATACTTTTCCACTTTCTTTTCTATTTCCTGAATCGGAAGTGAAAGTTCTCTGCTGAGCGTTTCAGCAACCATCTTCGGATCTTCTATCTGATTGTGAACCACCGATACAGTACACACGGTTCTGTTGTCGGCAATCACCGTCCCGTTTCTGTCTAAAATTCTTCCTCTGGCTGCCTTCAGCGTCCGTTCTCTCTGGTGCAGCTCCTTTGCCATGCCGCTGTATGCGTCCGCCTTCCACGTCATAAGAAAAAACAGCCGTCCTGACAGGCCTGCCATGCAGAGGCATAAAAGCCCGCACAGGAGAGCTATTCTTTCTCTGTGCCTTGTTCTTCTCCGCTCCATACTGTATCACCCCCGTGCAGAACACTGTCCTGGTTGATACAGTATATTGTGAGAAATGTTTTTTATGTATCAGTATTCTTCTGAGCCTCTGTACTGCCCTCAGAAGCCGCCGTGTCCCCTGTACTTTCCTGAGTCTTCGTTTCTGTCTGGCTTTCTGCTTCCCTGGATGCTGCTGTGCCGGATTCCGCTTCTCCGGATTCCCTTTCCGCAGATTCTGCTGACGGATCCTCTGGAAGCAAATCAGGATATTCTACTCCTTCCTCGATGAATTCTTCATCATAAACAGGATAGGTTTCACCATTTTCATTGGTTGGGGCTTCGGAAGGGGCCTCTGTCTCTTCTGTGTTCTGGCTGGTAATTCCCTCCGGAAGCTCTGCCATCTCCTGATCAGTCGGGGCTGTCTCGCCGTCCGGGAATACATTCATGTATGGAAGCACCTCCGCCATAATTTTGCTGAAAATCTCGCTGGCAAAAGTGGAATGAGCCTGCTCTTTTCCTTCCAGGTGGGGTGTATCAAGAACCACATAGCACAGTACCTGTGGATCGTGAGCCGGGGCATACCCGATAAAGGATACCAGATAATTATTGGCAGTTCGCGGATATTTCTGGGCTGTTCCTGTCTTTCCTGCAATCTCATACCCTTCTACAGCCGCAGCGCCTGCTGTTCCGCCGTCTCCTGATACCGTCTGATAGAGAGCCTCATTAATATAATCGGAGGTTTCCTTGGAAATCGTCTCCCGCACCAGAAGAGGCTCCTTTTTGTCTACAACAGAACCCTGCTCATTTAAAATCTGCTTGACCACATGAGGCTGATAGTAGGAACCTCCATTGATCATGGCGGCATAGGCTGCTGCCATCTGAATCATGGTACAGTTGTAGTTCTGACCAAAGGAGTTGGTCGCCAGATCAGCAGAACCCATATTTTCTGCCGTATAAATCAGGCTGGCCGCATCTGCCTCTCCTGGCAGATCGATACCAGTCTTCTGTCCAAAGCCGAACACACTCTGGTACTTGGCGAAAATGTCCACTCCCTCCATCCTGGAAATACTCATCATGACTACGTTGCAGGACTTCATCAGTCCCTGCATCACCGTAGTGGGACCGTGGCCTACAATTCTGGAAACACAGTGGATGTCGTGGCCGCCGATAGACATCACGCCGTTGCACTGGAAGGTTTCATTTCCATGGATAATATTTTCCTCCATGGCTCCTGCCACTGTAAATGCCTTCTGCGGAGAACCCGGCTCATAGGTATCATTGACGCAGAAATTACGCCACATCTTATACCATGCCTCCGATTTGGCCTTCTCATCCATGGTGTCTATCTCTTCCTGGGTATAAAAGCCGCTTAAGTCATATGGATTGTTCAGATCATACCTGGTACTGGTGTCCATGGCCAGGATTTCCCCTGTTTTCGGATCCATGACAATAGCAGCTGCCACATTACTTCCAATGCCTGCCTGCCACTCATTAATATATTTTTCGCAGATCTTCTGAATATTCAGATCAATGGTAGAAACAACCGTATTTCCATTCTGGGCCGGCTTGATCACCCTCTCCAGGTTGGAATCAGCTGTCAGATAACCGTACTCTCTGCCGTTATTTCCCACTAAGGAGCTGTTATAATACTGCTCAATTCCTCCTGAACCGGCGCTTCCGTCCTTCTGGGCAAATCCAATTACATTGCAGGCAGTCGCCCCGTTGGGATACACTCTTCTGTACTCATCTTCAAACCAGACTCCCAGAATTTTTTTCTGCTCGCTGTTTTTACTGAACTCTTCATTTCGAGCCTTGGATTCTGTCTCAAATGATTCCTTTTCCTCAAAGGTCATCTGCTTTTTATAACGGATATAGGAACTGTCCTTCCTCTCGGTAATGAGCGTTCTCAGCTCCCCGCCGTCAAAACCGAAAAGTTCTGTGAGAAGCTGGATTGTCGGCTCCACGCACTCTTTTTTTTCATCTGCATGCATCTGCTTCGGGTCCAGAATCAGCGTGTAAACCTTTTCACTTGTAGCCAGATACGTTCCATTCCTGTCCACAATATCTCCACGCCTGTACGGAATGGTTCTGCTGTCATAATCCTGGTGGGCCAGGACTACCTGGGTATAATCTTCATTGTTTTTCTGCACTGTAATGTAGAGAACAATGATAAGAGCAATTAAAGCCAGCATCATTGCCAGAACGGCAATGGCCAGCTTTTCCTGCATGTATCTTCTGAATGGCTGCTTGTTATTTGTGCTCCGGGATGTCTTCATACTGTCTTACATACTCGCTTTCTGTTTTATCATACAAAAGAATCTGATCTTTATTTGCGTAGACCATTCCCAGCTCTTTTGTAGCGACGTCATAAATGTAATCCAGATCCACGTAGGTATTAATACTTGTCTCCAGCGCGTCGTTTTCTGCACGCAGGGCCTCTACCTCCTGCTCCAGCTTCTCAATATTTCCCAGCCTGGAGGTGATAGAGGAACGCAGGGCCAGATACTGCATACAGATAGCAAGAGTGACAATCGCTGCAAGGGTCAGCGCCATCACATAGGGCGCGTCCATCTGCAGTGCCTTCTCCCTGTTTCTCCTTACCATATGGCTTCGCCTGATATCAGCTTCAGCCTGCTTTTTCCGCTGTGCTGCCTCACGGCTGCCTGCCTGGCCCTTCGGGGCCTGCTTTACTGTTCTAACTGTATTCCCATCTGTATAAGTATCATATACTCGATGCCTTTTTGCAGCCATAAGTTCTCCTCCTCATAATCATGGGGCGTCTTCTCAGCACTGTCCGCGCTGCTGTCCGCCTGCCTTTTCAAATACTCTCAGCTTGGCACTCTTTGATCTCTTATTGACGGAAAGCTCCTCCTCGGAAGGCAGCACCGGCTTTCGCGTCACCACACGCCCCTTGCTCTTTCTGCCGCACATGCACACAGGAAACTCCGGCGGACAGATGCAGGGATTCTCATTCTCTCTGAATTTATTTTTTACAATCCGATCCTCCAGAGAGTGGAAGGTAATAATTGACAGACGGCCGCCTGGATTCAGCAGGTCAATCATCGTGTCAATGGACTGCTCCAGTACCTGAAGCTCCCGGTTCAGCTCAATCCGAATCGCCTGAAACGTCCGCTTGGACGGGTGGCCTCCGGTGGCCCTCACCTTAGCCGGAATCGCTGCCTTAATAATTTCAGTCAGTTCTCCTGCCGTCTCTATCTCCTTCTCCTGTCTGGCCTTCACAATATGTTTCGCAATATTCTTGGCGAAGCGATCCTCGCCATAGTCTCTGATGATGCGGTACAGCTCCATCTCACTGTATTCATTTACAATATCCTTCGCAGTCTGGGTATTCCTCTGATCCATCCGCATATCGAGAGGCGCATCGTCCTCCCGGTAGGTGAAGCCTCGCTTTGCTGTGTCAAGCTGATAGGAGGAAACTCCCAGATCCAGGTAAATCCCATCTACTCCTGTCAGTCCCTGAGATGCCAGTGCATCCTTTATATTTTCGTAATTCGTCCGGATCACTGTAACCCGGTCTCCATATTCTTTCAGTCTCTCTCCAGCCGCTGCAATAGCGTCTGCATCCTGATCAAGGCCAATCAGCCTTCCCTGTTCTCCCAGCCGGCTTAATACCAGAGAGGCATGTCCTCCCCCTCCGAGAGTACCGTCCACATAAATGCCGTCAGGCCTGATGTTCAGGCTGTCCACCGTCTCGTACAGGAGGACAGACGTGTGTGAAAAAATCATATCCCAAGTCCCTCCATATTTTCGGCGATCTCTTCCATATCGTCATAGACATTTTTTTCTTCCCAGAGTTTCCGGTTCCATATCTCGATTCTGCTTCCCACTCCTGCCAGGATCACTTCCTTTTCAAGGTTGGCAAAGTCTCTCAATACAGCCGGTATCAGAATTCTTCCCTGCCTGTCCGCCTCACAGTCTGAAGCGCCCGCCAGGAAGAAACGTGAAATTTTTCTGGCATTCTGGTTGGTCAGCGGCAGGGCTTTCAGCTTCTCCTCAAAGGCAGCCCACTCAGAATTGTCATACACAAATAAACAGCCGTCGAGTCCCTTTGTCACGACAAACTCATCTCCCAGCTGTTCTCTGAACTTCGAGGGCATAATCAGACGCCCCTTCGCATCAATTGTATGGCTGTATTCTCCTTTAAACATAGAACCACCTGCTGGCTGACTCCGCCTGGCCTTTGGAGGACTCCACACAGTCCCACTTTCCGCCACTTTCTACCACTTTATGTTATAATACTAGTACATACACCGGAAAATAGCAAGGCATTTTTCAAAAAATTATGTAAATCGTAATGGTTCCATCTTGTTTTATTTTATCGGACGCAATTTCCTCGAAAAACAAATAATCATCCACCCGCATAGCGGGTGGTTTTTCCTTTTCGGGCATAGCCC
>JAQERH010000044.1 GCA_027698105.1 Lachnospiraceae bacterium AM93-12TA
TTGTGATGCGATTAAGGTAATGGATACCCTCTACTTCTCATTTTCAATCTTCTCTTCCATTGACTTTTCAATCCTGTGTTTTTATAATGAATTTGTTTCAACAAACTGACTGAATCAGGAGGCTTACACAATATGAAATACAGAATAAAAACATTTCGATATGGACTTGCCGGCATTCTCTCCCTGGCCATGGCTGCTGCTCCTGCAGGAAGCTCCCTGCCGGGATTTCTGCCTTCCGGAGTCCTGACTGCCTATGCAGGACCGGCGGAGGAGGCTACTGTTTCCTCAGACGAGCCCACAGGACCAGCCGCCCTGGGTGAAACTCAGGGGCTGAGCTCCTCCAATTACTACCATGTACGTCTGAGCAATCCCATTGTAAAACCGGCAGATAAATATTCCTACGAGCAGATGGAACAGGATATCCACTCCCTGAAAAACCGCTACCCCAATCAGATGACTGTCAATGTCATCGGGCAGTCGGCTGACGGACGAAATCTCTATGATATTATCATCGGAAATTCCTCTGCCTCTGAGCACATTTTATTCCAGGGTGCCATCCATGCCAGAGAGTATATTAATGTACCTCTGATGATGCAGCAGCTGGAATATCTGCTGGCCTGCCAGAATACAGGAACTTTTGAAGGAAACAATCTTTCAGAAATGCTGGGCCAGACGGCAGTTCATTTCGTGCCTCTGGTCAATCCAGACGGTATTGCCATCAGCCAGAGCGGTGACAGCGCCATCCGCTCCCCGGAGCTTCGGACGCAGATCCAGGCCTGCTACGAGCAGGATAAGGCCGACGGACGTACATCGGCTGACTATGAAACTTATTTAAAACGCTGGAAAAGCAATGGACGGGGTGTAGATTTGAACCATAACTTTGACGCTGGCTGGAACACATTAAAGACAGTGGAACATCCTTCCTCCACAGACTACAAGGGGGCTTCTCCTCTCTCTGAGCCGGAGTCCCAGGCTTTAGCTGCTCTGACCAACCAGTATCCCTTTGCTGTCTGCATTAACTATCACGCCATGGGGCAGGTTATCTACTGGGATACAGAACAGAACCGGCAGACCGCTGCCTCACGGGAGCTGGCAGAACTTGTCTCTAAGCACAACGGCTACCAGATTCTGGGAAGCAAGGGCGTAGGAGGATACAAGGACTGGCTCCAGCAGAGAGAAAACTCCATTCCAGGCATCACTATCGAAGTGGGAAAGTCGGCCTGCCCGGTTAATTTCTCTGAATATGACGCCATCCGGAAGCAGAACGAAGCCGTTCCAGGTCTGATTATGCAGTATGTGATTTCTCACTAAAGTATAGACTATCCAGAAAAAAGAGGAAAAGTTTTGTGCGCTCTAATAAAAGCCGCTGCAAAACTTTTCCTTTACTTCTCTTCAAAGGCAATTCCCTTCTGCTTCAAAAACTCCTTTACAGCCCCATCCCACTCATGCTCCAGGGTCTTATCCAGGGTAAAGCGGCTGACTGAGGTTCCTGTGACGCAGAAGAGGACTTTTTCCTCGTAGCGGATATTCAGGTACAAGCCATTTACCTCTGACGGAGAAAAGCCTGTCTGTCTTTCTGCCAGGAAGGCATCCCTAGCCCTGTCGGAAAGCTGCAGTACAATGTGAAAGCTTTCCGGCAGGCGTTTTCCCCTGATCAGCGAGAAGCAGAACGGGCGCAGAACGCTCCAGGCGGAAAATCCCTCAATCTCCCCCTCTTCCTTTTCCTCTGCTGAATAATAATCCGGCCGAATCCGGCCGTCTATCTGAAAGCTGTTAAACGTCACGATCTGCGCCTCCCTGAGCAGGAAACGGTCAAAGGTGTTTCCTATAAACAGCTGTCTTGTAAATTCTTTCAGTTCTTCTATCTGAAGCGATATCATTTTTTCTTCCTCCAATGTCTGCTTCGCTATACTCGCTCAAACCGGCGCGGGTATACTATCTGTGATATCATCTGTCATATTATACCATATCAGCAGGAAAACAAGCGGCTGCGAAGCAGACATTTGTTTTCACCTGATATGGTAACGACAAAATACTTTAGCTGCCAAAGGCAGCGGCAGATGTGCGCAGCACAGCTGCATTTTGGAGTTATTATACCATATCTGCGACTTCTCTTCCATACAGTTGCAGTTGCAAAAAAACGCTATTTTATTTATACTTTTATATGAATACAGAAATTAGGAGGACTTTAAAACAATGGAACAGTATAAAAACGATTTAAACGGGCTGACAGAGCTGCTGGAAGCAGGTGTGTCTCCCCTTCATACAATTCGATATTCTATGGATTTACTGGAAAGCCGCGGCTTTACAGAGCTGCCTTTAGATAAAGCCTGGACGTTAGAGCCTGGAAAGGGCTATTTTGTCAATGCGTTTGACACTACTCTCATCGGCTTTACAGTAGGAGAGGACGCCGCAGAGCATCCTCGCTTCCGCATTGCTTCCTCCCACACAGACTGGCCCTGCCTGATGGTAAAGCCTTCCCCGGAAATTTCTGCCGAGGGCTATGCCAAGCTGAATGTGGCTGTCTATGGAGGGCCTATTTTAAGTACCTGGCTTGACCGTCCCCTCTCTTTAGCAGGAAAGGTATGCACAGTTTCTGAGGATCCGTTCCAGCCCCAGGTTCATCTGGTTGATTTTAAACGGCCTCTTTTAACAGTTCCCAATCTGGCTATCCACTTTAACCGTGAGGTAAATAACGGTGTAGCCTTAAATCCTCAGATCGATATGCAGCCTATCCTGGCCATGCTGGACGAGACTCTGAATAAAGACAGCTTCTTCCTGGATCGGGTGGCAGAAGAACTTCAGGTAAAGAAAGAGGATATTTTAGATTACGAATTCTATATTTATAACTGTGATATGCCTCAGACACTGGGCATCCACAACGAATTTTTATCTGCTCCCCGTCTGGACAACCTGACCAGTGTTCACGCCTGCTTAAGCGGTCTGATGGAAAGCAGCAGAAAGCAGGGTATCTGTGTAGCTGCCCTCTACGATAATGAAGAGATCGGCAGCAGCACCAAACAGGGAGCAGCTTCCCCGCTGACCGACAGGATTCTGGAAAAAATTTATTTAAGCCTGGGATATAACCGAAGTGATTTTCTGGATGCCCTGTTCGGCGGCTTCCTGCTCTCTCTGGATGTAGCTCACGCCTACCATCCAAACAAGGGTGAAAAATACGATCCCAAGGATCGAGTTCTGTTAAATGACGGAGTCGCTTTAAAACTGGCTGTAAATCAGGCCTATGCCACAGACGCTTCCCATGTCAGCGTCATCGAGGGTATCTGCCGTGCTCACAAGATCCCCTATAAGAAATTTTCCAACCGTTCTGATGTCAAAGGCGGATCCACTCTGGGAAGTATTTCCTCCTGCCTGTTGACCATGCCGGCTGTAGACGCAGGAGTTGCGCTCCTGGCAATGCATTCCTCACGGGAAATGATGGGTGTCAAGGATCAGTGGGCTCTGGCAGAGCTGGCGCGTCAGTTCCTGAAGTAAATAAAACCGCATGGAAATCAATTACGATTACTACCGAATCTTTTATTATGTAGCTAAATACAAAAGCTTCACCCAGGCAGCCCACGCCCTGTTAAATAACCAGCCTAACATTACCCGCTCTATGAACAACCTGGAAAATCAGCTGGGCTGCCAGCTGTTCTTCCGTTCCAATCGGGGCGTGGAGCTGACGCCGGAAGGAGAACGGCTGTTTTCCCATGTCTCCATTGCCTTCAATCAACTTCAGGCAGCTGAGATGGAACTGAGCCAGAACCGGGAACTTCAGGGCGGGTTCGTCTCCATCGGCGTCAGCAGCAGTGCGCTTCATGAAATTCTGCTGCCAAAGCTGGCCAAATTCCGCAGCCTTTTCCCCGGAATACGTCTCCGCCTGACATCGGTCAGCGGAAGACAGGCCTTCTCTCTTCTGAAAAAAGAGCTGGCTGATTTCGCTCTGACTGATTTTTCCCTGGACACTTCTGCTGTTCAAAGCGAAACCTCTTTAAAGGAAACGCCTCTGGCAGAATTTCAGGAAATCCTCATTGCTTCCAGACAGTACTCCTTTCTGGCAGACCGTCCCAGACACCTGGCAGAGCTTTCCGATATTCCTCTGATCACCTTTAAAAAGACGGATGAAGCTTTTGAATGCTGCCGCTCTTTCTATCAGAGCTTAGGACTGTCTCTGGTTCCGGCTGTAGAGGTATCAGAATCCAGTCAGATGCTGGCGCTCATTGAAGGTGGACTGGGCATGAGCTTTCTTCCCAGGCATCTGGCTCAGAGCGCCCTTTCCCTCGGAACAGCTGTCCAGATCCCCCTGGTGGAACAGCTTCCCGGACGCCGCTGCAGTCTCATCGAAGATTCCAGCCGTTCCCTGAGTCAGCCTGCTTCCCAACTGATCAAGCTTCTCCTGGAAACAGAAATAAAAGAAAAATAAAAGAAGGAACGCCGCGCATGGGTAAATATTCACCCATGCGCGGCGTTCCTTCTTTTATTTTTCTATTTCATTCACTATGCTCTTGGACCTGCATTCTTAATCTCCTCAGGCATATCCGGATACTTCTTGTCGAAATTATCCTTGAACATCTTAGCTAACTTTGCAGCAGCCTCGTCATAGGCAGCCTTGTCAGCCCATGTATCTCTCGGATTCATAATCTCAGCCGGAGCGCCTGGGCAGGACTGTGGAACATCTACATTAAATACGTCGTCATGCTTGTACTCTGCCTTCTCAAGCTCGCCGTTTAATGCAGCTGTAACCATAGCTCTTGTGTAGGACAGCTTCATTCTGCTTCCCACTCCGTAAGGACCGCCTGTCCATCCTGTATTTACAAGGTAAACCTTGGTGTTGTATTTTCTGATTCTCTCACCTAACATCTCTGCGTATACAGATGGATTTAACGGCATGAACGGCTCGCCGAACAGGGTACTGAATGTCGGCTGCGGCTCTTTAATTCCACGCTCTGTACCAGCTAACTTGGATGTGAAGCCTGTTACAAAGTGGTACATAGCTGCATTCTCATCCAGTCTGGAGATTGGAGGAAGCACACCAAACGCATCAGCTGTCAGGAAAATAACTACCTTCGGAACTCCGCCTACGCCTGGAATCTGTGCATTGTCAATATAAGTAATCGGATAACCGACACGTGTATTCTCTGTAATAGAGTCATCATCATAATCAGGAATTCTTGTCTCCGGGTCAATGACTACGTTCTCTACCTCGCTGCCGAAGCGGATTGCGTTGTAGATCTCCGGCTCGTTCTTCGGATCCAGGTTGATACATTTTGCGTAGCAGCCTCCCTCGAAGTTGAATACGCCGTTATCACACCAGCCGTGCTCGTCATCTCCGATCAGCTTTCTGCCTGGATCTGCAGACAGAGTTGTCTTTCCTGTTCCGGACAGTCCGAAGAAAATAGCTGTCTCATGAGTCTCAGGATCCATGTTCGCAGAACAGTGCATCGGAAGCACGTTCTCCTCAACCGGCATTAAGTAATTCATAACGGAGAATACGGATTTCTTAATCTCTCCGGAGTACTGGGAACCGGCAATCAGAACGATCTTCTCCTGGAAGTTTACGATAATAGCAGCTTCAGAATGTGTTCCGTCTACTGCCGGATCACAGGTAAAGCCAGGAGCTACTACCAGTGTAAAGTCTGCTGCGCCGTAGTTCTCCAGCTCCTCTGCTGTCGGTCTGATTAACAGCTGATGGATGAACAGGTTCTGGCTTGCGAACTCATTGACAACCATGAACTTTCTGGTGTATTTCTTATCTGCACCTGCAAAGCCCTGAAACACATATAATTCCTTATCTGCCAGGTATGTGAACATTTTATTTTTAATAGACTGGTAGGCATCTTCAGAGATAGCGACGTTTACGTCTCCCCAGGCAATCTTATCATGTACGTCCTTTGTGTCCACGATAAATTTATCTTTCGGTGAACGGCCTGTGTATTTGCCTGTAGTAACAGAAAGAGCACCTGTATTTGTAAGCACGCCCTCACCGCGGCGAAGAGCCTCCTCTACCAGGCGGGCAGGGTTTAAATTGTAGTGAACCTTGCCTGTGGTGTTCTGGATTCCAATCATTTCTAAGCTGTGGTTTTCTTTCATGAAATTGCCTCCTGTCAGTTATAATTTTGTACCTATAGACTATATATTACACTTATTATGCGACATCTGTAAAATATATTTTTTGTATTACAGTCATATATTTTTTATATATCAATGATTTTGCTTTCAAATAACCGCAAAACAGCCGCCGCAGAACTCTCTGCAGCGGCTGTCTCCACCGTTTATCAAAGGATATTCCGGCGCATTACGGCGTCAATTCTCTCCTTGTCAAGGCTTCTGATCACTTCCACAGCCATCTTTACTGTAGCGTCAAGATCCTCCATGGCACAGAAATTATAATGGGTATGTACGTACCGGGACGGAATTCCCAGCACCAGCACCGGCACAGCCTTGCCTGTCAGGCTGATCTTTCCTGCATTGGTGCTGCCTCCCCGCCTTACGGCATCCTGATATTTAATACCGCATTTTTCTCCGATTTCCTGGGCCAGGCGGATAAATTCAGGATTTGACACATAGCTGGAATCCATATGGCGTATCTGGGTTCCTGCCTTCAGACTGCACTGGGCAATACCTGGACGGAAATAAAAATCATCTGCCGGAGAACCTTCAAACACAATAGCTAAATCCGGGAGAACCTGCTGAGCAGTTACCTGAACTCCTCTGGTTCCTACCTCCTCCTGTGATGCAAAACCGCCGACTACCTCGACCGCCAGCTGGTCTGACTCTTCCTGCAGAGCCTTCATGGTACTCAGGATACTCACGCATCCCAGACGGTTGTCAAAGGCCTTTCCGTAACAGATGCCGTGCTCCTCGTCATACTCAAACTTCACATCCGGCATCACCGGATCTCCCACTGCAATTCCGTAGTCCTCCATTACTTCTCTCCGGCTGGAGGCTCCCACATCAATTCTGATATCCTCAATATTTAAGGAATTGTCCGCCCGCTCTGCAGCAGTCAGAAAATGAACTGGCTTGGAAGTAGTAATTCCTCTGATTTTCTTTCCCTCTCTGTTCTTCACAATGACAGAATGGGCTGGAATATTCGTATTATGAATACCACCCAGACAGATAATATCAAGCAGGCCATTCTCCTCGATATTCTGAACCATAAAGCCTACCTCATCAGAATGGGCATCCAGCATTAAAACCGGACGTTTTCTGTCTGTCTCCGGCATACAGCGTTTTTTTGCATCCTCATTCATGTAAGCATATACGTTATGCATAGCGTCATGCTCCAGATAAAGGCTGCCGCTGTGCTTTTTCACTGCCTGTACAACCTCTTCCTCAAACCCGCTGGGGCCGAAGGCATTGGTAAGATCCTCTACCATCTTTAAGTCTGCCATAGTTTTTTGTTCCTCCTGTCTGTATCAGTTCTGCATTCTGTCAGTCTTAATAAACCATAAAGGAATGAGCTGTCACAATATCCTTATAATCTCTGCTGACCACCCGGTTAGTTCTCTCATCGATCCGCTCTGCGCCTGGGAAGAAGGACATCTGATACGCTTTTTTCAGATCTTTATAGTTGACTACATACTCAAACTCCTCCGGCATGGAGATCCGGCAGGCTTTTAAATCCCTGCTCAGAGCTTCCTTCACCTTCTCTTTCAGGAGCCGGTCGGCAGCCGGTACACTCAGATTGATGGTGCTGGCTCCCACGCCCTTTTTCACAGCTACTGTGGTAATACCAGGAACCATTTCCTGTGCCAGACCGCAGATTGCCTCGTCGCCTGAAATAAAGACAGCCGGAACGCCCATCATAGCGGCTGTGTAGGTGTTGAGCATAAACTCACTCATTACCTTTCCATTCAGAAGAATCTGATTGCTGTTTCCCGTCGAGGTATGGCTGATAGGATTGCCTCCGCAGCCTGCCGGAGAATGATATCCAACGTAAAGTACACCGTCAAAGGTCTCATCCAGTCCAAACATCATATTATACGGATGGCCGCTCTTTCCCCGAATCAGGGTCACTCCCTCCGGCATGGCGGTGAAGTCAATGTTAGTAGCATCCCCATGTCCGTCCTTCACTACAATCTCAGAGGCTCCTGCCTCCAGAGCTGCCTGGCAGACAATGGCCACCTCCTCTGTCATTCTCCTTGCAAACTGCTGATATTCCGGTTTTTCCTTGTGAGTCTCGCTGGGAAGGGTCGTACCGACACAGCCTTCAATATCAGCGCTGATAAACAGCTTCATACGCTCATCTCCTTTTTCCTATCTCCTCAGTTCCCCTGCTATGCGTTGGGATTTTCCTTGTCGTACAGATGGCAGTATACAAAGTGATCGTCTCCCACCTGATATTTCTTCGGGGCTTCCTTCTTACAGATCTCCATGCACTTCGGACATCTGGTATGGAATTTACAGCCGGACGGCGGATTAATTGCAGAAGGAATGCTTCCCTCCAGAATAATTCTCTCCTTCTTCACTGTCGGATCCGGGATCGGAACTGCTGACAGCAGCGCCTGGGTGTAAGGATGCATTGGATTCTTGTACAGATTTTCCTTATTTGCCTCCTCCACAAAGTTGCCCAGGTACATAACGCCGATTCGATCACTGATATGCTCTACTACGCTCAGATCGTGGGCAATGAAAATATAGGTCAGGTGATATTCCTTCTTCAGCTTGCTCATCAGGTTTAATACCTGGGACTGGATGGACACATCCAGAGCGGAAACCGGCTCATCCGCAATGATCAGCTGCGGGCGTACTGCCAGCGCTCTGGCGATGCCAATTCTCTGTCTCTGGCCGCCGGAAAACTCATGAGGATACCGTCTGGCATGGTAATCATCCATACCTACCTCTCTCAGCAGACGTACTACCGCATCGTCAATCTCCTGTTTTCCTTTCACCAGTCCGTGAATCTGAAGAGGCTCCGCCAGGATATCGTGAATGGACATTCTGGGATTCAGGGATGCATAAGGATCCTGAAACACCATCTGCACCTTTTTTCTGACGCTTCTCATTTTTTTGCTGTTATAGCCTCTGATATCCTCACCATCCAGAACAATCTTTCCGTCTGTAGGCTCAATAAGTTTGCAGATGGCCTTTCCCAATGTAGACTTTCCACAGCCTGATTCACCTACAATACCGAATACCTCGCCCTTTTTCACCTCAAAGTCTACGCCGTCCACGGCCTTTACAAAGGTCTTCGTTCCAAATAAGCCGTCTGATACAGGATAGTACTGCTTCAGACCTTCTACCTTTAATAAATCTTCTGCCATAACCGTCCCCCCTTATTTCTCGCAGAGCCAGCATCTGCTCTGGTGTCCGTTTCCGAGATCGAAAAATCCCGGTTCTTCTTCTTTGCACCGCTCTGTTGCATAAGCGCACCTGGGGGCAAACTTACAGCCCTTCGGCATATATTTGGGGTTCGGCACGTTTCCTGGAATGGAATCTAACTCCTCCACATGCTCGCCCAGCTTCGGAATGGATTTCAGAAGGCCCTGAGTGTAAGGATGAGCAGTCTTTCCAAAAATGTCGTACACATTTCCCTTTTCCACCACCCGGCCGCAGTACATAACGACTACCTCGTCGCATGTCTCTGCCACTACGCCCAGATCGTGGGTAATAAACATAATAGAGGTTCCGATTTCCTTTTTCAGGTGGTTCATCAGGTCAATAATCTGAGCCTGAATGGTCACGTCAAGAGCTGTTGTCGGCTCGTCGGCAATGAGGATCTTAGGATTGCAGACAAGAGCCATGGCAATCATAACACGCTGTCTCTGGCCTCCGGAAAGCTGGAACGGATATTCATTGACAATTCTCTCCACACGGGGAAGTCCTGTCTTTTTTAACATCTCCACAGCCATAGCCTGGGCCTCTTCCTTTGTTTTGCTCTGATGCATTTTGATGGCTTCCACCAGCTGATCCCCGATTTTCATAACGGGATTTAAGCTGGTCATAGGCTCCTGGAAAATCATGGAAATCTGATTTCCTCTGATTTTTCTGCGCTCCTCAGCACTTAAATTTGTGATATCACGGCCGTCTAAGAGAATCTCTCCCTCTACTACCTTGCCTGTAGTTCCCATTAAAAGACCCATAACAGACAGGGCGGTTACACTTTTTCCGCTTCCGGATTCTCCCACGATTCCAAGAGTAGAGCCTTCCTTCAGCTCAATATCCACTCCATCCACCGACTTCACCACCCCATTGTCTGTGAAGAAGTAGGTATGCATATTTTTTATCTCAAGAATGTTTTTTCTTGTATCCATTTGATTCCTCCTTTTGTCCTCTGCCTGTTTAATCTGTCAGCTTCGGATCCAGTGCGTCCCTGAGACCGTCTCCCAAAAGGTTAAAGCACAGAACTGTCAGGAAAATCGCAAGGCCAGGGAACAGGGTAATATGCCAGCTGGTAGCCATATAGGTTCTTCCGTTGCTGAGAAGAAGACCCCACTCCGGTGTCGGCGGCTGCGCGCCCATACCCAGGAAGCTTAAGCTGGATGCCGTCAGAATGGAGGTTCCGATGGACATAGTGTACTGTACAATAATGTTAGGAATTGCGCTGGGCAGAATATGGCGGAACAGGATTCTGGCGTCACTGGCGCCCAGATTCTTCGCTGCCTGCACAAACACATTTCCCTTGGTGGCTAAGGTCGTACTGCGTACAAGCCTTGCAAAGGTCGGTGTACTGAACACTGCCACAGCGATAACTACGTTTGTCATACCGCTTCCTAAGATAGCGATGATAGCGATTGCCAGAATAATACCTGGGAATGCAAAAAGCGTATCGCAGATTCTCATAATAATGGAGTCTAAAATTCCTCCATAATATCCGCCTAAGAGTCCCAGAATCGTTCCGCAGACTGCTGCAATGCTGACGGAAAACAGTCCCACGCTTAAAGAGATTCTGGTTCCGCAGATAATTCTGGAGAAAAGATCACGTCCGAACTCATCGGTTCCGAACCAGTGGGCTGCGCTGGGTCCCTGCATAATCGCTGTGTAATCATACTCATTGATTCCATAAGGAGCAATCTGATAGCTGACTACTGCCATCACTGCCAGAGCAATGATAAAACACATAGCCACAATCGCTGTCTTCTGTTTCTTAAATTTTCTAACAAAGTCTTTAAATGGCGTATTGATGTCCATTTTCTCATTTAATACTTTTTCCTTCGCCATAACCGTTCCCCTTTCCCATTAATTCAGCTTAATTTCCGGATTCAGCAGAGCATAGAGGATGTCTACCACCAGATTGATCACAACAAAGTGCAGGGAGAAAATCAGGATCAGGGACTGGATGGCATTATAGTCTCTGTAATTTACAGACTCTACGAGAAGGGAACCAAGCCCTGGGAACGCAAATACGGATTCTGTTACAACAGAACCGCCTAACAGGAAACCGAACTGCAGTCCCACAACTGTCACAACGGAAATCATGGCATTTCTGAAGGCGTGCTTCCAGATAACGGTTCTTTCCTTTAATCCCTTCGCTCTGGCTGTCCGGATATAATCCTCCTTCATAACCTCAATGATGGAGGAACGTGTAAACCGGGCGATAATCGCAGCGATACTGGTTCCCAGAGCAATGGAGGGAAGAATAAAGCTTTTCCAGGAGTCTGCTCCTGTCGTCGGAAACCATTTTAAATTAACGGAAAAGACCATAATGAGAAGGAAGCCGATCCAGAAAGAGGGCATGGAAATTCCCGATATGGCCATGGTCATGCCGGTATAGTCCTGCCACTTGGAGCGGTGCTTTCCTGACCAGACTCCCAGGAGCACACCGACCACCACACTCCAGGCCAGACTGAACAGCGTCAGCTTAACTGTGTTCATATAGCGGAGGCTTACCTCTTTAGCTACCGGGCGTTTGGTGCGCAGAGACATACCCAGATCCCCGTGGAACAGTCCTGTCACGTAATCCACATACTGGGTCACGATAGGCTTATTCAGGCCCAGCTCCTCTCTCACTACCTCCACGTCCTCCAGCGTAGCCTGGGGACCGGCCACCAGACGGGCCGGATCGCCTGGTATCAGGCGTACAAAAAAGAAAACAAAGGTTGTAACAATAATCAGTGTCGGGATCACACCGATGATACGCTTAATGATGTATTTGAGCATCCGCTCACTCTCCCTTCTCTCCTTAGTCTCAAAAATGGTTTGGCAATCCTCCTACTGCTCTGAGGATGCCAAACCATTATCAGGCAAAGCCCTTTTTTTTACTCAGATCCTATTTTACCATTCTTGCATTTCTGATATTCAGGCAGTTGTCCGGATATACCTTTACATTTGCAATCTTGTTTGTAGTTGCCCATGTATTGTAGTCATTTACCAGGCATACCATCGGGCAGTCTTCCCAGAGAATATCCTGTGCCTGTGCATAGAACTCAGCTCTCTTGGTCTCATCAGCTGTGCCGAGGGCGCTGTAGAGGAGTTTATCTACTTCTTCATTCTCATAGTAGCAGATATTGTAGCTCATCGGAGGCTCTGACTCAATCGCAACTAACGGGCGGATACCCCAGTCAGCATCTCCTGTGGAGGAAGACCAGCCGATGGTATACATCTCTACCTCTGCCTCCGGGCCTGGCTTATTTACATTCTCTACCTTATCATTTACAACTGCACTCTCAAGAGCATTGATATTCATGGTGATGCCCACCTGAGCCAGCTGCTGCTGAATAAATTCTCCCTGTTTTAAGTTTCCTGTAGTGCTGGCGCAGATTAAGGTACACTCAAAACCGTCTGGATAACCAGCCTCTGCTAACAGTTCCTTTGCCTTTTCCGGATCGTATGGATACGGATCATTTCCCTTATAATGCTGAGTAGCCGGTCCAATGATGGAGGAGGCTGCTGAGGAAAGACCATTCTTTACAACTGCAATATAAGCGTCTTTATTAATCGCATAGTTTACTGCCTGGCGGACTCTCTTATCATTAAACGGAGCTTTCTGGTTGTTCATGAACAGGTAGCGCACTACCATACCTTCTTCTGCTCCTACATAAATATTGGTATCCCCTGCCAGAGCCTGGATGCTCTCTGTAGGAACCGGCCAGATAAAATCTGCGTCTCCAGACTGAAGCATCGCTACTCGTGTGGCATTCTCTGCTACCGGGCGGAAGGTTACGCTCTTAAATCCTGCATCCGGCTCTGCTAATGCTGTGCCTCCGCAGATCTCTGCATCATAGCCCCACCACTCTTTGTTCAGGGTAACTGTAGCGTGGTCTCCTGCGATCCACTCTTTAAATATGTACTGTCCTGTTCCTACCGGATGGTCTGCACAGGCATCATTGCCCTCTGCGATTACCTTCGGACTCATCAGCACGCAGGCCGGGTGAGCCAGAGTGGAGATAAATGCTCCAAAGGACTGGGAAAGCTTTACTTTCACGGTATACTCATCTACAATCTCTGTGGAATCAATAACATTGCACAGAAGAGTCGTTCTCTTAAGTCCCAGCTCCTTGTCGCCCCAGCGGTCTAAGTTAGCCTTAGCTGCCTCTGCATTAAACGGTGTGCCGTCTGTGAAAGAAATGCCCTGTCTTAAATGAATCACGTACTCAGTAGCATCTTCATTGGCCTCATAATCTGTAGCCAGCATCGGGATAATCTTCATCTCGTCGTCAAAGCCGAACAGTCCGTCCATCATCATCCTCTGAATGCCGCCGGATAAGGTATCGCTGGTGTCCATAGGATCCATGGTAGTAAAGTCTACTAACATCGCTCCCACCACATCCGTCTCCTGAGATACGGATTCGCCTGCCGCTACAGTCACCTCTGTGGCCGATACAGGAACCTCTGCCTGAGCGCCTGCGTTCTCTCCTCCCGGAGCCTGGCTTTCGCCTGTCTGTCCTGCAGTTTCCTTGCCCGAATCACCAGAGCCGCCGCAGCCAGCCATGGACAGAGCCATTACTCCGGCCATAGCAAGAGCCAGCAGCCTTTTTGCTCTCAATTTCATAGTTTTTCCTCCCTTTCTTTTCACAGCGCTTTCCTCCTGGACTTTCTCACTGTAAATTTCTGAATTTTTAATTTATTATCCCATAAACTAGCTGTTATGTCAACATTTCATGTTATAAAATCTCTATTTTCTTTTTAGCCTGTAATTATCAAATATAACTGTTAATTTGTTAATTTTTAGACATTTTCCCCTCTTTCTACGGATTCATCCTGGCATTTCTGATATTAAGTCCGCCATCTGGATAAATCTTTACATTAGCAACATCTGCTGCAGAAGCCCATGTGTTATAGTCATTGGCAAAAAATACCACTGGACACTCCTCCCAGATAATATCCTGGGCCTTGGCATAAAGCTCTGCCCGCTTCTCTTCATCGGCTGTCTCAAGCGCTGCGTACAGGAAGCCGTCCATCTCCTCATTCTCAAAATAGCTGATATTATAGCTCTTCGGCGGCTCTGATTCCCTGGCAAGCACTGGGCGGATGCCCCAGTCCGCATCACCTGTAGAGGAAGACCATCCGCTCATGTACATCTCTACCTCTGCCTCGGAACCTGGGCCTTCTGCGCTCTCTACCTTCTCACTGACAATCGCTTTTTCCATAGAATTAATATTGATTGTAATTCCTGCCTGAGCCAGCTGCTGCTGAATAAATTCGCACTGTTTTAAATCGCTGGTGGTTGTGGTACAGATTAATGTAGTCTCAAATCCATCCGGATAGCCTGCGTCTGCCAGAAGCTTCTTTGCCTTCTCCAAATCATAGGGATATGGATCATTTCCCTTATAGTGCTGGGTAGCCGGTCCTAAAATAGAAGTAGCCTTGGAAGCCAGACCATTTTTTACAACGGCAATGTAAGCGTCTTTATCAATGGCGTAGTTCATAGCCTGACGGACTCTCACATCATTAAACGGAGCCTTCTGCGTATTCATAAACATATATCTTACTACAATTCCCTCATCTGCCCCTACGTACACGTTTTCATCTGCCGCAAGAGTCTGCATGCTCTCTGTAGGAACCGGCCAGATAAAGTCTGCCTCGCCTGCCTGAAGCATCGCTACACGGGAAGCATTCTCCCCAACCGGACGGAAAGTAATACTCTTAAAGCCTGCATCCGGCTCTGCCAGGGCTGTTCCTCCGCAGATCTCCTTGTCATATCCCCACCAGTCCTTGTTCAGAGTGATGGTTGTATGATCTCCTGCTATCCATTCTTTGAAAATGTACTGTCCTGTTCCTACCGGGCGGGAAGCACATGCCTCTTTTCCTTCTGCAATTACCTGAGGGCTCATGATTACACAGGCCGGATGGGACAGTGTAGCAATAAATGCTCCAAACGGCTCTGTTAAGGTTACCTTCACTGTATACTCATCTACCACCTCTGCAGATTTCAGCACATTGCAGAGAAGAGTTGTTCTCTTAAGTCCCAGTTCTTTGTCACCCCAGCGGTCTAAATTGGCCTTGGCTGCCTCCGCATTAAACGGGGTTCCATCGGAAAATGTAACTCCCTGTCTTAAATGAATCACATACTCTGTAGCATCCTCGTTGGCCTCATAGGACTCTGCCAGAAGAGGAATAATATTCATTTCATCGTCAAAGCCAAACAGACCGTCCATCATCAGCCTCTGCACACCGCCTGACAGGGTATCGCTGGTATCCATGGGATCCATAGTCATAAAATCAACCGGCATAGCTGCTGTTACATCCTTCTCCTGGGAAACTGATTTTCCCTCTGGCACTGAAGGTTCTGTCTTTGATACAGGAAGAGCCGGGCTTTCCTGATTCTGTGCAGCTGTCTCCTGTCCTTCTTTCTGGCTCTCCGCCTGAGTCTGCGCCTCTCCTGAGCCTCCTGTCTCTGATGAGCCACAGGCTGTCATAAACAATGCCATCGCTCCAACTGCAGCCGCCAAACGTATCCTCGATCTCCATCTCATGCTTTCTTCCTCCCTTTTTTCTGATAACATCCCCTGAAATATCTCTCCGGCCTTCCTGCAATGTCCTCCCCGCTGCTCTCTCTTCCCCATCTGCATTTCACCATGCTATCAATGCAACGCTTTAACTTATTGCTTTTTAATATTTTGTTTATTATTGCACATTTATGCAGTTATTGCAATATTTTTTTAATTTATTTTTATTTATTATTTATTTTCTTTTTTTATATAACTCTCCATCATTTAGTGCTATAATTGGAATATCTTATATACTATATCTATCTTTTAAGGGGGTTTTACCTATGACGAAAAAGCCACTTATCGGAATTATTACTATTTTAGATGCCCAGGCAGTGCCCAGGATATCTGTCAATATTAATTATCAAAATGCCGTAATCAGGGCAGGAGGTATTCCTATCCTGATTCCCGTCACAAAAGAGGAGGAACTGTTAAAAAGCTATGCCGGCATGTGCGACGGCTTCCTTTTCAGCGGTGGACAGGATATTTCTCCCTGCCGCTATAACGAGCTTCCCAGCCGTCTGACCGGTCCAAGCAGCCTTCTGTTAGATGATTATCAGCTGAACCTGATGAAACTGGTGCTGGATTTCAGAAAACCTTTTATCGCTGTCTGCCGGGGCATCCAGGTTCTCAATGTAGCCTGCGGAGGCACTCTCTATCAGGATTTAACAGAATTTTCCCCTACGGTCTCCAAGCATATGCAGGAAACTGACCGCGGGGATGTCAGTCATCCTGTCACTATTCAGGAGGATACCCTTCTCCACCGTCTGTTCGGTGACCGCATCTGGACCAACAGCTATCACCATCAGGCCTTAAAACGTGTAGCCGGTTCACTCAAAACAGCCGCCCATTCTGACGACGGAGTGGTGGAGGCTGTGGAGGTACGGGATTACCCCTTCGGCATTGGACTTCAGTGGCATCCGGAATCCATGCTGGCCTCCGATGACTCTATGCTGCCGCTGTTTGAGGCCTTCATCCAGGCAGCAGGAGGCAGTCAGCAGAGCTGATTATCCCTTATAAATTTTCTGTACGCAAAAGAGAGGATCGCTTCCTCCGGCTTTCTGATATACCGGAGGAAACGATCCTCTCTTTTGCTGTTATTCTGATTTTTCTCTGCCTTTTAGGCGACTGCATCCTCTTTCTTTTAATCCTGCTGTAAAAATTCTGCCAGGCTGTAATACATGGTTCCATCTAAGCCTTTCGTCGTCACAGCGGCTGTCATGGAATTTAATACTGCTTCCTCTGTGGCCTCTGCCACTGCCTGGAAAGGCCCATCCATAAGATTCTCGTTTAAACACTGACGCTCCAGAACAGCTGGTTCCTTTCCGTCCGGAACACGTCCTGCCATAGTAAATCCAATCATGATCTCTCCGCTTCCATGGCCGGTATAGGAACCTGTTCTGGCAAGACCATTGCACATTCTGCGGATCAGACGGCGCAGCTGCCGATCAGACAGGGGCAGATCCGTAGCACAGATCATCATAATGGAGCCTCTGTCCTCCTCTGCTTCACGGAACATGGATTTTCTTACCGCCTCTCTGGCCTGCTCAGAAGGAAATGGACGAGCCGGTTCCTCTCTTCCATCAGCTGCAGCCAGAATCTCTCTTCCCACAGGAACTCCGTCAATGGTCAGAAAACGTGTGGCCCCAAAGTTAGACTGTACCAGCACGCCGATGGTGTATTCTTTCTCTCCAATCGTCACCAGACGGGAAGCCGAACCGATTCCTCCCTTAAAGCCGTAGCAGAGTGTTCCCGCTCCGGCTCCCACACAGCCCTCCTCAAAATCTTCTCCTGCCTGCTCAATCGCAGCAAACACGTCCTCCTTCTTCACTGCCCGAAGGGAAATCCTGTTAATGCGGCTGTCATTGCATTCTCCTACTACAGGATTAACAGAAGAAGCCTCTTCCCCGTCTGTCTCACACTGCTTTAAGGTGTACTCCACCAGAGCATCCGCCACAATCCCTACATTCAGAGTGTTAGTCAGGGCAATCGGTGTCTCTAAAGTTCCCAGCTCCTCAATCTGGGGAAGGCCGCATGTTTTTCCAAAACCATTGTGTACATAAGCTGCTGCCGTGCATTTATTTAAAAACAGATTGTCTTCCACAGGAAGAATCACCGTAACGCCTGTGTGGATTCCATCTCCTTCCAATGTCTTGTGGCCGACTCTGACTCCCGGCACGTCTGTTATCTTATTTCTCTTTCCCTTGGCATGTTCCCCAATGGAAATTCCATAATCACAGATTCTTTGTTTCATTTTTATATCCATTCCTTTCGCTTCGCTCAGGCACAAAACGTTATGAA
>JAQERH010000045.1 GCA_027698105.1 Lachnospiraceae bacterium AM93-12TA
AGACCATGTCTATTTTTATGAAATTGATTTTGCGAAATTAATTATACGTCATCCTTAACCACTTGCGGACCACTAAAAATCGGATGAAAACGGCTCTCGTTTCGCCAGATTTGGTCAAACTATATCAGACCGTTTAGATATAGAAAAACCCAGGAAAACCTTGATTTTTCTGGGTTTTTGAACCATTTTGATAGAGTTTGGACAGCAGATTATCTCTTGCAGAACATCAAATATTGATTTTAAAACATTCAAACACATTTTGTCAGTTACGTGTTCGTTACCGAAAATATCTCTCATGTTATCCACACTGCTTTATGCAAAAAAAATTGGGAACGAGTAAAGACCCATTCCCTACAAAAAGTTAATTTTTTAATCGTGTATATATTTTAACACGCTTCATTTATATAGTCAACAACTTTTTTTACAAAAAAATATGCTGTTTTTATGCATTCATTTTTATCAAAATACTCTTTATTTTTTATTGCACGACCATCTATAAATTCTTGTATCTGCTTAAACCTCTTCTCTTTCACAACATCTGCATTAATAAATTCATTGTAAACATAAAGCAATGTAACAAAATCATACAAAAACTTATTACTCAATTTGTTCTTTCTCATAGACGCACCTATTCCATCTATATTTGAAACAAATTTTATAATTTTAACAGATGGCTTATTTGTTCCTTTTTGAAGTTTATTTATCAGGCAATTACTATGTGCATTTGCATTTCTTAAATCCCTTATTGAATACAACAAGTCACTATCTTTTAAACGCCCTGGATACCTCTCCGTATAATACTCATACAACTTCACCATATCTCCAAAAGATATTAATTCTACAAATACCCATGCAGGAAAATATGGATAATACTTCTCTATCAATTCTCTGCAATATTCACTAGATTTGTGTTTCTGTATATTTTGACAACTTCTCTCATACTTTGTAACAAATCTTCTAATAATATCATAACCATCTTCTTCTAGATTATCCTCTATATCTTTTAACAATCTGGTTTTTAAAGCATGTTCGACATCAAGACACATTTGCAATATTAAATACCGTAAATGCATATCAATGGTTGACAATTCCTGCAAATAAGCAAAATCAAGATTTATGTACTTATCGTTACTTTTTGCTTGTCATAATTGGCTCTATAAGATGCTAGTTTCATGTAGTAATTATTATTTTGAAGAAATACCTTTGCATCTTCTTCTTTAGCTATATCAAATTTTATTCCTTTTAATTTCATATGAGATATCAATTCGTCACTTGTTTTAAGTAATTTCATAAAAATTCCCCTTTGTTCTTTCTATCATTATACTCCACTACAATTGATAATAAAAGACATTTTTCAACATCATATCTTCTTATATACAAATTACTGAGAAAGAGTTATTTTAATTATGGTGATCATTTGTCAGTTACCTGTTAGTTGTGTGTTAGTTACCGATAGATTTTCGTGTGTTTTGAGGATGTTTGATAGATTTTCAGAATATAAAGAAAACCCCGAAAATACTGGATTTTCGGGGTTTGTTGCTCTTTTTCGATATTCGGTTGAATTATCTCTTGCTGAACTGAGGCGCGCGACGAGCTGCCTTGAGACCGTATTTCTTTCTCTCTTTCATTCTCGGATCACGTGTTAAGTATCCTGCCTTCTTGAGAACTGGTCTGTACTCAGCATCTGCCTGAAGAAGCGCTCTGGAAAGGCCGTGACGGATAGCGCCTGCCTGTCCTGTGAAACCGCCGCCGCGTACGTTTACAAGTACGTCGAACTTATCAGATGTCTCTGTAGCTACGAGTGGCTGACGAACTACAACCTTTAATGTCTCAAGGCCGAAATACTCGTCGATATCTCTCTTATTGATTGTGATGTTGCCTGTACCTGGTACAATATATACTCTGGCGATAGATTTTTTTCTTCTGCCTGTTCCGTAGAATTTTGCGTTAGCCATTAGTGTTTCCTCCTTCCAGCACCTTTAATTAAAATTTGATCTCTAAAACTTCCGGCTTCTGAGCTGCCTGCTCATGCTCTGGACCTGCATATACGTGAAGTTTCTTAATCATGCTTCTTCCTAAAGGTCCCTTTGGAAGCATTCCCTTAACTGCTAACTCGATAACCTTCTCCGGCTTCTTAGCCATCATTTCTCTTAAGGTTGTCTCTCTCATTCCGCCTACATAGTCGGAGTGATTGTAGTAGATCTTCTGATCAAGCTTCTTGCCTGTAACCTGGATCTTCTCAGCGTTTACTACGATTACGTAGTCACCGCAGTCCATGTGAGGTGTGAAGATCGGCTTATTCTTTCCTCTTAAAATCTTCGCTACCTCAGATGTCAGACGACCTAATGTATATCCTGTAGCGTCAACTACATACCATTTTCTTTCAATTGTTGCTGGACTAGCCATAAAAGTTTTCATTGGTTGACCTCCTGTTTATTCAGTTTTTGAGATTAACTTTATCAATAAAATGCCTGTTCCGGGGCTTTGGTACAGACATTTCTCACTGATGTCACAGTTATACATTATATTACACTACGCCGGACGTGTCAACCTCTTTTTTCCTGTAGAATCAAGGTTTTACAGCCGTTCTAAACACCTCTCCCATGAAACGGCAGCGGGGACGGAAAAACCGTCCCCCGTTTTCTATCTCAGCCCTTTGACCTCTGTCTCCAGTTCTACGATAAACTCCTCTCCGTCTACCACAACACGGTATTTCTTTTTTGCAATATAGGGATTTCCAGACGCCGCCGCTGACGCTACGGCCATGGCTACGGCCTCTCTTTCCCTGGCAGTTCCCTTCTCCGGCACATAGTCCAGCTTCTCCTTCAGAGCCTTTAACTCCTCCAGCTCCTTCACATAGATGTCCTGGGCCTCCTCCACGGATACCTGTTTAAAGTTTACCTTGCAGCCCGGCTTTAACTGAGCTGCCTTTGGAAGATCGGCAGAGATAATGCCGGCAATCTTTGTATATCCGCCTGTGGTCTGGTGATCCGCCATCATGACGATAGGCTGTCCGTGGGACGGAACCTGTACCGCACCGAAGCTGATGCCGTCTGTAATAATATCTCCGCCGTTCTTGTGCTCGATCTTCTCTCCCTCGAAGCGCAGTCCCATACGGTCTGCCTCATTAGTCAGGGTGTAGGTACTGCTTAAAAAGGTTTTGATTCCGGCCTCTGTAAAACAGTCGTCCTGCGGTCCTAAAATCACGCGGAGCGTGCAGGAAGTGTTAGAGTAATCGTCTGCTGGAACGGTTCTCTTACTCATATTCGGAAGAGTCGTCTTGGGAGCCGCGAACTCAATTTCGTCCCCAGGTCCCAGCTTTCTTCCCTTAAAGCCTCCCAGATTTGATTTTAAATGGGTGGATTTGCTGCCCATCACAACCGGAACGTCCAGTCCGCCTGCAAAGGCCACATAGGCGCGGCTTCCGCTCTTAATGCCCATAAAGCTCATGGTGTCGCCTTTTTTCGCCAGAACAGCCTGGTACATGGGAAGGTCTTTTCCGTTTAACTTGGCTCCCAGGTTTCCTCCTGTCACGGCAATAATATTGTCAGAGGTAAAGGTAAACATGGGGCCCATGAGAGTGATCTCCAGAGCGGCCTCATTCTCGTCGTTTCCTACCAGAATGTTCGCCTTGCGGAAAGCCATGGTATCCATAACACCTGCCGCCGGAACTCCGAATTCCTGATAGCCTGTGCGGCCCAGATCCTGAATAGTTGTAATAAATCCTCCGTTTGCAAACTGAATGCCCATCCTCTACACCTCCTTTGCGTACTTTACATATTTATATGTATTGTCTGCTACCTGCTGTTCGATTTCTCTGTACTCCTTCTCTGTGACGGAGCGGAATTTGATATACTGTCCCGCTGAGAGGAGAATCGGCTCCTCCCGTTCTGCGTCGTAGAGCTTTAACGGCGTGCGGCCGATTAACTGCCAGCCTCCTGGAGAAGCCACTGGATAGATACCGGTCTGCTCTCCTGCGATTCCCACAGAGCCTCCCTCGATTTTTACTCTCGGGCTTGTAAGACGCGGTGTGGCAATCTCCTTACTCATGCCTCCCAGGTACGGAAAGCCTGCAATAAAGCCCAGCATATAGATCAGGTATTCCTCTGAGGTGTGGATTTTGATCACCTCTTCCACAGTCTTGTGGTTGTGCTCTGCCACATTTTCAATGTCAGGTCCCATCTCTCCGCCGTAGAGAACCGGGATCTCAATCACCTCCGGCGGCGGAATTACGATACTTTCAAGGGATCCTAACAGTCCCTCGAATTCCTTTGTCAGATCCTTAAACCGGATCACCTCCGGCTTATAATTGACTAACAGAGAGCGGTAAGTAGGAACCGTCTCCACAATTCCGGGAATCTCACTTTTCTCCACTGCAATCTTAAAGGCCCGAATCTGTCTGTTGATTTCCGGGCTGATTTCATTTCCAAACTCTACGCTCACTGAGCTGTCGCCTGCGGCCAGGTATCTCACCTTTCCCATGCTGTCTCCTCCTTATCTGAATTTCCAGTCTGCTGCCAATTTTCCTGATTTTTCTAATTTTTTTGCAAATTTGATTTTTTTGAATTTACACGCGTATGATATCTTTTTTCAGCACGCGCCGGGAAGCTCTAAGCCCCCGGCGCCGCATGCTTTCTATTTCCTTTTATCCGAAAATAGTAAGGATATTAGGAAGAGATCTGACAGCCCCGATTCCTGTCAGGATCACTGCTACAATACCCAGTATCAAAAGGATAGTCGGATGCTTATAGCTTTCTCCCACGATTTTCTTATTTCTGCTGGCTGCCAGAATGGTCAGGAGAGTCAGCGGCAGAATCAGACCGTTGACAGCGCCTGCCAGAACCAGAAGCTTGGCCGGCTGGCCCAGCAGAGTCATGATAATGGTGGAAACGGCGATAAAGCCGATTACGAACCACTTCTCATTTTCCATAATAAACGGATGCAGCGTCTTTAAGAAAGATACCGATGTATAGGCTGCTCCAATGATGGATGTGGTAGCCGCAAAGAAGATAACAAGACCGAAGATCTTGTAGCCAATTACGCCTGCACCTGCCCGGAAGGCTTCTGCCGGAGGGCTGGCTGTCCATCCCTCAGAACCTACGATCTCAGGCATGGCTGTTACGACTCCAAGAACGGCTAAAAACAAGAGAATTCTCATGGTTCCGGATACGCCTACACCCATCAGTACAGACTGACGTACCTTAGGAAGATCCTTTTCTCCTCTGTAGCCTGCATCCAGAAGCCTGTGAGCGCCTGAGAATGCAATGTAGCCTCCGCAGCTTCCGCCTAACAGAGTAATTAACGGAAGCACTAAATCCGGTGTCTGATCAAAGCTGGCGATTCCCGCTACTGCCTCGCCTACCGGCGGTTTTGACTTAAATACAACGTAAAGTACAACGAGAATCATAATAGTTCCCAGGTACTTTGTCAGCTTATCCATTCCCTCCTTGGCATCCTTGGAAAGGAAAATCAGGATTCCAATGGCTCCGGAAATGATGCAGCCTGCCTTAACAGGAAGACCGAACATAACATTCAGGCCTGTAGCACCGCCGCCGACATTTCCTATATTAAATACGAGTCCTCCCAACGCTACCAGACAGGCGATAAAATATCCCAGTCCCGGCACCACCTTGTTGGCAATATCCTGTCCTCTCATACCGGACACTCCGATGACAGACCATATATTTAGCTGGGTGGTTACATCCAACAGAATGGTTGCCACAATTACCAGGGCAAACGCAGATTTAAACTGGCCTGTAAAGGTGGCCGTCTGTGTCAGGAAACCAGGCCCAATGGCTGAAGTGGCCATCAGGAACGCGGCTCCTATGAGGGCAGTCATATTGCCCTTATCTCTCTTCTCTCCCATATGTAAGTTCCTCCAGATTTCTTTTTTCTTATCCTCCGATTTCCTATCTCATCAGGTTGGAAATCATTACTCCCTCTTTCTCCAGGGTCTCTCTGATGTTCTTTACAAACTCCAGAGCCTTTGGATTGTCTCCGTGCACACAGATGGAATCTGCCTTAATATCAATGTCTTTGCCGTTGATGCTCTCCACCTTGCCCTCTTTAACCATGCGGACCACTCTCTGAATTGCCAGATCCTTATCTTTGATGACTGCGCCGGGAAGTTTTCTGGAAACCAGGGTTCCATCGTCATTGTAGGCCCTGTCTGCGAACACTTCGCTGGCCGCCTTCAGTCCAGTCTCCTCGGCCGCTGTGATCATCTTGGAGCCGGCCAGTCCCATGAAAATAATGTCCTTATCTACCTCGTAAACGGCCTCGCACATGGCCTTCGCCAGCTTCTCGTCTACAGCTGCCATGTTGTAGAGGGCGCCGTGGGGCTTCACATGCTGAATCTTTACACCGTGAGCCTTTGCAAATGCCTGAAGAGCTCCCAGCTGGTATTTTACATAGGCTTTCGCCTCCTCAGGAGTAACGGCCATGTTTCTGCGGCCGAATCCCATCAGATCCGGAAATCCCGGATGGGCTCCTACAGCTGTCCCAAACTCCTTAGCCAGAGCTACCGTCTTCTCCATTACCATCGGATCTCCTGCATGCCATCCGCAGGCTACGTTAGCAGAGGAAACAAACTTTAAAATCTCCTCATCCATCCCAATGGTGTAGTTTCCGAAGCTCTCTCCCAGATCACTGTTTAAATCCACAAAGTACATAGCATTACCTCCTGTTGATTTATTTTATTCTTTCATATTCACAATGCTTTCGCATCTTTGATTAAAATTTTAGTTTATTTTATACTGCTTTTCAATTATTTTTTCTTTATTTTTTATTTATTTTTTAGATTTTACAAAAAATCGTGCAGAATCGCACGTTTTAAGTGTGCGATTCTGCACGATGTGAATTTTTGCACGATATATTCTGTCCGTCCTATTCCAGATCCCCATCCTTCTCTATTTTCCGCTTCATAGAGAACCTGGTAATTCCCAGAAGTGCCGCCGCCTTTGTCTGATTTCCACCGCACAGATCCATGGCCTTCTCAATGTAAATCCGTTCTAAAGACTGAACCTCCTTTTCCAGATCCACCGGCCCTTTTCCCAGATCCTTTAACCGGAAAGATTCCCCTGTCCGCTCTCCTTCTCCATCCGGCGTCCTGTTCAGCTCTACATGCTTTTCCAGCTCTCTGCCTGGGCTTAAGAGAAAACAGCGTTCGAAAATATTTTTAAGCTCTCTCACATTTCCCTTCCAGTCGTACAGGAGCAGCTCCCGCATAAAACCCTGCTCCACCCGGTCAATGCTTCTGGCAAACAGTTTATTGTAGTAATCCAGATAGTAATCGCAGAGCACTGGAATATCCTCTCGCCTGTCTCTGAGAGGCGGAATCACCAGCTGCATCACATTGAGTCTGTAAAACAGATCCTGGCGGAACAGTCCCTGCTCCACCGCCTTTTCCAGGTTCCGGTTGGTGGCCGCGATAATCCTCACATCTACCTCTATATCCTCCAGCCCTCCTACACGCTTAATCTTCCTGTCATCTAAGAAAGTGAGAAGCTTGGCCTGCATAGCCAGAGGCATTTCTCCTACCTCATCGAAAAAGACGGTTCCTCCGTCTGCCATCTCGATCAGACCCTTTTTTGTCCTCATAGCACCTACGAAGGCCCCTCTCTCATAACCGAACAGCTCGTTTTCCAGAAGATTTTCCGGAATCGCTCCACAGTTGATCCGCACCATCAGGCCAGGGCGGCCGCTGACATCGTGGATCAGCCGGGCCGCTACTTCCTTCCCTGTGCCCGTTTCTCCCCGGATCAGAACGCTGACAGAGCTGTTTTTCCCCAGGATTTCAATGTGGCGGCGAATCTGCTGCACTGCCGGACTGACGCCCAGAAATTCCTGAGTCTCGCCTTTTAAATACTCCAGTGACTCCTGATTCCTGATTTTTTCCACGCTGCGCTTGACAGCCATCTCGATATCGTCAATATCAAAGGGCTTCAGAATATAATCATAGGCCCCGCGCTTAACTGCCTCTACTGCCTGAGAGACGGAACCGTAGGCAGTCATAAGAATCACCTGGATCTGAGGATCCACAGCCTTAAAGGTGGCAATCTCGTCCATTCCCACACTGTGCTCCAGCAGGTTGTCCAGAAGCACCACATCCGGATGAAATTTTCTGGCCTTTGCAATCCCTTCCTCTACAGTTTCTGCAGATTGGGTTTCATGTCCCCTGTCCCTCAGCCCCTCTTCCAGGGTGTATCGAATCAGAAATTCATCGTCTACTATCAATATCCGGCTCATGCGTTTCCTCCTCTCCCTCCGGGAACCGGAGATTTACCGTTGTTCCCTCGCCTGGCTCGCTTTCCATCTGCAAGAAACCGCCGTTCTGATCCACCAGTTTTTTTACAATGGCAAGTCCCAGACCGATTCCATTAATGCTTTTCGTATAAAACGGCTCTGTCGCCCGCTCCAGCTCCTCCCTTGTCATGCCGCATCCATTGTCGCTGAGGGTCATTACAGCTCCCTTTTCCCGATCCGCCCAGGCCGCCAGCCGTATGGTTCCCCCTGCCTTTTTTCCCAGCGCCTTGACACTGTTTCCAATCAGGTTGTGAAGAATCTGGCGAAGCTCATCCCCGTTGGCCCAGACAGTCGGCTGTCCTGATACCTCTACGGAAAAGGCAATTCCCTGCTGCTTCAGCCCTTTTTCGTAAAACAGTTCCAGCTCCCGCAGAAGCGGCTCCAGAATCACCTGCTCCTTTCTGCTGTCTTTCTTCACAGAAAGAGTAAAAAGATTTGTAATAAGAGACGTAACACGATCAATTTCCTTGATCATGCTGTCGCAGAGCATCTGATCCCCAGGACGCTGTACCCTGCCTTTAAGCACCTGAATACCAGAACGGATCCCGGCAATAGGATTCTTAATCTCATGAGCCAGTGCAGCCGACATACGGCTGGTATACTCCATCTTGGTGTAATTATCCATATTTTTCAGGAGCAGTTCAAAGGTGGTGGCCAGCTGGCCGATCTCGTCTCTGCGCCGCACGGTGTCAAACCGGTAATTTCTGTAGCTGCCTCTGTTTTCATTGATCTCATGGCAGGTCCGGCTCATGGTGCGGATGGGAAACGCGATATTATAAGAAATAAAAATACTGGCCTGAATAATGATAATAAGAGCCGCTATGGCTCCGATAACCACATAGGACTGGCTCTCTAAAATCTGTTCAAACAGTACCTTCTCATCCACAATAAACTCCAGATTCCAGCCCAGAGCATTGCCTGAGTCGGAAAGCACCACCTGCTCTCTCTCAAAAACTGTACCGGGGCAGGCCACGATCTGGCCGTCCTTATCTGTAATTCTCAGATATTCCGGCTGATTTTGACTGTATTTTTCCCGTATTTTTTCCTCCGGAACGTGTTCTGCCAGAAAGTCCAGATCCTGGTTCATCACAGAAAATATCTGCCTGGCCGTAGATTCCAGCCCTCTTTTCTCAATGGTATAACCATTATAGAAGGAAATTGCGCCGAATCCGCCAAGCACGATAATCCCCACTGCCAGAAATGGAAGCAGAATCTCATTTTCCAGCTGAAAAAACCAGTTCCCCAGCCGGTTTCTCCATGTTCTCAACGCCGCTCCCCCCTTTCAGACAAACTGCCGCCTTTTTTGCGGAGTCTCTCCAGTGCAGGCACTGCAAAAAAGACTGCCCCGGAACAGGCTGTGGCGGGAAACGCCCAGTACACCGGCAGATCCAGCCGATAAAACAGTCCGCTGCAGACTGCGCCTGTCAGGAAAGCTGCCACAGCCCCCCGCCTGCTGCTGTTTTTATAATAAAGTCCCCCGTAAATCAGAGGAGCCAGCATAGCGGAAAACAGTCCCCAGATATCGCTTCCGAAAGACAGGATATCCTCCGGCGGATTTAAGGACAGCAGAAGAGCCGCTGTTCCTCCAATAAAAATATAGATTCTCGTAAGATTCAGAAGCTTTTCTTCTGACAGTTTCCGTTTCCTCATCCTGGCCGTTACATCATAAGCCAGGGAGGAGCCGATAAGAAGAAGCTGGGAATTAGCCGTAGAAACGCAGGCTCCTATCACACTCAAAAGAAAAAATCCGCTGAACTGGGAAAACATCCTGTTATTTACCGCATAGACAAACACATCGTCTGCACCGCAGATTTCTATTAAATCAGGATACAGAATCCGAAGTCCCAGCCCTGTCTCTGTCAGGGCAAAATAAATGCCTGCCAGAAATACAAGGGCCCAGAGAATCGTCTTTTTCGCGCTCTGTCTGTCCCTGGCCGCCACAATCCGGATCAGGTACTGGGGATTGGCTGCCAGCCCCATTCCCCAGCCAAAGAAGGTGGTTGCATACATCAGGGTTGAATACCCGTCAAATTCTCCTGCGCCTTTTACAGGGAAGCCCTGGGAGACAATCCTCTCCTCCACCAGGGCATCTGTGAGAAGCCCTGCATTGTCAATCCGGCCCAGCACGGCAAAATAGACAACTCCCACGCTGATCGTCAGCATAATCAAATTGCAGGCGTCTGATTTTGTCACAGAATTAAAGCCTCCGAAGGTGGAGTAGAGAATAAACAGATATACTAAGAACACCGCCACCTTATAATCAATATTTAAAAGGCTGGACGCTGCGATTCCAAAACCTTTGATCTGAATCACAAGATAGAGAATATATCCCCCTGCCATCAGAAGGGCAGACATGGTCTGAAGCAGGCCGGAGTGAAACCGCTTTTCGAAAAACTCAGGAATAGTCAGAATATCGTACTCCCGGATTCTGTTTACCACAGCATATAAGAGCATCGCCCCCATAAACCAGGGAATAACGGAAACTGCCAGCACCCTGGTTCCGTTCTGATATACATTGCCCGTATAGCCTAGAATCGTGGCTGCGGAAATCCAGGTTCCCACAAAGGTAAAAAAGAGCGCCCTGGTTCCTGTCTTCTTCTCCCCTACGAAAAACTTCTCAATGGAATCGCTGTCCCTGAGAGAAGACTTTCCGATGAAGAGAAGCAGAAAGGAATAGAGCGTAAAATAAATCAGATAAACCAGCGTTCTGCTCATGAGCGGATCATACCCCTTCCCGCTGCAGATTCAGGCGCGTCCTGATAAACAGCCATCAGGAATCCCTCTCCCAGGGCTTTCCCCCTCTCATCCGGCTCTTTTAACAGATAATATCCGAACTGATCGCCCGGATGAATCCGTCCATTAGCCTTCACATATACGTCCCGGGCTCCGTTTCTCACAGCCTGATGGATAACTCTCCTTAAAACGCCCTCCAGTTCCGGCTCCTCGCACCGGCGGATTTCCAGAACAGAGTATCCCTCGGATTCCATACAGCGCTGATCCAGAATGTAGCTCCAGTGCCTGTTTTCTCCTGACACAAACTCGCAGGGTTCTTTCTCATACTCCATGCTTATTAATGTCAGGCCTCTGGCCGGAATGGTCGGCCCGGCGGCTGCCCGGTTCCTGGCCTCCAGAATCTCTTCCATCTTCTCCGACGGCCACGCCCCCATGCCGATTTTTACCAGAGTTCCCATGATAATCCGGACCATGTTGTAGAGGAAGCCGCTGCCGCTGATCCGCATGGTAATCACGTCCTCTGCGTCCCTGTCAATCTCCAGACTGTAAATCGTCCGCACCGTCTCCTCTGCCTGGGTCCGCACGGTACAGAAGCTCTTAAAATCATGCTCTCCCAGCAGGCAGGCAGCTGCCTGGCGCATCTGTTCCACATTCAGATCAAAATAGCAGAAATGGCAGTACAGCCTGTTTAAAGGCATATCGATTTTCCGGTTCAAAATCTTATACTCATATGTCTTAACGCAGTTGGCTTTTCTGGGATGGAACGTCAGTGGAACTTCCTCTGATTTCTGCACCCGCACGTCCTCCGGCAGTCTCTGGTTTACTGCAAAACAGATTTTCTCAGCGGGAATCCTGGCCTCTGTGTCAAACACCGCGATATTTCCCCTGGCGTGAACGCCTGAATCTGTCCGGCTGGCTCCAATTACCTGGATTTCCTCTTTCAAAAGCTCTGAAAGAGCCTTATTTAAAACCTCTTCAATGGTCACGCCGTTGGGCTGCAGCTGCCAGCCGCAGTAATTGGTGCCGTCGTAGGCAACAGTCAGTTTGATTCGTCTCATATTGTTATTCTCCTGTCTTTCCTAAGCGTCAATACACCAACGGCATAGGCTTGCTTATACACTTATGCTGAGTGCTGACGTCAGAGCAAGCCGAACATGTCGAACATGCTGGCGATGGCTCTATACAGCCAGACGGATGACAGTCAGCACAGCCAGATATACAAAAAACAGCACATAGGCTACCCTGTCTGCACCGTGATATTTCAAGGGCTTCATCTTTGTCCTGCCCTCTCCGCCCCGGTAACATCTGGCCTCCATGGCCATAGCCAGATCTGTGGCTCTGCGGAAGGCGGAAATAAACAGAGGAACCAGAATCGGAATCATGCTTTTCGCTCTCTGGATCAGATTTCCGCTCTCAAAATCAGCGCCTCTGGCCATCTGGGCTTTCATAATCTTGTCCGTCTCCTCCACTAAAATAGGGATAAAGCGCAGGGCAATGGACATCATCATGGCAATCTCATGAACTGGAACATAAATTTTATTGAGAAAATGAAGCCCTTTTTCCAGTCCGTCCGTCAGCTGGTTGGGCGTGGTAGTCAGCGTCATCACAGAGGAACCGATAACCAGGTAAATCAGGCGCAGCCCCATAAATACTGCCAGCCTGATTCCCTCCCTGGTAATCTTAAAAATCCAGAACTGCACCACAGGGGTTCCAGGCGTCAGAAACAGGTTAAAGCTGACGCTGATAATTAACAGGAACACCACAGCCTTCAGTCCCTTTACGATGAACCGGAACGGAACCTTCGAGCAGCGGATGACAGCTGCCAGTACAACTGTAGCTGCCAGATAACCCCAGAGGCTGTCAGCCATAAACAGGGATAAAATAAATACCATCGTTCCAAACAGCTTTGTTCTGGGGTCCAGACGGTGAATCATGGAATCCACCGGATAATATTGTCCCAGAGTTATATCTCTAATCATATCTTCTCCTGCCTCCCAAGAAATGCCAGAATTGCATTCTTAGCTTCCTCCACTGTGGTAATTGTGCCTTCAATAGCCGCGCCCCGCGCCCGTAGCTCTTCTATGATATAGGTGACCTGAGGCGCCGCCAGACCAATCTCTTCCAGCTCTCTGCAATGGCTGAATACCTCCTTTGGCGTACCGTCAAACACTTTTTCCCCGTGATCCATTACCATCAACCGATCCACATACCTGGCCACGTCCTCCATACTGTGGGAAACCAGAATGATCGTCAGGCCATGCTGCCGGTTCAGACGCTCAATCTGGTCCAGAATCTCGTCCCGGCCCTTGGGATCCAGTCCAGCCGTAGGCTCGTCCAGAATCATCACTTCCGGCCGCATGGCCAGCACTCCGGCAATAGCCACACGCCGCTTCTGACCGCCGGAAAGCTCAAACGGAGACTGTCTGTAAAAGCTCTCGTCAATCCCTACCAGCTTTAAGGCATGTCTTGCCCTGCTTTCTGTTTCTTCCTTAGAAAGTCCCAGGTTCTTCGGGCCAAAGCATACGTCTGTAAAAACGTCTGTCTCAAACAGCTGATGCTCCGGATACTGAAAGACAAGTCCCACCTTGCTCCGCAGCTCCTTCATGGAATAGCCATCCCTGTAGATACTTTCCCCATGATAGAGAATATCTCCTGACGAAGCCTTAATCAGGCCGTTTAAATGCTGAATCAGCGTGGATTTTCCAGAGCCTGTGTGGCCGATAAGTCCGATAAACTCCCCGTCCTCCACCTTGAAACTCACGTTTTTCAGGGCCTGCTGCTCAAATGCCGTCCCTGCGCTGTATTTATAATTTAAGTCCTTTACTTCTATTGAAACTGACATGGCATATTCCCTCTCCGGCTGTCCTATCTGCCTTTTCCTTCGTCTGCTGTCTGCTCTGCCTGAACGCCCAGGTTCTCCGCGTCTTCCCGGCTTCGGCAGCTGTCTCTGTCTGCGTCCTGCCGATTCTGCCCTAACAGTTCACCAGGACAGCAGGCCATAAATGCCTCCACAAACTCCTCTTTGGAAAGAATCCCATCGGGAAGCTTCACTCCCGCCTTTTTCAGTTCGTAAGCCAGCTCTGTGGCCTGGGGTACATCCAGCCTGTATTCCTTCAGTCTGTCCACCTGGGAAAATATCTCCTTTGGCGTACCATCCATAACAATATTTCCATCATCCATCACAATCACCCGGTCGGCGTCAATGACTTCCTCCATATAGTGGGTAATCAGCACAGCCGTAATTCCCTCCTGCCGGTTCAGCTCCCGCACAGTCCGGATCACCTCTGCCCGGCCGTTTGGATCCAGCATGGCCGTAGGCTCGTCCAGCACAATACACTGGGGCTTCATAGCCATTACCCCGGCAATAGCTACTCTCTGCTTCTGTCCGCCGGAAAGGCGGTTAGGCGATTTTTTCCGGTAAAGTGCCATGCCCACTGCCTTCAGGCTTTTATCCACTCTGGTCCAGATTTCCTCTGTGGGAACGCCCAGATTTTCCGGACCGAAGCCCACATCCTCCTCCACAACATTTCCGATAATCTGATTATCAGGATTCTGAAAAACCATGCCTGCCGCCTTCCGCACGTCCCAGAGGTTTTCCTCCTCCGATGTATCCATACCTGCCACCCAGACTTCTCCTTCTGTAGGAAGCAGAATTCCATTCAAATGCTTGGCAAAGGTGGATTTTCCAGAGCCGTTATGCCCCAGCACCGCCACAAAGCTGCCTTTCTCAATCTCCACGTTCAGGTGGTTTAAGGCTCTCTTTTTTTCCTCAATTTTATCTTCTTCATCGCGTCTGATATAGTCGAATACCAGTCCCGCTGCCTTAATAATATTCATCTCGTTTCCTTCCCGCGCCCTGTGCGCCCGGCTTCTTCATCGTGATGATTCTCATATCTTGTTAAATTTTAGATTACTTTTATCTAAGAGTCAAGCGGTTTACGCGTTTCAGCCTAAGCAGCAGGAAAAACCAGCCCATTTCCCACCTGCTCCAAAAGAAAAAGAGGAGACATCATCTCCTCTCTTTCATCTTATTTCTATCACCGAACCTGATTCCATATCAGCCGTTTACAGGTTTTCGCTCTATTTTCTCCAGATTCCGCTGCCGTCCACGTAGAAGCTGTCTATCGTTGTATTCACTGCCAGCTCACCGCTTCCCGGATAGAAATAATACCAGTCATGTCCGATCTGTTTCCAGCCCTCATACATCACTCCGCTGTCTCCCAGATAGTATCTCTTTCCATTGGAATCAAGCCACTGATTTCTGTACATAGCTCCCACTGTTCCATTGGGTCCTGGATTCAGATAATACCAGCCGCTGTTTGTGTGGATCCAGCCCGTCAGCATAACGCCTCTGTTTCCATCAGAAACAGGGTTTAAATAATACCAGTTATTATTCTTAAACTGCCAGTCTGTCATCATCCAGCCCTCAGAATCAAAGAGGAACCACTGATTATTCACCAGAAGCCAGTCATTCTTCGGATAGCTTCCATCCGGATAGCGGTACCACCAGCGGTTTCCTTCCTGGATCCAGCCTACCTGGGCAGTATTATGATTTCCTGCTCCATTCTGATTGTTATAATCTACCTTTCCAGAACCGTCAGAAACTGATTCCTTTCCAATATAGATCTCATCAGACTCTGTCCAGTCACTGCTGTCAGCATAATCTTTCTGGCTGTCATTTTTAGCCACGGAACGCACTTTAAAGCTGTAGGTTCCGGCGCTGGTCATGTAGGGATAAAAATTAATCTTATTTCCCTGATAGCCTTTTACCTTGTAAACGCTGCTTCCGCCTTTATAGAGTGTTACATCGTAGGCGCTTACATGATCCACAGCATCCCATTTAGCCAGTCCCAGGATCGTATCGCTCCACTCTGCTTCATCCGGAGCGTCAAAGGTTCCCTCTACCGGATCAGTCTTCACTGTCACCTTCAGTCTCCCGCTTCCTGAACGGCTGGCAGAGACAAACTCTCCGCCCTTTACTTTTACATTACTGGACTTGTAAGTTCCCTTAAATCCATACTCGTCCTCATCCTTAGCGTCCAGATACACCTTCAGTGTATAGCTATTCCCGATTTTTACACCGCTGCTTCCTACTGAGCTGGTCCACTGCGGATCCTCCGCAATCTCATATTTCGCTCCATCAGATACCATGACATCTGCATCGCTGCCCTTCGTTCCATAGGAAAGATCCGGCAGATCATCTCCTGGCTCCAAATCAATATTCAGCTCTATTTCCACCTTGGAAATCGTCTTTGACGCTGCCCACGCTGTCATCTGTCCCAGGCTTCCGCTCACTGTAAGAACAGCAGACAGTCCTGCCGCCGCCAGCATCTGGATTCTTCTCTTCGCTTTCTTCATACCATTCTCCTCCTTTATTGATAAGATAAATGCCCTTCCGGTATTCCCCCGTTTTTGCTTCTATTTTTCGATTCTTCTGATATCTTATCTTTATTATACGTGGGAAAGAGGATTCCAGTCAACTTACGATATTCTTTCAAATTCTTAATAATATTTCGGCAGACCTGTTCTCATTGTAGTTCCTTTCCATCTATGTTATACTGAACTCACAAAAGCATACATTTCACCACATCAGGCCTGGTTCTTCAGGCCTCATATCTCTGATTCCTTTCTTTCAGAACATCAGAAAATCTATGCTTTTTCCACATTTTTATCAAGGCAGGAGATTTTCTGGCTGCTGTTTTTACACACACGCAGAGCTGAAGACTCCTGCAAAAGGAGGTCAAATGAATCAGAAACAAAACAGCCGAACCACAGGTTCGGCACACTGGCAGCAGTCTCAGGCGCAGCAGTCTCAAACACAACAGGCACAGCCAGTCCAGCGCAGCTACAAGGATACCCTCTTCCGCATGCTCTTTAATGATAAAGAGGCGCTTCTGTCTCTTTACAATGCAGTAGGACAGACCAATTACAAGGATGCCTCACAGCTGGAGATCGTCACATTAGAAAACGCCATTTACATGAACATGAAAAACGATCTGGCCTTTCTCATTAACCTAGAGCTGAATCTCTACGAGCACCAGTCCACCTGGAACCCAAACATGCCCCTCAGAGATCTCTTCTATGTGGCAAAAGAGTACGAGCAGTTAATCCGAAAGGATACTCTCTATTCCTCCCGGCTGGTAAGGCTCCCCGTTCCCAGGTTTCTTGTTTTCTGCAATGGAAAGATGCCAGAGCAGGCGGAACGGATCTTTTTAAAACTGTCCGATTCCTTTGAAAAGGCGACAGACGATCCGGAGCTGGAATTGAAGGTGACAGTGCTCAACATCAACGCTGGCTGTAATGAGACTCTGATGAACGCCTGCAGGCTTCTAAAGGAATATTCCCTCTATGTGGCACGGGTCCGCACCTATGCTGCACAGATGGATATGAACACAGCAGTCAACCGGGCCGTGGAGGAATGTATCAGCGAAGGAATCCTGGAAGATTTTCTTTTAAAATCACGGGCGGAGGTAGTTGCTATGAGCATTTTTGAATATGATGAAGAGCGGGAACGGGAACTGATTAAGAAAGCGGAGTTTGAATGCGGAAAGGAAGAGGGCATGAAAACTGGTATTGAGCTGGGTAAAGCTCAGGGCATGAGGGCTCTCATCGAAACCTGCCGAGATTTGGGTGCTTCCAGAGAGGCTGCTCTTCTCTCGCTCAAAAAGCAGTTTTCCCTCTCTGAGGAGGAGGCTGAAAGACAGCTGGGTAAATTCTGGTTTGTATCTGAATAGTTTTGTTGGAATCATTTTAGAAAATTGAAAAATGTCAAAGGGAGTATCCCAAAGTGGACCTGTTGACAAACTCATTTTTTCAGTGTTTATTTCCTCATATTTTTTGAAATGCTATAAAAAGGCTGGTAAATTGAGACCGTTTCAAGTTTTGTGTAAACTCAAAAAACTGATATAAGATATGTCAT
>JAQERH010000046.1 GCA_027698105.1 Lachnospiraceae bacterium AM93-12TA
TTTTCGGATCAACGAAAAACTACACAATGGTAAACAGGGCTTTGCCCTAACAAAAAAGGCGGACTTTTCCACATGTTCCATAACAAAGCGGAAAAGTTCGCCTTTTCTCTATCAGCTCAAACTGTCATTTATCCCATCACTCTCTGGCGCACAATCTCATAGGCCAGGACTCCGGCTGCTACCGAAGCGTTCAGGGAATCAATATCTCCCTTCATGGGAATGGATGCGATCATATCGCATTTTTCTCTTACCAGACGGCTGACTCCCTCTCCTTCATTTCCAATCACAAGACCGATAGGGCCTTTTAAATTCAGCCGGTACATGCTCTCTCCGCCCATATCGGCGCAGACAAACCAGAGCCCTCTCTCCTTCAGTTCTTCGATTGTAGCAGAAAGATTTGTCACCTTGGCCACCGGAGTATAATTCAGGGCTCCGGCAGAGGTTTTCGCCACCACAGCTGTCAGTCCCACAGCCCTTCTTTTTGGAATAATGACTCCATGGGCTCCCGCCAGATTGGCAGTTCTTATAATTGCTCCCAGATTATGGGGATCCTCAATTCCGTCCAGAATGAACAGAAACGGCGGCTCACCTTTTTCCTCAGCTGCCTTCAGCATATCCTCTACTTCCGCATACTTATAAGCAGCCGCATGGGCAATAACTCCCTGATGTTTGCCTGTCTCAGACAGCTGATCCAGCCGCTCCTTAGCTACATAGTTGATAATGGTATCCTGCTTTCTGGCCTCTCTGGTAATACTCTTAATCGGACCGTCCTGACATCCGTCCAGCACATACAGCTTATCAATGGTCTTTCCGGAACGGAATGCCTCCAGCACAGCATTTCGTCCTTCTATGGTAAGTTCCTCGTATCTCATCTTCTTATTCTCCTGCCTTAAATTTTCCCAAACGGTCCAGCCCCAGTCCCAGAAGCTCTGCCAGCCTTTCCAGCCTTCCCTGCAGATACAGATATCCTATCAGCGCTTCAAAGCCTGTAGCCATCCTGTACTCCTTCATGGTAGCATGCTTCGCCATGGTCACAGACTTGGCATTTCTGCCCCGGCGGTAGACAGACTTTTCTTCCTCTGTCAGTTCATCCTCTATGGCAAGCAGAAATTCCATCTGGGTTCCTGCCTTCACCAGAGAAGCGCTCTCCTTGTGCATCTTGTTTACCTGGCGGTTTCCCTCATTCACTACCAGCGTGCGGATGGCCAGCTCATATACTGCATCTCCCAGATATGCCAGCACAAGCGGAGAATAGGAGGCGGCATCCGCCTCCTTAAGCCTCAGCGCCTCCTTAAAACAGTTTAAACTCTCTTCCATTTAACGCCCTCTCTGGTGTCTTCCAGAACGATTCCCATATCAAGAAGCTTTCCGCGGATTTCATCGGCCAGAGCAAAGTTCTTAGATTTTCTGGCCTGCTGTCTGGCCTCGATCATGGCTTCGATCTCGCTGTCCAGGGCTTCTGTCTTCTTCTCTGTAATAATTCCCAGAACGCCGCAGAGAGTCTCGATCTCTTTCTTAAGCTCTGCCAGATAAGCTCTGCTGCTCTCCTCCCCAATGGTGGAGTTACTGAGCTTCACCAGCTCAAAGACAGCAGAAATTGCGTCAGCTGTATTAAAGTCATCGTCCATGGCTGTCTCAAATTTCTTTACCAGCTCTGCCTTTGCTTCCAGGTTCTTCTTCTCCTCCTCAGACAGTTCCCGATCAGCAGCCTTAACCATCAGATCATTTAAACGCTCTACGCCTGTGAGGATTCTCTCCAGACCATTTCTGGAAGCCTCCATCAGCTCAGCACTGAAATTTAACGGGCTTCTGTAGTGAGCGCTCAGCATGAAGAAACGCAGCACCTGTAAATCATACTGCTCCGAAATCTCGCGGACTGTGCGGAAATTGCCAAGAGATTTGGACATCTTTTTATTGTCAATATTTAAAAATGCATTGTGCATCCAGTAAGTCGCAAATGGCTTTCCATTGGCTGCCTCACTCTGGGCAATCTCATTCTCATGGTGAGGGAATACCAGATCCTCTCCTCCTGCGTGGATATCAATGGACTCGCCCAGATACTTCTTGGACATAACAGAGCACTCAATATGCCAGCCTGGACGTCCCTGGCACCAGGGTGACTCCCAGAATGGCTCTCCATCCTTCTTCGGCTTCCAGAGCACGAAATCAGTCGGATCCTCCTTGTCCTCCTCTCCCGTCACCTTAATCTCACGGAAGCCGGACTGCAGATCCTCCAGATTCTTATGGGACAGCTTTCCATATTCCTTAAAGGACTTGGTGCGGAAGTAAACGGTTCCGTCTTTTGCCACATAGGCATGTCCCTTTTCAATCAGCGTCTGAATCATCTCCAGCATTCCGCAGATTTCCTCTGTCGCCTTCGGATGTACTGTGGCAGACTTTACGTTCATCATTTCCATATCTTTTTTGCACTCGGCAATATAGCGTTCGGAAACAGTCTGGGCGTCTACCCCCTCCTCGATGGCTTTCTTGATAATCTTATCATCTACATCTGTGAAGTTGGAAACATAGTTGACTTCATAGCCCTTGTACTCGAAATACCGTCTGACTGTATCAAATACAATCATAGGTCTTGCATTTCCGATGTGGATAAAATTGTATACGGTAGGACCGCACACATACATCTTTACCTTTCCTTCCTCCAGCGGGACAAACTCTTCCTTTCTTCTGGACAGGGTATTAAAAATTTTCATGACTTTTCTCCTCTACAAAATCGTTCATTCAGTTGACAATCGTTCAGCCATAGCAGCCTGATTTGGTATTAACGTCCGCAGCCCCCGCCGGGGCAGCATCCGGCACACCCGGCCGATGCCATCATCTCTCTATCATAACAATAGTTGTCTACTTCCGTCAACAGTGTAATGGCCTGAGCTGAAATTCCCTGTCCTGTACCGGTAAAGCCAAGCCCCTCCTCCGTAGTAGCCTTCACACTGACTCTTCCCGGATCAATTCCAAGAGCGCAGGCAATGTTTTCCGCCATCTGCGGTCTGTAGGGCAGAAGCTTCGGCTTCTGGGCAATCACTGTAGCGTCAATATTTTCTATAATATAGTTATGCTCTGATAAAATATGTCCTACCTGCTTGAGCAGTTCGATACTGGATGCACCTGCATAAGCCGGATCTGTATCAGGAAAATGCTGTCCAATATCTCCCAGGGCAGCTGCCCCTAAAAGGGCATCCATCACTGCATGAACCAGCACATCTGCATCAGAATGTCCCAGCAGCCCCTTCTCATATGGGATTTTCACTCCTCCTAAAATCAAATCACGGCCCTCTGTTAATTTATGGACATCATAGCCCTGTCCGATTCTCATACTCTTTCCTCCTGGTTTCCACTTTACACAATCACTCTGATTTTTCTTTCAATACACTGAATTTCCAGATCATTCTGGATGAGGCAGCTCTCCCCGTCTGTGTGGACTGCCACGGGGCGATCCATGTGAATTTTGGCTTCTCTGCACTCATAGATACGGACTCCCTTCCTCTTTACAAAGCGTGGAAGTCTCGCCCGAAACAGCATGGGCACTAAACGCAGCTTCGACGAATGGCTTGCCACACAGATCGCCAGCTTTCCATCTCCCGGATCTGCTCCCGGAGCAAAGTAAAAGCCTCCTCCCTCCGAAGGATGAATGTGAGCGGAAACAAAATACATATGGTTAAACTCAACCTTTCTGGTTCTGTCTAACAAAATATATCCTTTGGAAGGCTCCGCCTTCACCAGCTGCCAGATGCCCCATACAAAATATTGAACTCTTTCAGCAATACGGCGGATCAGTCCGAATCTTCCGCTCTCCGGCTCTCTTTTTCCAATATGCAGACCTCCTGGCATACCTTTGCAGACTGAGGCAGTCAGTCCCATCCCTGCGCTCACTGCAAACCGACGGTGACGCAGAGAATCCTCTCCATACGTGACCAGACCGTAGTCCAGGTAGCGATACTGTCTGGGAAAGAAAATTCTGCGCAGACATCTTCTGGAACTGAGAGGAAGCTGTAAACTTTTCGCCAGATCTCTCCTGCTGCCTGCCGGAATATAGCCCAGCGTCACATTTTCCCCCAGATTCAGACCGTCTAACACCTCACCAAAGGTATCATCTGCCCCCACTACTACTATCGTCTGCCCTGTACCTCTTCCCTTTGTCAGCTCCCCCGCTATTTTTGATGCCTGTCCGGGTCCTTCTGCCATAAATGCCCGGTACTCCGCCCCTTCACACATAAGCTGCTGTTCGATTTTCTTCCATACCCTGAGGCCGCGTCCGCAGCCGGAACAGGGGTTGATGATAAAACAATACATAACAGCCTCCGTTTGTCTCTTTCAATCCTGACGATATTATAACATATCTGAAATAAAAATCTAAGAAAAATTCTATTAAAAAAAATTAAAATAAAGTATTGACATTCTCTGGAAAGTATATTATACTGTCTAAGCAGTCGCAAATGAGCGGCAGCGAAATGGGGTCTTAGCTCAGCTGGGAGAGCATCTGCCTTACAAGCAGAGGGTCATAGGTTCGAGCCCTATAGGCCCCATTTATATGAAATATGGCGGAATAGCTCAGTTGGCTAGAGCATACGGTTCATACCCGTAGTGTCGAGAGTTCGAATCTCCCTTCCGCTATTTTAAAGCTTCTGATAATTCAGAAGCTTTTTTATTTTTCTTTTCCAGAAACACGTCCCGCTGAAAGCAAATGCCGGACCTCGACGCTTTTTCACTGCACCGAAGTCCGGCATTGACATCTAATTTCCCTGCATCAATTTCTCAAATTCTTCCACAGGCATAGGCTTTCCAAAATAAAATCCCTGAATCAGATCGCATTTCTGTTCCTTCAGGAAATCTACATACTCCCTGGTCTCTACGCCTTCAGCTACCACCTCGATATCCAGTTCCCTGGCAATCTGGATGATTCCCTTGCTTACAATCTTTCCCCGTTCCTTTTCTTTTTCTTCAAACATTCTGCCGTCCAGCTTGATGGTAGAAACAGGAATGCTTTTCAGTGTATTCAGGGATGAATAACCGCTCCCAAAGTCGTCCATAGAGCAGGAAAATCCCATATCTTTTAATTTCTGCACAAAACCGATCAGCATCCCCCGCCCGTCTAACATGGTATTCTCAGAAATTTCAAATTCCAGAAGCTCTTTGGGGATGTTATATTTCTCGTAAATAGGAAGGAACTTGTTCTCAAAAAATTCCTGATTGGTAAAATGCGATTTTGACAGATTGACCGATATCTTGACCGGCTTTACACCGCTGTCCAGCCACTTCTGCAGCAGCTGCAGGGCAGATTCAAAGATAAAGTAGTCAATCTGGCGCACAAAACCGTTCTTCTCAAAAAGGGGCATAAATTCTCCCAGGGGAAGCATTCCTTTCTCCGGATCAATCCACCGGAACAGAGCCTCCGCCCCTGCCAGACTTTCCTGCTCCAGCTCATATTTAGGCTGCAGATACATGTGGAAATGTCCTGCGTTCAAAGCTGTCTCTGCCTGCTCGTGGTATCTTCTGTCCCTGTCACGGTAATCCTGGAAGGTGTAACCATAAATTTCCAGATGGCTGTTTCGATCATGGCAGTCCGGGCTTTCTTTTCTGCAGTAATTTGCACAGTCCACCGCGTGAGCAAACGTGTCCCCTTTTCCTTTAATCTGGTATGCGCCCATGCCAATAAACAATTTTTCTTTAATAGGAAGATCATTCAAGAAATAAACGGCATCGTCTAATTCCAGGAGCCGCTTCAGAAGCTTTTCTGAATCTGACTCTTTCAAAAGGAGATAAAACTGGTCTGCGCTGGCTCTGCACAGCAATTCCTGTTCCTTCAGACAGGAATGAAGTGCTTCGTATACCTTTTTCAGCACCTGATCTCCTGTCGCATGATCATACCAGTTCTCAATTCGGCTGAATTTTTTAATGTCAGCCACTACAAAAGCTTCTCCTCCTCCGCATTCTTTCATCCTTTTCTCCACAGCAATCCGGAATGCCCGCTCGTTGAGTCCTCCAGTCAGAGCGTCTGTATTCTGATTCTTCAGATTTAACTTCTGGTAATGGAACACTAAAACTGCCCACAGGATAGTTAAAACAAACCAAAAATAAGGAAGCAGCCGCCAGACACCCGGCTCTCCTGTTCTGTACTGATGTTCAGACTGAAGATAAAACCACAGCACCCCAATATTAACTGCCATAAAGATAAAGAAACGTACCCGATAGATCATTTTTTTCTTTTGTATATCCATTGTCCCCCAGCGTCCTGCACCTTCCTGTTTTTTCATATACTTTTATTATCGCCGCTTCGCTGCGCTCGCCCAAACCGGCGCTGTATAATATCTGACGATATTATATCATATCTGCAAATAGGACGCAATTTCCTATGTCATAAAAAAAGAGAGCTGCTGACAGCTCTCTCTGCTTCTACTCAGCCGCGCCGAGATTTTCTTTTTCAATTATGCTCTTTAACTGCTCAACTGTCACGCCGCTTTCAGAAATAAACTCAGCAATCGCGTTTAACTCAGAGGCTTTTAATTCCTCCTCTGTTTTCTTTCTCTCTGCTTTTAAGCTCTTCAGTGTTCCCTCTATCTTTGCAATCTTCTCATCCAGCTTTTCCAACTGTGCCTTGATAATTTCACTCTGTGTTCTTCTGACTCCTCTTGCCATAATAGATGCTCCCTTCTATTCGAGTTATTTTCTATAGAATAACATAACAGAAAGGTTTTTACAAGGAAATATCTGTCCGGCCATAAATCGCAGGAAAAGTTATGTTTTTCCTGAATGCGAAAAAAATTTTGTCAAAATATTCAATTTTCCATTGACATTTTTCCCGGAACGTGATATCTTAATAGAGCGTTAAGCAGTGCGGCGGAATAGCTCAGTTGGCTAGAGCATACGGTTCATACCCGTAGTGTCGAGAGTTCGAATCTCCCTTCCGCTACTTTGAAACCCTTGATTTTTTCAAGGGTTTTTCTTTTTCTCTGAAAAGTTCCAGTCTCTGAAGCAGCAGTCTCTCCAGATGTGACTTACATTTTTATTAACCTTTTCTAAACTCCCTTGAACCCATTTCCGGAATATGCTATAATCTCCCAAAGTTATCAATATAGTATTACTATTACTCTGTATCCTTATTAAGGAGTGATGAATATGAGTTCATTGAAAAAATTAATCAAAAAATACGGACATATCTGGATTATGGCGTACTTCGCCATCTATCTTCCATGGTTCCTGTATTTGGAAAAGCATGTGACGACCCACTACCACGTTATGCACAGCGTACTGGATGACTGGATTCCCTTTAATGAGTATTTTATCATCCCCTACTTTCTCTGGTTTGCCTACATTGCAGCGGTGATTCTATGGTTCTTTTTCACAAACCGTGAAGACTATTACCGCGTCTGTATTCTCCTGTTTACAGGTATGACGCTAAGCCTTTTGATCTGTACCCTTTTTCCCAATGGCACTGATTTCAGGCCTTACGTTGACCCGGAGAAAAATATCTTTGCTAAGGCAGTATCTCTCCTGTATGCCACGGATACCTGCACGAATGTTTTTCCAAGCATTCATGTTTACAATTCTGTGGCTGTACACATCGGAATCATCCGAAGTGAACAGTTTAAAAACAATCGGGCTGTGCGCCTGATTTCCGGCATCCTGATGGTTTCCATCTGTATGTCTACTGTCTTTTTAAAGCAGCATTCTATTATTGATGTAGCAGGCGCTCTCCTTCTGTGCGGCGCTGTTTATCCGCTGGTCTACACTCCAGGCACTCAGCGGTCCCATGAAAATGATCACGAAAGTGTTTTAATCCGCTGATACCAATAGGAATCCTGCGCTCACGCAAACTGCCGGGCATCTGAACGAAATCAGATGCCCGGCAGTTTTTTCTGTACATATTTAATTGAATCCATAGAACTTCTGTGAGATTTTATAGCAGGCAATGGACACCTTTCTGCCGCTCTTTCCAGGCAGATTGACTCCCTGTCCTAAAAATCCCCAGCGCAGCCTGATATAGAGAGGAAGATTCTGCTTCTTCAGATACTGCCACAGTTCCTTTTTCTTCGCCAGATTTTCCTCTGTCTCTGATCGGATGGCCAGAATAGAAGAAACTGTCATCATAATCTCCAGATAACGGATCATATAGCGGCGCAGCTTCCGATTTGGAATCTTCATTACATCGTAGTACCCCAGCATCAGCTTGGTCACCCGGATCTGCTGATCAATGCGGCCAATCATCACCGTCTCATTGACTGACTGATCGTCCCTTCCGATAAAATAGCGATAAAAATTCACATCCAGATAATACATGGATTTTACGTGAGGAAGGGGTTGGTACACGAAAATGTTATCTACATAAAATGTGTGCATGGGCAGCTCCAGGCCGCAGTCCCGCAAAAGCTCTGTCCGGTACACCACAGAGTGCATCAAAATATACTGTCCCAGCATAAACATCCTTACGCTGCTCCAGTCAATCAGCTCATCTCTGGGAATGGCTGTCCTATAGTTCATGACTGCCTTGCGCTTGGCTCCCTGCTTTTCATAGACGAAATTCGTCAGGAGCATGTCCAGCCTCTGATTTTCATGGGCGAACCGGCGCAGGGTATTCAGCACCTCTTCATAGGCTTCTCTGTTTACCCAGTCATCGCTGTCTACTACCTTGAAAAAAATTCCCTGGGCATTTTTAAGCCCTGTGTTGACTGCTGCTCCATGACCTCCATTTTCCTGGTGGATGGCGCGGCAGATACCTGGATATTTTTTCTCATACTGATCTGCAATCTCTGCTGTATTATCTTTTTGCGATCCGTCATCTACAATTAAAATCTCCACTTCCTCCCCGCCGGGAAGCAGGGATTCAATACACCGCTCCATATAGGCGGCGGAGTTGTAGCACGGTATGGCAATCGTCAGAAGTTTCAAGAGTACGTCCTCCTTTTATGCGTTGTATGCTTCCATCTGCCTGCCTACTTCGTCCTCGCAGGCTCTCATAGCCAAAATAGTTCTCTCAAGCAGCGTATCCAGCTCCCAGCCCAGCTGCTCCGCTCCGGCCCGGATAATATCCCTGGAGCATCCGGCTGCAAATTTCTTATCCTTGAACTTTTTCTTCAGGCTGGAAACCTCCATGTCCCTGGTGCTCTTTGACGGCCGCATCTTAGCGGCGGCCCAGATAAGTCCTGTCAGCTCATCTGCCGCATAGAGCACCTTCTCCATCTCATGCTCCGGCCTGACTTCCACCCGGTGGCCATATCCGTGGGACACTACGCCATGGATCAGCTCCTCAGAGACTCCGGCCTCCCGCAGAAGCTCCGGCGCTTTGAGGCAGTGTTCCTCCGGATACAGCTCAAAGTCAATATCATGGAGAAGCCCTACAAGCCCCCAAAACTCCTGATCGCCGTCATAGCCCAGTTCTTTCGCATACCAGCGCATCACGCCCTCTACTGTCAGACCATGAAGAATGTGGAAAGGTTCTCTATTATATTTCTTTAAAAGTTCAGCCGCCTCAGCTCTGCTGATTCCTGCATCCATACCTTTATCCTCCTTGCTCTTATTTGCTATCTCTAGTTATATCAAAATATTCTGGTTTAATAAAGCGTTTTGCTGAAACTTAAAAGAAATGAAAGATTTTAATGGAGTCTTATGAAGGATTCATCCATCGGGACAGGCATTTTCTCAGACAAAGCCAGACTGTATTTTTTTCTACTGACTCTGCTGCACAGACAGGATAGCTGGAAAGCAGCGTCTCTCCCAGATAATAGTCTGCCTTTCCTACCGGATCTCCCTGTTTCACCGGAGCTGTCAGCTTCTTTGGATATTCATAGCGAACCCTTGGCTGCTCTCCCTCCTGTACCAGTACTCGCAAAGAATTTCTGCTGTTGTCTCTTATCTCCAGAGAAACCGTATCTTTTACCCCCTGTTCCACCTGGATCTTCGGAAAGGTCTTTGTACTGTCATAGAGTTCCCTGTATTCATATTCTTTTAAGGCATACCTGGAAAGACGCTTCATATCCTCCCATTTGTAGGCCTTGTGAGGCGGCCATCCGCACCCCAGAAGGGCAGCAATGAAGGTTTTCTCCCCCTCTCTCACAGCCCCGATATAACAGTAGCCTGCTGCCCCTGTAAATCCTGTCTTCCCTGTCAGGGCCTCCGGCATCATATTTAAAAAGGCATTATGGTTTCCACAGTAGAAAGAGCGCTTCCCTGACTTATCATCAAAAGAATGGGAGGCTGTTCTCGTCAGCTCCAGAAACTCCTCTTTTTTTGGCGATGTCTGGATACAGTACCGCATGATTCTGGCTAAATCTGCCGCTGTAGTGGAGTGAGGCGTCTGATCAGATTCTCTCATCCGATCCAGCCCGTTGGAAGTCACGAAGCAGGTATCCTGACAGCCGATATCCCTGGCTTTCTGATTCATCAGATCTGCAAATGCTTCTGCCGAACCGCCGATGTGCTCCGCCACCGCCACTGCCGAATCGTTATGGGATTCCAGCATCAGGGAGTATAAAAGATCCTTCAGATAATATTCCTCTCCTTCCCTGATTCCCAGCTGCACATCCGGCATAGATGCCGCATAAGCGGAAACCTCTACCAGATCCTCAGGATTCCCCTCCTCAAGCGCCAGAATACAGGTCATAATCTTTGTCGTACTGGCCATGGGCCGCTTCATCTCCCCATCCTTTTCATACAGGATCCTGCCTGTCTCAGCGTCCATCAGCACCGCCGACTGGGCGTGAAGAACAAAAGGTATTGTTTTCTTCTGTTCTTTTCCGTCAGACGGAATGCCTGGTTGGCTGCCGCAGGACAGCTGATCCAGGCCTGCTGCCGCTTCCTTTCCATCTGCCCCCGGAAAAACTGCTGCCAAAGCGGCCAGACAGATTCCTAAAATTGCTCCTCCCATGTTCCGGGCAAAGCCGTAAATCCACCTTCTCTTTCTTTCCAATGTTTTCCTGTATTCCTTTCCTGCCAGCTTATTAGAACTATATGCTGGCGGGAATTGCTATATTCAGCATCTGCCTCAGCCAAAGCCCTCCTGGTCTTGCCAGTCTTTCTCCTCTGTGATACAATCAGTCTCATGAAACAGACATTTACTTATCCAATTACAGAAAAAGAACAGGGAAAAACCATTGAACAGGTTCTGCGCCAAAAGGGATTCTCCCGCCGCCTTCTCGTGCGGCTCAGAAAAACAGATCACGGCATCTGCCTGGGGGAAAATGGTGAAATCCCTGTGTACACAACAAAAATTGTATCAGAGGGAGATCTCCTCACGATCCGGATTCCTGATGACTCCCCCTCTGAACATATTGTACCTGTCAGGCAGGATTTTACCATTCTCTACGAAGACGGGGATTTAATGGTGATTGACAAGCCGGCGGGAATGCCAGTCCATCCTTCCCAGGGAAATTTTTACAATACATTAGCCAACGGCATTGCCTGGTACTTTTCCCAGAAGGGAGAAAACTTTACCTTCCGCGCTGTCAACCGGCTGGATCGGGATACTACCGGGCTTCTAATCATTGCCAAACATCTGCTCAGCGCGGCAGTTCTCTCTGAAATGGTGGCCAAAAAGCAGATCCGCCGCCAGTATCTGGCCGCTGTATCTGGAAAAACTGAGGAGTCCGGCTCTGTCTGCGCTCCCATTGCCCGCGCAGACGGTTCCACCATAGAGCGGTGTGTCGACCCTGTCCGCGGGGAATACGCCTGCACCCACTATAAAACGCTGGCCTACTGCCCGGAAAAAGACTGTTCCCTCGTCCTTCTGTCCCTTGAGACAGGGAGAACCCACCAGATCCGGGTTCATATGAAATATATCGGCCATCCTCTCTACGGAGATTTTCTGTACCACCCGGATTACCGCTTCATAAACAGACAGTCGCTCCACTCTTTCCGTCTTTCCTTTCTCCATCCCATCACTGGAAAGGCACTGTCTTTTGAGGCAGATATTCCAGATGACTTTGCCTTCGCCGTACCGGAGGGCTTTTCTGTTTCTGGATACAGCCGGATACAGGAAGAACAGGAATGCAGGCCGTAAAAAAGGAGACCGCTCCAGGCTTCCAACCATCGGAAGCTCTGGAACGATCTCCTTTTTATATGCAGAATTATGATTACTGACGTTTCAGATTTTTTCTCACAAGCTCTGCGTACTGCTTTCTGAGCATATCCTTTTTATGCTTTAACTGACCGCACAGTTCTCCGCCGATAGACAGATTTGCGCCGAACGGATCCACTACAAAGCCAAGCATGTCCGGATTCCAGCCTACTACGGAACACAGGTCATCAAAGGTAAGAACTGCTGTCTCTCCCTTGTATTCCTTATCCCAGAGAAGCAGCTGGGCCGGTGAAGTGAAGGCCGGGAAATACTTCTCTCCTTTGGCATTGGTAAAGGCTGTAAAACGCATCTTTCTGCCTTTTCCGGAGCCAACCCTGCGGCTCTCCTCCTCTGTCAGCTCTGCTGTCACTGCAGGAACCAGGAATTTTCCGGTCATAACAACCTCTTCCATCACAGCGTTCAGGTTCTCTCTGGATGGATTCTTCTCCCACTTGGCAAGGGCTTCAATCAGCTTCTCATTCACTTTCTTCTTCTCCGGCTGCTTATCCTCTGCCTTCTTAGAAGCAGCCTTTTCTGCCGTTTTCCTTGAGGCAGTCTTTTTCTCAGCCGTCTTCTTTGCCGTTGTCTTTTTCTCAGCTGTCTTCTTCTCGGAAGTCTTTTTTGCTGCAGTTTTCTTCTCGGCAGGCTTCTTTTCTGTCTCCGGGGTCTCTGCGCTGCCGTTTGTCTTATTTATATCGCTCAAACTATTTCCTCCTTAACTGGTAAAGCTGTCTCTCAAGGCTTTTCGTCAGCCATAATTTCTAGTTTAATATGTATTATCCCAAAAGTCAAATATTTTATTGCATTTTTACCGTCTAAGTCCTTTTGGATAATGGTTTTTCAAGGTCTGTCCGGCCAGTTTCGCCCATCCGACCGGATATCCGCCTCCTTCTCCTGCCGCAGTCATCAAAACCCATCCCTTATCAGGCGATCCGGCTCCCTGCACCCTCTCTTCCTCTGCCAGCTGGGAAAGACCTGCCGCCTCTCCCCTCAGGTAAGCGGCCAGCCTGGGGCTGTCTGGTTTCATACGGCAGAACCGGAGAGCATCTTCCTCCTTCAGCCAGAGCGCCAGGGCATGGGAAGGCTCAAACCTGTTCTTTTTCATCGTTCCCAGATGCAGCCCCGGCCTCAGCACCTTGAGTCCGTCAAATGCCAAAAGCTCAGGAGGCAGCAGATAGAGCTGTTCTCCGTTTAAAGTAAGCTCTCTCCCGTTTAAAAGCCGGTCATAGGCAGAATTCTCTCCCAGATCCTCTATGGTCTCTCTCAGGAAAGTCTCATAATCCTTCAGAGCCTTTCTGTCCTTCCAGTATGCCGGAGCTGTTCTCTTTCTCTCCTCCCAGTCTGCCTCCTGTTTCTTCTCCAGCATTGCAATATAATGTCCCTCTCCTCCTGTTTTATAAGGCCAGACACGAACAGTATCTGCCAGCTCCGGCTGCCCTTTAACTCCCCACTGAGGGACTCCGTCAGACAATCCCGCCGGTTTTTTCACTGTCTTAATGTGAAATTCCGGATGGCGTTCTAAAAAGGACTCCACCGCCTGCTCGTCCTCCTCCGGTGAGAAGGTGCAGGTAGAATAGGCGATGGTTCCTCCCGGCTTCAGCATTCCGGCTGCACAGTCTAAAATATGGGCCTGCCGTTCAGCACAGAGCTTTACATTATCCTGGCTCCACTCCCCTCTGGCCGCCTCGTCCTTCCGGAACATTCCCTCTCCGGAGCAGGGCGCATCTGCCGCAATTCTGTCAAAGTATTCCGGAAAATACTGAAGAAGGCGATCCGGCGTCTCATTGAACACAGCACAGTTTCCAATCCCCATTCTCTCTACATTCTGGGACAGAATTTTCGCTCTGGCCGGATGAATTTCATTAGCCGCCAAAAATCCCTGGCCCTGCAGCCTGGATGCAATGTGGCTGGTTTTCCCGCCGGGGGCTGCGCACAGATCCAGGACCCGCTCTCCCGGTTTCGGATCCAGAAGCGATATCACCGCCATGGCACTTGGCTCCTGAATATAGTACACTCCGGCTTCATGATAGGGATGAAGACCAGGACGGTCCTCTCCTTCATAATAATACCCCTCCTCTGTCCAGGGAACAGGCGACAGGGAAAACGGCGCCTCCTTCTCAAATCTCTCCCGGCTTGTCTTTAACAGGTTCAGTCTCAGCCCCTGTCTTCTGTCCTTTTCATAGCTTTCCAGAAATTCTCTGTATTCCTGGCCTAAAAGCCGTTCCATCTTTTCTTTAAATGCCTGCGGCAGATCCATCATTTATCCCTCGCTTTATCTGAACATTTGCTGTTTCATTTTTTCAAAGCTTATTTTATCATACCTGCGGCGTCTTGGGAAATACTAATCCCTGTAAGGAGGATTTTTTCTATGTTTTTTGATTTTTTCGGATATTTTTCCATTCCTTTTCTGGCAGCTGCTCTTGGAAGGGAAACCGATCTGTTCGCCACTAACTTTTCTTCCATACGAACGGCTGAGCACAGACAGGGAGAATTTCTTCTATGGAGTCTGTCCCTTCTGATTTACTTATTTTTGTGTATTATTCCTTTCTGCCTCCGCGTTCAGAAGCAGAGCTGCCAAGCGCCGTCTAAAGATCTTTTTGGAAAAAAACGGCCTTTCCCTGTATTTTTCTGTTTCCTTTTTCCAGCACTCCTCCTTCTGACAGCTATTTTTACTCCTTACCTGCCCAGGGAAGAGCCTTTCTGGTCCCGGATCCACGTTTATACCTGTGTCTGGTCCTCCGTGAGCTTTTTTATCCTTCTTATTTTGTCTGTCCTTCCGATGTATTTCAGCAGTTTCTCTGTGCGAGAAGGAAGGATACTTTTATGCCTGCTGATCCTCTGCGGAACTTTCTGTGCAGCTCCCTACCTGATCACAGGCATTGTCAACAGTGCCATGGAAATCTTCTATACTATTATCTGCTGTATCTGTGCAAACCGGATCCGGCTGTTTTTTTCCCGGACAATTATCCGGGAAGCCCATACAGCAAAAAGACGCGTCTGAAGCACTGCTGCCCCTGACGCGTCTCTTTCTTTCACGTTCTGCCTATAACTGAATTTTGTACTCCTCGGAACCTGCGCCGTTTACTGCATAGTAGGCTGCATTCTCCTCTGGTTTTACATATACGCTGATTGTCTCAATCTCGCTCTCCTGATGGCCTGCTGCCACAAAGGCTTTCTTAGCCTCCTCAACCAGACTGTCAGCGGAAATTTCCTTGCCCAGATACTGAACAAATAACTGCGCCTTGACCTCTTTCTTAGCTGCTGCCTTTCTGGAAGTGCTTCTCTTAGCCGCCGGCTTTTTCGCCTCTGTCTTCGCAGTCTCTGTTTTCTCTGCTGAAGTCTCTGCTGCAGATACTGCCTGCTCCTTTACTTCCTTTGCCGCTGTCTTAGCTGCTGTTCTCTTTCTTGGTGCTGCCATTGGTTCATTCCTCCTGATAAGCTTTTTTATATGAATCCCCTTATGAAAAATCCCATGATGTCGCAATTCTTAGGAATTATAAGCCCATTTTTTCGATTTGTCAACCAAGGCGGCGCAGGATAGAACATATGTCCTCTGTTCAGAACGAGGTGTAATGCTGACAGCAGAAAAAATTTTTCTTTATATTTAGTTGTTAGTTCCCCACCGGAAGTCAGGCACGACATCGCTCCATTTATTAATTCCAATGACAGCTTTCAGATACTCCGTCTCCTTCAATGCCTTTCTCGAATCAATCACCTGGAAAATCGGATAGATTCTCTTTCTGTCAAATCCGGTAATCACCCCGGAACCTGGCCTGGAAGTCCACAGTCCAAACGCCATGCTCAGAGACGCCTCATGGGGATTGTCTACCTGGCGGCTCAGAATAAAGGAATCAATGTAAGGATTGCTGTCTACCAGAAAATACGCGTAGGCAAAGGCAGCCGCCTGCTCCTTCTCTACATTTCCCCTGCTGGGGCTCTTCGAGGTAAAACCCTGCTCTGACAGGATAATATGGCGCACCTGGCCCTCTCTGTTTAACAGCTCCGGCCTCTGGAAGTAATCGGTCAGCACATGAAGATTCTTAAAGTTTACTACCCTGGAATCTGCACTGTCTGTTACCTTTTCGTTTTCCAGCCAGAATTCCGGCTCCTGCAGATTTACAGGATAGGGATGATAGGCCAGGTTCCAGTCAATCTGCCCGCCCTTCTTAATCTGATTGCTAAAGCAGTCGATTAAATCTCTGGCGCCGTAGCTGAGAGTTTTATTTTCCTGTACCCAGTTGTAATCTGTAGAAAAATATACTCTGGCATTTGCATTCTCGCTGCGGATAGAGGCGTACATGACGCGGAACATTCTCTCGTACACAGCCACATACTGCTCTAATGGCATCGGGCCTGTGTAGTTCCATATCTCCTGGTTATTAATCTCATTTCCAATAATCCAGTTTAATACCTGTCCATGGTCAGGATCACTGCCATTATAACGCTCTGCCAGAAAGGACATCACTGCACGGCAGGTCTCAAAGCCTTCCGGGGTAGATGTATTAAACATATAATACTGGGAGGTTCCCGTCTCCCTTACTCCAGGATAGAGAAGCTCCGGATGCGCGTGATTCCACCCATTTAAAATGATTCCTGTGACAATAATTCCCTTGTTGGAAAACAGACGGATGGTTTTGTCGTATTCCTCTACCCGCCGTTTATTAAAGCGATACGTTTTTCCGTTATAATTGTAGGTCAATGCTCCGTTCGGTTCCAGGAACTCTCTGACCGAAATATTGACTGCCGTGTGCTTCACTCCCAGGGACATCGCATCATCCAGCATAGACAATTCAATGTTCAGCCCTTTTTTTGTGCCAACCTCTGGAAACGGTTTCTGATAATCAGAAACAGCTTCCGGATTAGTTACATAAGCTTCGTTGCTGATCGGCTCATATCTTCCTCCCCGGTTCACTGCCACCACGTATCTGGCAAACAGCGGATCCTCATTCTGGCGCTTGTCAAAGGGCAGCGTAAAGGATAAAGGTTCCGTCTTGCTTACAGAAGCCATGTAATCTGTCCTGCCCTCCAGGGAGGTCTCGTAAGGCATCAGGTCAAACAGATAGTAGTTTCCGTCATCTGCTGCCCCTCCCTGGGATGCCCCGCCTTCTGTACTGGACACAGAGCCTGTAATTTTAATCTGGTTTCCATCCACAACACAGGATGAAAGGTCTGCTGAATCTCCTGCAAATACGGTCCCTGCAAACAGGCAGGCAAACACCGCTGTCAAAGCCGCCGCCTTCATCCACTTTAAATGTCTCATTTCATCCTCCTGTCTCTCACCTCAGCTGTATAGACTGTCACTTTTCCATTCTGTGGCAGAAACATCCTTTTCCCACAGAATGAACTGATTTAAGTCAAGACCACCGGCTTAGCCGGTGGCTTGCTCTGCCCCTATAAGGGGCTG
>JAQERH010000047.1 GCA_027698105.1 Lachnospiraceae bacterium AM93-12TA
GGATTCATCCCCATCTGTCCCCGGTTCATTGCCCGATCCACTCGGTCCGATACCGCCGCTATCCGAATCTCCACCCAGACGATAATTCTCACAGGCCGTATCCAGTCCCCAGTCCTGAATGTTCTGAATAAACTCCTCGGTCGGTTCTGTCACGCTCCATCCGATATAACCAGCCTTACTGATTTTAAGACCACGTTTCTCTGCCTCCGCTTTAAAGCTCTTGTTATGATACCTGCCAGCATTGGATGTATCCTTGATTCCGTTCTCCATACAGTAAATATGAACCATCTCATGCATCAATGTAGCAAGTACATGTTCAATCGGGCGGGACAGATACTCGGCTCCCAGATTCAACTCATAATAACGCCCCTCTCCCGAAGCCCAGACTTTCTGCGTTGTGCAATGTCCATACGCACCCCGGCTGGATTGAATGGTAATCATTGCAACCGGAAGACCATTATCAAAATACTCCTGATTAAATACCGCATACGCATTCTCCAACTTTTTTGTATCGGCACTCAGCATCATTTCCACCCCTTTATTAAAAAAATAAATATACTCTGCAATACCTGCACAGTTAAAAAGACAGTCCGTCTGATTTTCAGGACTGTCCCATAAACAAGAGAACAGCCGTAAGCTTACGGCTCACGACTGTCATCCTCATTCTCGATACTTTCAACTATTTTCAGGCAAACATTTTTCATCATACGATATCCGGCTAACACAACCACCGCATCCAGCATCACAATCATCACGATTGCGACTACAGCAATAACCTGTACCATCATCTCAGCACCTCCTGATTTTTAATGATGCCATTCTAACGCCGGGCTATGCTTACGGCAATGGTGATGACGCACAAACTTACCCTTATGATTTTAGGGATATCCACGGATTTCCCATCCGACATTTTCCGGATTTTTTCTCAGGAACCAAACTCCTCTATCCCCCTCTGTGACTTGCCAGAATCCTCATATTCCGGTTTTTATTCCCTTGCCCTACTCTCTTACCATACCACATCTATATCCCCTTAGAGCTTGCAGCAAATCTGCATGATTTTTCTATTCTTCATTTTCAAATCGCCGCCATTCTCCTCATTCCAGAAACTCCCAGACCCCTCTGTGGCTTGCCAGAATCCTCATATTCCGGTTTTTATTCTCTTATCCTACTCTCTTACCATACCACATCTATACTCCCTTAGAGCTTGCAGCAAATCTGCATGATTTTTCTATTTTTTCCTTTTCAAACATTTCTCTTTTTAAGACAAAAAATGAACCAGCGGCTTTTAAAAATCGCCTCTGGCTCTCAATCTATGATCCTAACACCAAAAGAAGTAAATTCCAAGTAAACTTTAGGCTCTATCCTTGATTTTCCCCATGTTTCCAACATTCTTCACTTCAAAAACCCGTATTGCCGTGGCAGATGAAAAGGATTTTTATCATATTAGTTTAGTCTCCTTAAAAGCCAGGTTTCTTTGTATTTAGAGGATTGTTATGATCCTACTATATTTATACATTGCTTATGAGTATTTTTGATTCAATTTATGTACGAAAACACGCATAGATGATCTGCTTATGCTCCTGATAGATACAGCATTACTATTCAAACTAAAACTTCCCACTTGCCATATCTCTTCCCATCTACTCTGCGTATATATTCCTTTTTCTGTAAGGATTCCATGATACGTTTTATGGTTCTGAGCGATTTTCCGGTCTCGGTCACAAACTCTTTTTGCTTAATTGATGGGTTCTTGTAAATCAGCTCCAAAATCGCCAGTTCTTCTAAAGTGCATTCCAAAGTGTCAAATTGAGACTTTGGAACTTTCGGATTGACACTTTGGGAATGATGATCTGCATAGTCCACATGCATGTATCGGTTTTTCAGCTCGTATTCCGTTCCCAAAATCAAATTGCTGTTCGTGCAAGTACAACAACTGTTTTCCTCGTTATTATACCATAACATCGGCAATAAATCCTATCATTTATGTTATATTGTTTTTCAATCTTGCCGTTCGATTTTGCCGATAAAGAAACCAGCCGTTTCCGATCTGGTTTCAAATCACTATTATGCCTTCTTAAATTCTTTTTCTATTGTTCGTGCTAAATCAAGCAATCTTGTCACATTACTTCTCGCCTCGTTCAACTCGTACTCTGAACAATTAATCCAATCAAAATTTTTATATATCATTAGATGTGTTTCAATCGTTTTTATACTTTCTATTAATTGAGTTTCCTGATTTTTAGAAGTTTCCACAACATCCCCCTTATTACAGCACTCCATGCTCTGTACATGCATTTTGTACTCTCCCATTCCGTTCCCTTCTATTTTTCCTTTCTTTTTTAAGTCATGTGTAACATTATAAACAGGACCTCTTCCACCTTCAAAAGTTATACCGGTTTCTTCACATTTAGTTTGCAGCTCATCTAATTTATGCCATTGCTGATCGGACAGCATATCCATAATTACTTTTCTGATTTCTCTATATTTCCCCACTTATAACACCCCTTCCCCCTTTATATTTTCACAGCTATTCCACTCTGCAACCGGTATATCTAGTACCTCTAAATTTTTGTTAGATATGGCTCGCTAGCGGTTGAGCCATTGCGATAATTTCGCAAAGTTTTCTCACAGCATCCGACCTCATTTTGCAGTTTTGTTTTGGAATATCCTTTTTCCTTCATTTTTATATTAAGTAATTCCTTTGTTTTCATTTCGCTCCTCCTCTCGACATTTTTGTTAATTATACATTTTCTATGCAACTTTGCCTACGGACAAGTTTACCGCCATTGCAAAAAACTACAAGAATTTTGTTAGGTTCTATAATAAAAAACACCTCCAAGTGCAGTCTGACAAACAAACCACTTGGAGATGCTCAAATGCATAATCATTGTATCAATACACTACTAAATTTAAAAGGGATAATCCTAAAAAAGATTATCCTTGCAGATTTTTTTGTAAAAATCATGATCGAAACAAACCCTAAAGAACATATTTGTCCTGCCTACGGTAAATCGGCCAAAAGAATACATGACTACCGGATGCAAACCATCAAGGATCTTCCTTTTCATTTGAAACACTGTTACTTGATTTTGCTCAAACGATGCTATGTCTATTACTGTGGAAAACATTTTTACGAAGACTATGAATTTCTTCCCCGTTACTTCCAGCATACTTCTCGACTGACAACCTTTATCGTGTCTGCCCTGCATGAAAACAGACTGTTCTGTTCCATCACACAGATATGTCATGTTTCCCCTGCTGCGGTGAACCGCATTCTGGATACCATTTTTTATCCCAACTATTAACGCAGAGTCGAAAAATCCCGAGCGAATGCTCGGGACTTTATCTACAGTCTGATTTTCTCATACTCCCAAAGAACCAGCTTCCTGATACTTCCATGAGTATTGGTATTAAAGTTTTCTGTTTCTCGCATTCACTAAAAAATAATATGAACCGATGTATCTTGAACTAGTTCTAAAAACAGAGCATTATCAACGACTTCCGTTACCAAAATCACCGAATGGTCATTCTGTACCTTGCTATAAGTAATCTTACGAATATCCTTCCTATAATCCCCCAGATTTTCAATACTTATTTTCCCATCACGGAAAAGCTGGCAAAGAATAGCATCATTGCTCTTATATGAAACCGGTATCGGCGTCCTTGAAGTAAATATTTCTCTCAAACTGGCTTCAGCTTTACGCTGGAACTCATAAGTATCACTATCTTGTGAATATATAGTCAGTGCCTCTGTTTCCGGATAATACCATGAAACCACTTCTGCCAAAATTGTAATAGAAACCTCACCGGCATTCTTCTTTTTTATTCTGCCCGAAGATAACATCTGACCTGGAATCGGCCACTCGTTATAAAGCTTATTGACCCAATCTTTATATGCATCCATATCAAGTACATCTGCCTTTTCCACAAATCGGCGCAAATAGCTTTTTATTCTTCCAATCTGGTACGTAGAAGCAAGAACAATCTGATAAAGATTACCTTCCTCATTATTTGTGAGATTCGAATAATTTTCTTCTGCAATACTATATATCGGATATCCAAGATCAATCAGGCTCTGCAAATAATTTGCTCTGCCTTCAGCATCATTGATTTCCACCAGCACCCATTCCGGAATAAGAATAAGATCATAATCACTCAGAATATCATCTGCTGATATCCCTTTTGCCTCTAATCCCTGCATAAATGAAATGGAAGACGTATCTAAAAGGGCGATATGTTTTTTATTATCAATATTTGTAATTTTCGTTATTGTCATTATTCGCCCTTTCTTGTAATCATAGAGATTTCTTTCATAATATTTATGAGAAATTCTTCATTATCTTTATGGTAATTAAGTTCTGGATTCGTAGCTTTACTTCTTCTTATCCGTTCCTGCAAGGACGATGCGTTGATCACATAGGAGGGCTTTACCAGACTATCATCCAGACCAAGTTTCTGAAATCTCAGTGGAATATCCTCAAATTCCAAGTCAAAAACTTCCTTAATTTTTTTCGCCATTGTTTCATTTTCGCTCTGGATCGCATATTCATAAAGAGAAACCAACACCGCCTTATACGGTGCCTGAAATGCTGACATACAAAGGAATATTTTTGAAACAAAATCCATCTCAGGAAGTTCTATAAAATATCTGTCAATACCCGCTAACAGCATACTTGCTGCAAAGCATTCAGCCTTTCGTTCCTCCATCGTATTATCTCTTTCAATAAAATGATCCAATGACACTTTATCAAAAATAAGGTGATAGATTTCATGCCATGCTGCAAAATATTGATTTGCACGTGGCAACGCTGTATTAAGCACGGGTATTATTTTTCCATTTTTTACAAAAATTGCTCCACTCCAAAATTTATCTTCAATAGGCATCTGAATCAAACCAAATCCCTGCAAAATCAGTAAAGCAAGTTGTGGTCTTGATGCAACCTTCATAATAGCAGGATTCATCTGAAATTTCATTGTCTGCCCCAGCACTTCATCTCTAATTTCATTATTCTTTTCTATAACTAAATCTATATTCGCAGCAGTTATTAATTCACTCATACATGCTCTTCTCCGTTTCACTTCGGCCATCGCTGAACAAAGGGCCACTGGACCTTTAGCGGCCTTAATAATATATTTCGCACAGATCAATGATATCAAGAAGCAGGTTATACTGTCTCTTTGCTGTTTCACTCATTTCATGTTCCAAAGGGGCATTCTGCGAAAACACTGTTGCTGTAGCCGACTTAGCAGATACAGAATGGTAAAGCAATAACTCTTCTACTGACATATTCAACACTTTCAAAATCTTCTGCATATGACGATCAAATGTACTTTTGTTATCAACAGCACCATTTAACAGTCTATCTAATGTTGGACGTGATATGTTTACCTTACTGGCAAAGGATACTTTCGTGTAACCTTTATCTCTAATACACTCTTTTAACTTTGAAGCCACCAGACTTCTTTGTTCAAATAATTCATCAAACCTCATTGTGATGACCTCCTTCTATTTTTTCACCATTATTGTATGCCCAAATGAAGGATTTATCAATATGATTGTAAAATATTTTTTTACATTTTAACACTTTCTACTTAAATGAACAGGATACCGCGTTCATCATAAACAGATGTTGAATATCATTCCCTCAACGAATTGCTCTGTCCAATCCCAGAATCGTTGCAATGGCACCGTCAATTTTCTTCTGTCTCCATATCATATTCCTCGAGAAGCTGCCGGATAATATTTCGTTTTTCTTCTGTCGTTTCAACTCTGTGAACCGATTTGGAAAGATGATCCATATTCATGTAGCGCCTGGTTCCCTATTGGGTTCCAGCTACATGACGCAGTCTGGCACATACGAGCATCAAGGCGCTTTGACCATCAGGAAAAGCGCCGATTGCTTTCGTGCGGTGTTTCATCTCTCGGTTTAACCGTTCGATGGTATGATTGGTCCGAATTCTGGTCCAGTACTGGGTTGGAAAGTCCATGCAGGTTAGAGTTTCTTCTATGCCATCTTGTAGCTTTTTTGCAGCAGAACTTAGCTTCATTTCCTTTAGTTTTTCAGCAACCTGTCGAGCTTTCTCGCGTGCTGCTTCCTTGCTTTCCTGGGCATGGATGGCCTTTAACATCATAGCTACAGCCTTCATCTTATTACGTGAAGTAGCAGAGAAAATGTTCCGATAAAAATGAACGGTGCAGCGCTGATAACGGGCATCTGGGAATACTTCTGGTATGGTTTCGAGCATTCCGAGATTTTTATCTCCGATAATCAGGCGGACTCCTGTTAAGCCTCGTTCTTTCAGCCATACAAAGAAGGAACGCCAGCTTTCCCTGTCTTCTTTCATACCTTCAGTTGCACCAATAATCTCACGGCAGCCATCGTTGCTGACTCCAATCGCAACAAGGATAAGGCTGCTATTATAAAGACAGCAAATCCAATAAAAGCAAACATCTCTTTCTGCTATTATCGGCTGGCTAAAGGTATCTCCGGGATACTGTCCTATGCAAAAGAGGGCGTCAGGTTATGGTTTCGGACAAAACGTCCTGCATACCGTCAACTCTGCCTTAAGCTGGTTGCTTAAATAGATAAAAGAATAACTCTCCCAAAGTCCGGTTCCGGCGGGGCTTATTAAAGTACCTCTAATCACAGAACTGCCATTCTAAACTTCTCAAAAAATCGGCAAATTGACACTTTAGACGGCTATATTCATTTTAAAGTTACAGTTTACGGAAACTCAAGCTTATGCCAGAGTTATATATGCCCTGTCTATCATTTACATAAACATACAAAAAAAATTCTTATCATGTATATCCCATCGATTCTGAAAATATTGGATTGTCTTCCACTTGTATGAATCTGTGCCGCAGGTACTGTCTCATCACCTGTTTGCCTCCCCCCTACACCCTCCAGACCTCATATCCCTGCCTTCTGGCGGAATCATAAACCGGACGCATATTTTTCTCTAATATGCTGAAAAACTCTTCTCTCGTGTTCCCTTTCCGGTATAATTCCTGGCTGGCCCAGATAGAATGAAGGTTATCGCGGTAACAGGCCTCATATAGCTTTCTTATCCCTGCTTTCCCGTGAATCAGTTCATACATAATGTATTGATTTTCAGCAAAACGCGCAAAGAATCTGTCCCACTGCGGCAGACGGTTGCTTTTTGATGAATTCAGAGAGGAATCCATTGGCATTAAATTCCACAGTTCATCGTTCATAACAAATGACCATGGAATGAAATGGTCTACATCGTAGGATTCTTTTTTAATTGGTTCATCCTTAAATACGTCTGTAATACTGATTGTATCTAGGATTCCCTCCCACAGCCTGCGGACATGAGTAAGTTTCCTCATTTTATCATCTAACGGCATCAGCTTATATACAAGGCCCGGAACTTCTGGATTATTGTTCTGCAACCAGCGTACCTTTTCATACTGAATCCATCCTAAAATGGCAGTCATCTGATCCTGAATCATCTGAATCCATGCTTCCTGAAAAATGATTTTCCTCTCCAGTCCTTTTTGACTGCCAAAGATATATGGAAGCAACATCCCGGTACTGTTGATTCTATTGTAGTAGGCTATCATTCTGCCGGCACTGCTGTTTAAATCAATGTACTCGGAACATCGATTGGCAAATCCGGATAAGGCTTTATAGGGCACATTTTTTGTCAGTACCATCTTCTCTTCATGCAGCTCTTTGTCAAATTCTGCAATTTTATTTTTGATTTCCACTTTTGATGCGTTAGATGGCAGCCCGCTTAGTTTATATAATTTCAATACTGCCTTTTCCAGGCTGTCTTTTATTTCTCCATCTCCCCAAATACCACTGAGATGCACATGGAATTCCAGCACAGAATACCAGGCATTGGAAATCATCTCATTAATAATTTCATCATAGGAAGCCTCATTCCTGTCCTCTGAAATCAGCTTCACAATAGCTTCCAGCCAATAAAATTTATAACAGTAGGACGGATCCTTCAGCATTCTTGAAAATCCCGCAATATCCAATGTATTGTAATACTCTATATCTATCTGAAGCTGGGACTCTGCTTTCTGAAAATCAGATTTAGCCATCTTTCTTCTCCTCTGCCGGTTCTTACATCTCCTGTAATCCATTGCTTTTCAATCTTCAATTCTGGAATACCTGCCAGCAATTCTGCAGCCGAGGCCTCTGTCAGATCGGTGAAATATCTTCCGTTTCGTTCTCCTTCAAACTTCCCGTACTTAAATGAAGTATAGATGATCCCACCTGTTTTTACTGCCCGGCTCATTTTATGAATAATATCTGGCAATTCCTTCTTTTTTGCATGCAAGATCGAGGCACATGCCCAGATTCCATCATATTTTTCTATTTCTTCTAATTCTTCAAAAAACATATGTTTTACTGAAATACCAGTATATTCGCTTGCTAGTTTGCACAATGGTTCGGAACCATCGGTTGCTTCTATCTGGTATCCCTGATCCAGAAAATACTTTGTATCTCTTCCAGAACCGCAGCCAAAATCAAGAATATAACCGCCTTCTGGAATCAGCTCCAGAAACACGTTTTGAATCTCTGTAAAATCAACTGCTGACGTTCCATCTGCAAAGCTCTGCGCATTTTGATTGTAATATTCTATTGTACTCCCCATAAAACCGTACCTTCTTCATATTTTGTATTCGATTACTTATATTTTATCATTCCCCATCTATCATCTCAATTACCTTTTCCCTTCAACCACAAAACCCGCCTCGGTGCTCTGCACCTTGGCGGGTTTTGCTTCTCCCCTACTTCTCCAACATTCCCTGATTCATTTTAAATACAGTGTCCACATAGCTTAAATACTCCAGCTCATGGGTACTGAGGATGACAGTCGTACCCTGTGCGCTGATATCCTTTAACATTTGCATCACCTTATGTGAGTTTTCCGGATCCAGGTTGCTGGTAGGCTCATCGGCCAGTATGACCTTGGGATGATTCAGCATGGCCCGTACAATGGACACTCTTCTGATTTCTCCTCCTGACAGATTGGAGGGGTATTCCCTGGAAAACTCCTCCAGTCCAATCTGCTTCAGCAGCTCCAGAGCCCTCTCCCTGAATTCCTTCGCATTGGAAGACAGGTAGGCCGGCATACAGATATTGTCCAGAATCGTAAAGTTATTTAAAAGACTCTGTCCCTGAAGCACATAGCCCATATTTTGGTTACGGAATACGGCTTTTTTGTTTTCCGACATGGCTGTAATTTCCGATCCGTCAATATAAATCTTTCCGGAGAGCGGGGCAATCAGGCCTGCGATCATATTGAACAGGGTTGTCTTTCCGCTTCCTGAATGGCCGATTATAGCCGCGAATTCACCCTTTTTCACTTCCAGGGATACATTTCTGACTGCATCGAAATCTCTGTCATTTCTGGTAAATTTTTTTGTTAAATTTTCAACCTTTATCATTTATTCATTCTCCCTGAGCAGGCGGTATACCTCGCCCTTGCTGATTTGGTAGGCAGAGCATACAGCTGCGATGATTCCTGTAAACAGGGCAATTCCAATACAGATAGCTGCTACCGGCATGGTCTGTGCCAGGCTCATATCCAGGACAGGTATATCCAGCTTCACGCTGATTACATCCTTAAAGGCAGCTACCACACCGTATGTAAGGAGTGTTCCTGTTACTCCGCCGATTCCGCTGATCATCAGCGCTTCTGATAAAATGATATTTCGCATCTGGCTCTTTTTAGCTCCCAGAGCGTACAGAACTCCAAATTCATATCTTCTCTCATTGATGGTAATGACGAAAATACTGATCAGAGCCAGGGCAGTGGAAATCAGTGAAATGTAGATCAGCACATTTCCATATCCGGCCAGCTTTTTCACCTGGGCGGAAATTCCGCTTAACAGCTCGTCTGTTGTGCCTGCATACATCTTCTGGCCTTCCGGACCGCACTTGGCCACTTCCAGCCTTAACCGAATCAGATCCACGTCACGAATCTCATCATTGACATCTACCATCAGCATGGACAGCTTATTTTCAATCTCATCCATGGGCAGAGTCGCCTGAGCTGTGACGGAATCTTTTAATTCGTAGAGCGTCTCAAAGGTCATGAAAACAGAACCGTCATAGCCCATCCCCGTCGGCTCCAGCTTTCCGGCTACTTCAAACTCTGTTAAATAGAACTGAATCATATCTCCAGGCTCAGCTTCTACCCTGCTTCCTACCAGAACCTGTCCCTTTTCAAGCTTCACTGCATTCTGGTTCTGCAGCCAGGGCTGAACCACAAAATCCGTTTCCGGATCAAAGGCTACCATCTGCACTGGCAGATCACAGCAGGAGGCAGACAGGGTTCCTACATACAGCTGGCCGGAGACGCGCTCCACACCTTCTACCTGCTCTACGGCTTCCTTCCATTCCTTGTCAAAGAAAATGGAACAGGGGGTACCGGCAAACAGGGAATCCCTGATGTCCTCGGTTCCCTCGTCCGGAATCACAATCATATCGGCTCCAGCCCGCTCTGTCGTACTTTTAATGCCCTGCTTCAGGTTATTCATCAGAATCGTACTGAAAAATACGGTTGCTGACATTAAAATAACGAAGAACATCATAAACGCGGTACGGGCTTTCTTTGCCTTTAAATTCTGCACCGCCATGTTCAGAGTGCTTAATTTTCTATCGCTTTTCATTGCTGAACCTCTTATCTTCTATTTTGTCTCTTTTACTCCTAAATAGACAGCAATAACGCCCAGTACCACACCGGCAGCTCCCAGCACTTTTACAAACGGTGCAGTAAAGTTGCACGCCATTTCCGGATTCATGCAGATACCGATTCCCACAGAGGAATTCAGTGTCAGAATCGCCAGCGCAGAGGCTGTTGCAGCAATGGATCCAAACACTGTCATTTCCTTTCTGACTGCACACATCACTGCGTTCACCAGAAGAATCACAGCCAGAAATACTAATGCAGCGCTTGCATAGTGGCATTTCATGGGAATCTGTTTTCCTGCTGCTGTCTCTACCATTCCGGTACATACCGGTGCAATAACTTTTACTGTAAGAAGCAGGGCAGCGGCATGTACCATTCCTGCTCCTGCCAGAATCAGACTGTTTTTACTTGTTTTCTTTTCCATTGTTTTTCCCTTTCCTTTCCCTTAGTGCAGCAGCCCTGAATCAGTCTGGTTCTTTCCCCTGATTCAAGAAACTGACGAAACTTATTCTACAAAAGAATTGTGGCATTCCGGTGACATTTGTGATTGGTTTTTTTAATACCTCTTATAGACAGGAACTATAAATGTAATTCTGGTTCCCTTTTCTTCTTCACTCTGAATGCGGATATCAATCTGATGTCTGTCTGCAATGCTTTTGACAATCACCATTCCCAGCCCTGTTCCGGGGGCGCGTTCCTTGGAAAGGCGATAAAATTTATCGAAGATGCGGGAAATTTTGTCCCTGGCGATTCCACATCCTTCATCCTCAATGACAATATAGTAGTCATCTGACTTTACTGTAATCTGAACCCGGATAGTCTTATCCGGATCTGAGTATTTCACACTGTTGTCAAGGACAGCTAAAAACATCTGTTTCAGTCTTCCATAATCACCTTCAAAGGGCAGCTCCTCCTCTGGTATAGCCAGCTTTACCTGAATCCGCTTTTCCCTGGCCAGCATGCGGACCGAACGGGCAGCATCTTCCAAAACGGTCCGCAGATCGAGCAGTTCCCTGGAAATCGGAAAATCCTTATTTTCCAGCCGGGACAGCTCCAGCATATCGTTAATCAGGCGCTGCAGGGATATGGTTTCGGAAAGCATCTGCTTCTGGTATTCCTTCACCTTTTCTTCCGGCACCATTCCATCGTACAGCGCTTCCATAGAGCTTCGGATGACTGTAACCGGCGTGCACAGCTCATGGGAAAGGTTGGCGATATAGTCCTTCTGCATCTGCTCCGTGCGGGCTCTTTCCTTATCTGTCTCCTCCAGCTTTTCTGCCAGAAGATCCGTCTGTCTTGCCAGATTTCCTATTTCATTCTGATCCCTTACCTCTGTTTTAACATGGTAATTCCCGCAGGCCAGCTCTGACACGGCGAAGGCAATTCTGTGAATCGGCTCCATAAACTTCCGGGCCATATTTCTGGCAACTGCTGACGCCAGAAGAGAGGCAGCTGCCAGGCATCCAAGAAGACTGGCCACAGCCATCAGAAAGCTTCCGCGATCCACTTCAAACGTGTCCACGATCACAACTACTGCCGTCGTCTCCGCACCTTCTCTCACCGGAATTCCTACATAATCTCTTTTCGCATCCTTCACCTGCATATATTGGCCGGATTCAAATACCTGCTGTGCAAACTGCTCCACCTGGGCAGATGGCTTTTTTTCAATCTTTACAGTTGTCCTGCAGGGACAGGGGCAGGTAAAGGTTTCTCCTTCCCGGCTGATAAAGTAGGCGTCTGCCAGCGTAACATCGTCCAGCACCTTAATATAGGCGCTCAGCTCCTGCGCTCCATTACAGTCCCGCATAAAATGTTCCAGCCTGGCCCTTATCACCTCCGCCCGGTCCTGCAGCTCACGGTTGTATTCCTGATAGGAATAATAGCGGAATGTGCCGTAAAAACCTGCAAAGGCCGTACCAGCCAGAACCAGGGATACAATGACAAAGTATAGAAACAGCTTTCTGGTGATTTTACTCATGAGTCACCTCAAACTTGTAGCCGACGCCCCGCACTGTCGCAATATTCCAGTCCGGGTGGGGATATTTCTCTGTTTTAGCTCTCAGGCGCTTAATATGAGTATCAATGGTTCTGCTGTCTCCAAAGTAGTCCATGCCCCATACAGAATCCAGAATCTGCACTCTGGTAAATACAAGGCCGGGATTCGAGGCCAGCAGCCACAGAATTTCCACTTCCTTTTTGGTAAGCTCTGCTTCCCTGTCATGGATGCAGACCCTGAATGTGCCCAGATCAATTCGCAGGCTTCCCACAGACACCAGATCCGGGCTGTCTGTCTCAGGATTCTGCACCCTTCTCAGGATTGCCCTGAGCCTGGCCATGACCTCAGAAGGTGAAAACGGCTTTACCACATAGTCGTCCGCTCCTATATCCAGCCCCATAATCCGGTCATAGTCCTCTCCCCTGGCCGTGATCATGATAATCGGCACCATCGAAGTTTCTCTTATCTTCCTGCAGACCTCAAAGCCATCCGGGGCCGGCATCATAACATCCAGCAAAACCGCGTCATACGTTCTCTTATAAAATTCCTCCAGCGTCTCTGAGCCGTCACAGGCCGTAAACACCTGGTATCCTTCCTTCACCGCATACTGTTTTAAAACCTCAATAATCTGAGCATTGTCATCTGCAATTAAAATCGTTTTCATTCTGTCCTGTCCCCTGCTAATCCAGTCTTGTAAAACCATCCTCCTGCCATTTCAGCACTCCCCCTGCATGGCAGAACGCATATGCCCTCTTGAACAGAAAAATTCCCACCGCACGAGCCGATGGGAATTCTCCTGACATTTTGCTGCACCACTCATACAGCTGTATATCTACGCTTTTTCATACCCCTGAGCGGACAAAACTCCATAGCCGCTCAAATCCCTTTTATGTACAAGGAAAAACACTCCCTTTGTACCTTCTCCAGCAGGCTCCCGCCTATGTACGAGGAAAACTCTTCCTCTTTCCACCTTTCCAACAGGCCCTCGTCTATGTACGAGGAAAAATTTTCGGTGACTTTCAGCGGAACAAGAAAATTTTTTCCTCCTGAATCTCTTCCTAGTCTAAAACCGGTGTCCACGCAATGGACATGATCTCGTCTACATCATCCATGTTCTGAATCAGGCCCAGTCTTACATATCTCTCTACCACGTCTCTCAGGGAAACCTCTGTGAAATCCTGGTCCAGACCAAACTGAAGGGAGTTGTTAAGCATTACGTTCATCTCGTAGCTTCCGCCGTTCCAGCCCTGGTCAAGAAGCATCTGTGTAGCCTCTTCTGGGTTGTCACGCATATAGGCATGTGCCTTCTGAACTGCCTGTGTCACCTTCTTTGCAATTACCGGATTCTTTTTTACGAAAGTACGGTTCATGGCAATAACGCAGCAGTTCTCATCCTGGAAGTCCTCATCCAGCAGGGAACGTACACATTTCAGTGTGCCGTCCTTTACTAAGCCGTAAGCAAATGTATCGGAAAGCAGAGCTGCGGAAATCTCTCCGTTTGCCATTGCCTTCAGGCAGGCGTCTGCAGATACTGCAGTAATATTTACATCCTCCTGCGGATTGATGCCGTCAGCATCCAGAAGCAGGCATGTGATGTTGTAGTCAGACTTACCGATTCCGTTAGGAGCAGAGATAGCAGTTCCCTTCAGATCCTCTGTTGTGTTGTACTCGCTGTCAGCTAATACGTATAAGGACTTACAGCCAATGTGAGCGCCGCCTACGAAAGTAAGATCTACATTGTTTGTAATCGGAACCAGCATGGTTGCAATGTGGCCTACTGCAACGGTTGCCTGGTTGCTTCCCAGAGCCTCTGTATAGGAGTTACCCTTTACTCCCTCAGACTCCAGTCCGGCTTCCTCATAATATCCAAGGTGAGCAGCAACTGTAGGTCCAGCTGTACATCCATCTGCCATGTAGTAGAGGATCTTCTGTCCGTATGCAGGCTCTTTCTTCATAGCCTCTAACTCTTCTGCTGTAGGTGTCAGATCGAAGTCTGCCATCTGGATTGCACGTCCCTCAATATCAACCGGAGTAAACATAGCCTCCCATTTTCCGGAAGTAGATGCCTCGAAGGAATCCATATGCTCCGCTGTGTTTTCCTGGTCTACCTTTACGTCCTCGTCAACTCCCATGTCGATCTGGCCGTCATTATTTGTATCTCCGGCAATTCCCTGCTTCGGTTCTGTTTCCTGTGGCTTTTCTGCCGGCTTGCTGCCGCATGCTGTCATGCTGCATGCCAGTGTTAAAGCCAGTAATGATGCTGTAAGTTTCTTCTTCATCGTTTCCTCTCTCCTTTATAATTTTATCTAAAATCGCGGTGCGATTTCAAACACATGGTAATCTACTGACGCTTTCCTCCAAAGTGAAGGGTGTTGAGAATTTCATTTCTGTACTCCACAAACTGTGCGGAGGAACGGTCTCTTGGAAATTCCTCGTCTATTTTAATGTCAGCCACAATACGTCCCGGATTTGCGTCCATCACCAGCACACGGGTTCCCATATAGATGGCCTCGTCCACATCATGCGTCACCATCAGGGCCAGCTGCTTCGTATCTGCCCACATGCTTAGAATCTCATCCTGCATATTCATACGGGTGAAGGCATCCAGCGCTCCTAAGGGCTCGTCTAACAGAAGGATCTCCGGCTCATTGATCAGGGAACGGACCAGAGCTACTCTCTGGGCCATACCGCCTGAAAGCTGTCCCGGATAGTCATCCTTAAACTGTTCCAGACCGATGACTTGGAGCATTCTCTGAACCTTGTGCTCATTTCCCTTCAGCTTTCCCTGCATTTCCAGGCTGAAGCCGATATTTTTCTCTACTGTCAGCCACGGAAACAGAGTCGGTTTCTGAAATACCATGCCCCGGTTTGGATCCGGGCCCTCAATCTCCTGATCATTTACAGTAACCTTTCCCAAAGTCGGCATAATCAAGCCTGCCACCAGACGGAGAATCGTGGATTTTCCGCATCCCGAAGGGCCTACCAGAGAAATAAACTCTCCGCTTTCCATGGAAACATTAATATCATACAGCGCATGGGTTACGTCATCACTCTCTACCTTTGCGAACACCTTGCTTACATTGTCAAGCTTTAATGTAACTTTTCTATTTTCCATTATTTTTCAACTCCATTCTGCCAGCGAAGTACATGACGCTTAATCCTCTCAAGCACTTTGGTAACAAGAGTAAAGATCAGGCAGATCACAAACAGCGCTGCAAATACCTTGTCATAGCTTGCCCATCCTGTCTGCCATGTCATATACCATCCAAGTCCTGCCTTTACACCCAGCATCTCGGCTATCATAATAGCTACACAGGAGGAACTCATGGCCTGGGTGCAGCCCTGAAGAATCGACGGCATGGCATGTGGAATCGCTACCCGGAACACAAGCTGTCTTTTGCTGGCTCCCAGCGTTTTTGCAGCCTCAAAAAAGTCTTTGTCCACATTAGAAATACCGGTCAGTGAAGCAACTGTAACTGCAAACCAGGATCCCAGCGCAATGATAAAGACGGCTCCAGCAAATAAGGAACTGGCAATTACCATAATAACCGGAATCCAGGTGGAGGTAGGAATCGGCCCCAGGAATTTAATCACCGGATCCACCCAGTAGCGTACTTTTTTAGAGTAGCCGCAGGTAATTCCCGTTACCAGTCCCAGGCTGACGCCAATACAGTAGCCGATCATAAGAAGACGCAATGTATGAAGGGTACACTCAATCAGCTTCGGATAATCTGATACAAACGCATTGATAATAAAGTTCATACAGGGTACGAAGGGCTGTGTCAGAATACCTGTTTTCAGGGTCAGATAGTCATATAATGTGAGAAGCAGAAATAATGCGGAGCACAGAGGTGCTTCATAGCGGGAGACCGTTTCAAGTTTTGTGTAAACTCAAAAAACTGATATAAGATATGTC
>JAQERH010000048.1 GCA_027698105.1 Lachnospiraceae bacterium AM93-12TA
AGACCCTTATAGGGTCAAAGCAAGCCACCGGCTAAGCCGGTGGTCTTGACTATTTTAGAAGATACACATTTCTTTGAAAGGTTTATTCTTTTACAGCTCCTCCCATAACGCCTGCTACGAACTGCTTCTGGAATACCATGAAGATAATCAGAATCGGAAGAGTAGCGATAGCAGTTGCCAGAAGGATAACCGCGAAATCCTTGTTGGTCGGGTTTCCATCCAGAACAGCCAGTGCAACCGGGAAGTTGTACATTTCTTTTGTTTCCAGAACGATTAAGGGCCACATGAAGTTGTTCCACATGCTGGTGAACATATAGATAACCAGGGCGCTTAAAGCCGGTTTAACATTTGGCAGTACAATCCGGCAGAAGATGCCGAACTCGCTGTAGCCGTCGATTCTGGCCGCCTCCACAAGAGCCGTCGGGAAGTTCATCATATTCTGACGCATCAGGAAAATACCGAAGGCATTGGCCAGAGCGGGCAGAATAACAGCTGTGTAGGTATTTGTCATACCTGCTGCTACGAACAGCTGGAATAACGGAACGTACATAACCTGAGGCGGGATCATCATGGAAACCATGATAAAGCTGAAAATCAGGCCTTTTCCCTTAAAATCAAACTTGGCAAGCACGTATCCGGCAGCGGAATAGAGCATCAGAGCCAGAATTGTGAACACAACAGAGATAAACAATGTGTTGAATGCAACTCTGAAAATATCCATTTTCTCTACCAGAATAGAAAAGTTCTGGGAGAGCATGGAGCCCGGAAGAAGTCTGGGCGGGGCAGCCAGGATTTCCGCATTCGTGTTTGTTCCGCTGACAAACATGAAATAGAATGGGAATAAGGAAAGGAAAGCTGCCAGTACTAAAAATGCGTATACTCCGATTTTTTTAAGCATGTCAATCCTCCTTATTCATTCTGAACTGAATAAAGGATAATATTCCGATGATAATAACCATCACGTATCCTAAAGCAGAGGCAAAGCCGAACTTCAGGAACTTGAAGCCGTTATCATAGAGGTATTCTCCCAGTGTAATAGTTGCATAGTTCGGTCCGCCCTGTGTCAGAATGTACGGCTCGTCGAAGAGCTGAAGCGTACCGATGGTAGAAGTAATAGTTGTAAACAGAATAATCGGCTTAATGGCTGGAATCGTAATATATCTGAGCTGCTGCCAGAAGTTAGCTCCATCCAGAGAAGCAGATTCATACATCTCAGTAGGAATAGCCTGAATACCTGCCAGGATGATAATCATGTTGTAGCCTACCCATCTCCATGTAATAGAGATAATGATGGAAGCTCTCGCAGGCCATGCAGAGTATACCCACTGGATTTTATCTCCGCCGAAAAACTCAACGATGTAGTTGATTAAGCCGTGATCGGTATTAAACAGTACCTTAAATACCAGCGCATAGGCTACCAGGGATGTGATAGTTGGAAGGAATGTTGCCATTCTGAAAAATCCACGTCCCCGGATGAACTTCTGCTCGATGAGCACAGCGAGCAGAAGCGCAAGGCCGATCATAACCGGAACCTGTATAATCAGGTAGAAGAACGTATTGAACAGAGCCTTGTAGAATACAGGATCCTTGAAAAGTTCAATGTAGTTCTGCAGTCCTACGAATGTATATGTTCCTCCGGAGAACTCCATAAAGCTTAAATAGAAGGAGTAAACAACCGGATAAATCATAAAGAGCCCGAATATAACGATGGTGGGCATCATCATTCCGTAAGGGAAAAACTTTGATTTTTTATGTGTTTTCATGTCAGCCTCCTGTTTTCTGGATAAAGAGGTTTATTTTCCGAACTTAGAAACTAAATCCTTCTCAAGATCCTCAAGAACGGTCTTCGGATCCTGACCCTCCAGGTAAACCTTAGCGCAGGCAGAACCGGCAGCCTTCATGGCCTCGTTGTAGTTCTCTGTGTAGTTGACAGCAGGAACCTTCTTGCCAAGCTCGATGAAAGTCTCGTAGATCTTCTGTCCGCCGAAGAATTCGTCTGGCTCAGTGAATACTTCTGCATCGTAAGCCGGAATGTAGGATGGGAATAAACCATAGTTTACAAAGCCGTCAGCCTGTAAATCTACATCAGTCATGGCAAACTTTACAAACTCTTTAGCTACGTCTACATTGGCAGAAGCAGCTGGAATGACAATGTCAGAACCGCCGTTGGTGGAACCGCTGATCTCTTCGCCTGGGAATGCAGGAAGATTCATAACGCCCCACTTGCCGGACTGATCCGGTCCCTTGTCCTTGATGGTTCCGATCATCCATACAGCCTCCGGGATAGTAGCAACGCTCTGGTTTACAACAACACCCTCATACTCAGCCCAGTCAGTATAGTTTAATGCAATCTCTGCATCATAGATCTTTTTAGCCATCTCCATGCACTCAAGAGCCTCAGGAGAATTTACAGATGTGTTGCCCTCTGCATCGAAGTAGCCTGCGCCCTTCTCTGTCAGAAGCATCTTCCAGAAGTTGGAACCGTTAGGTGCGATAGGAAGCATCTTAACCGGCTCGCCGGAAGGAGTGGTACAGGAAGCTGTCACTTTCTTTCCAGCCTCAATGAAGTCATCCCATGTCTTGATATCGTCTGCATTTACGCCGGCCTGCTCAAAATAATCGGTGCGGTAGAAGAGAGCAACTGGGCCTGCATCCCATGGGAAACCTACTACTTTGTCATTTACAGTAACCTCGCCCATTTTTACAGGGAGATAATCGTCTTTTTCTACGATATCGCTGAGATCTGCGAAGCCTTCCGGATATTTGGAAGCGTAGCCGCTTACCTGCTCACCCTCCAGAAGGATTACGTCAGCAAGTCCTTTTCCTGTGTTCAGAGTGGTGGCAAGCTTTGTGTAAATCTGCTCGGTTCCCATTTCCTCAAACTGGAACTCTACATCTGGATGGCTTTCTTTGAACTTCTCAGCAGAAGCCTGAAGCTGCTTTAAAGCAACGTCCCAGGCCCATACGGTAATCTTGTTGCCGCTCTCGGCCTCTTTTTTCTCTCCGCCGCCGCAGCCGGTGAGGGAAAGCGCTGCAACCATGGAGATGGCTGCTGCAGATACAAACAGTTTTGTTTTCTTCATACGTTTACCTCCTGTAATTTGGAACTATTTACCCACTTTCTAGCGGAAGCGCTGATGAACAGCGCCGTGATTTGGGTAAAATCACTAAAAGTAATTAAATAATAAGCCTTTTAATATAAAAAGTCAATAGGGTTTAGTAAAAAATATAGTAAAAATATCGAGTAAACTATTTGACTTTTACTAAAAAAATAGATATAATTATCTTAGAAAACCAGCAGAATATACAAGCAAAAACGGGAGGTATGAATGTTATGCAGATGAGAGCAAAAAAACGATGGGAGGATCAGACGCTGACGGGAATCAACCGTCTGCCGGGACGCACATCCTTTTTCACCAATTCCGCAGAGCAGGTTTCTTTAAATGGAGACTGGGCTTTTAAGTACCTGACAGCACCGGAGTACAGCCCGGAGGGGTTTGAGAGAAGAGATTATGACACAGCTGGGTGGGATACCATAGAGGTTCCGTCCTGCTGGCAGCTTAAGGGCTACGATCATATGCACTACACAGACGTGCTTTACCTGTTCCCTTTAAATCCTCCATATGTGCCTACAGAAAATCCTACCGGAATTTACAAAAGAAGCTTTGAGATTCCGGAAAGCTGGATGGAGAATGATACGATCCTTCGGTTTGAGGGAGTAGACAGCGCCTATGATGTATGGGTAAACGGAGAACATGTGGGCTTCAGCAAGGTTTCCCGTCTCCCGGCTGAGTTTGATATCTCTTCCTATATTAATAAGGGAGAAAATCAGCTGACTGTACGTGTTTATAAATGGTCTGACGGAACCTACTTAGAGGATCAGGATATGTGGTGGTTCAGCGGAATCTACAGAAACGTATCTTTAATCAGTGCGCCGAAGGCCAGAATTGAGGACTGCCGGATCCATGCAGATCTGGATGACTCCTACACCACTGGACTTTTCCAGGCACAGCTTCGCCTGGCTGGAACAGGAACCTTAAAGTGGACTCTTACAGATGCTGAGGGTCAGACGGCGGCGTCCGGGGAAGCTCCTGCCGAAGGAGACATGACTGTTTCTGCCAGACTTGAGAAAGTACATACCTGGACAGCAGAGACACCATATCTTTACACACTGACCTTATCCATGGAGCAGAACGGGACAGTATCCCATCAGGTGAGCTACCGCCTGGGCTTCAGGAGAATTGAGGTAAAGGGAAATGTGTTTACTGTAAACGGCAAGGCAGTATTAATTAACGGCGTGAACCATCATGACTATTCTCCAGAGGGCGGAAGAACGGTGGATCTGGAAGTGATGAGACAGGATGTGCTTCTGATGAAGGAGCATAATATCAATGCCATCCGTTTCTCCCATTATCCGTCTGTTGAGGCTATCTACGATTTCTGCGATGAGTACGGAATGTACGTGATCGATGAGGCAGATCTGGAGTGCCACGGATTTGAATGGGCTCATGTATACGATATGATTACAGACGATCCATCCTGGGAGAATGCCTACGTGGACAGAGCAGTCCGTATGGTAGAGAGAGATTACAATCACCCGTCCATCATCATGTGGTCTCTGGGCAACGAGTCCTGCTTCGGCGTAAACTTCAAGAAGGAGGCAGAGGCTGTCAGGGAGATGGACAGTTCCCGTCTGATCCACTATGAGGGAGATTTTGAGGCTGAAATTACAGACGTCTATTCTACTATGTACTCAAGGCTGAAGGGATTAAAAGAGATTGGCGAGACGAAGATGAAGCACAATCGTCCTCATATCCACTGCGAGTACAGCCATGCCATGGGAAATGGACCGGGATGCCTGGCAGATTATCAGAAGCTTTACCGTACCTATGATCGGCTTCAGGGAGGATTTATCTGGGAGTGGTATGACCACGGCATTAAGACAACCGATGAGAATGGAACGGTTACCTATAAATACGGCGGCAACTACGGAGATTTCCCGACAAACGGAAACTTCTGCATTGACGGACTTCTCATGCCTGACAGAACACCGTCTCCGGGACTTGTAGAATATAAGCAGGTCATCTGCCCGGTCTGGGTAGAGCGCCTGGGAGAGACAGGGGATCTGTTCGCCGTTAAGAATTACTATGACTTTAAGACTCTGGACGGAGTTTATCTGGAGTGTTCTGTGACAGATGGAAAAGAAGTAATGGAATCCTTCACAGTTGATACTCTGCATACAAAGCCGGGTGTGGAAGAAATTATCGCAATTCCTCACAGAGCCATTGACCTGAAGGACAACAGGGATTATTATTTAAATATCTCTGTCAGGGAAAAGAAGGAGACTGCCTGGGCGCCGGCTGGCCACGAGCTGGGACATTATCAGTTCCCGTTAGCTGAGAAAAAGACTGTCTGTGTTAAGCGCGCAGAGCAGCCAGTAGCTGTTTCCGAGACAAATACAGAACTTTCTGTTATTTGCCAGGATGTAGCATATTCCTTTGATAAGGTTCACGGCGTACTGGCTTCCATGAAGAAGGGAGATCAGGAGCTTGTTCGGAGAGGTCCTGTTCTCACAGTGGACCGGGCGGACATTGACAATGACATGTACAAGGTCAATGACTGGAAGAACAACTATTTTGTCTCCAGAGGCATGGAAGAGCTGGAGTATATGACTGTCAGCAGGGGAGAAAGCAGTGCTCAGGTTTATATTCAGAAGCATTTCGGCTGCTATAACCAGGCATGGGGCTTTAAGCTGGCGTATGTATATACGATCCACGGAGACGGAAGCCTGGAGGTAAGTCTTAACGGTACTGCTGTCCGCAATCCGGAATTTGAGCCGGAATTCCTTCCGAGAATCGGCGTGGAGATGAATCTGAACGGAAGCCTTTGCAATACAGCATGGTACGGTATGGGACCAGGAGAAAATTACTGTGATTCCAGACAGGCGGCCGTCATGGGTATTTACGAGACAGATGTAGACGGAATGCACACAAACTATGTGATGCCGCAGGAGAATGGACACAGAGAAAATGTGCGCTGGATTACACTGACTGACGAGAAAGAGGGAATTCTTATTACCTCTAAAGAAGGTCTGGGAATCAATGTTCATAACTACACCACAGAAGCTCTCAGAAATGCCGCCCATCCATGTGAGATTAAGAAACAGGATGACATTGTCCTGAATCTTGACTGGAGACATTCTGGTCTTGGAAGCAATTCCTGCGGCCAGGAGCAGACGGAAGAGTGCAAGGTAAGAATCGAGGATTTTGCCATGAGCTTTGCCATTTCCTTTACAGAGAGAGAAAAATCAGAGGAGCAGGCATTTACTGTCTTCTGTTAATCAGGCATTTAAACATAGAAAGAATAGGAAGAAGCATATATGGCAACGATCAGGGACATAGCAGAGCGGGCACAGGTTTCCATCAGCACAGTGTCAAGGGTATTGAATTATGATGAAACCCTGAGTGTGAATGCGGCAACAAAAAAGAAAATATTTGAGATCGCAGAGGAATTGGAATACAGAGGGAAAAACCAGAAGAAGAGGAAACGCAGGCTCTCTCTTCTCCTGATCAACTATTATTCATTAGAGGGAGAGGTGGAGGATCCTTACTACCTCTCCGTGCGGATTGCCATAGAGAGAAGGGCGGCAGAGCTTGGCTACAGGCTTGTCAGCATTTCAGAGAAAGATGAATTCCGGGTGGCGGGCATTGACGGAGTCATCTGCCTGGGAACCTTCGGGAAAGAGGAGCTGAAGCGGATTGATGAGCTGGACCGGCCGACCATCTTTGTGGACAGCAATCCTGATTATGATAAATACGATTCGATTGTTTTTGATCTGCGCAGAGAGACGAGAAGGATTCTCGACTATCTGTGGGAAAAAGGACACAGGAGAATTGGATTTATCGGTGGAAATGATGCGGAAGGAACGGCGGACTGGGGAAAAACAGACAACCGAACCTTGGAGTACCGGGCCTTTGTGGAGGAAAAAAAGGCAGAGCATGACGGCTATGAGAGGATAGGAGCCTTTACCTCCCGGATGGGCTTTCGTCTGATGAACGAGCTGATGACTCTGCCGGAGCCTCCTACAGCAGTTTTCGTAGCTAATGATTCTCTGGCAGTAGGCTGTCTGAATGCTATCAGCCGTGCAGGAAAGCGCTGCCCGGAGGATTTCAGCATTGTAGGCTTTAACGATATTCCTACAGCGAAATACATGGTTCCGCCGCTTACCACCATGCGCCTGTATATGGATTTTATGGGAGAGAGAGCTGTGGATATGATAAGCGATAGAATCCTGACAAAGCGGGAGCTGCCGGTTCAGGTGACGCTTCCTGCCAAGCTGATGATCCGGGAAAGCGTAAAGGATCTTTCTGCCGATTCGTCATTATAACGAAAAACCTGTCTGTATTTTGTGCGGTGTGCCGTGGAAAATACAGCAGAAGTTTTATATACTGGATGCATCTGAGTACTGAAATCATTGATAGAGAGGGAGAAACCATATGTCAACAGTTAAATTAGAACATATCTGTAAAAAATATCCTAACGGCTTTGAGGCTGTAAAGGACTTTAACCTGGAGATTGGCGATAAGGAGTTTATCATTTTCGTTGGACCGTCCGGCTGCGGAAAGTCCACTACTCTGCGTATGGTGGCAGGACTGGAGGATATCTCCGGCGGAGACCTGTACATCGACGGAAAGAGAATGAACGATGTGGAGCCGAAGGACAGAGATATTGCCATGGTATTCCAGAACTACGCTCTGTATCCTCACATGACTGTATATGAGAACATGGCGTTCGGATTAAAAATCAGAAAGGTTCCGAAGGACGAGATTGACAGAAAAGTACATGAGGCTGCCAAGATTCTGGATCTGGAGCACCTGCTTGACAGAAAGCCGAAGGCTTTATCAGGCGGTCAGAGACAGCGTGTAGCCATGGGACGTGCCATTGTAAGAAATCCGAAGGTATTCCTGATGGATGAGCCGCTGTCTAACCTGGATGCAAAGCTGAGAGGCCAGATGCGTATTGAGATTTCCAAGCTTCATCAGAAGTTAGGCACAACCATTATCTATGTTACTCACGACCAGACAGAGGCCATGACTCTGGGAACCAGAATCGTCGTTATGAAGGACGGCGTGGTGCAGCAGGTGGATACACCGGAGAATCTGTACGATAAGCCAGGTAATAAGTTTGTAGCAGGCTTTATCGGAGCGCCTCAGATGAACATGGTAGACGCAGATGTAAAAGAGGATGCAGAGGGCGTACACCTTGTATTCTGCGGACAGAGCATTAAGCTGGATGAGAAGAGAGCGGCTGTTTTAAAGGAGAAGGGATACATTGGAAAGAAGGTTACGCTGGGAATCCGTCCGGAGGATCTTCACGATGAGTCTGATATTGAGCGAGGAAATAAGGATGCCTGCCTGAACGCGACAATCCGTGTCTATGAGATGCTGGGAGCAGAAACTTTCCTGTACTTTGATATGGATACTGCTACCTGGACAGCCAGAGTGAATCCATCTGTCCATGTAAAGCCAGGTGAGACGATTAAGCTGTACATGGATACAGAAAAAATCCACGCATTTGACACTGAGACAGAGAATGCAATTTTCAATTAATTTCAGAGCCGTCTGAGCGAAAGATTGAGATGGCGAAAACGGGGGAGGATGCTGCCGGGGCAGTATCCTCTTTTCCGCTTATAGAGACAGGAGAGCGGTTAGGAGGAAACAGTTTGATACCGAAAAAAGCGCTGAAACATATGCTGGAAGAAATCAGGAGGGCGTCTGGACTTTCCCTTGCCTTGTTTGGGCCGGGAGGAGAAATCCTGGCTTTTTCAGAGGGAGAGACGAAGCTTTTTGATGAGCTGGAGAAGGAAAAGCTTACTTCTGATGCCTGCAGGGAGTATGTAAGGGCCATGGCAGAGGGAGAAGAGCGTGAAAAACAGAAGGGAAATATCTCATTTCTCAAACTAGGAGAGGGGAGAGGAGACTCTTTTGTTCTGGCAGGAGCCGGGCAGGGGGATGTTCCGACCTGCCTGCGTCTGTCTGCCCTTTCTCTAGGAGCTTTTTCTAGGAAGGAGGATTCCTGTGATCGAGGCAGTTTCTTTCGGCGTTTAATTCTCGGGATGCTTCTTCCTAAGGAGATACCGGAACAGGCCAGACAGCTTCGCTTAGACAGCGGAGCCAGGCGGGCGGTATTTCTGGTAAAGGTGAAGGAGGACAGCCGTGACACAGTTCTGGACATTCTTCGTCCTCTCTATGGTGAACCGGCCGGAGGAGTGCTGTTTAAGGCAGAGCCGGGAGCTTATGTGTATGTCAGAACGCTGAGAGATAGGGAGGATACAGATCGGCTGGAAGAGATAGGCAGAAACATGATTGATGTCATCAACACAGAAGGAATGCAGGATGCCTACCTTTCATTCGGGACTCCGGCTGGAGATTTGAGCCTCCTTTCGCGTTCCTATGAGGAAGCCTGGATAGCTATGAAAGCCGGCCGTATTTTTTTCCGGGAAAAGCATGTGATTTCCTATGACAGACTGGGAATTGGAAGGCTGATTTACAGTCTTCCAATGGCCCTGTGCAGACAGTTTCTGAGGGAAGTCTTTGCCCTGGCAGATCCAAGAGAACTGGACGAGGAGGCTTTGACCACGATACGCCAGTTTTTTGACGATTCGCTGAATGTGGCGGAGACGGCCAGACATCTATACATCCACAGAAATACACTGGTGTATCGTCTGGACAAGCTCCAGAAAAGTCTGGGACTCAACATCAGAAATTTTGATGACGCCATGATGCTGCGGCTGGGACTGATGGTCTATGAGTATGTGAGAGAAAAGGAACAGGAAGAGGAAAAGGAGAGAAGAAGCGATGGTAGATCGGATGTTCAATACAGACAATAATTTCTGGCAGGCAGTGGGAAAAGCAGGAGATTTGATTGCCCTGACCTTTCTCACGGTCCTGTGTTCGCTTCCGCTGATCACAGCAGGGGTCGCTGTCAGCGCCATGAATTATGTGTGTTTTAAAATGCTGGAGCATGATAATGAGGGAACTATTAAAAACTTTTTCCACAGCTTCCGGCAGAACCTGTTTCAGGGGGCAGCCATTTCAGTTATCATGGGAGCCGCCGGTTTTCTGCTCTGGTATGACGGCTGGTTTTTAACGAACTATTTTGCCGTTCAGAGCGGGGGAGCGCTGCTCTATGTCGGCTGGGCTGTCTATATTTACCTGATTTTTTTCTATCTGGTACTTTTACTGTATGTATTTCCGCTTCAGGCCAGATTTTATAATCCCCTGGCAGTAACATTCAAAAACGCAGTGATAGCAGGATTTAAAAATCTTCCCAAGACGCTTATGATGCTTGCCGGAGACGGCTGTATGGTAATTTTAATCATTCTGTGCTTTAAACATGTGCCTCAGATTGCATTCCTGCCTCTTTTGACAGCTCTGCCCCTGTGCGTCTGGTATCACAGCTGGGTGCTGAGAGATCTGCTGGGGCTGGTTCCAGGAAAGTTAGATTTGCCTGTATCAGATGACGAGGCAGAGAGGAAGGGGGAATAACATGAGTGATTCAGCGGCAGAGCAGTATAAAAAAGCGAGAAAGGCGGGGATTAAGGCCTTCCGGGAAGCGGGAGGAAAAGGCAGATATCCTTATCTGACTGCGCTGGATGAAATCCTTCTCCACACGAAAACAGCAGGAAAGGAAGAATTGGGAACCTTTGAAATTCCCTTGTCCAGAGTGACGGGAACTAAGACAGCTGCCCGTTCAGAGAGCTTTGCCTGGAATTTTATGCCTCTTCTTCAGGAAAAGACAGAGTTTTCCGGAAAATGGGAGAGGCTTTATGAGGCGCAGCTTCAGGAGGGAATTCGGGAACCGGTAAAGGTGTATGAATATATGCACCATTTTTATGTGCGGGAAGGCAATAAGCGGGTCAGCGTGATGAAATATGTGGGAGCTGTTAAGATTACAGCTGACATCATCAGGATTTTTCCTAAGCGGGATGGGAAGAAGGCGTCAGAAGCCTTTTATCAGTATGCGGCCTTTAACAGGGTCACTGGGCTGTTTGAGCTTTTGTTTTCTGAGCCGGAAGCCTATCAGAAGCTGGCTTCCTGGTTTGGAGAGGGGCTGACAGAGCGGTGGCAGGAGGAAAAAATCCAGGAGCTGAGAGCGGCCTTTGGAAGATTCTGCAGCTGCTATGAGAAAAAGGCAGGGCCGGACAGTCTGACGGAGGAGAGCGACGCCTTTTTTGTATATTTGGAGGTATTCGGTTATCAGGGGCTTCTCACAGACAGCGACAGCCAGATCAGAGAGCGGATGGAACGGGCCTGGGAAGAATTAAAGCTGGCCAAACAAAAGCAGAAGGTGGCTCTGATTGAGGAGCATGAGGAGGCAGAAGGAGATAAAAACAGCTTGTTTAGTTTCCGGCATGGAGGAGAAAAGCAGCCTCTTCGGATTGCATTTCTCAACGGAAAGGATTCCAGAACCTCCGCCTGGGCTTATGGCCACCGGCTGGGCTGGCAGGCATTAAAGGCTAAATATGGAAGCCAGGTAAAAATTTCTGTTTACAATCACTGTGATACGGCAGAGGCCACCAGAGATGCCCTGGCCAAGGCGGTGCTGCAGAAAAACGATATTATTTTTACCACAGCAGGACAGATGCGGGCACAGGCATTGGAAACGGCAGTCAACCATCCGGAAATCAAATTTTTAAACTGCTCTGTCAATGCTTCCTACCGCTCGATCCGAAGCTACTATGCCAGAATGTATGAGGCAAAATTTATTCTGGGAATGACGGCTGCCTCCCTCTGTGAGGACGGCCGGATCGCCTACATTGCCGATTATCCGGTATATGGAGCGGTGGCAAATATCAATGCCTTTGCCATAGGCGCCCAGATGGTCAGGCCGAATGTGAAAATTTATCTGAAATGGTCTAATCTTAAAAATACTGACTGGAAAAAGGAAATCAAAAAGGCAGGATTTACCATGGTATCAGGACCTGATTTGAAGCTTCCATCAGAGGAAAACCGCCTGTTCGGTCTGTTTTGGTACAACCGGAAAAAGGGGGATTATGAGAATCTTGCCATGCCATTGATCGACTGGGGGCGGTATTACTGTCTTCTCACAGAATCCGTAATGGACGGCAATTTTAATTCCAGAGAGTTTACAAAAACAGGGCAGGCTGTCAATTACTTCCTTGGCATGTCGGCTCAGGTAGTAAGCGTGCTTTTTTCCTCCCGTGTCCCTTATCCGGTGAGAAAGATGGCAGCTGTGTTTGAGAAGGAGATTATCCAGGGCAGATTTTCCCCCTTTGACGGGGAAATCAGGACAAAGAAGGGGCGTCTGAAGGAAGCGGACAGCGGATCCTTAGACATGCTTCAGATTGTGAAAATGGATTGGCTTAATGATAATGTAATAGGGAAAATACCTGGGATAGACGCTTTTAAGGAGGATGCCAGAGAGCTGCTCTCTGCGTTAGGAGTGGAGGCCGCCAGGACAGAGGAGGAACCTGATGAAAATTCTGATTGTAGCTGATGAGGAGTCAAAGGCTCTTTACGATTATTATGACAGCTCACGGCTGCGGGATATTGATCTGATCCTTTCCTGCGGAGATCTGAGGGCCTCCTATCTGGAGTTTCTGGTGACCATGGGCCGGGCTCCTGTCCTCTATGTCATGGGAAATCATGATGACAGGTATAAGACAAATCCCCCGGAGGGCTGCATCTGTGTGGAGGATCGGGTTTATAATTACAAGGGCCTCAGGATTGCAGGTCTGGGCGGCTGTCTGCGGTATAAGCCAGGCGGCATTTACCTGTACACAGAGGAGGAGCAGCGACGGCGGGTTCAGAAGCTGAAACGGCAGCTTCAGCGATACCATGGAGCAGACATTTTTCTTACCCATGCTCCGGCTAAGGGGCTGGGAGACGGAGAGGATTTCCCGCACCAGGGATTCCAGTGCTTTCATGAGATTCTGGATGAATTTCAGCCGAAATATCTGATTCACGGCCATCAGCATTTAAACTACGGATCAGGCGCACGCAGACTGACAAAAGGCGCGACCTCTGTGATTAACGGCTATGGTTCCTACACGATTGAGATTGGGCCGGAGGAGTATCCTTCAGAGTACGAAAATACAGGCTCCCTGATTTTTGATTTATATAACAGGCTGAGGCGCAGATAAATCTTGTCCAGGGGCCTGTTTTGTGATAGACTTAGGAGCAAAAGGGCCTGTGCGGCAGGCCGGACTAGGAGGAAAGACAGCATGAGCAAAAAGCGTTCAATCGAAACTACCTGTATCCAGGGAGGATGGCATCCGGAAAATGGAGAGGCGAGAGTTCTCCCCATTTACCAGAGCACTACATTTAAATATTCTACCAGCGAACAGATGGGACGGCTCTTTGATTTAGAGGAGAATGGTTACTTCTATACAAGACTTGCGAACCCTACCAATGACGCCGTAGCAGAGAAGATCTGTGAGATGGAGGGAGGCGCAGCGGCCATGCTGACTTCTTCTGGCCAGGCGGCGAACTTTTACTCTGTTTTTAATATCTGTTCTGCAGGAGACCATTTTATCTGTGCAGCCACTGTTTACGGAGGCACATCCAACCTGTTTACCGTTACCATGAAAAAGATGGGAATTGAGGTGACTCTGGTAGATCCGGACTCTACAGAGGAGGAGTTAGACGCAGCTTTTCGCCCCAATACCAAGTGTGTATTTGGAGAGTCAATTGCCAATCCGGCGTTAGTGGTATTAGACATTGAAAAATTTGCCAGAGCAGCTCACAGACACGGAGTTCCGTTAATTGTAGACAATACGTTTGCAACTCCGATCAACTGCCGTCCTTTTGAATGGGGGGCAGATATCGTAACTCATTCCACTACCAAATATATGGATGGTCATGCTATGAGCGTAGGCGGCTGTATTGTGGACAGCGGAAATTTTGATTGGGAAGCCCACAAAGATAAATTCCCCGGTCTTACAGAACCTGACGCGTCCTATCACGGCGTTGTATACACAGAAAAGTTTGGAAAGGGAGCTTACATTACCAAGGCTACAGCTCAGGTAATGAGAGATCTGGGGTCCATCCAGGCGCCTATGAATGCCTTTCTTTTAAATGTAGGACTGGAGACACTGCATCTTCGCGTTCCGCGTCACTGTGAGAATGCCCTGAAAGTGGCAGAATACTTAAAGTCCAGAGAGGATGTGGCATGGGTGAACTATCCGGGTCTGGAAGGAGATCGGTATTACCAGCTGGCGCAGAAATATATGCCGAACGGAACCTGTGGCGTCATTTCCTTTGGCCTGAAGGGAGGCAGGGAGGCAGCAGGCGTATTTATGGATAAGCTGAAGCTGGCTGCGATTGTGACTCACGTAGCAGATGCCCGCACCTGTGTGCTGCATCCGGCCAGCCATACCCACCGCCAGCTGACGGACGAGCAGCTGACAGAGGCAGGAGTGGATCCGTCCATGATTCGCTTCAGTGTAGGAATTGAAAATGCTGACGATATTATTGAGGATATCCGCCAGGCGCTGGAGGATTAACAATCCTTTCAATAGGAGACAGTCAAATGAAAAAGAGAAAAAAACTGCTGCGGCTTGTATTTGGCAGAACGACCTTTGTGGTGCTGTTTCTTCTGATTCAGGTGGGAATCCTGCTGATGGGTTTTGCCTGGCTGGAAGAATATATGCTCTATTTTTACGGGGCATCTGTCATTTTAAGTGCAGTAACTCTGATTTACATTATCAGTGCAGATGAGAGTACCTCCATTAAATTGTCGTGGGTTGTCCCGATTCTTGTTTTTCCTGTATTCGGAACACTGTTTTATCTGTTTGTGAGACTCCAGATTGGCACGAAGCTGATCGGTCACAGGATTCGGATGACATCTGCTGAGACGGCGCCGTATCTGAAACAGGATACAGAGACAGCTGTGCGCTTTAATGAGATGAGTTCCAGCCAGGGAAACCTGGTGCGATATATGAACCGGTTCGCCGGCTGTCCTGTCTATCAGAATACAGCGGCACAGTATTTCCCTCTGGGAGACGATATGTTTGTGGAGATGAAGCGCCGCCTGAAGGCAGCAAAGCACTTTATTTTCATGGAGTATTTCATTGTAGAGCGGGGAGAGATGTGGAACAGTATCCTGGAGATCCTGGAGGAAAAGGTCAAGGAGGGGGTGGAGGTCCGCGTCATGTACGACGGCATGTGCTGTCTGATGCTTCTTCCGTATTCCTATCCCAAAACGCTCCAGGAAAAAGGAATTAAATGCAAAATGTTTTCCCCGATCCGTCCGGCTCTTTCTACTCACCAGAATAACCGGGATCATCGTAAAATCTGTGTCATTGACGGCCATACGGCTTTTACCGGCGGCGTAAATCTGGCGGATGAGTACATTAATAAAAAGGTGCGCTTCGGCCATTGGAAGGATACGGCTGTGATGGTGGAGGGAGATGCAGCTGTGGGCTTTACGATGATGTTCCTTCAGATGTGGGGTGTGACAGAGCAGGAGAAGGAACATTATGAACGGTATTTAAAGCCAGCAGACTATCAGCTGCCTGCGAATACAGATGCGTCCGGCTTTGTTATTCCCTATGGGGACAGCCCTCTGGATAAGGAGAATGTGGGAGAGCAGGTGTATCTGGATATTCTGGGACACGCAAAAAAATATGTCCACATTATGACGCCGTATCTGATTCTGGATGATCAGATGATCAATGCAATCCAGTACTCGGCGAAGCGGGGCGTGGAAACGGTGATTATCATGCCCCATATTCCAGATAAGATGTCTGCCTATCTGCTGGCCCGCTCCTATTATGAGGAGCTTCTGACAGCCGGGGTGCGAATTTTTGAATATACGCCTGGTTTCGTCCATGGAAAGGTATTTACCTGCGATGATGAAAAAGCAGTGGTAGGTACGATCAATCTGGATTTCAGAAGTCTTTACCTGCATTTTGAGTGTGCCGCTTATTTTTACAAGCATCCAGTGGTGGCTCAGGTGGAGGACGACTATCAGAAGACCCTGGAAAAATGCCAGGAGATCACCATAGCAGACTGCAGAAACTTCCCATTCTTCAAGCGGTTTATGGGAAAAGCCCTGCGGCTGTTCGCCCCTCTGATGTAGGTTCAAACACTTCGCTCGGTGGCGGAAATTAGCACAAACCTCCCTGAAAAAGCCTTGCTATTATCGCCCAGCCTGCAGTTTTTTAATGACAGAGGACTGGCAGAAGTTTTCACGCTCCATTTAAAGTCGCTGAAAAACTTCTGCCAGTCCTTTTTGTCAGTGCGCCCGGCGGCGCACGTCTCTAACTGGTGAAAGTCCGGAATCCGC
>JAQERH010000049.1 GCA_027698105.1 Lachnospiraceae bacterium AM93-12TA
TCGCTAAAGCTTCTATAGAACCACGCGACTATCGCGTGGTTTTCCTAATACAACAAAAACCCCAGAATTATCACTCTGGGGTTTTTGTTTACCTATTTTAGCACGGCCAGGGTTTAAGGACGCATCGTATCAGCAGTCCATATAATAATTATAGCCGTACCGTATCTCAAACGGTATGTTTTTCGACTTCAGCTTCGCTTCTATCTTTTTCTTATTCTCATCATTTTCCATCTGATTCAGAGTGCTCATCAGGCCTGTCACCACATCTGCAAACTGCTCTCCTGGAATTCCCACTGCCATCTCCTCATCTTTCCATCCTGCCCGATGTCTTGTACCAATGCACAGCAGGGAAAGGTTCATATCCTTCACTGCATAAGGACGGGCTGTGCATTCCAGGCAGACTGCCTGATTTCCAATCAGATTCACTGACTTTGGCATTCCATATGAATACGCATATCCCTGTACGATTCTCATAGAATTATAGGGACTTGATATGATAAGCACAACATCTGGAAAATCTCTCAGCATCTCAACAGGGGCTAAGGATACTCCAAAATTTTCCTGAGGCAGATATACCAGGCCTTCCCTTACTGTCCGCGACAGTTCAGCATCTTTGTAAAGCCCAAGCCGCGCCCAGTTTTCTCCTTTACTGTTGCGGGGATTTAAAGGGCCTAGACCAAATACCTGTACTCCACTTTGACACAAAAAATTCTCCGCCATTGCCTTTATTGAATGTCCTCTTACTGCTGCCGCAACCATCTGGCAGTAGTTAATAGGCTTTTTCAGTACAATCCCCTCTGCTTTGTCATATTCTTCTTTCGTCTTTAAAAATGTTACTCCCACTGCTTTTCTGTTTAAATCCAATGAACAGTACAGCTTATTCACACAATCAAACCATTTATTATTCATTACTCGGCAACCTGATCATCGCTGGTATAGAATTCAAATACGTCTGGGAAGGTCTCCTCAATTTTTTCCTGAACTTCAGGATCACGGAAACACTCCGCCATTGCCACTGCCCAGTCGGACTCTGCATTTTCACTCTTGGTAAAGACTCCCATTGGGTAGTTAACCATTACATTGTCCCTTACAAGATAAGTAGACGCATCTTTTCCGACAGAAGCCATATGGGTAAACCAACAGCATGCGGCAGCCATATCTTCCAGCGCAGTCACTGTCTGAGCCTGCTCCATCTCTATAATTTCAAGATTTTTAGGATTTTCTACAATGTCTGCAACTGTTGCCAGCTCAACCTCCTCTGAAATCTTAATCAGACCAGCGTCCTCTAAAATTCTCAGAGCCACATCTTCATTTGACGCATCGTTCATAACTGCAATCTGCGCGCCCTCCGGTATCTCCTCGACAGAAGTATACTCATTCGAATATAAGCCGATTCCGGTATACAGTCCGTATGGCTTTACCATAGCCAGATCGGCTCCATTATTTTTATTAAAGTTTTCCATAAACTTTTTCTGCTGTCCTAAGGATACATCCACCTCTCCGCTGGCGCAGGCCTCCAGGCAGACCGGATTGGCATCAAAGGGGATGAACTCTGTCTTATATCCCTGAGCTTCGTATTTATCCTTAAACGCCTCATAGAAAACCTGTGATACAGATGCTGTACCGGCAATTTTTATCACCTTGTCTTCCTTATCTGCTTTTCCCTCTTCCGCCTTCTTTGTTTCCTCTTTCTCAGCTTCTGTCTGCACAGCCTCTGCCTCTGTTTCCTTCTTAGGTTCCGAAGCCTTGCCTGCACAGCCTGCAGTTAATACTCCTGCCATGACAGCGGCAGCCAGCACACCGAATACTCTCTTTTTCATCTTTTTTCCTCCTTTTAAAATCTTACTTTGTTAATTTATACAGCCTGTTTCCGATTCCCTGAATCAGCATAACAAGAACTATCAATATGACAACGATAAAATACATAATCATATAGTCAAAACGCTGATATCCATAGGACAGAGCTACTGCTCCCAGTCCCCCCGCACCTACGGCGCCTGCCATTGCAGACGTATTTAACATATTAATGATCATGATTGTAAAATTTGAAATCAAAGCAGGCAGTGCCTCCACCAGCATCACCTTGAAAACAATCTGAAGCTTGGAAGCTCCGATGGATCTCGCCATTTTAATCAATTGTGGATCCACCGTATTTAAAGCATTTTCCGTCATACGAGTAGCAAAGGGGGTGCTTCCCAGCGTGATGGCAAAAATCGCAGCTTTTACTCCAATGGTGGTTCCTATAAAAAATCTGGTAACAGGAGCAATCGCCACAATCAAAATCATCATTGGGAAGGAACGGACAATATCCGTAATTTTCCCCAGTATACTGTGAAAAAGCGGGTGAGGAGACAGCCCGTTCTCCGCTGTCATCACCAGCACAATACCCAGCATAACGCCCAAGAAAATGGACAAAACTGCCGATACAAGCACCATCTGCAGTGTATCGCCGATAGCTGGAATAATTACAGTCGGCAGATATCGTATTAAATTTGATTTTTCCAGCATCTGAACTAATTCTAACATTTACATGCCTCCCGTTACCTTGTAATCCGCTTGATTGCGATCTAAATATGTCTTAATTTTTGCAAAATCTTCTATATCCATAGTAATAGAAATTTTTCTGTCATCTACGCCAATTAATTTTCTAAGCTGATCTGGTTTCTTTTCAAAGATTTCCTGCACATCTCCAGTCAGGGATACCTGACCTTTGTCAAGAATTGCCATGCGGCTGCAGATACTCTGAACTACCTGCATTTCATGGGTTACAACGATAATCGTTATATTAAATTTTTTCTGAAGATCCTTCAAAAGATCCAAAATTGCCGCCGTAGACTTGGGATCCAGGGCAGACGTACATTCATCGCAGAACAGATACTTTGGATTCATCGACAAGGCCCTGGCGATTGCCACCCGCTGCTTCTGTCCTCCGCTTAATTCATTGGGACGGCTTTTCAGCTTATCCTGTATCCCTGTAAGCTCCGCCAGCTCCTCCACCCGGCTTTTAATCTCTGCCTTTGAATAGTTCCAGCACTCCATGGGAAGCGCAATATTGCGGAACACATCCTTACGCCCAACCAGAGAAAAATTCTGGAAAATCATGCCGATATTTCTTCTGAACTGTCTCATCTCCAGCTCATTCAGCGTCTCCAGCTGAACACCGTCTACGCGGATACTTCCTGACTGATATGCTTCCAGTCCAGCCAGGCAGTTCAAAAGAGTAGATTTCCCTACTCCGCTTGGCCCCACCAGTCCAAAAATCTCATTATCATGAATAGTCAAGTCAATATTATTCAAAACCTGAGTATTTTGGAACGACTGATTTACACGTTCTATTTCAATCACATTTCTTACCTCTTTTTCTTCTTATTTATGCGAATTCATTATGCCAAAAATAGATCCAAAAAACGAATTGATATTTTTAATAATTCATATCTATTTATAGATATTATCTATCATTCAGCTGGATTCTCTCCCTGAAAACATAATAAACCGCTGCCCTGGAAAATCGTTCATCCTCCAGAGCAGCGGCTCCATTGTGTTTACTTCTTTGCTTTTCAGTTTCTTTAAAATTTCTGGAAATTCTCCACATCTAAAACAAATACTGTGGATCCTCCCACCTTCATATTCATGGGAACAGTCATGTTTACAGTTGGACAGCAGTTTCCTGCCATGGTCGGCGGGGTATAAACCAGCTGCTCTCTCTGTCCGGACATCTTTTTAATAATAGAGACAGCCTCACTGACTCTGGCATCATCGACACCCAGCATAAGAGTTGTGCTTTTCTTTTTCAGGAAACCACCCATGGTGGAGAGCTTTGTAACAAAAAACGAATTCTGGTTCAATTCGTACACTAAATCGTCCGCATCTTCGCTTCCGATAATTGCAATGATCATTTTCATATGCAGCACCTCCTGTTCATTTTATTATTCTACCATTAAATCACGAATAAGGATACCAAAATTACAGAAAAATTTTAAATTCTTTTTATTTCTGCCAGGATTTTCTTTTAACTCAGCCTCTATGGGCCTGCCTGAATAAACAGTATACTCCCTTTCCTGACTGATTTTTTACATATTAACCCTCATACAGCTTATATCCGTTTTTAAACCGGGCCTTCACTTCATACAGCGCCTGATCGGACTTGCTGTAAAGTTCTGAAAAAGTATTTCCCTGGTCCGGCGCACAGGCAATTCCTAACGATGCGGAAATCGTCACAGATTTTCCGTCTTTTGTATAGGTTTTGTGAAGCTGGCGGCACAGATTTTCTAAAATCGGCTCCATCACCTGGAACCCAGGCACATGAAGCAGAAACAGAACAAACTCATCTCCTCCCAGCCGTCCCAGAATATCGTCCCTTCGAAACGTCTTTTTCAGTATATCTGCCACTTCCTTGATTACCTGATCCCCGTACTGGTGTCCAAAGGTATCGTTGATCTGTTTGAAATAATCCAGATCCAGCAAAACGAACAGATGGCAGTCTGAGCCGGGATTTGTATATTCTAAAATTTCCTTTACCTTGGATTTCACAGCAGCTGCATTGTAAAGCTGTGTAAGACCATCCCTCTCCGCCTGCTTCTGAAGAGCTTTCTTCTCCTTCTCCCCCATTCGCAGCAGCTCTTCCTGCACCTTTTTCTCTGTTACATCATCCGCAATTCCCACTGTATTTAAAAGATCATGATTCTCGTCATAAATATTTTTCATAATAATCCGATACCACCGGACATTGTTCTGCTCTTTTACCTTCAGAATCCCTTCCACATTCTCCTCGGTTTTTATGGTTTCAAATAAATCCTGGAATAATGGAACGGACTCCTCCGCCAGCACTCCCTTTGACAGCACTGTCTCTGGATCTAGTTCTGCAGAAGACTCAGAAAACAGAAGGGAGGAGCCTCCGGCCTTTTTCCTCAGGATTCCTGTCTGAATGTTATATTCAAACACAACCTGATCAGATTCTCCTATGGCAATACTCATCATTTCCTCACTGCTTACAGCCTCCGCATGGGATCTGCGCAGCTCCTCCTGCACCTTTTTACTGTACAGATATAATCCGATTCCCAAGGTCAAAAAAGCTGCTGTCATTTTCAGCATCATAGAGCTGGCTTCTGCATTGACCTGCTTTTGCCATTGCCGTAAAGTCTCTCCGTTTGCAATAGAACAAATATAATAGCTGCGGAGTCCCAAAGGCATATAGTAGCCAAACTTCTCCTCTGATTCCAGCCGAAACATGAGTGTTCCTGCTTTTTCTTCCTCTATATTGGCTCTGATTTCCTCCTTGCTTCCTTCGATGAACTCATATTTCTTGAATTCATCCCACGCGTTTCTATTTCCAGGCGGTCCGCTTCCACTCTGCTTCCTTAAAATGTAATTTCCCTGGGAATCAATAATCTGAATATCAATATCGCTCCCTGTCTCGCCCTCCATGATTTGATCCATCGAATCAATGTTGAGAATGCCAAACACAATGCCTCTGGGAGTTCCATTTGCCATAATAGGGACGGCAATCACCTGAATCGGCTCTCCTCCTCTGACTCTGGATTCCATCACGTCTGAAATCACCGTTTCTCCTGTCATAGCTTCCTGAAAATATCCTCGTTCCCTGATATTGGCAGTCTGCCCTGCAGAATCTATGATATCTCCTTCCTGACTGCTGATTCCCACATAGTTAAAATATCCCACCTCCGCCAAAAGGGAGACCTGCATAAGGATCTCATCCTTCTGAGAAATGGAACGCCCTTCCATATTCTCTGCCAGAGCTTCCAGAGAAAGGATCATCGTTTCATATCGGTTCTGTACAAATTTTGCTTCCAGCTCAGCCGCCTTTTTTAACTCCTCCTGGCTCTTTTCCAGCTCCATCTCAAAAAAACTTCTTTCAAATTTTCCAAACGCATAGGCGGTCAATAGACAAAAACACAGGGTACTGATAATCAGTATCAGCTTCCCTCTGTGATATCTCTGATTCATACTGTCACCCCCTGTGTCTATCTTACCATATGAATGCCAGCTTTTCTATCTATTTCCAAATCTGGCAACTGCCTAAGGCGCAAAAAAAGGAAGAACTTTTCCAGTGACTTTCAGACACACAACTACCTAGGACGCAAAAAAAGGAAGAACTTTTCCAGCGACTTTCAGACACACAACTGCCTAAGGCGCAAAAAAGGAAGAACTTTTCCAGTGACACAAAAAAAGAAGAATAAACGGTTTTCCAGTGACTTTCAGACACACAACTGCCTAGGACGCAAAAAAAGGAAGAACTTTTCCAGTGACTAAGCTTTTGGTGGAGCATGGAAAAGTTCTTCCTTTTCTATATTCTGATTTTATTTCATAAACATCGGAGCGAACTTAGCCCAATATCCCTGAATAAAAATATACAGTACAATAATCGGGATTCCGTAGGAAATATAAATTCTGGCCCATGCCGGGAATTTGATTCCCTTTCCCTCATCAGCCTCAGCTAAGAACTTTTTAAAGCCCCAGCCATAGCGGCTTGTACAGAATGCCAGATAAACCAAGCTGCCTAACGGGAGCAGGTTGTTGCTGACAATAAAATCTTCCAGATCCATAATATTAGATCCTGGTCCAAACGGCATGATTCCGCTTAACACATTAAATCCCAGCGCACAAGGCAGTGAAAGCAGAATAATTACCACCATATTAATCATAACTGCTTTTTTTACAGAACAGCCAGTTAAATCTGTCGCAAAGGAAACAATGTTCTGGAATACAGCGATTACTGTGGAAGCTGCCGCAAAGGACATAAACATAAAGAACAGGCTTCCCCAGAATCTTCCGCCCGCCATGTTATTGAATACGTTTGGGAGGGTTACAAAAATCAGAGAAGGTCCCTGTCCCGCCTCAATCCCGTAGGCAAAGCAGGCCGGGAAAATGATAAGACCTGCCATAAAGGCTACGAATGTATCGAGAATCAGAACGCTGACAGCCTCTCCTGTCAGGCTTCTCTCTTTCGTAATATAACTTCCAAAAATAGCCAGCGCTCCGATACCGATACTTAATGTAAAGAAGGACTGGCCCAGGGCGGCGAATACCACCTCTCCAATTCCTGCCTCCTTAATTTTTCCAAAGTCCGGTTTTAAGTAGAACTCCAGTCCTGGACCGCTGTTTTCCATCATAATAGAGTTGCATGCCAGGACAACCATCAGCGCCAGAAGCACAACCATCATAATTTTTGTGACTTTCTCTACGCCGCCCTGAAGTCCCATGGCACAGACTCCAAAGCACACAACAACAACGAGAATCATAAATCCCACATTAATAGCCGGATTCGCCATCATAGAAGCAAACTGCTCTGATACGCCTGCTGGATCCGCTCCTGTGAAATCGCCCTTAACCATCTTAATGAAGTAGTACACCAGCCATCCGGCTACAGTTGTATAAAACATCATTAAAATGTAATTTCCTGCCATACCAAACCACTTCTGGATATGCCATTTGCTTCCCTTAGGCTCTAAGACGTCAAAGGATAATGCCACGCTCTTCTGGCTGGCACGTCCCACTGCGAACTCCATGACAATAATCGGAAGTCCTAACAGAAGCAGGAATGCCACGTAAATCAGAACAAAGGCAGCTCCACCGTACTGTCCTACAATATACGGGAATCTCCATACGTTTCCCAGTCCAATGGCGCATCCTGCAGAAATCAGGATAAACCCCAGACGAGATGAAAACTTTTCTCTTTCCATTTCCACTTTCTCCTTTTATATAATACCTTTGCAGACAGTTTACTACAGATTCCGAGAAAACACAAGCAGAATAACGCATTAATGCGTTGAATTGGCAAAAAAGTTGTATTTATGCATAAGAAAGAATGTGTCCTGGCACCTTCGGCGTCCCGCGCAGCCGCCTGCAGCATGTTTCTTCTTCGCGCGAGTGAGCATCCTGAGCGGAACGTTTTTTATGACATTGGACGCAATTTTCTATGTCATAAAAAAAGAGAAGAAGCTCCTGCGCTTTTCATCTAAAACACAAAAGAACTTCTCCTCTTCTTCCCGCCAGTCTGCCGGCGACTTCTAGCCTGTAAATTTTTCTGCAATGGCGCCGCTGTAATAAGCTTCCAGCAGTCCCTCCAGATCCCGTATCTTCTCTTTCAGCTCCCTGCCTGCGTCTGTATCACCTACCCGCTTTCTCTTGGCTACCCATTTCACCATAGTGCTGTCTGAATGGATGTCGCTCTCATTTTCAATCGCAGACTCTGTAGACTCAAACGGTTTGTGGGCTGCCAGAATGAGACCATAGGAATTATAAATCAGAGTATATCCGGCAATTCCTGTCTCCTCCTGGTAGGCTCTTGAAAAACCTCCATCAATAACCAGAAGCTTTCCGCCGCATTTAATGGGACTTTCCCCATCCTTCGTCTTCACCGGCACATGACCGTTGATAATATGAGCGCCCTCCGGCTCCAGACCGAATTCTCTTAAAATTCTGTCAATGACCTCCTCGCTTTCCAGGAAACGGTAATAGGGATTCTTGACCTCCTTGTGAGTCTCCTTCTCCGCCAGAAAATACCGCTCAAAGGTGGCCATTTTATCTTTTCCAAACAGCGGAGAACCAGCGCTCTGCCAGATATACCACATCAGATCCCGGCCCTTCTCCTGTTCCGCTTTGTCCACTGCCACAAAGCCCTTTCTCACATAGTTGTCAAGAGCATCGTAGAGAGCTTTTCCACGGTATCGTTTTCCGTAAATCTCCACAGATTTCAGTGTTCCGTCTTCATTGAGAGGGACGCAGCCATGATAGAGCAGGTTATTGTTATACACCTTGTAGAGGCTTCCCTTGGCCAGGAGGAACTTCATGTGCCTCTGAAGCTTCTCACAGCCCATAAAGGCCTTGGCCAGCCGATCCATAATCTCTGCCTCCTGCTCCGTAAAGCTGTAAGGATCTGCCGGATCCACAGTAGGAAAGTTTTTATCTAACAGCTGGTACTCCGTTCCATTTAGATCCAGCGTTCCCTTTTCAAAATCGATCCGGTGCAGGAGATTTCTGTCCTCCAGGCCGAATTCCGGATGCTTTCTGCTGATCTGCCCCTCTGCCTTAAACTGGATAATGGAAATGGCCTTGTGCATTTTCAGGTTCATCTCCCTCTCCTGCTGGGCATAGGTATTGGTTCCCTTCAGCGCAAAGCAGGCACAGGGATCCTCTGCGTAGACGTTCATGGCAAAGGTGGCTAAGGGCAGCAGATTGATGCCGTAACCATCCTCTAAAATATCAAGATTTCCATATCTGGCGCAGATTCGGATTACATTGGCAATACAGCAGATCTGGCCTGCCGCCGCACCCATCCACAATACATCGTGATTTCCCCACTGAATATCCACGGAGTGGTAGGTCATTAGCTTGTCCATGATGATATGCGGTCCCGGTCCTCTGTCAAAAATATCCCCTACAATGTGAAGGTGATCTACGGTCAGTCTCTGGATCAGTTCACACATAGCAGCAATGAACTGCTTCGCACGGCCCACCCGGATAATCGTCTCCACAATCGCCCCATAGTAGGATTCCTTGTCCGCCAGCTCTTCCCTCTCTGTGATCAGCTCTTCCATCACATAGGCAAACTCCTTGGGAAGCGCTTTTCTCACCTTGGATCGGGTATACTTGCTGGACGCCCTCCGGCACACCTCAATCAGACGGTACAGGGTAATCTTATACCAGTCCTCCGGATTTTCCTCTTTTTTTAGAATCCTCTCCATCTTCTCCCATGGATAATAGATTAAAGTTGCCAGCGTCTGCTTGTCCTGACGGCTCAGGGTATGCCCGAACACATCGTCAATTTTTCTTCTGACCGATCCGGATCCGTTCTTCAGTACATGAGAAAATGCCTCGTACTCTCCATGGACGTCTGTCAAAAAATGCTCGGTTCCCTTTGGAAGATTTAAAATAGCTTCCAGATTGATCACCTCTGTAGATGCCGCCGCAATGGTAGGATACAGCTCTGCAAGCCGTTCCAAATACCTTTCTTCCAGTTTTTTCATAAGCTTCCTCCCCATACATTTACCGGCCGGACAGAGTCCGGCCGTCTGAAAAAACTCTTATTTATGTTCTTCCGCATACTTTCTGATATTAGATGCGTTGACAAATTTCTTAATCTCCCCGTCTTTTCCCACCAGAACAAGAGTCGGCGCCTGCATAATGCCGAACCGATGGGACATATCCGGATTCTCCTCCGCGTCTACCACCGTGTACTCGGTTCCTTTCAGGCATTCTCTGGCAATCCGGCAGTTTGGACATGTTTTTGTAGTAAACAGATAGACGCCTGCCTTGGCTCCCATTCCTTTTCTGGGCGCTGCCTCCCTGTCCTCTCTGACAGGCTTCTTATCCTTCTCAAGGCCTTCTGAAAGCACTCTGCCGTCCTTTAAGCTGGAATGTTCCATACAGTAGGTCTTTCTGTCCCTGTACTCCTGGGATTTCCCTTCATTCCAGTTCTGTACCGGACGGTAATAGCCTGTAATACGGCTGTAAACCTCCGCCTTCTTTCCGCAGACTGGGCAGGTGAAATGCTCCCCTGACAGATAGCCGTGCTCCTTACAGATGGAATAGGTAGGTGATAAGGTGTAATAAGGCAGCTTGTAATTCTCTGCAATGGTTCTCACCAGTCTGGCTGCCGCCTGCCAGTCAGGCAGCTTCTCTCCCAGGAAGGCGTGGAACACTGTTCCTGATGTGTAAAGCGTCTGCAGCTCATCCTGAATATCGAGAGCGTCGAAAATATCCTCCGTATACCCCACCGGAAGATGAGAGCTGTTTGTATAGTAAGGCGTCTCTCCCGGCTCTCCTGCTGTAATAATATCAGGATAGTGCTTTCTGTCATGCTTTGCCAGGCGATAGGAGGTGGACTCTGCCGGAGTAGCCTCCAGGTTGTAAAGATCCCCGTACATTTCCTGGTAATCAGACAGTCTCTCCCTCATATGGTTTAATACCTTCTTTGTAAAGTCCTGAGTCTCTTTGTGGGTCATATCCATTCTGAGCCATCTGGCGTTTAAGCCGGCCTCGTTCATACCTACCAGGCCAATGGTGGAGAAATGATTCTCAAAGGTTCCCAGATACCGCTTGGTGTAAGGATAAAGGCCATTGTCTAAAAGCTTGGTAATCACATTTCTCTTAATCTTTAAGGAGCGGGCCGACACATCCATCATGTGATCCAGGCGCGCAAAGAAATCCTTCTCGTCAGAAGCCAGATAAGCAATTCTGGGCATATTGATAGTCACTACGCCTACGGATCCCGTACTCTCTCCAGAGCCGAAAAATCCGCCTGTCTTTCTGCGAAGCTCCCGAAGATCCAGTCTCAGACGGCAGCACATGCTGCGGACATCACTGGGCTGCATGTCGCTGTTTATGTAATTGGAAAAATATGGCGTACCGTATTTAGATGTCATCTCAAACAGCAGCCGGTTATTCTCTGTATCGGACCAGTCGAAATCCTTTGTAATTGAGTAGGTGGGAATCGGATACTGGAAGCCTCTTCCATTGGCATCCCCCTCGATCATGGTTTCAATAAAGGCTCTGTTAATCAGATCCATCTCCTCTTTACAGTCCTTATATTTGAAATCCATCTCCTTTCCGCCTACAATGGCATTCATCTCGGCCATATCCTCCGGTACTGTCCAGTCCAGGGTAATATTGGAAAAAGGAGCCTGGGTTCCCCAGCGGCTGGGCGTATTGACACCGTAAATAAAGGATTCGATACACTTTTTCACTGCCTCATAGGACAGGTGATCCACCTTTACAAAAGGAGCCAGATAGGTGTCGAAGGAGGAAAAGGCCTGGGCGCCTGCCCATTCATTCTGCATAATGCCCAGAAAGTTTACCATCTGGTTGCAGAGCACGGAAAGGTGTCTGGCCGGGGAGGAAGTAATCTTTCCTGTAATGCCTCCCAGTCCCTCTAACAGAAGCTGTTTTAAGGACCAGCCGGCACAGTATCCTGTCAGCATAGATAAATCGTGGAGATGGATATCTGCATTCCTGTGAGCTTCTGCAATCTCAGAATCATAAATCTCTGACAGCCAGTAGTTTGCCGTCACAGCGCCTGAATTGCTCAGAATCAGGCCGCCCACAGAATAGGTGACTGTGGAATTTTCCTTTACCCGCCAGTCCTCCACCTTCACATAGCTGTTCACTACATCCTTATAATCCAGCAGAGTATGCTTCGTTTCCCCTGTCTCATGTTTTTCTTTTTTATATGAAAGGTATACTTCGGCTGCTTCTGTATATCCAGCCTGCTCCATCACGCGGGCCGCGCTGGCCTTGATCTCCTCTGTTCTCAGCTCTCCCTCACAGATCTTGGGCTGAAAATCTGCCGTAGCCCGGAGCGCTAAAAGCTCTGTCATCTCCTGGCTGTAGGCATTTCCTGCTGCCTGCAGTGCTTTTTCTATGGAAGCTGTAAGCTTTGTCAGCTGAAAGCCGGCTGTCTCTTTATCACGCTTAATCACACTAATCATACTGCCTTCTCCTTTCCAGATTACCCCTGAAGGGGTACAGACTCCATTATATCAAAGGGCATAAAAAAGCACAATATCTATACTTGTGTTTTTAATAAAAACCAGATATTGTGCTTTGTCGTTGTTTTTTTCACAAATAACTGTTAAAACAGACTCCCGTAAATCTCTGCCGGAACATAGGCCTCAACCTGGATTCCATCCTCTGTGTACTCCTCTTTAAGAAGTTCTCCGTACTTTCTGATGGACTGGATTTTCCCTGCCTGTGCATAGGGAAATACTTTTTCCAGATATACCTTGCGGCTTCTCAGAATCCCCTCCAATGTATCTAACAGCTCTGGAACTCCCGCTCCTGTCTTAGCAGAAATTTTCACCTGGAAATCAGAGTGGAAATCTCTTAAAATCACATCTCCTGTCAGCTTATCCATCTTATTAAAGACTGTGACAATGATTTTATCCTTGATTTCCAGCTGCCGCAGCGTCTCGTACACAATGTGAATCTGGGTGTCCAGCTGCGGATTTGATACGTCAGCCACATGCAGGATAATATCGCTGTAGCGGGCCTCCTCCAGAGTGCTCTTAAACGCTTCAATCAGATTATGGGGCAGCTTCCTGATAAAGCCGACCGTATCTGTCAGAAGAATGTTCTGACCGCTGGGAAGCCTAAGCATTCTGGTAGTTGGATCCAGAGTCGCAAACAGCTTGTCCTCTGCCAGAATTCCTGCGTCCGTCAGATAATTGAGAAGAGTAGACTTGCCTGCATTTGTATAGCCTACAATGGCCGCTGACACCGTACAGTCCCTGTCTCTCTGCTGCCTGGCCACCTCTCTGTGACGCTTTACGTCCTCTAACTCCGCCTTCAGCTGACCGATCCGCTCATGGATTAAGCGCCTGTCTGACTCCAGCTTTTTCTCTCCAGGTCCCCTTGTTCCGATTCCTCCTCCCAGACGGGAAAGAGAATTTCTAAGACCTACCAGTCTGGCAGCCCGGTAGCGCAGCTGCGCCAGCTCTACCTGAATTTTTCCCTCTCTGGTCACCGCATGGGAAGCAAAAATATCGAGAATCACCATGGTTCTGTCCATGACCTTCGTCTGAAGCGCATCCTCCAGATTCCGAAGCTGGGCAGGGCTCAGCTCATCATCGCAGACAACCCCTGTTGCCTGCAGAGCCATCACTCTCTCCCGTACTTCCTCTATCTTTCCTTTTCCCAGATAAGTTCCCGGATGAATCCGCTCCCGGTTCTGGATAATCCGATCTACTGCTTCAGCCCCTGCTGTTTTCACAAGCTCAGCCAGCTCATCCACCGATTCTTCCGTATCATCCCCATCGCCTGTACTGACAGCCACCAGAATGACTCTCTCCTCTTCTTCCCGCATATCGTAAAGCTCAGCCATATTCACACTCCTTTCCTGATTGTCACTGTTCCCGCGCTACCGGCTTTCTAAAAAGAGAATTTCCCTCTCGATCTCAGGAGTGGAGCCATAGGAAGAAACGTAAGCATTTAAAAGCTCCAGAGCCTTCTCAAAATTCCCTTTGTATTCATAGGCAGCTGCTTCATTATACTTTAAGTCCGGCATTTTCACCTGATCCTGCAGTGTCATCCCTTTTTCAAAATAGGAAAGCGCCTCATCATACTCCTCTGCCGCCATCATGCAGAGACCCATCCGGTTGCACAGATCTGCCGTCAGACCGGAACCTGCCGCCCCCTCGTAAAAGCTCATGGCCTCCTCATACTGCCCCTGATCCTCATAAGCTTTCCCTATGGCTGACAAGGCCAGGGAACGGCCTGCCTCTTCCTCCGCAGAAAGAGAGGCCTCATGAATCGATTTCTGGCCGGGGTTGACAGGAGACTGGCCGGATGCTGTCTCCTCCCCCTGTTTTTTATCTTCCTGCTTCTGATCGGATTTTTTTGGCTTCTTCTCCTCAGACATACTGCCCTGGGCTTTTTCGTAGGCATCTACCGCCTCTGCAAGCTCTCCGGCCAAAGCATGGGACGCAGCCCCATAATACAAGTATTCCCGCTTTCCTTCATCTACATCTGCCAGAATATCATAGGTATGAGCCGCAGCCCGGTAATCTTCCGTCATATACTCTGCCTCTGCCCGGTATTTCAGAACGTCCAGCTCAAATGCGCCTACAATTCCATCTGCTTCAGAAAGCGCTCTGTCGAAAGAAGCGATGGCCTCCTCATACTGCCCTTGATTCATCTGCTCAATTCCGGACATTCTGGCCTCCCTGGCTTCTCTTGAATCCCCGCATCCAGTCAGCAAAAGAACCGCCGATACGGCAACCAGCCCGCAGGCAAACTGTCTGTGTCTTCTCATTCAGTCCTCCTCTCTGCCTTTACAGCTTCTGTCTTTCTATTTCAAAACCAGATCCAGCCCTTTTCTCTGCTGTCTCCAGTCTCTAGTTCGTTCCTGTACTTCCGTGGCCGCCCCTGTCCTGATTTCCCAGGCTCTCTGTCTCCTCGAAGGCAAAGGCCGGCTGGTGCTCCATGATCCGGAACTGGCAGATTCTGTCATTGACATGAATCACTGTATCTCTCAGGGCATAGGCCGGGAAAAACCACTGATCATTATCTCCGCAGTAGGTCTCATCAATCACTCCCATATGATTAGTCTGAATCACGCCAAAATTTTTAAAGGTACTGCTTCTTGGAACCACATGGGCCTCATATCCCTTTGGAAGCTCCATAGCCACGCCGAGGGGAATCAGGGCAAACTCTCCTGCCTTCAGCTCCACATCCTTGGCAGCCCGCAGATCCATCCAGTCTGATTTTCCATCTACATAGCAAAGCTTGTCAATTTTATCTGTGAAATACTTAATTCTGATTTTCATGGTTTCCAGATTCCTCTCTTTCGCATTTATGTACTTCGTCAATTTCTCTGCTATTCTACCACTCCGCAATGAGAATGTCACGAGATTTCTGCGGCAGAAAGGATAGAATAATCATCCACCCGCATAGCGGGTGGTTTTTCCTTTTCGGGCATAGCC
>JAQERH010000005.1 GCA_027698105.1 Lachnospiraceae bacterium AM93-12TA
AGGGCTATGCCCGAAAAGGAAAAACCACCCGCTATGCGGGTGGATGATTATTCAGCAACTTTAAAAAGAGATTCATTTCTCTATTTACATTCCCCGAAAAATTCGCTATAGTTAAGACAATGATGGTCCGTGCTGTATCTGGAGAGGCGCAGCAGGTGAGAGGCATATGAACAACAGGGGAATCAGAGAACACAGAGGACGCCGAAACGAGCTGAGACTGCGCCGTATCCGTGCAAGGTATATGAGGCGCATGCATGAGAGGGCAGTCCGGACAAGACGTCTGGCTTTCTTTTTCTGTACAGCTCTGGCTGCAGGATATCTGCTTATTCTGGCCAGGCAGAGCGGCCGTCTTTTCCAGATAAAGGATGAGAAAATAATAGAAACTCAGGTCGAAGAAAAACAGGAGAATGGAAATCCTGAAAAGGAAAAACATCAGTTTGGGATTGTATTCCGCCTGAAGGACGGTGAGATAACTATATACAGAGAAGGCTCTTATTAATTATTCTAATAAAAGCCGGAATGGATTCTAGTTGATTTTAAAAACAAATTGCATTATAATTTCTACTGAATCGATGTTATTTTATTTGTACAGCTTATAATAAAAACAGGCTGTCATAAACTGAGAAACAATCACGAAAAAATAAAAAGGCGAGGTAAAAATCTATGCACGACAGATATGTAAGCCCTCTTTCTGAGCGCTATGCAAGCAGAGAAATGCAGTATATTTTCTCCCCGGAGAAAAAGTTTTGCACCTGGAGACGTCTCTGGGTAGCTCTGGCAGAGGCAGAGAATGAACTGGGACTCCCTGTGACGAAAGAGCAGATCGATGAGCTGAAGGAGCACATAGATGACATTAATTTCGACGTGGCACAGGAGAGAGAGAAGCTGGTCCGCCACGATGTTATGTCTCATGTATACGCTTACGGCGTTCAGTGTCCTAAGGCTAAGGGAATTATTCATCTGGGCGCTACCTCCTGCTATGTTGGAGACAATACAGATATTATTATTATGGCGGATGCACTGAAGCTGGTAAGAAAGAAGCTGATCAATGTGATGGATGAGCTGGCTAAATTTGCAGATCGCTATAAGGATCAGCCAACTCTGGCGTTTACCCACTTCCAGCCGGCTCAGCCGACGACAGTAGGAAAGAGAGCGACGCTCTGGCTGATGGAGCTGAAGCTGGATTTGGATGATTTAGATTATCTGCTCAGTTCCCTGCGCCTGTTAGGCTCTAAGGGAACGACAGGAACACAGGCCAGCTTCCTGGAGCTGTTTGACGGAGACCATGGAAAATGCCGTGAGTTAGACAGAAAGATTGCCCAGAAGATGGGATTTGAGGGATGCTATCCTGTATCCGGTCAGACCTACTCCAGAAAGGTAGACAGCCGTGTGTTAAGCGTACTGGCAGGCATTGCCCAGAGCGCTCACAAGTTCTCTAACGATATCCGCCTTCTTCAGCATTTAAAAGAGGTGGAGGAGCCGTTTGAGAAGAATCAGATTGGTTCTTCAGCAATGGCTTATAAGAGAAATCCTATGAGAAGCGAGAGAATGGCTTCTCTGGCCAACTATGTGATGGCTGATATGATGAACCCTATGATGGTAGCGTCTACCCAGTGGTTTGAGAGAACTCTGGACGATTCTGCCAACAAGCGTCTCAGCATTCCGGAGGGCTTCCTGGCCATTGATGGAATTCTGGATCTCTATCTGAATGTGGTAGACGGTCTTGTAGTATATCCGAAGGTAATTGAGAAGCGCCTGATGTCTGAGCTTCCGTTTATGGCTACAGAGAATATCATGATGGATGCTGTTAAGGCTGGCGGCGACAGACAGGAACTTCATGAGAAGATCCGTACACTGTCCATGGAGGCAGGAAGAAATGTAAAGGAGAAAGGTCTGGACAATAATCTGTTAGAGCTGATTGCGGCAGATCCGGCCTTTAACCTGACTCTGGATGAGCTTAAAAAGACTATGGATCCATCCAGATATACAGGAAGAGCCAAAGAGCAGGTAGAAGAGTTCCTCGATGAAGTGATCCGCCCTGTTCTTGAGGAAAATAAGGAAATTCTGGGTGTAAAGGCTGAGATTAACGTATAAGCGGGAGCAGCACACAGCCTGTACATTTCAGCAAAACGAAACATGACAGTGATAACTGCGGGAAAGAAGAGAAGATTCGTTTCAGCAGCTTCTATTGAAGCGGGGAACAGTCTTCTCTTCCCTGTTTTATAGGACACCAGTAAGAGGCAGAGGGAGGAAAAAGATTGAATATTAGTCTGGAGTATTATAAGGTATTTTATCAGGCGGCAGGAACAGGAAGCATTACCATGGCAGCGGAAACCCTCTGTATTTCCCAGCCGGCAGTCAGCCAGGCGGTGAAGCATCTGGAGCAGGAGCTGGGGACGAAGCTTTTCCTGCGGACCCCGAAGGGAGTGCGCCTTACAAGGGAGGGTGAACTGCTTTACAGCTATGTAAAGCGGGGGATCGAGAGTATCCGGGACGGGGAGGAGATGCTAAAGCAGCTGAAATGCCTTGATACAGGAGTGATTCGGATTGGAGCCAGTGATATGACGCTTCAGTTTTATCTGCTCCCCTATTTAGAGAAATTTCATGAGCAGTATCCAAAAATCAAAGTTATGGTGTCCAATGGACCGACTCCGGAGACCATCGAGGCTCTGGGAAACGGAAGTATTGACTTTGGTATCGTCAGCACTCCTTTTGAAGGGCGGGAGGAAATGCAGGCAGTTCCTGTCAGACAGGTAGAAAATATTTTTATTGCCGGAAGCAGATTCAGGGAGCAGCTGGAGGGCAGGGTAATGGATTACCGGGAGCTGAAGGACTATCCCTGTATTTTTCTGGAAAAGAAGACCAGCACCAGAAGATTTATGGATCAGTATCTGGAGCGGGAAGGCGTGTCCCTGGAACCGGAATTTGAACTGGCCACCAGCGACATGATTGTGCAGTTTGTGAAGAGAAACCTGGGAATTGGCTGTCTGATGTCAGAATTTGCCAGGGAGGCGCTGGAGAGGGGAGATGTCTTTGAACTGAAATTCAGACATTCCATGGAAAAACGGAGTTTCTGCCTGATTACCTCATCGAAAAATCCCCTCTCTCCAGCGGCAAAGAAGCTGCTGGAGACTCTGGCGCCAGAGGGTCAGAAACAGACACGGAAGGCATTTGAATAGAGTATCCATACGGATGATGTGTGCGCTGAAAAGACACATAAGAATAAATTATATAGTTCATAATTAATATTGATTTTACTTATGTGAAGAAGTCATATATAATAGGTAAGTAATGAACAGGACACCCTGACACGTGGGTGAAGAAGAGCCGTTTCAGACAGAGAAGACGGCATCCGGAGAGGAGTAAGTACATGGTAAGAGCAATCGTTGGAGCAAACTGGGGAGATGAGGGAAAAGGCAAGATTACCGATATGCTTGCTAAAGAATCTGATATCATCATCCGTTTTCAGGGAGGAAGCAATGCAGGCCATACTATTATCAATAACTATGGAAGATTTGCACTTCATCTGCTTCCGTCCGGCGTATTCTATGATCACACAACAAGTATTATCGGCAACGGAGTTGCATTAAATATTCCGTTTTTATTTAATGAGATTGAAGATATTAAGAAAAAAGGCGTTCCGCAGCCAAAGATTCTGGTTTCTGACCGTGCGCAGATTCTGATGCCTTATCACGTACTGTTTGATGAGTACGAGGAGGAGAGACTGGGCGGTAAATCTTTTGGATCTACAAAGTCCGGAATCGCTCCTTTCTATTCTGACAAGTATGCAAAGATTGGTTTCCAGGTCAGCGAGCTGTTTGATGAGGAGTATCTGTACGACAAGATCAAGCGTGTATGCGAGACAAAGAACGTGCTGTTAGAGCATTTATACCATAAGCCGCTGTTAAATCCTGATGAGCTCTTTGAGGAGATGAAAGAGTACAGAAGAATGGTAGAGCCTTATGTATGTGATGTTTCTGCATTCCTGCATCAGGCAATTAAAGAAGGAAAGAACATTCTGTTAGAGGGTCAGTTAGGCTCCTTAAAGGATCCGGATCACGGAATTTATCCGATGGTAACCTCTTCCTCCACACTGGCAGCATACGGCGCTATCGGAGCCGGAATTCCGCCATATGAGATTAAGAATATCACAACAGTTGTGAAGGCATACTCCAGCGCAGTAGGTGCAGGTGCGTTTGTCAGCGAAATCTTCGGCGAGGAGGCTGACGAGTTAAGACGCCGCGGCGGAGATAAGGGAGAATTCGGAGCTACAACAGGCCGTCCGAGACGAGTAGGCTGGTTTGATGCAGTAGCTACACGCTACGGTTGCCGCATTCAGGGAACAACAGAGGCTGTTCTTACAGTAGTAGACGTACTGGGATACCTGGATGAGCTGAAAATCTGCGTGGGATATGAAATTGACGGAAAAGTTACAGAGGACTTCCCGACAACACGTCAGTTAGAAAAGGCAAAGCCGGTATACAAGACTCTGCCAGGATGGAAGTGCGATATTCGTGGAATTAAGAAATACGAGGATCTTCCGGAGAACTGCCGCGCTTATATCGAGGCAATTGAGAAAGAAATCCAGGTACCGATTACTATGGTATCCAACGGACCGGGAAGAGACGAAATTATCGTGAGAAAGTAGGCTTTTCAGCTTGACATTGAGAGCCAGAATATAAAAAAGCTGCCCAGAAGGAAATGTGAGCCTTCCGGGCAGCTTTTTTATATAAGATCCGATTATTTTAAGTCTCTGCCATTTCCAGAGCGTCTGGAGTTTTTCAGAAGAATGCTGCAGCCGTAGATCATAGCTGGAATGACCATGGTACAGAACAGAGCGGCCAGCAGAAGATCCAAGGCTTTCGGACTTCCGATGATCCCCAACACCAGGGAGGCTCCGTAGAGCAGTAAGATAAGGAAAACGCCGATCAGGGCGAATATACGTCTTAAATTCATGTAAAATCACCTGCCTTTTGAATCTAGTATAAATGATGTAAGAATTTTTTGCTATACTTTTTTAGGGGATTCGTTTAAAATAAAGATAGAAATAACAAAGTGCGAAAGACAGTGAAGGAAGGGGGACAGGCCTTGAGAAAAATAGCGGCAGCAGCAGGAATGGCGTGCCTGATGGCGGCAGCTTTTCCGTACTGTGCCCTGGGGGCACAGACAGGAGAGCAGGCTAAGCAGCAGGAAAATTCAGAGTACAGTATTCCTGGAACCTGGACAGGAGACAGCATGGACAGCCGGTATCTTCTGGAGGACGGTACCTTTCTGGAGAAAAGCTGGCTGTTTCAGAACGGGCGCTGGTATTATTTGGACGAGGATGGATATCCGGCGGCTGGATGGAATAAAATCAAGGGAAAATGGTATTATTTTAGCGAGGACACAGGACGGATGGCCGTAGGCTGGGCCTATAACCACGAGGAGGACGAGTGGTATTACCTGAATGAAGATGGGACGAGGAAAACGGGATGGCTTCAGTCAGGCGGAATCTGGTACTGGCTGAATTCAGACGGTGTTTTGTATGACGATGGCTGGCGCATGGTGGATGGCCACAAATATTATTTTCATTCAAACGGGCAGCTGGCAGCAGGCCAGTATATTGGAACTGCCTATTATGGAGCTGACGGTCTGAGAAATCCTGCGTTTGATATGAATATCCAGGGGAAGAGAAAGCCCTCTGATGAGGAAAAGGAAGCCATCACAAGGGCGCTGGAAAATATTCCGAGACAGTGGATGGATCGCTTTCTGGCAGATGGCTGGGAATTTATGTACTATACGGATCGAAAATATATGGAAGCTCCTATGACTGACAGAGGAGTCTACTATGTGCATCACAAGACAGATCAGAAGTATAAAAAGATTAAATTTACAGAACCGGAGTCTTTGACAAGAGCCTTTGGGGAGTATGTGGCCGCGGCTTTAGAGGCTGATCCGGAGCAGAAGAAAAAAGCGGAAGAGCTGTATTTTATTTCTGAGGAACTATCTTCTGGCTCTGGTCTGCCTGATTTGTATGCAGATGACTATGAGGTCTGGTTTGGCGTTTTATTTGAGAATTATTGTGATTCAGATATACGCAGTGAAATGCAGATGCTGGTTCCGGAGCTGTGCAGCGTTCTGAATGAAATGCTGGGCGCTGATTTTGAGGGGCTGCGTCCTTCTGCCTGGGAGATGACAGCAGACGGTGAGATAGATGCTGGAAAAGCCTTTGGCCCGGCTTTGGATCCGGAGCTGAATCCTCCTGTCAGGGGAACGGTACAGGGAGCAGTTTCCAGCTAATATGAAAAAGACATAATAAAAAGAAGAAAACAGGGGTTTTTCGCAGCAGGACATATATTTTGCGAAAAGCCCCCAACTTTTTTGCCCTGCTCGGCATCTGTAATATATAGAAGGAAACAGAAACAAGTACAGTTAAAATCAGAAAGGCAGAAAGCATGGAACAGAAGCTATATGACAGTGTGACTGCCTACATTGTAGAGAACCAAAACAGGTTTTACCGCCTGGCCTACAGCTATGTAGGGGAGAGAGAGGCAGCTCTGGATGTGGTGCAGAATGCAATTTTGAAAGGGTTGGAAAAATGCGATACCCTTCGAAACAAAGACGCGGTAAAAACATGGTTTTACAGAATCGTGGTCAATGAGGCTCTTCAGTTTTTGAGAGAAAGGAAGAAAGAGGAGCTGTCAGCGGACGGAGAGGTATTTGAACAGGTATATACAGAACCAGCCTATGACAGGGAACGGGAGGTATATGAGGCGGTGAGAAATCTGCCGGATCCAGGCCGTACCGTTGTTATTCTCCATTATTACGAGGATTTAACGCTGAAGCAGATTGCGGAGATTACAGATGTAAATCTGAATACAGTAAAATACAGGCTGTATTCATCACTAGGGCGTCTGAAAAAAAGATTAAAGGAGGAAGCGCTATGAAACCGGAAGACGGAAAAAAAATATACAACAGCATAGAGATTCCTGAAGAGCTGGATCAAATTGTAAAGCAGTCTATCGCCGAAGCAGAAAAAAGGCGCAGAGAAAAAGAGAGAACAGAGGAAGCGGAAGAGAAAAGAGCTGACTTGCCGGAAGAATTCAGAGGAAAGAACATAGGCAGCAGGATTCATTTTTATCGGAGACTGGCATCCAGAGCAACGGCCGCTGCCGCCGGAGCGGCAATTGTGTTTACAATCGGGTTAAATACAAACCAGGCATTTGCAGAGACCATGCAGCAGATTCCGGGAATTGGAATTCTGGCCAAGGTGCTGACCGTCCGTTCTTATCACCAGTCAGATGGGGATTATCATATTGATGCAGAAATTCCGGCAATTATGGAGTCTGAAAAGGAAGGTGGAGCCGACCGCTTGCCTGATACGGCGAAACGTGTGAATGAGCAGATAGAGGCAATCGTGGACAGCTATATTGCAGATGTAAAGAAGGAGTTTGAAGACTATAAAGAAGCCTTTTTTGCTACCGGAGGCACAGAAGCTGAGTGGGCAGACCGGCAGATGGATCTGTCTGTAGACTATCAGGTAAAGTACCAGAGTGAAACAGTTCTCTCCCTGGAACTTATCACATTTAAGGGCTGGGTGAATGCGCTGGAGGAGAGGTATTATTACAATCTGGATTTGAAAGAAGACAGGCTTCTCTCTCTGGAGGACGTTTTAGGAAACGGATATGTAGAGCGGTGCAATAAGGAAGTGGTGCGCCAGATAGAAGAGCGCATGGCATCGGATGAAAATCAGATATTTTTTGGTTTTGGAGCGAGTGATGACGGAATGGCAGAGGGCTTTACTACAGTAGATGAGACGACTCAGTTCTATATTAATGAAAACAGAGAAGTGGTGCTGGTGTTCCCGAAATACAGTATTGCGCCTGGCTATATGGGAATTACAGAGTTTAATGTGGGAAGAGTTGAAAATCTTTCATAGGAAAGAAAAGGCTGAGGATTAATCCTCAGCCAGCTCCTCCCATTTTTCATACAGCTCTTCCAGCTGGGCGGCAATGGACTGTTTTTCAGCATTCAATTCCATCAGTTTTGCAACGTCAGAGAAGATATCCTCCCTGCAGAGAAGAGAATCGATTTCGCTGTCCCTGGTTTCCAACTGGTGGATAGCGTCTTCTGTTTTATTTAATTCATTCTGGCGCTTTCTGAGGCGGGCCTGTTCCTCCTTTTGCTGCTTCCAGTCCGTTTTTCCGGAGGAATCTCCGCTGTCAGAGGAGGAAGCGTGTCCTCTGTCTCCTGACCAAGGGAGAGAAGAGGCGTTTACAGAGCCAGAGGCTGTGAAAGAGCCTGACTGGGAACTGCTTTCTGCGGGTTTGGATGAAGCCGCAGATCCGGAAGAGAACAGCTGCTCCATCGTATCCCGCTTTTCCAGGTAGTAGTCATAATTTCCAATATAGTTTACCAGAGTATTGTGAGTCAGATCCAGAATTCTGGTAGCTGTCTTGTTAATAAAATATCGGTCATGGGAAACGTAGAGAACAGTTCCTGTGTAATGAGTCAGGGCGTTCTCCAGTATTTCTTTGGAGGTAATATCCAGGTGGTTGGTCGGCTCGTCTAGAATCAGGAAATTGGCCTCAGAGAGCATCAGCTTGGCTAAGGATACCCGCCCCTTTTCGCCGCCGCTGAGATCACCGATCAGTTTAAACACATCGTCTCCTGTAAACAGGAAGGCAGCCAGCACGTTTCGTATCTGGGTATTGTTCATATTCGGATAGGTATCTGACAGCTCCTGGAACAGAGTTTTTTCATTGTGGAGCACATGATGCTCCTGGTCATAGTATCCGACATGGACCTTGGAACCCAGATGGATTTCTCCGGCATCAGCAGCCAGAATACCATTGATTATCTTCAGGATAGTGGTTTTTCCTGTTCCATTATTTCCGATAATGGCGATGCGCTCGCCTCTCTTAATATCAAAGTCTACATCGGAAAACAGAGTCTGCCCGTCAAAGCCCTTAGTGAGGCCGCGGACGGTCAGCACATCATTTCCGCTGACAATGTCCGGTTCCAGAGTGATGTTCATGGCATCATTGATTTCTGTCGGCTTTTCAATCCGCTCTATTTTATTCAGAAGCTTTTCACGGCTCTCCGCCCGTTTGATAGATTTCTCACGGTTAAAGGAGCGAAGCTTGGTGATTACCTCTTCCTGATGCTTGATCTCCTGCTGCTGATTTAAGTAGGCCTTCAGAATGCTGGCCCGGAGCATAGCCTTTTTGTCGCTGTAGGCGGAGTAATTCCCCTGAAAGACAGTGGAAGCGCCGTTATCCAGTTCCACCACTTTTGTAACCACCCGATCCAGAAAATACCGGTCATGGGCTACGATGATGACAGTTCCCTGGTAATTCAGGAGATAGTTTTCCAGCCAGGCAATGGACTCCATGTCCAGGTGGTTAGTGGGCTCATCAAGAAGGATAATATCCGGTTTAGATAAAAGGAGCTTGCCCAGGGAAACCCGCGTCTTCTGGCCGCCGGAGAGGGTGGCAACGGGTTTTGAAAACTCCTCTTCCAGAAAGCCCAGTCCTTTTAAAACGCCGGTGATTTCACTCTTCCAGGCATAGCCGTTGGCCAGCTCAAACTCGTGACTGAGACGGCTGTAGGTCTGGTAAAGACTTTCCAGTTCTTCACCCTGGGAGCGCTTCATATTTATCTCCAGTGTCCGGAGACGTTCCTCCATCTCAATAATGGGCCGTTTTACCTCTAAAAGTTCATCATAAATAGTACGTCCGCTTTCCAGATCCTGATGCTGAGCCAGATAGCCTAAGGTCTTGCCCTTGGCGATGACTACAGAGCCTTCATCGGGAGCCAGTTCTCCCACAATAATTTTCAGAAGAGTAGATTTGCCGGCTCCGTTAATTCCTACAATAGCGGCTTTTTCCCGCTCTTCTATGTGAAAGGATACGTGTTTCAGAATCGAATCCGTTCCAAATGCTTTTGAAATATTGCTGCATGATAAAATCATGTCGTCCTCCTGTATCTCTAAAATCAAAAACCTGCAACCAGTATAATATAAGAAAGGAATATTTGCAAGATAGCGGAAAAAACCTCAGAACTTTTATTTGACAATAATTTATCATATGCTATAATAATAAATAACGCATTTTCCTGAGGAACGGAGCGATACAGGAAAACGCCAGGTTAAAGTAAAGGAAGGTGAAGAAAAGCCGTGGAACAGAAAGAGATTTCTAAGGCGGTTATTTCAAGGCTGCCCAGATATTACAGATATTTAGGGGAATTGCTGGAAGAGGGGGTAGAACGGATTTCTTCCAATGAGCTGAGCGTAAGGATGAAGGTGACGGCCTCTCAGATCCGCCAGGATCTGAATAATTTCGGAGGATTTGGGCAGCAGGGTTATGGCTATAATGTAAAATATCTGTACTCAGAGATTGCCAGAATCCTCGGCATTGACAGGCAGCACAACCTGATTATTATAGGAGCAGGAAATCTGGGACAGGCCATTGCTAATTATACAAATTTTGAGCGCCGGGGTTTTCTGATCAAAGGGATGTTTGATGTAAATCCCAGGCTGGTGGGCCTTGTAGTCCGCGGTGTGGAGATAAAGGGAATTGAGGATCTGGAACAGTTCATCAAGGACAACGATGTGCAGATTGCAGCTCTGACCATTCCCAAGTCCAAGGCGCCGGAAATTGCGGACCGCCTTGTAAAAGCCGGAATTAAAGCGATTTGGAATTTCGCCCATACGGATCTGGTGGTTCCCGATGACGTGGTAGTTGAGAATGTTCATCTGTCCGAGAGCCTGATGCGGCTGTCCTACCGGGTATGCAGCATGCAGGATCAGAAGGAGCGGGAAAAAAGTCAGATAAAGGGAAAAGAAGCAAAATGATAGCAGGGGTAGGAACAGATATGATAGAGATTGCACGGATCAGAAAGGCCTGTGAAAAAGAGGCTTTTTTGACGCGTGTCTATACCCAGGAAGAGTGTCGGCAGGCCGGGAATAATTATTCCCGTCTGGCCGGCACTTTTGCTGTTAAAGAGGCCGTTTCCAAGGTGCTGGGAACAGGGTTTCGAAGCTTTGGCCCCAGAGACATCGAGGTGCTGAGGGACAGCCTGGGAAAGCCCTTTGTACGTCTTTATGGGGGGGCCGGGAAGCTGGCTGGGGAGCTGGCGATTCAGCAGATTCATGTGTCCATTACAAATACGGCAGAGTATGCGGCAGCCTTTGCTGTAGGGGAGAGGGCGGATCAATAGGAGAAGGAGGAGACAGGGATGAGGCAGCTGGTAACGGGAGAACAGATGAAGGCAGTAGATCGCTATGCGATAGAGGAGGTAGGAATTCCGTCTCTGGTATTAATGGAACGGGCAGCTCTTTCTGTGGTGGAGGAGATGGAACCGGAGCTTTTTAGGGAAGATAAGATTTTGATTGCCTGTGGAACAGGAAACAACGGGGCAGATGGAGCTGCCATTGGCCGGATGCTTTTCCTGAAGGGATATCATGTCACAGTAGTTGCAGTGGGCAGGGAGGAAAGCCGCACAGAAGAGCTTAGGCTTCAGCTGGCGATTAATGAAAAGCTGGGACTTTCCGTCATGGAAGCAGGAGACTTTATTCCGGGAACCTGTCAGGTGGCGATAGACGCCCTCTTTGGGGTAGGACTTTCCCGAAATGTGGAGGGCGCTTACAGGGATATGATAGAGATGATTGAGGATATGAAGCCTCGCTTTACCGTGGCGGTCGATATTCCGTCAGGAATCCACTCTGATACAGGAAAAGTAATGGGAACTGCCCTTAAGGCCGATTTGACTGTAACTTTTGGATTTGAAAAGGTGGGACTTGCCCTGTTTCCGGGAAAGGAGTACAGCGGGCGGGTGGCAGTGAAGGATATAGGATTTCCTGTCTGCCCGGCAGAACGCCTTCCGGGAAGGCGGTATGTGACCTGCGGGCCGGAGGATCTGGGACTGCTTCCAAAACGGAAGCCATGGTCAAACAAGGGAACCTATGGACATGTACTGATTGCCGCCGGATCCCCGGGTATGGCTGGGGCAGCCTATTTAAGCGCTCTGGCCGCCTGCCGGACAGGAGCCGGGCTTGTAAAAATTCTGACGCCTGCAGAGAACAGGGAGATTCTTCAGACGCTGATTCCGGAAGCTATCCTCTCTGTCTATGACTGTTCGGAAGCGCTGGAGGAGCTGGAACAGTTTTCCAGAAGGATTGAACGGGAATGCAGCTGGGCCGATGTGGTGGTGCTGGGACCTGGACTTGGAAAAGAACCGTGGGCAGTGCGTCTGGTACAGCAGGTTCTTTTGTCTGCTTTTGTTCCAATTGTGCTGGATGCAGATGGGCTGAATATTACAGCAGAGAATCCGTCTCTGTCAGAGTATTTTACAGAAAATGTGCTGGTAACACCCCATGTGGGTGAGATGGCCAGACTTTCCGGGCTGGAGATAGAGGAAATTCAGGCCGATTTGACGAAAGCGGCAGAGGATTACAGTGAAAAGTATGGGGTTATCACGGTTTTAAAGGATGCAGCTACAGTGGTAGTGAGAAAAGATGAGCCTGTTTATATTAACAGCAGCGGCTGTGCAGCTATGGCCAAGGCCGGATCCGGGGACGTGCTGACAGGAGCGCTGGCAGCCTTGATTGCTATGGGCATGGACGAGGGCCAGGCGGCTGTCCTGGGCGTTTACCTTCACGGTCTGGCCGGTCAGGCGGCAGAGGAGGCTTTGGGAGAACATGGTGTGCTGGCCAGAAACCTGGCAGACAGTCTGGCTGATGTGGAGAAGGGAGCAGCAGTATGCGAAGAAAAGAAGATCATGTAACAGAAAACAGAGAAAACACCTTTGATCGGATCTGTGTCCTGGTTCATCTGGATCGGATCCGGGAAAATATGAAAGCGATGAAAGAGAGTCTTCCAAAAGGGACGAAGCTGATCGGTGTGGTAAAGGCCGATGGCTATGGATGCGGGGCAGGAGAGACGGCCCGGGCCATTGAACCTTATGCGTCAGGCTTTGCCGCAGCGACAGCAGATGAAGCGTTAAGTCTGCGAAGAGAAGGGGTTGTCAAGCCTATCCTGGTTTTAGGAAGTGTATGCAGTGAACGCTTTTACGAGCTTTTAGCGGCAGATATCCGCCCGGTCATTTTTGAGGAGGAGACGGCGGCAGTGTTTTCCAGGATTGCAGCAGAAGCGGGAATCCGCGGGAAAGTCCATCTGGCGGTGGATACGGGCATGAGCCGGATTGGTTTTCAGCCGGGGAAAAAAGCACTGGAAGCAATCGGCCGGATCAGCCGTATGGAAAGAATAGAGATAGAGGGGATATTTACTCATTTTGCCAGAGCTGACGAGATTGATAAGAGGTGGGCAAAGGAGCAGTTTGAGGCATTCAGAACATTCGCTGATTCTGTTTCGAAACTTTTGGAGGAGGCAGAACCGGGCAGGAAAAAGCTGTTCTGTCACTGTTTAAACAGCGCTGGAATCGTGGATTTTCACCGAATGCCAGAAGGTTCGGAGATGGATGGAGCCAGAGCCGGAATTGCCATGTATGGTCTTTACCCTTCCGATGAGGTGGATCACAGTCGCATCCGGCTCCTGCCGGCCATGGAATTTAAGAGCCGCATTACCTATATTAAGGAAATACTGCCAGGAACATCAGTCAGCTATGGAGGAACTTTTACAGCAGAACGCCCCATGAGGATTGCCACTGTCAGCGCCGGCTATGCAGACGGATATCCCAGAGGCGCGTCCGGAAAAGGAGAAGTACTGATACGGGGAAAGCGGGCCAGAATCCTGGGACGGGTCTGCATGGATCAGCTGATGGCAGATGTGACAGACATTCCCGAGGCAGAGAAGTGGGATGAGGTAACTCTTGTAGGCAGGGACGGACAGGAGGAAATTACAATGGAAGAGCTGGCCAAAGCAAGCGGCGGCTTCCACTATGAGCTTCCCTGCCTGATTGGAAAACGCGTTCCCCGCATTTATACCTGGGGGAACGAAGGACAGAATTCTTCCATATAATAGAAGGGGGAGAGAAAATAAATCTTTCCGCAGTTTTGAATACCTGCCGGGAAACAGGCAATACTAGAGGTATAAACTGAAATGACGGAGAGTGAGATAGTTGATTATAAAACGAGGAGATATTTATTACGCTGATTTGCGCCCGGTGGTGGGATCTGAGCAGGGAGGCGTCCGCCCGGTGCTGATTATACAGAATGATATTGGAAATAGGCACAGTCCAACTGTGATCTGCGCGGCCATTACCTCTAAGATGAACAAGGCGAAGCTTCCCACCCATGTGGAGCTGGACACCAGACGGTGCGGTATGGTGAGGAATTCTGTGATTCTTTTAGAGCAGCTGCGCACGATTGATAAACAGAGACTGAGAGAGCGGATCTGCCACATTGATGAGGAACTGCTGGGACAGGTGAATCAGGCTCTGATGGTCAGCCTTGAGCTTTAAAGTGAAAATGGCATTTGGCAGCAGGAAAATACATACACTGCCAGGCTGTTAAGGTTGACGAAAGCAGAATAGGATGGTATAGTGGCAGAATGGAGGCAGAGTTCCAGATATTCTGCCTTTTTACTTTACGAAAAAAGAGAACAAAGGAGAGAATTTTTAATTATGGACGATGGGTATTGGCCCTTAAGCATTTTGATTTTTGCGGCATTTATTCTTCTGGATGCAGTTTTATATGGATTTGGAGCTGCTATCCAGCACTTGAATTCTGGAACGCTGGAGAAAGAAGCTCAGGAGGGAAACAGGAAGGCAGAGAGACTTTTGGCGGTAATCAGCCAGCCGGCAGAATTTATCGGTACCGTTCAGATTGTAACAAATTTAATCGGTCTGATTTCAGGAGCCGTGGTTCTGAAAGAGGCCGGGGCGCTGTTGGAAATGCTGGTACATAGAACCGGTGAGACGGGACAGGGACTTTCCCTGATTCTGGCTACAGCGGCAGCGGCAGTCATGCTGCTGGCAGCTCTTATCAGCCTTGGAATCGTGGTGCCGAAGCGATGTGCTTCCAAGCACCCGGAGAAGTGGGCTTACCGATATGCAGGCGTATCCTCTGTGATTGTGACTCTGTTTAAGCCATTTGCCTGGCTGGTATCCGGACTGTCCTGGCTGCTACTGAAGCCTCTTGGAATCGGGCTTCACGATAAGAATGACAGCGTGACAGAGGAGGACATTATGCTGATGGTCAATGAGGGCCATGAGCAGGGAGTTCTGGAGGCCGGCGAAGCTGAGATGATTACAAATATTGTAGGGCTGGGAGACAAGGATGCCGGCGATATTATGACCAGAAGAAAGCAGATCGTGGCACTCTGTGTTTCCATGACGCTTAAAGAAGCCGTTGCCTATATTCTCACAGAGGGAAGCAATTCCAGATTTCCGGTGTATGATGAGGATATCGATGATATCAAAGGAATTCTCCATCTTCGTGATACGCTGTCCTGCGCTCAGAAGGAAGAAAATCTGGACAAGCGTCTGGATGAGGTAGATGGTCTTTTGAGAACGCCTCATTTCATTCCTGAAACCCGTAATATCAACCTTCTGTTTCAGGAAATGCAGTCCCAGAAGATTCACATGGAGATAGTGGTGGATGAGTACGGCCAGACGGCAGGAATTGTTACCATGGAGGATATTCTGGAGGAGATAGTAGGAAATATTTTAGACGAGTACGATGAGGATGAGGAACTGATTTCCAGAAAAGCTGACGGAAGTCTGATCTTTGACGGCCTGACGCCCCTTGAGGATGTGGGAAAAGAGCTGGATATTGAATTTGAGGAAGAAGACTACGAAAACTTCGACACCCTGAACGGATTTTTGATTTCCAGGTTAAACCGCGTTCCCAGAGAGGGAGAGACACCGGAGGTGACATACGGAAGCTATCTGTTCCAGGTCATTTCTGTAGAAAATAAAGTGATTCATACAGTGAGAGCTGTCCGCAGCTGGGGAGAAATAGAAAAACCGGGCGAAAACAGCTAGAGGAGAGAACAGCAGAAATTTATGGAAAAAGGAATTTTTTATGATGTAAAGATGATGGCCAGAGACGGGATTTTCCTGAAAAAGGCAGTACGGATTGCGCTTCCTGTGGCTATGCAGGGAATGCTAAACACCATCGTCAATCTGGTGGATACGATGATGATAGGCGCTCTGGGAGCTACTGCTATAGCGGCAGTCGGACTGGCCAACAAGGTATTCTTCGTATTCACTCTTCTGGTATTCGGAATTGTCAGCGGATCTGGTGTGCTGGCAGCCCAGTACTGGGGAAACGGAGATATTAAAAATATAAAAAAGGTAGTGGGGCTGGCGCTGTCTCTGGCAGTCGCCGCGTCCATCGCCTTTCTCGTACCGGCTGTAGTCTGCCCAGAAGCAGTGATGCGTATTTTTACTGCCAGTGAGGACGCTATTCAGGTAGGAGCCGGATATCTGACGATTGTGGCTCTTTCCTATCCTGCCACAGCTGTCAGCAATACCTTTGTAGCCATGCTGAGAGCGACAGGACGGGTAAAAGCCCCGGTAGTAATCAGCAGCTGCACGATTTTTATCAATATTTTCTTTAACTACACATTTATTTATGGAAACTTCGGCGCTCCGGCCATGGGAGCGGCAGGAGCGGCTCTGGCTACCCTGATCGCCAGACTGGTGGAGGCGCTGTCCATTATTCTGGTAGTTTATCTGGGAAAGGCTCCCGTAGCCGCTAAATTTAAGGAAATGTTCGGCTATTCCAGGGAATTTCTTGCTCAGTTTTTCAGCACTACAACCCCGGTAATTGCCAACGAGTTTATCTGGGGTCTGGGAACGACTCTGTACTCTCTGGCCTATGGTCGAATGGGCAATGACGCGGTGGCAGCTATTACGATTGCCACAACAATCCAGGATATTGTCACAGTTCTGTTCCAGGGGCTGAGTGCGGCTACTGCCGTAATTATGGGAAATGAGATGGGAGCGGGAAAGCTGAAGCGGGCAGAGCGGTATGCGAAGAATTTCCTGATTCTTCAGTTTATTGTCACGATTCTGGGCGCAGTTTTCTGTGTGGCGATCCGGTGGCAGATTATCGGCGTGTACAATATTACGCCGGAGATTGCAGAAAGCGTCAGCCGCTGTATCATCATGTTTGCCCTGTTTATGCCGTTTAAAATGTTCAACTACGTTATGGTAGTAGGAATTCTGAGAAGCGGCGGAGACACGAAAATGTGTCTTCTGTTAGACTGCTCCGGCGTATGGCTTATCGGTGTGCCGATGGCATTTTTAGGCGGCCTGTTTTTCAAGTTCCCGATTGATATCGTTTACGCTATGGTTATGCTGGAGGAAGTTTATAAGGCTGTGTTCGGTTATTGGAGATACAGACAGAAAAAATGGCTGCGGAATCTGGCGGCAGAGCTGTAGGCTGGGCGATTCTCCTGTTTAATACTTGCCAAGCTCTGGGTTTAGTGATAGAATAGCGTCAGTGTACAAGGGGGCAATATGCCTTTGCAGGTATTCTGTAAAATAAAGAATATGATGGAAAAAGAGGAGTATTACTATGTCAGGACATTCAAAATTTGCCAATATTAAGCACAAAAAAGAGAAGAACGATGCGGCGAAGGGAAAGATTTTTACTGTCATCGGACGTGAAATTGCAGTTGCAGTAAAGGAAGGCGGAGCTGATCCGGCTAACAACAGCCGTCTGCGCGATGTAATCGCCAAGGCAAAGGCCAACAATATGCCGAACGATACCATTGACAGGGGAATTAAGAAGGCAGCTGGAGATGCTAACTCCGTTAATTACGAGGAGCTTACCTACGAGGGTTACGGCCCGAACGGAGTAGCTGTGATTGTAACGGCTCTGACAGATAATAAGAACCGTACTGCAGCCAACGTAAGAAGTGCGTTTACAAAGGGCGGCGGAAACATTGGAACACAGGGAAGCGTTTCCTTTATGTTCGATAAAAAGGGACAGATTATTATTGACAAGGAAGAGTGCGAACTGGATGCAGACACTCTGATGATGGAGGCCTTAGACGCAGGCGCAGAGGATTTCGCGGAGGAAGAGGACAGCTACGAGATCATTACTTCCCCAGAGGATTTTTCCGCAGTGCGCGAGGCTCTGGAAGCTAAGAATATCCCGATGCTGGAGGCTGAGGTGACGATGATTCCTCAGACATGGGTTGAGCTTACTGATGACGAGTCTATCAAGAAGATGAACCGTCTTCTGGATCTTCTGGATGCTGACGATGACGTACAGGCTACCTACCACAACTGGGATACAGACGAGAGATAGGGAAATATAACATAAATAAAGGGTTTTTCAATGCAAATTTCTGTAGGCAGAATAAAAAAAGAGTCCAGCTATGAGGTTCTGGACTATCTTGTATGATTCAGCTATGGATGTGCAGTAAACTCCTTCCTAAACATTGTAATGATGTCTGGGAAGGAGTTTTTTTATGCTGAATGAAGATGTATTACAGGAATTTATTTTTGAATGCCAGATGAGAAAATTAAGTGACCGAACAATTAAAAGTTACAAAAATGCCAATCTGAGGATGATGAAATTTTTACGGGAACAGTATCAGATCAGGGAATTGGAACAAACGCATCATCTGTCTATTAAAGCCTATATCAAGTATCAAATAGATCAGGGACGGTCTGAAACGTATATTAACAGAAATATTATTTGTTACCGATGCTTTTTTAACTATTGCGTACAGGAACAGTATATTCAAAACAATCCGATGGACAAAATCAAGAAGCAGAAAGAGCCGATTATTATGATAGAAACATTTAATAATGAAGAAGTACTACGTCTGATCAAGGTGTTTAAAGGCTCTCGTTTTTTAGATGTTCGAAATCAGTTGATTATGGTAATGCTGCTTGACAGCGGTATGAGAAATTCAGAGATGTGCAATTTGAAAATGGATGATATCCGCGGTACACATATTCGTATTTATGGAAAAGGGAAAAAGGTTCGCTACGTCCCTGTTACGCCGTTCATCAATAAATATTTGATACGTTACCTTAGAGTGAGAGAAGGATATATAAAGGATAAATTATCTTATCAAACAGAGTATTTGTTTTTATCTCAGAAAGGGAAAAGACTTACCCCGGAAGCATTAGAACACATTTTAAAAAGGGCAGGGGAGGAGGCTAAAGTAAGAAGCCATATCCGTGTCAGTCCCCATACGTGCAGACATTTTTTTGCACAGAGTCAGTTGAAAAATGGATGTGATCTTTATACTGTATCAAAACTGTTAGGCCACAGTAAGGTTGATACAACAAAAAGATATTTACAGTCTATGCAGGATGACGATTTGATGGAAATGGCAGCTAAGACTAGTCCGTTAATGTGTATATAAAAGTAAGAAGAGGTAAGATTTAATGGAAATGTATGATTACAGGATGTCAGGAGAAACGATAATGGAGATGGAGTTAGATAAGCTAAATCCGGCAGAAAGGAGGCAATTAGATGAAGCCTTGAAACAAATCAGGCTGGAACATACGAATGAAAAGGTAAAACGTCATATGCTGTGGTTCGACAACACGATTGTGCCGATTTTGAAGGACTTTGCGGAGCTGAGCAGTTCTGAATTGGTAATAGATAAAAAAGCCAATACGCTGGCTATTGCTATCTTTAGAAATTCCTATGGTTTCGACATCATGGAAAGCGATAGATGGTGGAGGATGGCTCTGGCGGCAGCAGGACACATTGGAATTGATACAGAAGATGGAGAAACAGTTTTAACTCTCACTTTTGACTGTGAAGCATAGTTCTATTAGGGAGGCGGGTACGCAGAGATGTGTACCTGTCTTTTTTGCTGTAAAAGTTCTTAAACTTAAAAAAATTATAATTTTATTAATAATAAGTCTGATAATTAAATAAGTTATCATAAAATAGATTGACAATTATACAGGCTTATGGTACCATAAAAGCACAAAGGAAGCGCGGCCCGGGAATACGCATCTAAAAACGAAAAATAAGGAGATACCGATTAATGACAAAAGCAGAAGCGATTTATGACAAGATGCTTGATAGATTTGAAGAAGAAGGAAAAGGTAATGTTTTTCTGAGCAGTTTAACTTGGAAGGAACTGGATTTAAAGAGCTGCAACGTCTCTGGGGATGTTCTGACACTAGGATTTACAGATGGTACAGAACAGTATTTCACAGTAACTGAATGGGATACTGCTGAGTCTGGGAGGATTTTAAAAGTTGTTGACAAAACAGATAGAAAGCAAGAAATTGCACATCTGTTCTAAATAAATATACATATAGGAGAAATACGATTATGACAGCGGCAGAATTAGCTTATAAGAAAATGTGTGATCAATTTGAAGAAAAAGAGCGAAATATTTATATGAAAATTGGAGTTCCAAAAGAAATTGATCTGATGAAATGTAGTGCTGAGGGAGATATTTTGACTTTGGGATTTACAGATGGTACAGAACGACACTTGAACGTATTCGACTGTAATTCGGAGTATGCTGAAGGGGGTGTGTGGATTGTAGATGATACAGGCGACGAGCTGGAGACGGTGTATCTATCTTAAAGAAAAATGCCAGAGAAAATAGAAATTAGAAGGAGTATAAATTTTTATTATCATGAATAATAATGTAAAAGAATTTGATAGGAGTGTGTGCTTCACATATTTCGGAAATTACTTTCGACAAGTAAAAAATGTAGAGAAGCTCATAGGGATGGAGATGGCTTATAAAGTACAAAACGCTATAGTAGAATATGGATTATGGGGAAAGGAAATAGATGATCCACAAGTGAAAATGCTGGTTGGAGAGCCGACTCTTGATTTAATTGATAGTAGCCAAGCAAGGAGATCTAGAGGCTTTACAGAAGATGTAGAAAAAACACAAAAAGTCATGTCTTACTATGCAGAGCACCCAGGTGCTAGTCAAGATGAAATCTCCAAGGCAACGGGAGTGAGTAAGGGTAAGGTGAATAAAGTAATAAAGCAGCTAAAGGAGAAGGCATCTAAACCTATAAATTCATCTGATGATAGAAATTCTGATACTGTTACAGATATTGATACTGATAATGATAGTATGACTGTGACCGATGACCGCTCAGCAGCTCATCCAGATACCGCTTCGCTAAGCTTCCCAGAGGAAGCATCACCATCACCAGAGACAGGAAAAAAGCTTACATATGAACAGGAAAAGCTGGTAATATCATATTGGCAAGAACATAAAAAGATAAAAGAAATTGTATCATTGACAGGATTTGGATATGGACAAGTTAATGAGACTATTACTAAGTACAAGGAAAATCATTACCATTTACCAGAACCCAAAATAGAACCAGATAGTAGTCGAAGAATTTTATGTGCAGACGGAAGTTATTATGGAGATTATACGAAAGATAATTTTATAGAATGGAACGAGGATTTTGAGAATATGACAGAAGAAGAGAAATATGAGGAGGCGCAAAGTTATTGTGATTTACTTACTAATCCTGAAGGATCATGGGAACTGGATGAAGCATTTGTTACTGGATGGCTTCAGGAACTGTTTGGAGTGATAGTGCATCCCACTTGGAAAAAAGAAAAATAGTATTAAAATTAAGCAAATCATAAAAAGTAATAAAAGTAATTGACAAACTGTGCTGATCTTGCTATTTTAATAGTATGAAATTTATCGTTCGTTAGAAATGATACTAAAGGAGCAGAACTATGGAATACGGTTATGCAAGAATCAGCACATCAAAACAGAATATTGAAAGGCAGATAAGGAACATACAGAAATCTTATCCTGCTGCTCATATCGTGAAGGAGATGTTCACAGGAACAAAGATTCAGTCACGAAAAGAACTGGACAAGCTGTTAAAGCAAGTAACGAAAGGTGATACGATTATCTTTGATTCTGTGAGCCGTATGAGCAGAAATGCAGAGGAAGGTTTTAAATTGTATGAAGAGCTGTATTATAAGGGAATAGAGCTTGTGTTTCTCAAAGAACCTCATATCAATACATCCACTTACAAAAATGCACTGGAAAGCAATATACAGATGACAGGAACCAATGTGGACTTTATTCTTGAAGGAGTTAACCAGTATCTTATGGCATTGGCAAAAGAGCAGATACGTCTTGCATTTGGACAGGCTGAAAAGGAAGTACAGGATTTACACCAGAGGACTAAAGAGGGCATAGAAACAGCGCGTTTGAACGGAAAACAGATAGGACAGCGGAAAGGGGCGAAGCTTAATATCAAGAAGGCGGGGCCAGCTAAGGAACAGATCCGGAAGTATAATAAGGATTTTGGCGGGCAGTTGAATAATCAGGAGACGTGGGAGCTGATTGGGATTAGCAAAATGACATTTTATAAATATAAAAAGGAATTAATCGAGGAGATGGCTGAATAAGCTGTCTCTTTTCTTTTATCAGATGGAAATCATGGAGTCTGACAGATTCCCTTATAGGGAAGGTGGTTAAGTTCTTTACGATAAGAAACAGGTTGCTGGAAGTAATTAAAAGGCATTACAAGAAAGCAAGATTCGTGCTTGACAAAAATATACAGATAACAGGAAGAATAGGCTTAAAAAGCCTTATAAATCGTTTAAGACTACGATAGCACCAAGGGGGATGTTAAAACCTGATATGAGGTGATAAAGACTATAAAAATTATCATCAGGATAGTGTACACACTGAGAGGGATTTTACCGTATAGAATTTTATTAGATGTAGAAATTTCAGATTCTGGAAGTGAGGCAGGACAAAGATATCAGAAAGAGAGGCTTTTCAGAAATTTGTTATTACAATAATAAAAATACAGCAAGACAGCCACGGCAGTTCACTACAGCAGCTGATCGTCTGCGGACGGTACATATCTTACAATATCACAGATATCACAGTGAAGGATCCGGCACAAGTCATTCAATGTTCTGGTGGATACATCCTGATTATGTTTCAGACGATGAAGCGTACTACTGGATAAATGATGCTTATTTATCAATGTATACCAGTTTTCTGACGATTTTTCCAGTGTCTGCCAAAATGGTTCATAGTTTATCATGTTCTACCTCCTTCAGATAATATGAAGATAGAATAGGATATATCTTTATGCTTGAATATATTCGATAAAACGAATATAATGAAGGAAATAGGATGTTTGGGAGGTGTTTCTATGGTAGGAGGACACAGAGCCGAAGGTTTTCCTTCGCATATTGAATATTTAAAGCCGCCGCGCAAGAAAAAAAGAAAAATGCAATCACCAGAGGATAATCTTTATAAAGGTAGGGTACTTGTAAAATTGAAAGGTGGCAGTCGTAAAAAAGCAATGGAATGTCAGTTTTTTAATAAGATAGATAATCACTGTTATAAAAAAATAGGAACTAAGTACTGCTCCTTTTTAAGAGGGATTTATGATGAAGATTGTGTGAAACAAAAAAGGGGTTGAATTATGGGAAGAATATCAAAAGGTGCTCCTGCTAAGGGAGTTCCTCCAAAGGGAAGTTGGGGAACAGGGTATACTATTGAAAATACATATGAAAGTAAGAGAATATCATGCAGCTACTGTATTCATTATTGTAAAGAGGATAAATCTTGTAATAAAACGGGGGCATATGTACCAATTAATGGATATGGTTATTGGAAACAATGTGCATATTTTATTTTATCTCCAGAGTATGAGGGGAAATATAAAGATATAGCAATTAGTATTAAAGGAAAACGATGTATTTATAGTGAGCGGACAGAAAAGGCAACAAAAAATATAAGAAATATAAGTGACAATATTAGAACAAGAGCAAAAAGTATTCAGAGAGAAAAAGAAAGTGTAATTCCAGATAGCTTTTATACAGACTTTTTGGAAAAGTTTGGAATAGGGTATAATGAAAATTTTTATAATTCAGTACAAAAACTTTTAAAGAATCTAGGATATAATGAAAAAAATATCAAAATAAATTATCGAAAAGTTTCTGAAAAAATATCAGTAGAAATCATTGAGAAATTAACAATAGTGAAGAACAAAAAGAGAGAGATTATATTGACAAAAGAGAGGTTTACAAAAGCACTAATTGAGATTCTACAAGAAGAGCATTTATATAAAAAATAGTAAAGCAACAATGATAGAGATTAGAGATTTTGACTTTGTTAAAAATATGCTTGGTGAAAAGTTAGATTAAAAGTGAGGTAAAATCATGATTGCTAATAGAGATAATATTAAACCAGAAGAGAGATACCCGTTAGGTTATAGAGATAATCTTTATATTGCAGCAATGAAATTAGAAAATGATTGGTATTGGCAGGAATATGAAAAAATACTTTATTATAAGCCAGAGCATGAAAATATTATTATCCCAGTTGCTTTAGCTTGTGTTGTAATATTTTTCGGTGATAATCCTAGCGTAAGTATTCCAATGGTTATTGTAACTATTTTAATAGTTTTATTTATGTGTCATTTGGATAATTTAAAATTAGACTATGATCCATGGGTTCAAAAAGAAAGAAAAAGATCAAGAGAATTTAGAAGGAAACACTTGAATATGGATGTGTAATTAGTGTAGCTAAATAAAATAATAAAAAGTGAGGTAAAACCATGATTAAAAGCAGACCAGAAGAAAGAATTTATAATTTAGAAAATTATGATGAAGTAGATTATATTAGATATTCTATGTTAATGTCAAAAGTAAATGATCCTATGTGGCAAAGAGATGAGAAGTATTTATATAATAGTGCTAAAAATGAAAATTATATTCTTCCTACAATAGTAATACTTCCATTATTATTAATTTTCGGATTCTATGGTATTTGTTATGATATTTTAATTCTTGGTTATGTATTTTATTTATGTTTTAGAAATGACATGGCTTTAAGTAAAGATCCTAGAATCATTGAGGATAGAATTAGCAGTAGAAATTTTAGAAGAGTATATATGAACATGAATGTATAATTGATATTAAATTGATATTAAAATTATAAAATCATATCAAAAATATAACAAATAAGAAAAGAGGATATTAAAATGAATAAACAGAGAAGAACAGATATTAGCACAGTAATTTCTAAACTAGAATCTATTAAATCAGAATTAAAAAGTATATTGTTATCTGAAGAAATTGCATTTGATAGTATGCCAGAGAATTTACAAGGTTCTATGAGAGGGGAAGAATCAGAAGAAGCAATTGATTGTATGAATGAAGCGGTAGACAATTTAGAGGAAGCTATTAGTCAATTAGAAGAAATATAGAAAAGAGGATAATAAAATGATAATACCAATCTGTGATAAAGTTAATCATGAAGTATATCGAGAAGAAGTTCACCTTCATGCCATTATAGATACAGAACAAGAATATGATATACAAAGAATTTTAAAATCAATAAAATATAGATATTATAAAGACAGGCCTAACAAGTTTTTAGGTATGTATAATTACGGCAAAAGATGGGACGATTGGGAAGATATTGATGAATGGGACGGCTCCGCGCCAGTTGATAAAGAAATACCAGATAAATTGACAATAAGTTTATATAAAAGTATAAAAGATTATGAACAAGGTATAGTTGAAATTGAAGAAACATCCTTCAATCCAAACGCTAAAAAAGAATGTACTTTTATAGAAACATATTATTAAATAAAATAAAGATTCTTTCATCCATGAAAAAAAGAATGCACAGTAGCCCTCTCCTATTCGAATCTCATAAAATGCAGATAGAAATATACATAGTACAAACTCTATAGAAAATTCAGAACTTGTATTCTCTGCTAAAGTAATTGCAAAAGGGCTATGGAGTGCAAGGACATATTGTTGATTTTTAAATCCAGTTATGATATAATCGCCACAATAACAAAGAAACAGGTAGCATCAGTTATGATGTTTTGGTTGTTTTTATGTTATATTTTAGCATAAGAATATCCCGATGCTGGAGGCTGAGGTGACGATGATTCCTCAGACATGGGTTGAGCTTACTGATGACGAGTCTATCAAGAAGATGAACCGTCTTCTGGATCTTCTGGATGCTGACGATGACGTACAGGCTACCTACCACAACTGGGACGAATAAAGCGAGTGAAACCGAGCGCTGCCCGGACGCAGCAAAGAGGAGTCCGGGATTCCCGATGCGCTGCTTGCAGCAGCATTTTTAGAGGAACCCAAGCAAGACCTGTAAGGCCTTGCGCAGGGATACAGACGAGAGATAGGGAAATATAACATAAATAAAGAATGTTAGAGAAAAACTCCTTCCTGAACATTGCAGTGATGTTCGGGAAGGAGTTTTTTTGCTATGCCATAGGAAATGGCATTCTATGACATAATATCAGCGGTTATAGTGATAGCTGTCTAACAGCTGGTTTTTCATGTGCCAGAGCTCGTTGGACAGATCCACATGAACCTCGTGAGGGTTGATCAGACGCCTGGATTCATCCCAGAGCGTATCAAGCTCCTGACGGCAGTACTCGCGGATCTCCATAACCTTAGGAGACTGGTAGACGCAGACCCCGTCTTTAAAGACAGGAACCAGCAGCTCTCTCATCTCATAGGAGCCTGGAGCCAGGTGCGTCTTCTTCCAGGTTTCGATTGGATCGAAGAGCAGAAGGGATTTATTCTCATCATAAACTTCGCCTGCCAGACAGATGAGATCAGCGATAATCTTGTGGTTCTCCTTATCATAAATTCTGTAAATGGTTTTATTTCCAGGATTTGTTACCTTTTCTGTGTTCTCAGAAAGCTTAATTTTAGGAATGAATTTTCCTGTGTCCCGATCCAGAACTGCTGCCAGCTTGTAAACTCCGCCGAAGGATGGGCAGTCTTTTGAGGTAATCAGGTTCGTTCCCACGCCCCAGGAGTTGATGGCAGCTCCCTGGATTTTCAGACTGTCAATCAGATACTCATCCAGATCGTTGGATGCGGAAATAATGGCGTCTGTAAATCCGGCCGCATCCAGCATGGCCTTGGCTTTTTTAGACAGATAGGCCAGATCGCCGCTGTCTAAGCGGATACCGTAGCCTTTTAAAGGAATACCGGCTTCGCGCATTTCTGTAAACACACGGATTGCGTTTGGAATACCAGAGTTTAAGGTGTCATAGGTATCTACCAGGAGAATGCAGGCAGTAGGGTAGAGTTTTGCGTAGGTACGGAACGCTGTAAGCTCGTCCGGGAAGCTCATAATCCAGCTGTGGGCATGGGTTCCCTTTACCGGAACATCAAACATCTGGCCGGCCAGCACATTAGAGGTTCCCACACAGCCGCCGATCATGGCAGCTCTGGCTCCGTAAATGCCTGCATCAGGTCCCTGAGCCCGGCGGAGGCCAAATTCCATAATGCCATCTCCCTGAGCAGCCTGAACGACACGGGAAGTTTTGGTTGCAATCAGGCTCTGGTGGTTGATGATATTTAAAATGGCAGTCTCCACCAGCTGAGCCTGCATAATCGGAGCGATTACCTTTACAACTGGTTCTCTTGGGAACATAACTGTGCCCTCCGGAATAGCGTAGATATCGCCAGTAAATTTAAAATTGCGCAGGTAATCGAGAAAATCTTCTGTGAAAAGTCCCACGCCTCTGAGATATTCAACATCCTCCTCTGAAAAATGGAGATTTTTAATATATTCAATAACCTGCTCCAGGCCTGCGCAGACAGCAAAGCCGTTTCCATCCGGGTTGCTTCTGTAAAAGGCATCAAAAATGACAGTTTCATTGGCATCCTTCTCGTGAAAATAGCCCTGCATCATTGTAAGCTCGTACAGGTCTGTCAGTAAAGTAAGATTTCGTGGCTCCATATCCTTCTCCTTGTAAAAATAGTTGTATGTTTGTATTAATTGGGTAAAAGTATACCATAAAAGCAGTAAAAGGGGAAATGAATTGATAAAAAAATAACATTTAGCGGCTGAGGGGCTTTTTCATCCTTCTATGGAATTTCAAGCCTGCCTATGGTAAAATATCAGAAGATGGAAAGAGAAAACGGAGGATGTATGTATACAATAGTAGTTGCAGATGATGAAGAGGAGTTAAGAAGAGCGATTATCCGGAGGATTAACTGGGAGGAAATCGGATTTCAGGTAGTGGGAGAAGCAGAGAATGGGGTGGAGGCTCTGGAGCTGGTCAGTGAGAAGGAGCCGGATCTGCTGCTTACAGATATCAGGATGCCGTTTATTTCCGGCGTGGAGCTGGCCAGGCAGGTGCGGGAAATCCGCCCGGCCACGCAGATTGCATTTTTGAGTGGATTTGACGATTTTTCCTATGCTCAGCAGGCGATCCAGTATAATATTATCAGCTATATGCTGAAGCCTATATCCATGGCAGATTTAACGGAGAATCTGATTCAGATTAAACAGAAGATTGATCATTTATTCTCAGAGTTTGCCCAGAGAAGAAAAAACGAGCTGGGAATTTCAGAATTTTTGCTTCCTCTGCTGCTTGACAGCTTTCAGACAAACTTCAGCCCGGAAAGAGAGGAACGGCTCTGCAGCCAGGCCAAAGCCTGCGGCATGATACGGCCGGAGAGTGAAAACATCCGCTATCTGGTGATATCGGTCGCTTTCTGGGATGAAAATGGAACCAACTGTACCGATCACAGCCATGTGCATTCCATTGACAGTATTTTAAAGAAATATATTAAATATGAAAGCTTCTTTCTGGAGGATCGGATTGTGTCCGTATTATGGGCTACACCTGCCTCTTTTGACAAGTATCTCCATATTCTGGCAGACGATATTGTTCAGAGTTCTGACCGTATTCTGAACCTGAAGTGCAGCGTGGGAGCCAGCCGGATCTTAAACGGCTTTTCAGAGCTTTCAGAAGGATACAGAGACGCAGTAAACGCCATGCGGTACGCCAGCAGAAGCAAAAAGGGGGGAGTCCGGTATATTACGGATGAGGAACCGTTTTCAGGCGTAGATATGGACTATGTGATGAAGGTGGTGGCCAGCATCGAAGAAAAAATCCGGGGGGGATCCAGAGAGGAGCTGGAGGAGTATCTGTGGGAGGTATTCAGCCATCTGAGGGATGAGAACAACTCCAGGGAAAAGGTCAACTTTATGCTGGTAGAGATATTATCCTGTGTCTGCCGGATTATGTATTCTGTATCAGCTGAGTCAGACGCGGCGGCCCTGAAATCAGATCCCTTTATGCAGCAGATGGTCTTTTTAGACAGCTCTCTAAAGGATGCGGCAGATCATTTTGTCAATTTCTGCATGACAGCCAGGGACAGGATTTCAGAGCAGAAGACAAAGAGCAGCATGGATATCTGCGACAAGGCGATCAGGCATATTGAAGATAACTATTTTAAAGCAGATCTTTCCCTGATGTCAGCCAGCACGGAGATTGGCGTCAGCCCTAATTACCTCAGTTCTCTGATTAAAAAGAGAACAGGAAAGAGTTTTGTGGATTATCTGACACAGAAGAGAATGGAGGCGGCAAAAACCCTGCTTCTCAACACAGCCATGAAAATTAAGGAGGTTTCTGAAACCTGCGGCTACAATGATCAGCACTATTTCAGCTACTGCTTTAAAAAATATGAGGGAGTGTCGCCGAATATGCTGCGCCGGCGGCTCAGCCAAGGAGAAACGCAGGCATGAGCAGAAAACGGGGAGAGGAGTATAGACGGATGAAAGGGAAAGACCGGGAGATAGGCCTTACCAGTTCGGGGATCATGACGATTCTGGTAGTATCTATGGTAGCGTTCTCGCTTTTAGCAGGAATTGTGGTGTTTGCTACAACCTACCGGGCTTCTATGATTCAGAATGTTAAAACATCCAGCGATCAGGCAGCTGTCCAGGTAGAGAGGATTGTCAATAACTACATGGACGATATCGGCAAATCGTTAAAGCTGATCGAGGAATTTTTTCTGGAGGAAGCTCCGGTTCGGGATGTAGATTTGAATCATATGGCAGATATCCGTTCCGATGTGACGGCTATTACCAGCTATGATCCGGACACAGGGGAATTGACAGGAGCCTGGACAGGGAACAAGACATTTAAGAAGGATGCTCTTGCCAATCTTTCTTTTAATAAAGAAGAGATGCCTGAGATAGGGGAGATGATTATATCCAGGCCCCATGTGGAGAGTCTTCTTCTGAATGAGTATCCCTGGGTGGTGTCTATCTCCACCAGAATCCGGGAAAAAGATGGGACAGAGCGGATTGTAGTGCTGGATTCCCGCTTTTCCCAGATTGCCAGCTATGTAGACACGGTAGGTGTGGGAAACCACGGATACTGCTTTATTATGGATCAGGATGGAACCATTATCTATCATCCTCAGCAGCAGCTGATTTTTGCAGGGCTGAAAAAGGAGGATACAGAGAAAATGACAGCCAGGCCGGACGGAAGCTATGAGGAGAACGGCCTTATTTATACTATCCGGACCAGGGAAGGAAGCTCCTGGCGTATTGCAGCAGTCAGCTTTGTGGATGAGCTGGTGGAAGAACGGCTGAAGGATTGTCTGGTTCTGTTAGCGGCACTGCTTCTGATTGTGCTGGCGGCCACTATTATCAGCAGTATTGTTTTGTCCCGATATATTTCCAGGCCGATTCACAGTCTGAATCAGGCAATGGGAGAGTTTGAGGCCAATGCAGAGGGTTTTTCCTATGAACCGGTTTATGGAAGCCGGGAGGTGACATCTCTTTCCAATGCTTTTGGACACCTTGTAATCAGGATTCAGGAGCTGATGAACCAGGTGAGGAATGAGGAGATCGTGCTGAGAAAGACGGAGCTTCGGGCTCTCCAGGCTCAGATCAATCCGCATTTTCTTTATAATACGCTGGATTCAATTGCCTGGATGTGCGAGGAAGGCAGAACCAAGGATGCGGTAGAGATGGTAAATGCCCTGGCCCGGCTGTTCCGGATCAGCATCAGCAAGGGACATGAACTGATTCCGGTGGAGAAAGAGGTAGAGCACGCCAAGAGCTATCTTCAGATTCAAAAATTCCGCTACAAAAACCAGTTTCAGTACAGCTTTGATGTGCAGGAGAGCTGCCTTCACTATTACTGCAACAAGATTACACTTCAGCCTATTATTGAAAATGCGATTTATCATGGCCTGAACAGGATGATTGACGAAGGGTTTATTGAGATTAAAATTTTCGAGGACGGCGGCGATGTAGTATTTACTGTGGAGGATAATGGAGTCGGTATGACCAAGGAGCAGTGCGAGAGCATTCTCCACAAAGAAGTAAAGGGACAGACTGGCGGAATCGGTATTAAAAATGTAAATGACAGGGTGAAAATTTACTTTGGAGAACAGTACGGAATGAAGATAGAAAGTGAGCTGGATGAGGGAACGAAGGTTTCTATCCGCATGCCAAAGCTGGAGGAGGACTCATATGAAGCACGCTAGGAAAAGGAAAACCGTCTTTCTTCTCCTGCTTGCTGTGACCGCGGCTCTTTTGGGCGGAGCCGCCGCCATGCAGCGCCGCGGACAGGAGAGATACCAGGTTGCAATGATTGTAAAATCGACAGAATCAGCCTTTTTTAAGTCTGTTTTTTCTGGGGCCGGTGCTGCTGCGACAGAATATAATATTGCCCTGACAACAGCAGGCGCCCAGTCAGAGGAGGACTATGAAGGCCAGAATGAGATAATACGGAATGCTGTGGAGAAAGGGGCAGATGCCCTGGTTATTTCAGCTGTAGACTATGAAAAGAATGCAGAGGCAGTAGACTGGGCTGCGCAGAGGGGGATTCCTTCTGTAATTATTGACAGTGATGTGAACAGCAGCACAGTGAAAATTCGGATTGGCACGGACAACAAGGAAGCGGGGCGGATGGCAGCCAGGGCGGTTCTGGATGAGACGAAAGGAGAGCTGTGCATCGGCATTGTGAATTTTGACAAGCATACGGCCAATGGACAGGAGAGAGAACGGGGATTTAGGGAAGAGGCAGAAAAAGACAGCCGGGTTAAGGAGATTGTGACGATTAACGTGGCTTCTACTACAGAGGAGGCCAGAGCAGCGGCCAGGGAGCTGATTCTGACTCATCCGGAGATCAATGTGATTGCTACGTTTAATGAGTGGACCAGTCTGGGGGTAGGCTGGGCTATCAGGGATCTGGAAAAAAAGGATGAGATATTTGTCGCTGCCTTTGACAGCAACGCTGTATCAGTTGGAATGCTGGAGACAGGTGAGGTAGATGCCCTGATTGTCCAGAACCCCTATGCCATGGGCTATTTGGGAGTGGAGAAGGCCTGGGAAATTCTGACAGGCCGCAAGGGAAAGGAAAAACAGATTGATACAGATACGACAACTGTAACAAGGGAAAATATGTTTCTGGAAGAATATCAGAAAATTTTATTCCTGTTCGACTGACGGGCCGCAAAGCGTTTGGCGAAGTATACAAGAAAAGGTGGGAAAATCAACAGGAGAATTGAAATTTGTACAAGTTTTGTTGATTATTCTATGTACTTTTGTTGAAAAAAACTCTATAATCACTTATGAAAGATATGTGGAATACACATACAAATAAAGTTTAATTACAAAACGGGAGGATGATGTAATTATGAAGAAAAGATTTCTTGCACTCACTATGGCGTCTTTAATGGCATTCAGCATGGTAGGATGCTCCGGCGGCAACAAAGAGGCTGCTGACACAACTGCAGCAAACGGCGAGACACAGGCAGCTGGTGAAGAGACAGCTAAAAAGTCTGATTTAAATGTAGGTGTATTCTACTACACATACAGCGATACATATATCACAAGCGTTCGTACAGCTCTTGACGCAGCTCTTACAGAGGCTGGTGTTAAGTTCCAGGATTTTGATGGAAACAGCAACCAGACAACACAGAATGAGCAGATCGATACAGCTATCGCTCAGGGTGTTAATCTCTTAGTTGTAAACATTGTTACATCCGGTTCTGTAGACGCTTCCCAGGCTATCGTAGATAAGGCTAAGGCAGCTGATATCCCGGTTATCTTCTTCAACCGTGCAGTTGAGACTGACGAGGATGAGGGCAAGGTACTTGGAAGCTATGAGAAGTGTGCATTCGTAGGAACAGATGCTCCTGAGGCTGGACATATGCAGGGACAGTTAATCGGTGAGTACCTGGTTGAGAACTACGACACAGTTGACTTAAACGGCGACGGAAAGATCAGCTACGCTATGTTCATGGGACAGCTTGGAAACGTAGAGGCTATCTACCGTACACAGTTCGGCGTAGAGGATGCAAACAAGGTTCTTGAGGAGGCTGGAAAGCCGGCTCTGGAGTACTTCGACCCGTCCAATACTGACTGCTACCAGGTAGACCAGGATGGAAACTGGAGTGCTACAGCAGCTAACAACTACATGGTAACAAACCTGGCTCAGTACAATGAGGCTAACGGCAACATGATCGAGCTGGTTATCTGCAATAACGACGGTATGGCAGAGGGTGCTATCTCCGCTCTGAACGATAAGGGATACAACCTTGGAACAGCAGACAGCAAGACAATTCCGGTATTCGGCGTTGACGCTACAGATGCTGCTAAGCAGTACATTGCAGACGGCAAGATGACAGGTACTATCAAGCAGGATGCAGAGGGTATGGCAGACGGTATCGCTTACCTGGTAAACAACGTAGCAGAGGGTAAGGAAGTTATGGCTGATACAGACGACTTCAACAAGTCTGAGACAGTAACTAACAAGATTTACATTCCATACGCTACATACACAGGCGAGGAAGGTGCAGCAGCTGAGGAGACAGAAGCAGCTGAGGAAGCAGCAGAAGAGTCCACAGAGGCAGCTGAGGAGATAACAGCAGCTGAGACAGAGGCTGAGTAATTTGTAAATTTGAATAAAGTGAAAGCGGCTGTCGGCTGGCGGCAGCCGCTTTCCTTGTGCTTAAAATGTAAGCAGGGGAAGCATAGGGCAGTGAAGGCTGCTCCGGCAGGCTGCAAGGTCTGCAAAAAACGAAGTGATCGGAAAAAGGGGAAGAGAATCTGCAGATGATAATATGCTGCGGTGTTTCACCTGGATTGGTACGGAATTTGACCGGGCACATTCCAGGAAATGAAAGGAGGAAATGAGTTATGGGACAGGAAGTTTTACTCGAGATGAAAAACATCACTAAAGAGTTTCCTGGCGTTAAAGCTCTCAATCAAGTTTCTCTGACTGTCAAAAAAGGAACAGTACACGCTCTGATGGGTGAAAACGGAGCAGGTAAATCTACACTGATGAAATGCCTCTTCGGTATGTACAGCAAAGACGGCGGTCAGATTTTCCTGGAAGGAAAAGAAGTAAATTTCAAAAATTCCAAGGAGGCCCTGGAAAACGGTGTTGCCATGGTACACCAGGAGTTAAACCAGGCGTTAAAGAGAAATGTTATGGATAATATCTGGCTGGGACGTTATCCAAAAGTCGGCGGAGTCATGATCGATGAAAAGAAGATGTACGAAGACACAAGAGAAGTCTTCCAGGAGCTTGGCATTGATGTAGATCCGAGACGTATTATGAGTACCATGCCTGTTTCACAGAGACAGATGGCGGAGATTGCCAAGGCAGTTTCCTTTAATTCTAAGATCATTGTATTTGACGAGCCTACGTCTTCTCTTAATGAACAGGAAGTAGAGCACTTATTCAAGATTATTAACATGCTCCGTGACAAGGGCTGCGGAATCATCTATATCTCCCATAAGATGGCAGAGATTCTGCGGATTGCCGATGAAGTTACGGTTATGCGTGACGGCACATGGATTGCCACAAAACCGGCGAAAGATCTGACGACAGAAGAGATTATTAAGCTGATGGTTGGACGTGAGCTGAGCAATCAGTTCCCGCCAAAGACAAATAAGCCAGGAGAGGTTGCCCTGGAGGTAGAGGGACTGACAGCCCAGTACTCCCTTTTAAAGGATGTATCCTTTAAGGTGAGGAGAGGCGAAATCGTAGGTCTGGCAGGTCTGGATGGCAGCGGCCGTACAGAAACGCTGGAAAATATTTTCGGTATCGCAACGAGAAAGTCAGGAACCATTAAATTAGACGGAAAGCAGGTATTGAACCGAAATGCCAGAGAATCCATTAAGAATGGCTTTGCCATGCTGACAGAAGAGCGCCGCGCAACCGGTATCTTCGGAATTCTGAACATCAGGGAAAATACCGTTATATCAAGCCTTAAAAAGCATAGAAAGGGTATTGCCTTAAGTGAGAAGTCCATGCGGGCTGACACAGACTGGTCCATTAAGGCAATGCGGACCAAAACGCCTACACAGGAGACGAAAATCAGAAGCCTTTCCGGCGGTAACCAGCAGAAGGTTATTCTGGGAAGATGGCTTTTAACAGAGCCTGAAGTTCTGCTTTTGGATGAGCCGACACGAGGCATCGATGTAGGTGCAAAGTATGAAATCTACCAGTTAATCATCGACCTTGCAAACAAGGGCAAGATTGTTATGATGGTATCCTCAGAGATGCCTGAACTTCTCGGTGTGTGCGACAGAATTCTTGTTATGTCCGGCGGACGTCTGGCAGGCGAGGTTGACGCAAAGAATACCACACAGGAAGAGATTATGACACTTGCTGCAAAATACGTGTAGAGGAGGTTTTGGTCAGATGAGAATGATTGAAAATTATAAAGCAAAAGTAGATAGCTATAAGTCTCTTGACGCAAAGGATAAAAAGTTATTCTGGAAAGAAGCCGCAATTAATAATGCGCTTTATGTACTGTTACTTATCGCAATTATTTATACATTTATGCAGAACTCCAGGTTCCTGGCTCCTGCATCTATCGTAAATATTATCAGCCTTTCCGCGGCGAACCTTCCTATCGCCTGCGGTATTGCAGGATGTATTGTACTGACAGGTACAGACCTTTCTGCCGGACGAGTAGTAGGTTTGACAGCATGTATTTCTGCATCCCTGCTTCAGTCTTTAGATTATGCTACTAAGATGTTCCCAGGTATGCCTCCGCTTCCGATTCCGGTTGTTATTCTGGTAGTGCTTGCAGTGGGCGGCGTTGTTGGATATGTAAATGGTTTCTTCGTTGCTAAATTCCAGCTCCACCCATTCATCGTAACCCTGGCAACTCAGCTGATTGTTTATGGTCTGCTGTTAATGTACATCATGATCAACGGCAATAACGGACAGCCTCTGTCCGGTCTTGATGATTCCTTCAAGACCTTCGTTACAGGCAGCATCTTAAAGGTTGGCGGCGTTGCGATTCCGAACTACGTATGGTACGGCATGATTGTAGTGGCCATCATGTGGTTCATCTGGAATAAGACTACATTCGGTAAAAACATGTTTGCAGTTGGTTCCAACCCGGAGGCAGCTAACGTATCTGGTGTAAACGTAATGAGAACCACAATTCTGGTACACACACTGGCAGGTATGATGTACGGTGTGACAGGCTTTATTGAGTCTGCACGTATCGGTTCCAACCAGGCTAATACAGGTCTGAACTACGAGTGTGACGCTATCGCAGCCTGCGTTATCGGCGGCGTATCCTTCGTAGGTGGTACTGGTAAGATCAGCGGCGTTGTTATGGGTGTATTCTTACTCAGAATCATCTTCGTTGCCCTGAACTTCCTCTCTATCAATATGAACATGCAGTATGTAATTAAGGGTCTTATTATCCTGGTTGCCTGCGCTATCGATATGAGAAAGTATCTGGTAAGAAAGTAATGAATCTGCGGGGAGTATAGGCTTCCGGCAGAAGGGGATTCACGGAAAGCAGAGATGCTTAGGGGAATCCCCTTTCTTTATTTTATAGGAAATTGCATTTGATGAATTCTTTTTTATAGGGCAGTATGGAGGAAAAAGAAATGGAAGAACAGGATAAAAAGCAGCTGGAAACAGAAAGAGAAGAAGATAAGGAGCAGGAAAATCCCATGATCCGAAAGAGGCTGTTCGGGCGGGGAATTTATGGAAGCAAGGATGTTCCCATCCGCCTGCTGGACGGGCTGATTGCTTTTTTGATGATTGCAATTGTGGGAATGATTGCCTATTTTGCCTTTCATGGCGGCTATACCGTTACGTTCGACTCACAGGGAGGAACAGAGGTAAAATCCCAGAAGCTGAAGTATGGTGATACAGTGGCAGAGCCGGAAGATCCAGTCAGACAGGGGTATGAATTTGCCGGCTGGTACACGGAGAGCGGAGCGCTTGAGTGGTATTTTCCAGAAGCCTCAGTGGAAGGTGATATCACCCTGTATGCTCACTGGACTCCAGCCAAAATTACAGTAAAATTTGATCTGGATGGAGGCAACATAGGAGGAGAGGAAGAAGCTGCACCAGTGCAGGTTACTTTTGAAGACGCTTATGGAAAACTCCCTGTCCCTGAAAAGGCGGGATACCAGTTTGCCGGCTGGAGCTACAGCGGACAGATGATAGAAAGCAGTACGATTGTGACAACGAACGGGGAGCACGTGCTGACTGCTGTGTGGGAATAAGAGGAGAAGATTATGAATCAGTTTGAACCGGTATCAATGATTTCCTCCATTATAGGGATGGCTCTCAGTGTGGGAATGCTGGTATTTACTATCGGCGGAGGCATACAGATGTTCAGAAAGGCAGGAGTGCCGGGGATTTTTGCGATTATCCCCTTTGTGAATTCCTGGCAGCTGATGAAAATAACATGGGGCAAGGGCTGGTATATGCTGCTGCTTTTTATTCCCATTGTAAACCTTGTAATATGGGTGATTACCTGTGGCAAACTGGCTGCAGTCTTTGGAAAAGGAATGCTGTTTGCTGTCGGCTTATTTTTCCTCTCGCCGTTTTTTGTAGGATTTCTGGGATGGGGAGAGGCAGAGTATCTGGGACCACAGTAAAGATAGAGGAATATCAGTTGACTTTTGCAGTTAAACTGTTTAAAATAGTATACTGTACAAGTAATTTTATATGTTTAAACCAGAAAAACTGTGACGGAGACAGTAAGGCTTTACGGAAAGGCAAAGCGAGGCAGGGAGGGTGAGAGCCTGCTGCGAGTAGGGAAGCACTGAATATCACTCCTGAGTTGCAGGCTGAACGGGATGCCTTTTCGTCATGGGCTTCCTTATTAAGCTGAGCCGGTGTCCGCCGTTAGAGGGAGCGCATATGAAGTATGCAGTAACAGGTGGTAAAACGAAGTGATTGACAGCCTTCGTCCTTTTACGGGACGGAGGCTTTTTACGCTTTCTGCATACACAAAAATTCACCAGACAGGAGGAAAAAAACATGTACGACAAGGTCTCTACTGACATGAATTTTGTGGAGAGAGAAAAAAAGACAGAGAAATTCTGGGCTGACAATCAGATTTTTGAGAAGAGTATTGAAAGCCGGAAACAGGGCCCGACTTATACTTTTTACGACGGTCCGCCTACCGCTAACGGAAAGCCACATATCGGCCACGTTTTAACACGCGTTATCAAGGATATGATTCCAAGATACCGCACAATGAAGGGATATATGGTTCCGAGAAAGGCCGGCTGGGATACACACGGACTTCCAGTAGAGCTGGAAGTAGAGAAAATGCTGGGTCTGGACGGTAAAGAGCAGATCGAGCAGTATGGTTTGGATCCGTTTATCGGACACTGCAAGGAGAGTGTCTGGAAGTATAAGGGCATGTGGGAGGATTTCTCCGCAACCGTTGGCTTCTGGGCTGATATGGAACATCCATATGTTACCTATCACAATGATTTTATTGAGTCTGAGTGGTGGGCACTTAAGCAGATCTGGGAAAAGGGACTGCTCTACAAGGGATTTAAGATTGTGCCTTACTGTCCGCGCTGCGGAACTCCGCTGTCCAGCCATGAGGTTGCTCAGGGATATAAGGATGTGAAGGAGCGCTCTGCCATTGCCAAGTTTAAGGTAAAGGGTGAGGATGCGTATATTCTGGCATGGACCACAACTCCGTGGACACTGCCTTCCAACGTGGCTCTCTGTGTACATCCGGATGAGACTTACGTAAAAGTCCAGATGAAGGAAGACGGCACAGTCTACTACATGGCTGAGGCCCTCTGTAATACAGTTCTTGGCGAGGGAACCTACGAGGTAAAGGAAAGCTTTACGGGAAAAGATTTAGAGTATAAGGAGTATGAGCCATTATTTGACTGTGCAGGCGAGATCTGTGCAAAGCAGCGCAAGAAGGCATACTTTGTAGTCTGTGACACCTATGTTACTCTGACAGACGGTACAGGAGTAGTTCACATTGCCCCGGCCTTCGGTGAGGATGACAGCAAGGTGGGAAGAAAGTACGATCTTCCGTTCGTGCAGTTAGTAGATGCAAAGGGCGAGATGACAAAGGAGACTCCGTGGCCAGGAACCTTCTGCAAAAAGGCAGACCCGCTGGTTCTTAAGGATCTGGAAGAGAGAGGGCTCTTATTCTCTGCTCCAAACTTTGAGCACAGCTATCCTCACTGCTGGAGATGCGACACTCCTCTGATTTATTATGCAAGAGAGTCCTGGTTCATCAAGATGACAGCCGTAAAGGACGATTTAATCCGCAATAATAATACAATTAACTGGATCCCGGAGAGCATTGGAAAGGGACGTTTCGGTGACTGGCTGGAGAATGTACAGGACTGGGGCGTTTCCAGAAACCGCTACTGGGGAACTCCTCTCAATATCTGGGAGTGTGAGTGCGGCTGCCAGCACTCTATCGGAAGCATCGAGGAATTAAAGAGCATGTCCGACAACTGTCCGGACGATATTGAGCTGCACCGTCCATTTATTGACGCAGTGACGATCCGATGTCCAAAGTGCGGTAAGGAAATGCACCGTGTTCCTGAGGTAATTGACTGCTGGTTCGATTCTGGATCCATGCCGTTTGCACAGCACCACTATCCATTCGAAAACCAGGATCTGTTTGAGCAGCAGTTCCCGGCAGACTTTATCTCAGAGGCTGTGGACCAGACGAGAGGATGGTTCTATTCCCTTTTAGCGATTTCCACACTGCTCTTTAACAAGGCGCCTTACAAGAATGTAATTGTGCTGGGACATGTGCAGGATGAAAATGGACAGAAGATGAGTAAGTCCAAGGGAAATGCAGTGGATCCGTTTGAAGCTCTTTCTACCTACGGCGCAGATGCAATCCGCTGGTATTTCTATATCAACAGTGCTCCGTGGCTTCCAAACCGTTTCCACGGCAAGGCAGTGATGGAGGGACAGAGAAAATTCATGGGAACTCTCTGGAATACCTATGCTTTCTTTGTTCTCTATGCCAATATTGACAGCTTCGATGCAACTAAGTACAGCTTAGAGTATGATAAGCTTCCAGTTATGGATAAATGGCTTCTGTCCAAGTTAAATACTCTGATTAAAGAGGTGGATGATAACCTTGGCAACTACAGAATTCCAGAGGCTGCCAGAGCACTTCAGGATTTTGTGGATGACATGAGTAACTGGTATGTAAGAAGAAGCCGTGAGCGTTTCTGGGCTAAGGGAATGGAGCAGGATAAGATCAACGCGTATATGACGCTTTATACAGCTCTTGTAACTGTTTCCAAGGTGGCTGCTCCGATGATTCCATTCATGTGTGAGGATATTTACCAGAATCTGGTAAGAAACATCGATAAGACAGCTCCGGAGAGCGTTCACCTGTGCAGCTTCCCGGAGGCACAGGAAAGCTTTATCGACAAGGAGCTGGAGGCATACATGGACGAAGTCTTAAAGATTGTTGTATTTGGCCGCGCTGCCAGAAATACAGCGAATATTAAGAATCGTCAGCCAATCGGCAAGATGTTTGTAAAAGCAGAGAGAAGCCTTCCAGAGTTCTACCAGGAGATCATCGAGGATGAGTTAAATGTAAAGAGCGTGGAATTCACAGATGATGTGAGAGCCTTTACCTCTTATACCTTTAAGCCGCAGCTTCGTACAGTGGGACCAAAATATGGAAAGCAGCTGGGAAATATTAAGAAGGCTCTGGCTGAAATTGACGGAAATGCAGCAATGGATACCTTAAAGGAAAAGGGAGCTTTAACCTTTGATTTCGGCGGTGAGGAAGTTGTTCTCACAGAAGAAGATCTTCTGATTGATGCCGCTCAGGTAGAGGGATATATTTCCGAGGGAGATAATACAGTGATGGCAGTTCTCGACACGAACCTGACTCCGGAGCTTTTAGAGGAAGGCTTTGTAAGAGAGCTGATCAGCAAGATTCAGACAATGAGAAAAGAAGCCGGATTCGAGGTTATGAACCACATCCGCGTGTTTGCAGAAGGAAATGAGAAGATTTCCGCTGTTTTTGCAGCACACGGAGAGGAAATTAAGGGCGAGGTTCTGGCAGACGAGATTGTAACTGGACAGACAGGCGGATACTCAAAAGAATGGAGTATTAACGGTGAAAAGGTAGTGCTCGGCGTTGAAAAGACAGCGTAGCCGCCGCCGGAATAAGCTGACAGGCGGGACTTTGAGTCCCGCCTTGTCCCAAAAGTGAAAAACGCTTGTTAGGAGGATGGAAGATGCAGACCTTTGATAAGGAAACATTGAAAGAAAGCATTATTGACAATATGAAGAACCTGTACCGGAAAACGATTGATGAGGCTACACCTCAGCAGGTTTACCAGGCAGTTGCCTATGCGGTTAAGGATGTCATTATTGATCAGTGGATTGCCACACACAAGGCGTACGAGGAGAACGACGCAAAAATCGTATACTATCTGTCTATGGAGTTTCTGATGGGACGCGCTCTGGGAAACAATATGATCAGTATTGGAGCCCAGAAAGCGATCAGGGAGGCTCTGGCAGATCTGGGCTTTGATTTGAATGCCATCGAGGATCAGGAACCGGATCCGGCCCTTGGAAATGGCGGCCTGGGAAGACTGGCGGCCTGCTTTTTAGATTCCCTGGCTACTCTGGGATATCCGGCATATGGCTGTGGAATCCGTTATCATTACGGTATGTTCAAGCAGAAAATAGAGAACGGCTATCAGATAGAGGTTCCGGATGAGTGGCTGAAAAACGGTTATCCCTTTGAACTGCGCCGGGCAGAGTATGCCACAGAGGTAAAGTTCGGAGGATATGTGAAGACTGTCTGGGAGAATGGCAGAAATAAATTTATCCAGGAGGGATACCGCTCTGTTATGGCAATCCCCTACGATATGCCGATTGTAGGCTATGGCAATAATATGGTCAACACACTCCGCATCTGGGATGCCCAGCCGTTAAATTCCTTCAGCCTTCAGGCCTTCGATAAGGGTGATTATCAGAAGGCAGTAGAGGAGGAGAACCTGGCGAAAAACCTGGTAGAGGTGCTCTATCCAAATGACAATCACTATTCCGGCAAGGAGCTTCGCTTAAAACAGCAGTATTTCTTTATTTCTGCCAGCGTACAGCGGGCTGTGCTCAAATATAAGGAGACTCACGATGATATTCATAAGCTGCCGGAGAAAGTGATTTTCCAGTTAAACGATACCCATCCGACAGTCGCCATTGCCGAGCTTATGAGAATCCTTCTGGATGTAGAAGGACTGGAGTGGGATGAGGCCTGGGCGATTACCACAAAGTGCTGCGCTTATACAAACCACACTATCATGTCCGAAGCCCTGGAAAAATGGCCGATTGAGCTCTTTTCACGTCTCCTTCCACGTATCTACCAGATTGTGGAGGAAATTAACCGCCGTTTCTTAATTGAGGTGGAGAGACGCTATCCGGGAAATTATGAGAAGGTTAAAAAGATGGCCATTATCTTTGACGGGCAGGTAAAGATGGCCCATCTTGCTATTGTAGCAGGATTTTCTGTCAACGGTGTGGCAAGACTTCACACGGAGATCTTAAAGAACCAGGAGCTGAGGGATTTCTATGAGATGATGCCGGAGAAGTTTAATAATAAGACAAACGGCATTACCCAGAGACGTTTCCTGCTCCATGGAAATCCGGAGCTGGCTGCCTGGGTGACAGATAAGATTGGAAGCGAATGGATTACCGATCTTTCTAAGATTGGCAAGCTGAAAATTTATGCAGATGATAAGAAATGCCAGCAGGAGTTTATGAATATCAAATATCATAATAAGCTGCGCCTGGCAAAGTATATCAAGGAGCACAATGGAATCGATGTGGATCCCCGCTCTATTTTCGATGTTCAGGTTAAGAGACTTCATGAGTACAAGAGACAGCTGTTAAATATTCTTCATATTATCTATCTGTACAACCAGCTGAAGGATAACCCGAATATGGAAATGATTCCGAGAACTTTCATTTTCGGAGCTAAGGCGGCTGCAGGCTATCAGATTGCCAAGAAGACCATCAAGCTTATTAACTCTGTTGCCAATGTGATCAACAATGACCGCTCTATCAATGGAAAGATCAAGGTAGTATTTATTGAAGATTACCGTGTTTCCAATGCAGAGCTGATTTTTGCCGCGGCTGATGTCAGCGAGCAGATTTCTACTGCCAGCAAGGAGGCATCCGGCACAGGCAATATGAAGTTCATGTTAAACGGCGCTCTGACTCTGGGAACCATGGATGGAGCCAATGTGGAGATTGTAGAGGAGGTAGGGCAGGAGAATGCATTTATCTTCGGACTTTCCTCTGACGAGGTTATCAACTATGAGAACAATGGCGGCTACAATCCAGTTGAGATCTTTAACACGGATCAGGAGATCAGAAGAGTGCTGATGCAGCTGATTAACGGCTACTTTGCACCTGAAAATCCAGAGCTGTTCAGAGATATCTACAACTCTCTCTTAAATACAAAGAACAGTGCGAAGGCTGACACATACTTTATTCTGAAAGACTTCCGCTCCTATGCAGAGGCCCAGAAGAGAGTGGAGGCGGCATATCGGAATGAGGACTGGTGGGCAAAGGCTGCTCTTTTAAATACAGCCAGCTCAGGCAAATTCTCTTCTGACAGAACGATTGAGGAGTATGTAAAGGATATCTGGCATCTGGAAAAGATTCAGGTAGAAATGTAGAAAATGTTCTAATTATATAGAGAAATAGAAAAAAGGGAACTGTTTTGCTCAGGATAGTGCAGAATAGTTCCTTTTTTCGTTTTATAGTGCAGCTTCCTGGTTATAAATCCTGAGTGCTTCACATAGACTCTTAGAAGGATATGGATTCTGTGTGGCAGCAAAGGAGAGATGATTTATGAAACGGACTGCAGCCCTGTGCATGAGCCTGCTTTTATTCCCCTATCTGTTTACCATGGCATGGACAGGCCGGGCAGAGGGGATGATTCGGATGGAAAACAGCGCCGCAGAAAAGCGGATGATCATATTGGATCGGGGAGGAGAGGGATATCCTGTCCCTGTGGAGGATTATCTTATCGGAATGACGGCTATGCAGATTCCGGCTGATTATGAGAAAGAAACCATCAAGGCTCAGACGATCATTGCCAGGACCTATCTGTGCAGCATCATGGGAGAGGAGAGGAGGATCCAGGAGTCAGCAATTGACGCAGATATTATGACAGAGGAGGAGATGAGGCGGAAGTGGGGAAAAGAAAATTTTCTGGATTATTATCAAAAATTTGCTGATGCAGCCAAGGAGACGGAAGGAATTGTCATCACATTTGAAGGAAAGGCTGTTGATCCTTTGTTTCACAGAGTCAGTGCAGGGAAAACAAGGGCAGGCGACAGTCTTCATCCCTATCTGGCTTCTGCAGACTGCGAAAATGACGTGGGAGCAGAGGGATATTTAACAGCTGTAAGCATGACACCAGAGGAATTCTGCCAACGTCTGAGCGAAATAGAGGACTCTCTGAACCTTGTACCGGAGGAGGTTTATAAAAGCCTTCAGATTGTGGAAAGAGATGAGGCTGGATATGTCATCCAGGCGAAGATTGGAGAGAAGCTGTATACAGGAGAGGAGATTCAGTATGCCCTTGGATTGAAGTCACCATCTTTTTCTTTTGAAGAGATGGAGGGGAAGATCCGCTGTATCGTTCAGGGAGAGGGGCATGGATATGGTTTTGATCAGTGGAATGCCAACGAGAAGGCTAAGGAAGGGTATACAGCAGAGGAACTGCTGAACTGTTATTATAAAAATATTGAGCTGATTTTTGAATAAGTCGCCTCGGTTTGGTAAGAATATTACCGAGGTGATAAGCGTGAAAGAGAAAATGAACCAGTTGTTCAAGGATAAAATTCTCCTTGGAATGATGGTGCTAGGCCTGCTGACTATTGTTGCCGCAGCAGGCGCAGTCAGATTCAGACAGGGAAGCGACAGGGTGGAGGAAAATCCATATCTGGAGGTTCCGGAGACAGGCGGATATATTGTAAAACAGGATCCGCAGACAGAGGAAAAAGAAGAAAAACAGGACACAGAGGAGAAAAAAGAAGACATTAAGGTAGCGGGAAGTTCTGACGCCGAATACTCCAGGGAAAATCGTCCAAAGTCTCCAAATTCAGGGACAAGCGGCTCAGAGGACAGCGAAGCCGCGTCAAAAACCGGCGCGAAAGCTCTGGCTCTTGATTTTAAAGAGGCAGATAAGCTGGCCTGGCCGGTAACAGGGAATATTCTTCTGGATTACAGTATGGACGCGACGATTTATTTTCCCACGCTGGATCAGTATAAATGCAATCCGGCGCTTATTATCCAGAGCGATGTAAGCAGTCCCGTCCAGGCTCCGGCTGACGCGAGAGTCACTGAATGCGGAGCCAACGAGGAGATAGGCAATTACGTAGTCATGGATCTGGGAAATGAGTACACAGCCGTCTGCGGACAGCTGAAAGATGTAAAAGCTCTGGAAGGAGAGTACCTCTGTAAGGGAGACATTATCGGCTATGTGGCTGAGCCTACGAAATATTATGCTACAGAGGGAAACAACGTATTCTTTGAGTTAAAGCAGGGAGGACAGCCCGTAGACGCCCTGGACTACCTGGAGTAGAAAAAACAAAAGCAGAAAAAAAGAAAAATCATAGGGAGAAGTTTTTAGCGGCTCTAAAAGCGCGCGAAAGCTTCTCCCTTCTGCGTTTGAACAAACAAAATGTGACAGAACTGTAAAAATTCTCTTCTTCCTTTTGTTTTACAGTTGACATCTTACCGGGAAAAAGTTAAGATCATAGGAGGATAAAAGAAGGGACGTGAACAACAGAATGAATCAGGAAATGCTTAAAAAAAATTTTGAAGAGCATGAGTTTGAAACCTCTTTTTTCGAGACGAAAGAGCAGGCGGCAGACTACTTGAAAGCCCAGGTTAAAGGGCAGAAGGTGGCTTTCGGCGGCTCTGTTACGCTACAGGAAATGGGGCTTTTTAACGCTCTTTCAGAGGAGAACGAGGTGATCTGGCACTGGAATGAGCCAGGGCCTGAGACACTCGCAAAGGCCAGGGACGCCCGGATTTACATAACCAGCGCCAACGGCGTGTCGGAGACAGGAGAGCTGGTAAACATTGACGGGACGGGAAACCGCGTTGCACAGACATTGTACGGACCTGAGAAGGTTTACTTTGTGGTGGGAGCAAATAAGATAGAGAAGGATTTAAGCGCCGCCCTGTCCAGAGCCAGAAATGTGGCTGCCCCGCTGAATGCAAAGAGGCTGAAAACCAATACTCCATGCAGCCGGACGGGAGAGCGGTGTTTTGACTGCAGCAGTGAGGCGCGTATCTGCCGGGCTACTGTGATTTTAGAACGTCCGACCCGCGGCATGAAGGCAGAGGTTGTATTTGTGAACGAGACTCTGGGATATTAATGTATATTTGATGCAGGAAGTGTCCTGCAGAACTGGAAGAAGGAGAGAATTGCAGAATGAATATTTTATTTTTCTTAACGCCTAAAAGTGATGTGGCTTTAATTTATGAGGATGACACTCTGGATGAAGCTATTGAGAAGATGGAGAACTATAAATATGCGGCTATGCCGATTATCAGCCGCCAGGGCCGGTATGTGGGAACCATTACAGAGGGAGATTTGCTTTGGGGCATTAAGAATAAACATGACTTTACATTTAAGGGGCTGGATCGGGTCCAGGTGACAGAGGTTCCAAGGAGACTTGACAATCAGCCAGTATATGCAGATTCAGACATGGAGGATCTGCTGGATAAAGCCATGAACCAAAACTTTGTTCCGGTATTAGACGATCAGAAAAACTTTATTGGAATTGTTACGCGTAAGGATATTATCAAATACCTAAGTAATCAGCTGAAGAAAAAAGAAAAAGAAGCAAAAGCCTGATATAGGGAAGAGGAGCAGTTTTCCAGCGACTTTAAATGAAGTGGGGAAAACTGCTCCTCTGTTTGTTTGATATATTTTTAGAATTTTTTCCACGTATCTCTTACAAAAAGAAGGAGAAGCGGGAACAGTTCCAACCTTCCGGCCAGCATGTCAAAAATCAGAACACATTTAGCCGGATTAGAGAAAAGGCTGAAATTCTGAGATGGTCCGACCAACTCCAGACCTGGTCCAATGTTATTCAAGGTAGCAGTCACAGCTGTAAAATTCGTGATTAAATCGTGATTGTCAAAACCTATTAATAAAATGGAGAAGGCAAAAATCAGAACATAAGCAGTCATAAATACATTAATAGAGCGAACTACTTCGTGTTCTATTACCTTGCCATCCATGGAAATTTTGCGTACTGCCTTGGGATGAAGGAACAGGTGAAGTTCTTTGTTAACCGTTTTTAAAAGAATCACAAAACGTGATACCTTGATTCCGCCTCCCGTACTGCCGGCGCAGGCACCCACAAACATCAGCATAACAAGAATGGTTCGGGAGACCTGAGGCCAGGTATTAAAATCCGTTGTCGCATAGCCGGTAGTTGTGATAATGGAACCTACCTGAAAGGCTGCCTGCTGAAACGCCTCCATAATAGAGGGATATAACCTGCGTATATTGAAAGTAATGATAGATACGGTGACAGCAATAATTGCCAGATAGCAGCGTACTTCTTCATTTTTCAGTGCCTTCTTGGGCTTTCGCATTAAAAGCAGAAAGTAGAAATTGAAGTTGATTCCAAATAAAATCATAAATACAGTTACTACATTCTGCAGGTAGGGAGAGTAACTGGCAATACTGTCGTTTTTAATGCCGAAGCCTCCTGTTCCCGCTGTTCCAAATGTGGTAGTCAAGGAATCGAACAGAGGCATTCCTCCGGCCAGCAGGAGAATAATCTCTAAAATGGTCATGGCCATATAGATGGAATACAGGATTTTAGCAGTGGACTGGATTTTTGGAACCAGCTTTTCCACAGACGGTCCAGGGCTTTCTGCCTTCATTAAATTCATGTGGTAGCCTCCGGTTAAAGGAAGCAGGCTTAAAATAAATACCAGGACTCCCATACCGCCAATCCAGTGTGTAAAACTTTTCCAGAGCAGAATACACCGTGGCAGGGATTCCACATCGCTTAAAATACTGGCTCCTGTTGTGGTAAAACCAGAAACCGTTTCAAACAGGGCATCGACTGGGCTGGTAATGGAGCCGCTGAAGAGAAAGGGCAGAGAGCCCATAATACTCAGGACAATCCAGCTCAGGGAGACAGATACAAATCCCTCTTTTGTATAGAACACCATGTTTTTTGGCTTCCGCACAGTCAGGGGAATTCCAAATAGAAAACACAGGGCTATCGTAATCACGAAAGAGAATCCAGCTGCTTCCTGATAAATAACAGCAGTCAGACAGGGAAGAAGCATCAGCAGGCCTTCGCAGTTTAAAATCCACCCGATTACATAGGCGATCATTGCATAATTCACAGCGTTACCTCCTTAATGCTCCAGAATATCAAGGATATTCTGCTGTCCCCGCTCCAGGGTAACGATAATAACAGAATCGCCTACCTGGATGGAATCCTGTCCGCGTGGAATTAAAACCTGTTCTCCTCTGCGGATGCAGCAAACCAGGTGTCCTGGACGTATTTTCAGATCAGCAAGCGGAATATCTGTCACAGGGCAGGATTCCAGAATAGAGAATTCCAGCGCTTCCACCCGGTTATCCAGAAGGCGGTACAGGGTCTCAATGGTATTAATCGAAGAGTGGCGCATACTGCGGACATGCTGGATAATATAGTCCGTGGTCAGATATTTTGGATAAATGACGCTGCCCACATCGAGTCCTTCGATAATATCGTCAAAGGCCAGACGGTTTACTTTGGAAATCAGCTTTGCCTTTGAGTTTTTCTTGGCAAAAAGAGCCAGAAGGATGTTCTCTTCATCCAGGTTCGTCAGGGTAACAAAAGCTTCCGCTCTTCCCAGCCCTTCCTCCATCAGGAGGTGGCGATCCGTACCGTCTCCGTGGATTACCGTTGCGTCAGGAAGAAGCCCGCTGAGTGCTTCACAGCGCTCCAGATTGTTTTCTACAATCCGTACCCGTACCCCTTTTTTGAGAAGCTGTTTGGCCAGATAATAGCCGATGGTTCCTCCTCCGACGATCATGACAGATTGAACTGGCTTGATTGGAAGAGAAAAATTCTTAAAAAAGCTGCGTACCTGATCCTTGGATGCGACAAAAGAAATAGCATCATTTTCATGAAGGACAAAGTTTCCATCTGGAATATAGACGGTATCCTCACGTTCTACTGCACAGACCAGAATATCGCTGCCGGATCGGGACGGAAGTTCCTTTACCTCCATGCCGTCAAGGGGAATCCGGCTGTCTATCTTCAGCTTTACAAGATAAATTCTTCCGTTTGCAAAGGTATCGATTTTACTGGCCGCAGGGAAGCGGAGCAGTTTTTCGATTTCACGGGCAGCTGTCAGCTCGGGATTGATGATCATAGAAACGCCCATCTGGGCCTTGATAAAATCAATCTCCTGGCTGTACATAGGATTTCTGACTCTGGCAACAGTCTGACAGCGGCTGGCTTTTCTGGCAATCAGACAGCAAAGAAGATTTAATTCATCAGATCCGGTGACAGAAATTAAGATATCTGCCTGCTCCACACCTGCTTCTAACAGTGTAGTGATACCGGCTCCATTGCCGCTGATTCCCATCACGTCTAAATCTTCTGTGATAGTCTGAATTTTCTTTGGGTTTGTGTCAATGACGGTGATGTTGTGGTTTTCGGAGACCAGCTGCTCTGTCAAGGCGCGTCCAACCTTTCCACAGCCAATGATAATAATCTTCATAAAACAATTACTCCATTCCGACAGTTTAGCTTCTGTACTTTAATATCTGCGGGAGCGTCTGTCATGCGATATGTTCTGGCAGACGTTTCCCGCAGATGAGATCATATGGCTATTATAGCAAAAGGGCGGAATAAAATAAAGATAAGATAAAGATAAAATTAAGATAAAATAAAAAGAAAAATGATAAAAGTAAGACAGGATGAAGGAAAAAGGGAAAAGTAGCAGGAAAAAATCCGTTTCCTTTGAGAAAAAGTTCCAAAAAGAGGAGGAGCCGGACAGATATCTGCCCGGCTATTATGAAAAAAATATTACTGTCTCTTGCGAGAAGTATTTGATTTCTATGGTTATTAGTATAGACAGAGTTTGTGTACCGGATTTGGAGAAATTGTGAACAATATTTGAACAGAACGTAAGTAATTTATGAATAGAAACAAAGGTTCCAGGAAACAGGAACTGCCGCAGAAATTTTCTGCGGCAGTTCCCATCAGACAGCTTGAAACAGGGTCGGAGGAGGTTCGCTGTCAGACAGAGAAACTATGCGCCGCATCCGCATCCGCCGGAAGGAGCACTTCCATTTATCGGCATAACACAGTTTGCAATACCGGCATCGTAGCCGTTCTGGTAGCCAACCTGGCAGCCGGCGGCATAGCCGTCATTGTAGCCGTTTCGGTAGCTGGAGTTTCCTGAGGAGCAGCAGGAACTGGAATTATTATTGTGGCTGCCGCAGCAGGAACCGGAAGGATTGGTATCTTCGCAGCAGGTTGTATAGCAGTGGCAGCATCTTCTCTGGTATCCACAGTTATTATATCTTCTAAAACAACACATATAAAATATCTCCTTGATTAATTATCATTTATAATATATGGTATGTACATCGGGACAATAGGTTCCGAAAATTTAAAAACAGGAGGCCTTATGTTTCAGATTCATTCAATCATTCATCTGGATAATGGAGCTTGGTCCTGCAGAACGCGGTGCAGAAGTGCCCAGGCGGCAGAGGAGGTCCGTGCCGGCTTTACCGGGCCTGTCCGTCAAATCAGCATGTTTGCAGATTTGTATCGGGAAGGGGAGGAGATTGTGCTGGAAGGGCCTGACAGGGAAACTGTGGAGAAGCTGGCAGATATCCTGAATCATTCGGCAGAAGAATTGCTGGAACAGTAGAAGAGAAGCAAAAAGAGGAACGGGTTCAGATTTCCTGGTGAAAAAGAAAGCTTTTCTGCTTAAATGCAGAAAAACTTTCTTTTTTATAGACTCCCTGCAGCTGCAAATCAGAGTCTCGTGGATTTTAAAAGATTAAGAGAAGCAGGCTTATTTGACACGATCAAATTCAGGGTTAAAGGCATAAAAGTTCTTGCTGTCCAGGCGTTCCTGTAAATTTCTCAAAGCTTCACCGAATCTTTGGTAGTGAACGATTTCACGTTCCCGTAAGTACCGAATCGGATCGCAGACATCAGGATCCTTTACCACGCGGAGAATATTATCATAAGTAGAGCGGGCCTTCTGTTCTGCAGCAAGATCCTCCGTCAGATCGGTGATTGCATCGCCTTTTACCTGGAATTCGCAGGCATTAAAGGGGATTCCTCCGGATGCCTGTGGCCAGATTCCTGTAGTATGATCAATGTAGTAAGGACCGAAGCCGGATTCTTCGACCTGCTCAGGAGTCAGGTTTTTTGTGAGCTGGCAGACAATGGCAGCTACAATCTCCATATGAGCCAGTTCCTCTGTGCCGATATCAGTCAGAAGACCTTTTTCCTCTGCATAGGGCATGGTGTAACGCTGGGAGAGATAACGCATGGAAGCACCGATCTCCCCGTCAGGCCCGCCGTATGTCAGTAACAGATTAGTGCTCAAAACCTTGATTTTATAAGAAATTACGATATGTAATAGTGAAATTCGAACCGATCCGCTTTTCGGTCAAATACAATGAATTTTAAAATGCTGCGAAGGGCCGTCCCCTTTGTTTCAAAGTCCACATCAGGGGAGCAGAGGAGATCATGGACTGTTTTGACACGTTCCAGAAGCTCTTCATGAGATAGGGCAGGAGAGCAGTCAGCTGGTTCCAGGGAAGCAAGCTCTGCCTCCAGCTCCGCTCGTTCTTTTAAGAGCTGTTTCTTTCGTGTCCTATACTCTTCTAATGAGTCGATGCCGTTTTCGTAGGCGGACCGGATACGTTCTTCTTTCAGCGCCAGGCGTTCCAGCTTCACTTCGATGGCTGCCTTTTGGCTGGAATCCTGTTCAGAGGCGGGCCGGGGAATTCGGTCATACTCAAAGTTTCCCGTTTCCAGAATCTTTTCCAGGGAACGAATGACAATTCTCTCTGCCTTGGCTACAGTCACAGAACAGGATTCCTTATGGAGACCCTTGGCATATTTCCAGCAGGCAAAGACAGCGTCCGGACGGCTTTTGCCTCCGCCGTTGTAGGACATGGTCGCTCCACAGACAGAACATTTTAAAATCCCGGAGAGCCAGTGCCTGCATGTGGATATGCTGCGGCGCTTCACAGGGCGGAATTCCTGTTTCAGTCGTTCCTGGCAGATATCATATAAACCGGTGACAGATTGGCGTGTCTCATGGCTTCCCTGGAAGGAGATGCCATTCCAACTTACTGTACCGTTGTAAAAAGGATTTGTAAGAATCCTGGTAATAGTTCGCTGCTCGAAAGGGTTTCCCCGCTTTGCTTTTTTACCTTGAGCGTTCAGGCGCCGGGCGATGGCAGTCCTGTCCAGATTTTCCAGAGCATACATCCGGAAAATATCCTCTACGATTTTATATTCGTCTTCTACGATAACGAAAGGCTTTCCATTTCCTACGGCCGCATAGCCAAGACAGGGAACAATCTGATATCCCTTTAGTTCCGCCTTTTTCGTCATACCCCGCTTTACTTCAACGCCCAGATTGTAGGAATAGAACTCATCCTGCCATTCAATAATCATTTCAATCAGCCGGCCGTACATGCCTTCCATGATAGGCTCTGACACGCTGACCACATCGATTCCCAGTTTTTTCCTGAGCATCCCCTTGTAAAAGGTGCTTTCGTCCTGGTTCCTGGCAAACCGGGAAAATTTCCAGACGAGAATGCAGTCAAAGGGTTTAGGTTTTACCTTCGCTGTGGAAATCATCCGCTGGAACTCTGGCCGGTTCTCGGCTTTTTTGCCGCTTCGGCCTTCCTGCTCCATGAAAATGTAATCAGGCGACAGAACAATGTCGTTTGCCGCGGCATATTTTTTGATTTCATCCAGCTGGGAGTCAGGACTCAGATCCAGCTGGTCATCCGTGCTGACACGGATATAAGCAGCTCCTATCAGCATTATATCATCTCCTTCATGTAGTGACAATCTATGTGATTTTGGGTGCAAAAATAACGCCCCTTGTCAGGACGCTCTGGAAATGATATAATTCAGGTGTTCAAGCTGATTGTATCTTCCGGAGCGTCCGGTAAGAGAAAATCTATGGAAAAGCCGTTCCTGGTTGCAGCCAGGGGCGGTTTTTATTATGAGTGTTTTGGAAGTTCTGGCAAATCATCAATTACTTCTGCATTGTGTTCAAGGGTTTTTCGATGTTTATCAAATAGTTCATACTGTTTTTTTGCAAAATCATCAGCTTCTTCTCTGGTAACAGTACCGTTTGTACTGAGTACCGTTCTTCCCATGAATTGCAGGAAAACATTAAGACGTTGCTCCCAATCACTCATATGCATAGGTATGTGCTGACGGGCTTGGTCTTCTGCATAATCCAAATACATTGTTACAATGCGGTTTAAATTGTCGATTTCCTCTTTGTTTAAGTAATTTTTAGCAATAGTAACATCCGATTTTCTTACTTTGCTTCCTTTAAAAGAAGTTAATCCCATATTGTCTTTTGAGGAATTTGCGCGTTCTACTATTAGTTCTGGGGCAGTATGGCCATGAACAGAATAATGAAGCTTATTTTGAACAGTTTTAAAAAATTTGTCAGCCTGTTCACTTTTGGGATCATAATCTATAGAAGTAGCGAATATATCTCGCACCTTTAAATAGACTCGTTTTTCACTGGCACGGATATCTCGAATACGTTCTAATAATTCATCAAAATAATCGGCTCCAAACTGTTTGGGGTTTTTTAAACGTTCATCATTGAGCGCAAATCCTTTTTTCATGTATTCAGACAGAACGGAAGATGCCCAATTTCTAAAATGCATACCGATATTATTTCTAACACGATAACCGATAGCCAGAATTAGAGAAAGATTGTATACTTTAATGGTCCTTTGAACACTGCGAATACCTTCATTTTGAACTTGTAAATAATTCTTACAAGTTGAATTTTCATCTAATTCACCATCACCATAAATATTCTTTATATGTGTTGTAATATTTTGAGGCGTTGTTTGGTATAGTTCAGCAATACTCTTCTGGGACATCCAGATAGTTTCATCGTTAAAGTATGCATCAATTTTTGTATCTCCTTTTTCTGTTTGATATATCAATATATTTCCAGTATTTTCTAGCATAAACTCTCCTTTGCTTTATCCCGGCAATTTCATGTTCCTATTTATATGATTAGGTGGGCATTGTTCCGAAGCAGGTGCTTGAAGTATTCCATCTCCAGAGCTGAGTAACCTGATATATTTTCCCAAGTATAATCAGGAAGATAGCAGGTAACATCTCGAAAACTGCCGTTATCATCTGAGGACTAAAAATATACTTTAACACGCCCGTCAGGTTTCATTTCAGAATGGGTAAGTGGCTCCCCTGCAGCAGGGGCTATTCTAAAAGCCCCGCTATGCAGATGGAGAGCTGCTTCTGATAAATTTCCGCTTTCAGCTCCGCCGAAAAAGGAACAATAACAGGTGCGCTGTCTTCCTCAAAATAGTATTTTGTCGTACACTCCTTAACCGGATCTACAATCCAGTATTCTCGGACACCAGCGTCCATGTAAAGTCCGGCTTTCCACACATAGTCCATTTTCCGACTGGAAGGAGATACAATTTCCACAATCAGATCCGGAGCTCCGGAGCAGCCACGGTCTGTCAGCTTGGACTTATCGCAGATAACGGAAACATCCGGCTCCACCCAGTTCTTATCCTCTGCATCCAGATTGACGGCGAAGGGAGAGGGGTAGACCTCGCAGTTTCCTTTTTGCGAAACAATGTAGTTATCAATTTGTTTGGAAAGCTGAAAACACAATTTTTGATGAATCCGGCTGGGCGGAGCCATCGCATAAAACTGGCCGTTAATTAGTTCGGCCCGTTCACCTTCTGGAAGATTCCAGTAATCATCGGAAGTATAGAGTTCTTTTTTGAGTAACATAGGAACCTCCTTTTAAACATACAAATTAAATTCAAGTCTACAAGGGCGTGGCAGTTGTCCAGGTGAGAATACTATATTATTAAGGTGTGTTCCCTGGGACAGGAAAGCTGAAGGAAACATTGCATTAGCAGTAATAAGTAATTTCACCGAAATGCTCGACCCACTGTTCAATAATCTCATCACTGTTGGCCTCAATCATTCTCATGATACTTCGTAAAACTTTGAATGAAAGATTGGCGGAATTTTTTGCGAGGAGAGTTTTTCCTGTACTGGTAATCCAGACTTTTGTTCCAGCAGCAGTTGCACGTCCTTCTGCAATATGGACATGGATTGGTTCGAGAGGTTTTCCCTCGTTGGACCAGAAGTAAACGGTATAGGAGCCGATCTTAAAGATTTGAGGCATTTTCAAACCCTCCCTCCTGCGAAAACTCTATGATCAGGTGGGCATTGTTCCGAAGCAGGTGCTTGAAGTATTCCATCTCCAGAGCTGAGTAACCTGATATATTTTCCCAGGTATAATCAGGAAGATAGCAGGTAGCGTTCCGAAAACCACCGTTATCATCCGGAGTTTCAAAATACACTTTAACACGTCCGTCCGGCTTCATTTCAGAATGAGTAATTTCAGTGTCATCGTTTAAAGTCATATATGGATACATCATAAATAATTTACCTCCTTGCAAGGCGTCATAATAAAAGTTTTTTACTTTACAGAAAAATATTCGTACACCTGAAGTGCCGGTTCAAACTGGATAAAATAGTTGTCCACCATCACACCTGTTCCATAAATCTGTCTATAGCATTCCAGAGCATCCGTTAAAGTATCCTCTGATATCCCTAAATATTCAGCAATTTCATAACGGTTGGTGCAGTGATTTTGGAAAGCATTTAAAATTCTAATTAGCCCTATTCTCTTATTGTAAGACCAGAGGCGGGCTGTCCGTTCCTGCTTACGGGCATTAATTGTATCCTGTTTCAAAATATTTCCAACGCTGGTATAGTGATGGCCTAACTCTTCGGCGATTGTATCAGCGGTTTTGGATGAAACCATCCCTTCTTTTATCGCAATGGAGCCATCTACATAAAGACCACATAAGCGTTCACTATTAAAATTTATATAATCAATGGCAATTCCGTTATCACAAGCTTCTTGTTCAAGCTGTTCTTTGTCAGTCACTATTATCAGCTCCTATTATTTATTACGTCTGTTCTTAACGAATTCGGCATAGGCACGGATATCGTCTAATTCATCCTCTGTAAATTCGTCACCATCAAAATGGGCAGCAATAGTAGAAGAATATGGAATATCATCAAAGTCGTTTAACGTAAGTCCCAACACTCTTGCAACGGCTTTTAAAGTTTCCAATTTAGGATCCTTTGTCGCCCCACTTAATATTTTGTTTAGTGTTCCAACGGGTACACCAGATAATTTTGATAATTCTTCAGTAGTGAGTCCGATTCTTTTTTTATATTCATTAATTTTTTCAAGTCCCATAGCAATCCTCCATCATGGAAATATTTTACCGCTAATTATCAATTAAGTCAATGTTTTTTACCGTTATTTATAATTATTTTACCACAAACGGTTGACATTTACCGTTAAAGGATGTATGATATAGCCACAACAACCGTTGACGGTTAGAAAGGAGTTTACCAATGCATAGAATTTTGAGAGCAGAAATGGTGAAATGCAATAGAACCATTTTGCAGTTGGCTTCAGAAATGGGAATATCTGAAAAAACTTTAAGAAATAAAATTAATGGAGATACAGATTTTACTCTTCCAGAAGCCCAAACCATAAGAAGGCTTCTTGGCACAAAACTTACATTAGATGAGTTATTTGAAGTGGAAGAAAAAGAGCATAGGCATGACCGTTGAGGAGCTGCTGAGGGGAGGTGAGAAGTAGTGCATCATTTGATGATTAAAGAAACTTCAAATGGATTTGAGTTAAGCCTTGATGAGAAGAAAATCCATAATGTAGAAGAATATGAAATCACCAAAAGCTCTACGAAACAGGGCACGGCAGAGCTTCTGGTGAAGATATTGGTTAAATATCCTTAGCCAAGGAAATGCTTTAGTGCAATATTTTTTGCAAGTTCCATAAGAATTGGAAGCGATGCATCGGCCCCTTTGGAAATTACTTTTTTCCATAGAGAATCGCTTCGGATGTTGGCTAAGAATTCATGCCCATACGGAGTGAGGTCGGAAACAATAATAGTTTCTCCACCATCGTAATAATGGACACCTTGAATAAGTCCAGATTGGCTCGCCAGTCTTATGTGGTAGATGATTTCTTCGTGGCTGAGTTCAGCCAAATATTCAGAATCAAAGCTATTTTCTTCGTATTCCCAGGGAGTATGGAAGTTACATTTTTCCTCAACAGTTAGAAGTATAGCACGGAGGCAATCAGGATTTAATTTCATGATAATGTTCCTTTCTAATTTCGTACTCGGCCTGGCGGGGCCTATGAACAGTATAAGATGAGCAGATAGGAAAAGCAAGGTATGGGAGAAGAAATTTCCAGTGAGAGTATCGAGGAGCTACTGAAACAGGAGGTGAGAAGCATGTTTTTAGAAAACCATGACTATGCAATGGAAAATGGAGAAATTTTCCCCAGAGAGAAAGTCAGCGAGCTTGTCCAAGAGATTTTAAACAAGTTCGCTGAAGAAGGGCTGAGCGTTGACGAGGCGAAGCTTATATTGCAACGTACCATAGATGTGGTTGGTCAATTTTCCATAGTAAAAATTAAAGATTTTTGAGAATCATTTCTTGCAAAGAATAGGAGATACTTAAAAGTTCTTTATCCTTGGTAGCATATTTTAAAACTGGGAGAGAAGCCGCCGCTGTTAAATCAAGTATAAATTCTTCTCTATATGTTTTAACAGCACTTTTGTATTTAATGGAAAATCTCACAGGTCGATTTATTTTTGTGAAATCTAAGTAGCAGGTTTTCGATTGACCTGGAGCAATCAGGCATTTTGATAAATCTTCTATGTAGTTTTTAGAATTGTGAGTTCCATAACAATTAGAAAAATCAAAATCAGTTTTAAATTCAAGCATCTGCGCTGATGATTGTCCATAATTTTTTACAACAAGATAGAACATAGGCATTCCAGGATTAAATGTGCTGGTATAGACAGATACAATAGGGCGGCTTGATTCTTCTATCATTTTGTTTGATTGTCGCAACGTGAAAATAGAAATGAGAATGGCTATAAAACCCACAGTGGTTGAAAGTATTATACCACTGATCTGAACCCAGTCAGATGGAGTTAAAGAAGAAAAAAATGAAGTGGTTTGTAAGTTGGCTGATGAAGTGGTGGCGATAGTACATAGCATTTGTATAGTCTCCTTTGAATTATTGGGTAGATTGTAACATAAAAATATGGAATTTTCCAGAAGCCATCGAGGAGCTGCTGAAGTAGGGAGGTGAGAGAAAACTACAATAGTTCAACTTGTACAACCCGTCTTGCATAAAATTTAGCAGAGAAGGAGGAGAACAGTATGAAAGAAGCAACCATTACAAATTGCATTGATATTCATGGACAAGAGTACCGAATCGAGGAACTGTCAGAGGAAAAGCGAAAGCAGGTAGCTATGCTGCTGTCAGACCGATTTATGGAGATGGCAGGATACAGAAGAAAGGTGTGTGACGAATGAGAAAGAGAGATACAGTCCCGGAGCACCCGCTCCGGGTAGCACAGAGGGAAAATGTGGCGCTGAAAGACGAAGTGAAGTTTCTTCATGAGGCCCTGTTTTTCACAGAGATTTTGGCCGCCGGTTTCTTCGGGGCATTCCTGGCCATTTTGCATGTGGTTGGGTGGCTGTAACAGGAGGTGACAAGGATGTGGCTGATTTTTTTAATTAGCATGCTGGTGATTGCAGTGGCAGCGCTTGGAGTTGTCTGGACTGCCAGCAAGGTATTTTTATCAATCAGGCGAAACGAAAGAAAATTCAATCAGGAGGAAAAGGAAAATGAATAAGGGACTGGTCGTAGGTTTAGTAGCAGCTGTAGCAGTAGCAGGAGGCGTATATACCGTTAAATCAATCGAGCATGTAGGGCAGGGAGAGGTCGGAGTTGTCTGGACTGCGAAGAACGGAGTAGAGGGAACACTGGATTCCGGATGGCATTTTGTAGGCCCTCTTACACGGGTAAAAAACTACCCAATTTCACAGTAGCAGCTGGTTCTGAGTAACAACCCAGAAGATTATAACGAAAAGAAACACGCAGACTGGCATGTGGATGCTCCGGCAGATGGCGGAATGGTAAAAATGAATCTGACAGTCAACTATAACTTCATTCCAGAGCGAGTGACAGACCTCTATGCAAGGTTTAATGGCATGGATGGGGAGGCTATTGTAGACAGCAGAGTGCAGAATTCCATTGTAGCCTACATAAAAGAAGTGACACCACAGTTTTCCGTAATGGATATTTACAGCGATAAGCGGGCGGAGGTAAGCAAAGCGGTAACAGAATACTTAGACGGAAAACTGAATGATGAGTATGGAATCCATGTTTCCTCTGCGCTGATCATCGATGTTCAGCTGGATGAAACGCTTCAGGCGAAGATCCAGGCAAAGGAACAGGCAAAACAGGACGCAGAAAAGGCAGAACTGGACAAGCAGACAGCAGTTGCTCAGGGAGAAGCCAATAAGGCTCAGGCTCAGGCAGAGGCAGAGGTAAAAAGAATTAATGCAGAAGCGGAGGCAGAACAGACCAAGATTAAAGCCCAGGCAGAGGCAGAAGCAAACCGATTATTAAATCAGTCTATTACACCAGAGTTGATCCAGATGAAAGAGGCAGAGGCCAGATTGAAACATGGATGGGTAACCGTTCAGGGGGCCGAAGCTGTAGTAACAAAATAATGGGGAAGCGGATAGAAGACGCAACCTGTCGGGACTGCCGTGGCTGGTTCTGGTGTATGGAAGCCAGCCGCCTGTACCCGTGTAAGGAATTCAAAGAAAAAAGGCCCGCCGGTTGCCGCCGGGCAGGGCCAAAGAAAAATAATCACAAGAAAAGTGTAAACCGAAATAGGAGGAAAAGCAAGTGGTAAAAGGTTTCATTTTGGCAGAAGGTAAAAAGAGGACAATGAAAGAATGCGATATATTATTTTGTGTCGGTGTAAAGTCGACAGAAAAAAATGATATAAACCATCAAGTTGAAGTGCAGAGACTTTTGATAGGAGGCGGTATAGGATGCGGAGATTTTATTGCGTCATTTGGAGAGGCTGCCGCAGAAGTCATAGTGGAATTAGCAGAAGAAAAACCTGAAAGGGCACTAGCCATGTCTACTTTGTTCTTAGAATCTTTCCGAAGAAGTTTCAAAACTGCAATAAGGCAGCAGAAGGATAAAAAAGAGGAGTAGTCCTATAGGGAGAAAAGAGATGCAGTGTATTGGAAGACTCAGAACCTGCTTCCGGGAACCTGGAGGAAAACAGGTTATAGTGATTGAAACCGATGATCCGGTGCTCGCACAGGCGGACGCAGTCCGCGGGAAGCGCCTCGCGGTCACATTAAAACCTTACCGTCCTCCCAGAAGCCTAAACGCAAACGCATATGCCTGGGGCCTGATATCCAGGTTAGCAGCTAAAATGTCTACCAAGGAGCAGGTATGGACAAAGAATGAGATGTACCAGGAAATGCTGTCCCGTTACGGCGAGGCAGAGTTGGATGAGAGCGGGAACCCGAAGCACTTCCTGGCCAAGGTAGAGATAGATCCTGCAAAGTTCGGCGCCGCCTGCCGGCCGATAGGAGTCATGTGGCAGGATGGAGAGCGCTATGTGGCCTATGAATCAATCAAAGGAAGCAGTCAGTATGACAGTGCAGAGATGTCCCGGTTTCTGGACGGCATTATTTCGGAATGCCGGGAGCAGGGAATCGATACGATATCAGCGGAGGAACTGGAGAGACTTAAGAGGAGCTGGCGATGATAAAAAAGAGCGTATTAGTAGACGATATGGAACACTGCGTGGTAACCGGCAGTTCCAGGGTCGAGATCCACCATGTATTCAACGGGCCCTGCCGGAAGCTGTCGGAGAAATATCATTTTGTGATTCCTCTCCGGCCGGACTGGCACAATATGCAGCCGTACAGCATCCACATGGATCAGAAATTTGATGAGTCCTGGAAGCAGTACGCACAGGCCTACTATGAAGAGCATATTGGAACCAGGGAAGACTTCCGAAGGGAGTTTGGAAAATCGTATTTATAACCAGTGGTCAGATTTCGGTAATATATCACAAATATTCAGGATGTCATTGGTGATTCGCCGGATACCGGCAGAAAGGAAAACGATGGGAAGAAACGCAGAATTTGACACCCTGGCAGGGGGGGAGCTGAATGCTCAATTCCGCCAGGCTATCCGCCTGGTAGGCAGAAATATCATGGATCCCAATATGGATCCGGCAGCCTCCCGCGGAATTACAGTGACGTTAAGTTTTAAGCCCCGCGGGGATGGAACAGTGGGCCTGGGATTTAAAGTGGTTCCAAAGTTGGCAGGTCCGGCCAAGGTGGAGACGACGCTGCTGATTGGCCAGGACATCCGCACCGGCCAGGTGTCGATGCAGGAGCCGGGAGAAATCAGCCGGCCGGTAGTCGTGGAGGCAGAAGAAGTAAGAGATTACGATCCGGATACCGGAGAAATTTATGAACAGCCCCCGATTGATTTAAGGGCGAAGAGATGGAAAGGAGAAGCGGATGGAAGAATCAAGAGATGTGATGGAGTATCTGGAGAGTCTGGTTAAAAGAGCGGAGACTCCCAGAGTGATGGAAATTTGCGGAAAGACCTATGTGGACAAGCGCATGGAGCGCTACGATGTTGCTCCCAAGGCCCGCGCAGTAGCAGCCCACACCCTGACAGCATTGTTAGACTACATTGAAAACTGTGCGGAGGAGTTTCCGCTTGGCAGCCGGATGATTGTACATATCGTAGACCCGATGACTGTCCGTCTGATGTCTCAGCTGGACAAGGAGCGGACCAGAGAGACGCTCTTTGAGTCGGAGGCAGAGGTATCCTGCTTCCGGTTTAACCAGTGGTATGACCAGGAAAGTTTTATGATTGCCCTGCAGTCCAATTTTGTCAAAAACGAGGACCTGGAGCTGGTAATGAAGCTGTCCGGAAACATTGTCAGTAGGAATGAGCAGGCCTATGCAGATGACGGGATTTCCCAGTCGGCCACCATGAATGTAGGCGTGGCGAGTAAGGCGCCGGTTCTTGTACCAAACCCGGTAACACTGATTCCGTTTCGGACGTTCCAGGAGGTGGAGCAGCCAGAGAGTCAGTTCGTGTTCCGCATCGGCGAGCAGAACGGAGCTCCTGCCTTTAAATTGGTGGAAGCAGAGGGAGGCCTCTGGAGATTAAAAGCAATCAATCAGTTAAAAGAGTACATCTCAAACGTGCTGAAAGACCTCCCAGAAGAAATATCTGGTGATGTGGTAGTGATTGGATAACAGGTCGGATGAGGCCGGTGTCAGTTTCCCTGTCAGAGCCGCCATCTACCCATTTTCTGTCGCCGTTTTCGGATTGCGGCAGCGAATGAATCCGTTCCTTCCGTCTGCGAGACGTAAGCCTTTCGTTCGGCGGGAACACTGATTTGTAGATGGGACAGGCCTGATAGGGAGAAGCTGGCAGCAGCCGGCCGTCCAGGCAGGAAAAGAGGGACATATGGCAAAAGAGGGAATAGAGTATTTCCCCCTTAATTGCCGGCTCGATGAAAAATTTGAACTGATAGAAGCAGAATTTGGATTAAAAGGATTTGCAGTAATCGTCAAGCTGCTCCAGCGGATTTATGGAGAGCATGGTTATTACTGTGAATGGAATGAGGATATCGCCCTTCTGTTTGCGAGACAGGTTCTTTCCTGCAGCGGGGCGAACAATTTAATAGCCAGCATTGTGGCGGCTTCTGTCAGGCGGGGTATCTTTGACCAGACACTTTTTGATAAATATGGGATTTTGACTTCCAGGGGAATCCAGAAGCGGTACCTGGAAATTACCTATAAACGCAAAAAAGTGGAGATGGAAAAAGCGTACCTTTTATTAAGTGATGCCGAAATTAAGGGAAATGTCACCATTTTGGACAAAAATGATGACAGAAACGATAAAAATGACGACAGAAACGGACAAAGGAAAGTAAAGGAAAGTAAAGGAAATAATAGAAGAGTCGCCGGTCCCGTTCCGGCCCGGACGACGGACCTGACTCCGTTTGATTTAAATTGTACAAAGAAGCTTATCCAGGCAGTTAAAAACCAGCTGCCGGGAGCTAAGGTTCCGGAGACAGAAACAGAGATAGAAAAGTGGGCCTGCCACGTGGAGAGGATGAGACGGCTGGATAAACGGACCGAAGCAGACATCACAGAAGCGTTGCAGTACGCCATTACGGATCCGTTTTGGAAAACCAACATCCGATCCACAGCAAAACTCAGAGAGAAATTTGAGACATTGATTTTACAGGCGCGGCAGAGACCGGGCTGGCAGGGAGGAGGTACAAAGGATGCAAATGAATCTAAAGCCTGGGGATCACACCGTGATTACTACAGCATGTACCGAGCTTGATGCGGTGGTAGTAAGCGTAAACCGATATGAGTATGGCAAGACCGCCGGCTGGGAAGTCGTCTATGATATCCCCGGTTACGGCATTACGCAGCCCTACTGGTATGACGACCACACCAGTTTCGCGGAAGTGAGACGTACCCGATCCGGAATTCCGGTGGAGTACGTGTATAAGCGGGGGAATGATTTTAAATGGGACTATTACGGTGACGAGACCGAGATGATAAAAAAGATTGCCCATTCGTTTGTGGCCAGATATGAGGAGTTTCGCCGGTCTGGACGTGGACTCTATATCTGCTCCCAAACGAAGGGAAGCGGAAAAACACTCCTGGCCTGCTGTCTGGCCAACGAGGTGATAGAGCGCTATAACGCGGTTGTAAAATTTATCCAGGTCCTGGATTATATCGACCTGGTAAAGAAAAAAGGCGAGGGAGTCTCTGAGGCGGCGGAGGAGCAGAAACGAAGCCTTAAAGAGTGCAGCCTTTTGATACTGGATGACATGGGGGTTCAGACGGAGCGCCAGGAGTGGATTAATAACGCTCTCTTTTCTCTCATCGATGAGCGATACCGGAATATACTGCCTACTATCTACACCTCCAACCTGCCAATGGAGCGGGCTTCCGGAGACGACCGGATCCAGTCCCGCATCTACGGGACCAGCATTCCGATTTTACTTCCGGAGGTCTCCATCCGGGACCGCCTGGCAGACCAGTATCGAGATGATTTTTTACGAGAAGTGTTAAGTAAATAGGAGGAATGCATGGAAAAGACCTGTGAAAACTGGAAAGAGGATTTATTAGGATTGGAGAATCGAGATGACAAAACAGGAGATACAGAAGAGGTCAGCTGAAAAACAGGAGAAAATCCTGGACTGTCTTAGGCAGGAAGGAAGGCCTATGACTGTCAAAGAAGTGACGAAAGTCCTTGGCCTGCCTTACAAAGAAGTCCGGCTGCAATTTGAAAACCTGCGTATCAAAAATGCCATTGAATGCGTCAGCAAGGCTGGAAATGAATATCTATACACCATCCGAACCGAGGAAACGGAAAGCTATAAGAAACGGCTGAAACAGGCAGCCTGCAGGGCCGCCATCACCGATAGGGAAATAGAAACACTCCGGAGGAAAATAAAGCCGGGAGCTGTCTATCATTACCGGGACGAAGAGGGAATCAGAAGACGGACGAAGGTAATGGACGCCAGATACCCGCATATCTGCCTGTTTGATAATGGACAGGCCTATACCTGGGCGGACGTAGTGCGGTGCAGCCGTCCAGGAATTCAGACGCTGGGAGAATGGGAGAAATAACATGAAACACATTTATGGGAGATACTACGTGGAAAAGGAGACAGCCGGCCGGTTCCAGATTCTTCGGGAAATACCAGGAGGCTATGCGTCCATTGGCTGCTATTTTTCCTCGGCGCTGGCGGCGGAGGAGATTGCAGACAGAGAACACGGCGAACGATGGGTAAGAGAACGAATCGAGGAGGCCATACATGGATGAGATACAAAGCGGCCTGACCTTTAAGCAGGCCAAAGAGCTGACGGATCGGGCCATCCAGGATGTGAAGAATGGAATCGTGGCGGCAGGCTACGCCCTACAGGTCATCCGGAGAGACCGACTCTGGGAAACGGAAGGATATGAGAGTTTCGATGATTTCATGGAGCGCTGCTATCAAAAAGATAAAAGCTGGGCCTCTAACTGCATCCGGGTGTACGAGCAGTTTGGAGAGCTTGCCGGGCCGGAGCAGGCGCCAAGGCTACAGGAACGGTATCAGGAGTATTCGGCCAATGGCCTGATAGAGATGCTGTCCATGCCAGAAGAGCTGAGAGGACAGGTTACAGCCGATATGCCAATTCGGGAGATCCGGGAGCTGAAACGGGAAGCCAAAAAAGTTGTGACATCGCAACCGGAAGAAGAGCAGCTGCCCGGCCAGATGGATATCACAGATTTTCTGGATGAGCCGGAGGAAGAGCAGGAACCGGAGGAAATTACCTTTCTTCCGGAGGTTAAATCATCCGGACGTTTTGTTCTCTCCACGGAAGACCTGGCAGAGGGAGACCTGGATGAAGAACAGGCTGCCGGCAGGCAGCAGGAAACCGGTTGCCCTCCTGGAATTTCTTCCTGCATCCGGCAAAACTGGGGAACCAGAGAAAACGATCAGGAAGAAGGAAGAAAGGAATGTGCTGCCCAGGAAACAAAGGAACCAGACGAAGAGCCTGAAATACTTTGCAAACCAACCGCTAAAACACTCCTGGGAGAATATAAAGGCGAATGGGAAGCTTTACAGGCAGCCTTTCAGGACACGCCAGAAGAGGAACAGCCTCCAGTTGTGGAAAATACCCGCATTATTTTGCAAGCGCTGCAGCTTCTGGCGGAGCAGGAAGAAGCAGAACCAGAGGAGCAACCAGAGCTGCCACCGATGAAGAATAATGACCAGAGGAAGGAATGGCTGAGAAATTACCAGTCTTGGGGACTGTGGTATGAAGATGATCACATCGGAGTCCGGTATTACAGGTACGAGTTTGATAACGGAGCCCAGCTGATTGCCGAGGAATATCCGGCAGCAGGAAAACGGGATTTTATAGTATCTTACCTGCATCTGGTGGGCGGGCCGGAACCTCCGACACATTCCAGTTATGGCTGCCCGAAGTGGAGCAGGCACGAAAGATATAACAAGTATCCAGACAATGAAACAGAGCTGGTGGAGTTTTTAAAGGCGGTACAGAGATAGGAGGCGCCTATGAAAAAGCTGTGTATTCAGATATGTGAAAAGGCCCTACTGACTATAGAGATAACAGAGGAGATGGAACGGGACTTTTATGACTGCTGGGATAAGGCAGAACATACAGAAGCATCTAAAGATTGTGACTCCTGCAGCTGGAATGGACAGAATGTGACGGAAGGAACCTCTGCCTGTGAGATTGTGGACGGGAGATGCTGCAGGGAAGGGAGGATTATATGGAACGATTGACACATAAAAGAAGTAACGGAATAAAAGAAGGATACTGGAGTCCAAACAGAAAAGAGGAGCTGGTTGAAAGACTGGCAGCCTATGAAAATACAGGTTTAACCCCTGAGAAAATAAATCAGCTGAAGGAAAAACAGAAGAAACAAGGGTGGATGCCGCTTCTAGAGCCGTACAAGCCCAAGGATGGTGAGCAGATATGACAGAGAATGAAGCAATTAAAGCATTAAAACCAGAAGGGCAGGTAGAAATTCAAGGAAGGCCAAGAAAGGTTGCAGATTTTCTTGTTGGACTGGATATGGCAATCGAAGCATTGGAAGAAATACAACAGTATCGAGAAATGGACAGAAAACTCCGCAGATGTTTCGGAGATTGCGACGGACTTCTTAAGGCGGCCGTTGACGGAATTTGTTACCGAATAAGTGTAGATGATCCGATAAAGGTTCGTTTACTGACCAATGAGGATGCAGATATGTGGGACTCTTATAGGAAGATAGGAACCGTGGAAGAGTGCCGGAGGGCCAGGGAGAAGCAGAAGGAGAAGAAATGTGTTATAGATCATCGTTCAGACCATATGCATTATAGATGCCCCTCATGCGGACAAATACAATTATCTACATATGCGCATGGATTTTCTAGGCTTGGAAGAATAACAAAGTATTGTGAAAATTGCGGTCAGGCTCTAACTGAGAAAGAAGGGAAGATAGATTGAAACATGATTTATATCATAACGGTAGCGGGGTGCAAGCCCCCGTTGTCTGCAAAGCTAGCCATGAGGCAGACCGGCAGCTGGAAAACGTGGAAAATGCTGTTCGGAGAATGAAAATAATAGCCGGATGGCATGATTGCGAGGTAGTAAACCGGATTGTATTGAGAGATAAAAAAAACTGGAAGAGTATGGCAGTAGAGAAACGGGGTGAAGTGAATGACAGAGTTGCCGTCGAAGCAGTTAGAAAGTTTTATAAAGTTTGCAGAAGACTGCCAGGAAAACTATAGTATCTTTTATTCCTGTGTGGGGGATGAGGATAAAAGGCTTCAGGATTTATTACATGCATTAGAGTTTACAGATAATAAGTATGATATGCACAATGAGGCTTTAAAGCTGTGGATGAGCCGGAGGGAGAGAAGGGTGAAAAAGGATGCTGCCTTGCTGAACCGGGAAATAGCAGAATATTTCCAGGAGGGGAACGGAAAAAAGTTCCTCAATGAGCTCCGCCAGCTGCTGGGCCGGCAGAGGAAAGCGGAGCAGTATCTGGAAGGGCATAGAGAGTATCGAAAGCGGATGCCGGAAAGTGATAGAAGGGAAAATAGTGAAATATAGGCCAGACAAGGATTCGTATTTTACCAGATGAAAGAATGGCGGCACGGCAGCAGGATAGGAGGAGATACCGATGCAGATCACAAGAAAACTTTTAAAGGATTATAGAAAGATAAAGCAGGAGATTCCTCTTTTGGAAATGGAACTGAAGGAAATGAGAGAAACAGATTCCGGAATAGGAAACAGCACAATCTTTGATTACCGAACGGGGCAGGCAAGGCCCCAAAGCGTAATAGGATTTGACTGGGAACGCTATGAAAGAAGAACAGCCAGATTGGAGAAGAAAAAGCAAAAGGTCAAAGCAGTAGAGGAATGGATTGATAACATTGAGGACGGGCAGACACGCTGTGTGTTTAGGATGTTCTACATAGATGGAATGAGTTGGATTAAGATAGCTTCTAAAATAGGGTATAATGGTAATCCGGATTATCCACGAATAATGATACGTGACAAATATCTTTCTATGTGTGGAATTAAATAAAATTCGTTTTATTCGTAAAATTCGTTTTATAATAGAATGGAAGCCAAAGGCATTCAGGCCGGCGGCTTTGCATCTTGTTAAAAGTATTGAGAATAAGTGCTGTACCCCGGCAGTCTACTTCAGGGTGGCTAATATGTTACTGCCTTAACAAAATGACTATGACAGTCGGAAACCCTCACGCAATCGGCATGAACGGCACCATGTGGATTGCATCCTCTGTTAGGTGTCACAGCCCGATGGACAGAACGGTTGATACCAGACCTGTTGGTTGCTGAGTGGGTCAAAGGTATCCGCACAGAGGTTTGCTAGGTTTTAGGACCCCACGCACAGGGATTAAAACCAGAACTTACTGGGGACGACTCGGTAGTAAGCCGTATGAGGTCGCTGGAGTGACCATGCATGTTTCGCAGTACATCATGTAGGGCTGGGTTCGAGTCCTGGCCTTGATATTGGACAGATACACACAATACCTCCTGAGGCGCCTGTCATGAGATGGGCGCTTTCCTTTTTTGAGATTTCATGATAAAATTAAATAAAAAGGAGAAAAATTGAAAAATGGAACAGTCTAAATTTTATATCGAAAACAATGCTTATTGTATGGAAAATTTACCTGAAAATTTTCGTTTGGTAAAACTCGATGCAGGGAATGAGCAAAATCGGAAATTTAGAAAAATGTTTGTGCTCCCACTACAGTATCGTGATTTATATAGAGCACTAGAGTATATATCTAAAATAGACTTTGATAATGGGGATGAAATAGTGAACGAAGCACTGTTTAATAGTGCTCTTGTTTTGACTGTAAAATGCTTTACTAACGGAAAGAATGGAAGACCACATATAAACCCCGAGAAAATATTTAAAAAACAGGATGGAAATGATAGGCCAAGAGAAACATATGAAGCATTCAAAAAAATAAGAGATTCTTTTATCGTGCATGATCAAGAAGACTTTACAAAAGCTCGAGTTGGATTAATGATAGATTGCGAGCAAAAGGAAGTTAAAGATGTCGTAGCACCTTATATAAATACGGGATTTAATTACAAAATTAATGCACAGCTACTGGCACGATTGATTAATATAGCTTTAAATGCAATTGAAAACGATATGGATAAGGAAATTGAAGATATTTTGTCCTATTATGAGAAGCAAGATTTTTTGGAAATAGAAAAATTTCCAGAACTTGATTATGAAAAATAAGAAATCGAGAAAGAGGTAATTTCGGCTATCTCTTTTCTTGTGGGTCTTTAGCTCAGTCGGTAGAGCAGATGGCTGTTAACCATCAAGTCCCAGGTTCGATTCCCGGAGGATCCGTTGGCAGACGGAAGCCTGCTACCCCATAAAACTTTCCTTTTGTTTTTCACCCGGATTTATTCCGGGTGTTTTTTTGATTTATACACAATATGTTGATGAAAATGTGAATAAAACACTAGATAAAGTGCAATAAATGCTTGACATATGGTAAACCCTATTATATGATACATAATGTAAGGAGGTGATAAAAGATGGCGAAGGGCAGTAGCCGAAGAAAAAGAAAAAGCCCAGTCAATTGGATTGAAGTAGCGGTTCAATTCCTGACAGGGCTTATAACAGGGATTATCATTCTGATAATCGACAAGCTGTGGAAATAACACAGCAGGGGAGGAGAAATCCTCCCCGTATCAAAAGTATAGCACAAATCGCCATCTTTAACAATGAGAATTGCCATAATCGTAGTAATTGCGGTGACGGCCGGTTTTATCGGCCGCGGCATTTACAGAAGAATGAGGAGGGACAAAGATGCCAAAAGGTAGTCCAAACCCTCAGACAATCGCAAGCCAGAAGTATCAGCAGAAGGCTGGCTACATGACAAAAGGCTTTAAAATCAAGCGGGAGGTAGCAGAACGTTTTGAGAGGGCCTGCGAGGCGGCAGGAGTCAGCCAGGCCGCTCAAATTACAGAACTGATGCTGACATTTGCGAAAGAGCAGGAAGAAAAGAATACGAAGTAAGGAGAGAGCGCCAGAGAGGGCGCTTTTTCCTTTGCAGAGGGTAGATGATGAAGAATGACAGATAAAGAAATTTCATTTGTGACAACCTGTATTCAGAGAGAAGATCTCCATTCCTTTTACAATAGCCGGCGGTGGAAGCAGCTTCGCAAACAGGTTCTTCAGATGGACAAGTATGAATGTCGGCTTTGCAGAAACCGTGGGAAGTACACAAGGGCTACAACGGTGCATCATGTCAATTATGTGAAGAAACACCCAGAGCTGGCATTAGAAATCTATTACCTATGGCAGGGGAAGCGAAAGCGGAACCTGCTTTCTTTATGTCATGACTGCCATGAGGAAATACACGGACATAGAAAAAAATCTTTAGCAGTACCTTTGACAGAAGAACAATGGTAGTAGCATATCCCTCCCCCGTCTGAAAAAAATGCATTTTAATTTTGCTTTTGGAGACCGGTGGGAGGCCTCGACAAAAGATATTTTTCTCGCACATGATAGAAAAAATAAAAAAAGGAGGGGTTGGAATGGCCGCAAGAGCACCAAATAAAAAGAAAATTCAGGATTCTCTGGAAATCCAATTGTGGAAAAAAGGTGTAAATATTGAGTGTTTTCAGGACCTGATTTGTGACTACATGAATCTCTACGATATAAAAAAAGCACTGCAGAAAGATATAAAAACCCGTGGAATTTCCTACGAGACAACATCAGCCAGTGGCTATCCGATCACGAAACAAAATCAATCAGTGAAAGATTTAGTGGCGGTTGGAAAACAGATGCTTCTTATTTTGGATAAGCTGGGCTTGACTACGGGAGAAATTATTCCTGATGGAGAGGAAGAAGAGTTATAAAAATAAATCCGCACATCCAGGAATGGATAGATATTGTAGAGAATCATGTGTTTGCTGTTTGCGAGGAACAGGAACTGCTCGTCAGGCATGTAAAGCGCTGTTTTGAAACAGAATCTATTTATGTAGATGATGAACAGTTGGAAAAATATATCGGACTTGCCCGGTATTTTCCTTTTGAACAGGTGTTTCCCTGGCAAAAGTTTGTTATCGGTCTTCATGACTGCACCTACTGGAAAGATACAGGACTTCCCCGGTGGCCGGATCTGTTCTGCGAACTTGGACGGGGAGCTGGTAAAGACGGAACCATTGCCTGGGAGTCTGTCTGCCTGATGTCGCCTTACAACGGAATCCGGGAATACGATGTGGACATCTGTGCTAACAATGAGGATCAGGCCATGCGTCCGGTAAGGGATGTGATCGCGGCCTTTGAGCAGCCAAAATACATCAAAAAATTGAAGCGATTTTTTTATTGGACAAAAGAACAGGTTGTCTCGTTAAAAACCCGATCCCAGATGAAAGGCAGGACGAACAGCCCTAAAGGGAAGGATGGACTTCGTTCTGGAATCTGCATTTTCAACGAGATTCATCAGTATGAGAATTACGCCAATATCAATGTTTTTACAACCGGCCTGGGAAAGAAAAAGCATCCAAGAAGATCCTACTATACAACAAACGGGGATGTCCGGGAAGGACCTCTGGATGATCTGCTGGAAACATCAGAAGAAATCCTTCGAGGAGGAGAACCTGACAATGGACTTCTTCCATTTATTTGCAAATTAAATAAAAAGGAAGATGTAAACGATGAAGCCAACTGGCCGATGGCCAATCCGTCACTTCCATACCTTCCCAATCTCTTGGAAGAAATCCGGAAGGAATACAGGGAGTGGAAAAAGAATCCTGCCAGACTGCCGGCCTTTATGACCAAACGAATGAATATTTCAGATGGAGTCAGTGAGCTTAAGGTGACAGACTGGGAAAACATTATTGCAACTAAAAAAGAGCTACCAGACCTGAGCGGGTGGAGCTGTACCTGCGGGATTGACTATTCGAAAATATCTGATTTTGCATCGGTCAATCTCCATTTCAGAAACGGGGATCAGAGATATGATATCAGCCATTCCTGGCTGTGCTTAAAATCTAAGGATATTCCAAGAATGAAATGCCCGTGGAAAGATTGGGCAGATCAGGGGCTGCTAACGCTGGTGGATGATGTAGAAATTCATCCAGCTTATCTGGCGGACTACATCGCGGAAAAGAAAAAAGAATTCAACATCGAAAAGCTGGCTCTGGATGATTTCCGTTATGCGCTTCTCAGTGACGCGCTTCGGAAAATCGGCTTCGATGCCAAAACCTACAAGAACGTGAAACTTGTCCGCCCGTCTGATATTATGCGCGTAGCTACGATGATTGACAGCTGTTTTGCGAATCAGTGGTTTACTTGGGGAGACAATCCAGTGTTGCGCTGGGCCACGAATAACACGAAATTGATTCGGGCAAATCGAAAAGCTGGGAAGGAAGACGATGCGGATGTAGGAAATTTTGTCTACGGAAAAATCGAGGCTAAGAGCCGGAAAACTGATCCATTCATGGCTCTGGCAGCCAGTATGACCGTGGAAGATGCTCTGCCGGAAGCAAAGCGGCCTAAGCCGAAATTTAAGGTGTTTACCTTTGGATAAATCCATATAGAGAGGAGGTGAAGGAACGATGGGGCTCAATTTTAAAAAGTGGCTGGCAGAAAAATTGTCTGGTGGCGCAGAAAAGAAAAGCCTGATTGCAGTTGACTGGACAGAGTTTTTCGGATTAATGGATCAGGTTTATCTCAGGGAGCTGGCTTTCTGGACGTGCGTCAATAAAATTGCGAATGCGTTGAGCAAGTGTGAATTTAGAACCTACTATCACCATGAACCAGTGAAAAAAGCGGAATATTACCTCTGGAATGTGGAACCTAATCAAAATCAAAATGCTTCTGCTTTTTTGACAAAGTTGATTGGGAAACTGTACCTGAATAATGAGGCACTGGTGATTGAATCTTCTGGTCAGCTGTATGTGGCAGATGATTACCAGAAGCAGGTCTATGCCTTGTATGATTATCAGTTTACTGGGGTGACTGTGGACGATTTTACGTTTGGAAAGACATTTTATCAGTCGGATGTTCTGTTTTTCCAGCTGAATTCGGTGGATATGCGTCAGCTGGTTAATCTGCTGTATTCCAGCTACAACGAATTAATGCAGTATGCAGCGAATGCTTACCGCAAATCCAGAGGCAGCAGGGGGATTCTTGACATAGATGCGCAGGCCCAGGCGGAAGATGACTTTTCAGATACCCTTCAGGAACTGATGACTGTCTACTTTAAAAAGTTCTTTGAGAGTGAAAACGCCGTTTTGCCTCTATATGACGGCTACAAGTACACGGAACTTCAGTCAAAAACCTATTCCAGCGAATCAACGAGGGACATCAAGGCGCTGGCAGATGATATTTTCGATTTTACGGCCAGAGGCTTTTCTTTCCCTCCATCTCTGGCAAAAGGAGACGTACAGGATACAGGAAAAGCTACGGATGAACTGTTGACCTTTTGTATTGATCCATTGGCGCGGCTTTTGGAAAAAGAGATAAACCGGAAGAGAAACGGCATGTCAGGGTTTCTGGCCGGAAATTACGTAAGGATTGACACAACAGCTGTAAAGCATATTGATATTTTCGATATTGCTACGCCGGTAGATAAGCTCATTTCATCCGGTACGTATACCATCAATGATATACGCCGGGTGATCGGGGAATCGTACATCGATGAGGAGTGGGCCAACACACACTTTATTACAAAAAACTACAGTACCATACAGGAATTCCTGGAAAGCATGGGAAGGAATCCGGATACAGGATAGGAAGGAGTGAGAAAGAATGCAGCAGAATGGAATGAACTGGAGACTGGAGCCGGTTCAGGCAGAAAACAAGACGCTTCTGTACATCTATGACGATGTAACAGAGTATGGACAGTTTAACTGGAATACCTGGGAGTATGAGGAGTCAGAAACTGGGGCGAAATATTTTGCCGAGAAGCTGGGGGAGATTCCAGAAGGGCAGACGATAGAACTTCACATTAATTCAAATGGAGGTTCCGTGAAAGAAGGAGTTGCTATCTACAATCTCCTGAAACAGAAAGAAAATCATAAAATAGGAATTGTAGACGGGGTGGCGCACAGCGTCGCCTTTTTAATTTTACAGGCGTGCGAAGAGAGAAAAATGTGTCTGGGGACAACTGCCCTTATCCATAACATGTGGATGTACTGCGCGGGTAATGCGACACAGCTCCGCAAATATGCGGACGATCTGGATGATATGATGGAGGCTAACCGGCAGGTTTTTCTGGAGAGAGCCACTATCACGGAAGAGGAACTGATGGAGCTGATGGAAGCAGAAACCTATCTGACGCCGGATAAGGCGCTGGAATACGGCTTGATCGACGAAGTATATGGTAAAAAGGCCATAGAACCAAAACCAGATGATATTCTGGAAAAGCTGTCCCAGATGCAGAAACAGTTAAACAGCCAGCAGAGTTTTCGGGAACAGATTGCAGAGTTGAGGAAGAAACAGTCTGGGAACCCAGGCGGGGCCTCACAGAAGAATGGATTGTTACAATTATTTAAGGGCATGGCCCGGAAAGGTGAGTAAGAATGAAAAACAAAGATGTATTGATGCAGGAAAAAACAAAAATTTTACAGCAGATGAACGATGCGATTACGAACAATGATCCAGACGCCTTTGCGGAGGCATTCGAGAAGCTGTCCATGAATATTCAGGAGAATATTCTCAGTGAGGTGGAAGCGCAGCAGCAGGCTGCAGATGCGGTGGTTTTAGCGGGGAGAGGTGTTCACCAGCTGACCAGCGAAGAAACGAAGTATTACCAGTCCGTGATCCAGGCCATGAAGTCCTCCAACCCCCAGCAGGCTCTGACAGACTTAGAGGTAGTGATGCCGAAAACGGTCATTGACCGCGTATTTGAGGATTTAACACAGCAGCATCCTCTCTTAGAGGCAATTGATTTCCAGAATACTTCCGGATTGATTGAGATGTATCTGAATACAGATGAGGTAGAACTGGCTACCTGGGGAAAGCTTACCGATACTATTACAAAGGAACTGACTTCTGGATTCAAACAGGTTAATATGGGGCTGAAAAAACTTTCGGCGTTTCTTCCGGTTTGCAAGGCAATGCTGGATTTAGGACCTGCATGGCTGGACCGCTATGTGAGAGACATCCTCACAGAGGCAATTTATAACGGTCTGGAAGAGGGAATTATTGCCGGTACTGGAAAGGACCAGCCTATCGGAATGATGAAAAAAGTGGGAGATGATGTAGAAGTTTCCGGAGGCACGTATCCAGACAAAGATGCCCTGGCAGTTACCAGTCTTGATCCAGTGTCCTACGGCGGACTGCTTGCAAAACTGGCAGTGACACCAAAGGGAAAGAGCCGGATTGTTCAGAACGTCATTATGGTGGTGAATCCATCAGACTATTTTACAAAGGTGATGCCTGGGACTACCATTATGAGTCCTGCGGGAATCTATGTGAATAATGTTCTCCCATATCCGACTGCGGTGATTCAGTCTGTCAGAGTTCCTGCTGGAAAGGCAATTTTAGGCCTTGGCAAGAAGTATTTTATGGGAATCGGTACGGCGAAATCTGGAAAAATCGAATACTCCGATCAGTGTCGCTTCTTGGAAGATGAGAGAGTTTATCTGACAAAGCTCTATGGACATGGAGAGCCGGTTGATAACAATGCATTCTTAGTGCTTGATATCAGCAAGCTGAAACCGGCCATTCTGAAGGTGGAGGTACAGACAGATGCAGCAGCTGCAGCAAGCGCCAAAGCCTAAAGCTATCAGCTAAAAGGAGGAGCCCATGAAATTGCTTGAAGAAGTGAAAAACTATCTGGATATCACTTGGGAGACAACTCCTCAGGAAGACGAAAAACTGCTCAGCATGATAGAACGAGGGAAGGCAGCGTTATCAGGAAAGCTGGGAACATGTGACTTTGAAAGGGAGACACAGGAAAAAACCTTACTTTTCAATCATGTCATGTATGAGCGTTCGGCTGCATTGAATGAGTTCTGGGACAATTACCGGGGGGAGATTATCTCTCTCCGGCTCAGAAAGAGGGTGGAAAAGTATGAGGCTGAAAAACAGGGACTTTGAAACCTTTAATGATGGGGTGTTGATGGTTTGTGAGGCATCAGGGAGAACGCTTGTAAAAACGGTAAGAGAAGGCATCCGGTTCGGGAGCCGGACGATAGGTGTGAAACGATTCTGGGAGGCAAAGGTAGCGGGCAGCGAGATTGCGTGTCTGGTGTCTGTTCCCAATCAGCCGGGAATTAAAAGAGACGATATAGTCCTGCTTAAGGGCAGACAGTACCGGATTTCCCAGATACAGGAAAAGTTTGACACAAGGCCTCCCTGCCTGTATCTGTCTTTGGAAAGCATACAGACTCCTTTTCGGGATGAGAGGAGGGCGTAATGGCAAGAAAAACAGCATTGTCAGGATTTTCGGCGGCCATATCTTCTGCTTTAAATGAGTATTCCGGTTATGTTACTACTGAAACCAAAAAGGTAGTCAAGAAAGCCGGAAAAGAAGCAGTGCAGAAATTAAAGCAGAATTCCCCCAGGGATTCAGGGGATTATGCTAAAAGCTGGAAGGCATCTACTAGTGAAACGTCTCATACCATCCATGTGACGGTATACGCAGGAAATCACCAGCACAGCCTTACTCATCTGCTGGAAAACGGCCATGCCAAGCGAGGCGGCGGCCGGGTAGCTGCGATTAAACATATTGAGCCGATAAATGCGGAAGTTGCAAAGAAAGTGGCAGAGGAGATAAAAAGACAGTTATGAAAAGCCGGACAGAAATTGAGAAAATGCTGGAGCGGATGAACATTCCGTTCCGGTATTTTTTATTTGAAGAAAAAGAGGCCGTGGAGCCGCCGTTTTTGGTCTGGTATCTGCCGGAAAGCAATAATTTTTTTGCAGATGGAATTGTGTATGAAAAGATTGCACGTTTGAATCTGGAGCTTTATACCGATCAGAAAGACTTTGAATTAGAGGAACGTCTGGAAAGCTTACTGGAAACAGAGGGCATGGCTTGGAATAAAACAGAAGCTTTCTTAGACGAAGAGCAGCTTTATGAAGTGTTATATGAGATGGAGGTTTAATTATGCCAGAAGGAAAAGCTAATAAAGTAAAATTTAATATCAAAAATGTTCACTATGCACTGCTGAAAGAAAGCGAAGGCGGAGCTGTAACGTGGGAAAAGCCGGTCAAAGTTCCAGGAGCTGTATCAATCGCTTTAGATGCCAGCGGAGAAATTACCCCCTTTTATGCAGATGGAATGGTTTACTATCAGACAAGTTCCAATACCGGTTATGAGGGAGATTTGGAGATGGCGATGGTTCCGGATTCTTTCCGGATTGATGTGCTGAAGGAGCAGAAAGATACCAAGGGAGTGCTCATTGAGAACGCGAATGTGGAGACAGCAAAATTTGCCCTGTTATTCGAGTTTGATGGGGATCAGAAGTCAGTACGTCATGTCCTTTATAACTGCACGGCTACCAGACCCTCTGTAGAAGGAGAAACAACAGAGGACACGAAAGAACCGACCACAGAAACATTGTCCATTAGTGCAGCGCCGCTGGCCGATGGAAACGTAAAGGCAAAAACCGGAGCTGAAACAGATGAAGCAACTTATAATGGCTGGTATGAAAGTGTTTACGTGACAGGCTCTGATGCGTAGGAAGGAGAAATATGCTTAGAAAACAGATTGAGATTGATGGACATTGCGTAGAATTTAAGGCTTCTGCGGCAGTACCCAGAATGTACCGACTGAAATTTGGCAGAGATATTTTTAAGGATCTGACTAAAATTGCAGAGCATATGAAGGAAGAAAAAGAAAAGGAAGAGGATGGCAGTAGCCTTCCGATTGAGGACTTGGAGCTTTTTGAGAATGCTTCCTATATCATGGCCAAACATGCAGATCCGTCCATACCAAACTCTATTGAGGAATGGCTGGAACAGTTTAACACATTTTCCATTTATGAGGTTCTTCCTCAGATCATGGAACTGTGGAGCCTGAACATTCAGACAGACGTGGAAAATAAAAAAAAATTAAGCCAACTGTCCGGGAAATAACCACACCTTTGTTCCTGCTCCGATGCACACAGCTGGGAATTCCTGTCCGGGATCTGGAATTACTCAGTGTGGGAGTGGTGCTTGATATGCTGTCAGAAAGCTCAAATGACAACGTTGAGTATCCGTACCAGGCAACACAGGAAGACTTTGATCGGTTTTAATTGTCAGGGGAATCATGCCGTGGTACAATTCAGACAGGAGGAGTGAGCATGGGGAAAAAAGAAACAAAAACATGGGATGACCGATTCTGTAGCTGGAAGTTCCTATTCTATACCCTGATTTTTTTCTGGCCTTTGTCGGTATATGGATATTTCAGAGAAAAGGCATTGATGAAAAAACAGGGTGTAAAAAAATGGGGAGGATTTACCAGAAATTTATATGTCGGAACAGCAGTTGTGATGATTCCGGTTATGACATTTTTCTGGTGGATTGCATTTTTGTATATCACATACTATATATAAACCAATCAGGTGTCTGCCGAAAGGCAGGCACTTTTTGTATGAATAACAAGGGCATTTATAAGCCATAAGGAGAGCCGATGGGAGCAGAAAGAATCAAAGGAATTACAATTGAAATAGGCGGTGATACCCAGGGGCTGAATAAAGCCCTGAAAGAGACCAATGGAAGCATTAAAGACACTCAGACTCAGCTGAAAGATGTAGAACGGCTTCTGAAGCTGGATCCGAGCAATACCATTCTCCTGCAGCAGAAGCAGGAGCTTTTGGCCAAGAGCATTGAGGGGACGGAAAAGAAGCTGGAGACACTGAAAACGGCCAGTGAGCAGGCGGCCCAAAGTGCAGACAAGTATGATTCTTGGAAAGAAAAATTCACTCCGATTCAGAAAGAGATTGACCAGACCAAAACGAAACTGAAGGAACTGGAAACAGCTCAAAGAGAGATGCAGGAGGGAGGACAGATCGAAACAGATCAGTATGCTGCCCTGCAGTCCGAAATACGGGAGACCAGCAGCCATTTAAAACGGCTGAAAAAAGATGCAGAGGCTGTGAATACAGAATTCGGCAATCCAATTAGTCATGACCAGTATAATGCTCTTCAGAGAGAAATCGCAGAGACAGAAGCCAATTTAAAAGCTTTGAAGAATTCATCGGAGCAAACAGAACAAGCACTTAAGGGCATGGGAACAGCTTCCGAAGGAACCTCCAAAAAAATATCAGGTCTTTGTGATGTAATAAACGGAGGAGCTATGCTTCAGGCCGCTGAGACATTATCCGGTCTAAGCGGAAGCATAGTGGATATTGGAAATAAGGCTCAGGAGGCTTTTGGTGAGGTAGAAAACGCCACATCGAAAGCCTCTGCTTATTTTGGAGAGACGGGAGAAGCTGCCGGAAATACAGCTGATATTATCAAAAATGTCTATGGAGCAGGCGTTGGGGACAGCATCAATGGTGTATCTGATGCGGTTATTACAGTCAAGAAAAATCTTCAGGACTTAGATGCAACTGAACTGACTAATCTCACAGAGCAGGCCATTACTTTAGATGAACTGTATGGTGTCGATATGAATGAGACCATGAGAGGTGTCAATGCATTGATGAAAAACTTTGGTCTGACTGCTCAGGAAGCAATGGATTATATTGTGACAGGTACTTCTAACGGACTCGATAAAACCAATGAGCTGGGAGATAACCTGAGCGAATATTCCGGAAAATTCTCCCAGGCCGGATATTCAGCCCAAGAGTATTTCCAGCTTCTCAATAATGGATTAGATGGCGGAGCCTATAATCTGGATAAAGTAAATGATGCAATCAACGAAGTGACAACAAGGTTATCGGATGGAACGATAGAAAAATCATTAAGCTCCTACAGTTCGGAAACACAAGGGTTATTTCGCTCGTGGCAGGATGGAGGAGCGACACAAAAACAGGTCATTGATTCGATTGTCAAGGATATTCAGGGATGTCAAGGGCAGCAGGAAGCCCTTAACATGGCAGCCATAGCTTTTGGCACAATGGGAGAGGACGGAAGCCTGAAATTTATAAAGGCGCTGACCAGTGTGGGCAAGACCTATGACAATGTTGGTGGATCGGCTCAAAACCTCTTCAATCAGACTTCGACACCGATGCAGGAGATGGAATCAAATACCAGGAAACTGGAACAGTCTTTAGCGCCGCTGGGAGAAGTGATTTTTAATCTGGCTAATCAAATTCTTCCTGTATTAGTGTCGGGTTTTCAGACTATATCCGACTTTTTTAGCTCCCTTCCCGGTCCGGTACAGAATTTTATTGTCATTTTAGGCGGCCTTTTAGCTGTATTTACAGCGTTATCTCCTGTGATTGCTGCTATTGTTTTGGCCCTTACAACTCTTGGAACAGCTGTCCTGGGACCTATCATAGGAATTATTGCCGGTGTAGCGGCAGCCATTACAGGAATTATCGCTGTTATCCAAAACTGGGGCGCGATTGTCCAGTGGCTGCAGAGCGTATGGGAAGTCTTGCGTCAGGTATTTGAAGCAGTATGGAACCGAATTATTTTATTTTTCACTGAGACCATTCCGCAGGCCTGGAAAAGTCTGGTTGAACTTTTTCAGAGTATTCCAGAATGGTGGTCTGGCATATGGACTAAGGTTTCTGAAACCTTTGGACTCATATGGACGGGAATGATGGAGAACCCAGTTTTGTCAGCCATAGTAGAGATGATCATTCAGCTGTGGAATAACTGCACAGAAAATCTGTCATTAATCTGGGAAACAATCAAGACAGTGGCATTATCTGCCTGGGAACTGATTAAGAATACCATTCTGGGACCTGTTCTTTTGCTCTGCGATTTAGTAACCGGAGATTTCGATAAATTAAGAACGGATGCTGAAAAAATCTGGAACAATATCAAAAATGCAGCGAATACCATATGGACTGCACTGAAAAATCTGGTTGTTAATTTGGCAGGAAACTTAAAAGATTCGGTTGTTGCCATTATCACAGGACTGCGGGATGCGGTTGCAGGACTGTGGACGGCGATCAAAGAGAAAGCATCTGAATTGTGGAATATCATTTTAGAGACGATTGTAAAAATCGTAACAGACATCAAAGACAAGGCGGTGGAAACTTTCCAAAAATTAAAAGACGGCATTGCGGAAAAGGTAAGTTTAATACCAGGAGTTGTAGAAGAAGGCTTCCAGGGAGCTATTGATTTTATTACCAGTCTGCCTAAAAAAGCAATTCAGTGGGGAAAAGATTTTATAGGAGGCCTGATTGACGGAATCAAAGAAAAGGCCAAGGAACTGATTGACGCGGTGAAGGACATTGCAGACGATATTTCAGATTTTCTTCATTTCTCAAGACCAGATAAAGGGCCGTTGCATTACTACGAGTCTTGGATGCCGGATTTCATGATGGGAATGGAAAAAGGACTAAGAGATAATGCGTGGAGAGTGCTTGACCAAGTGAAAAATTTAAGTACAGAAATGTCTCTTGCAATGCAGCCGCAGGCTCTTCAGCCTTCCAGATATTTGAATCTTAAAAATCATAATGTATTGAATGTCGATGGGAAGGTTTTGGCTGAAATTGTTGATGAGCACCTGGGGGTGGAATTATGATAAGACAATTTTACCTTGAAAACGAATATGGCCAGAGATGGGGGTTAAACTCCCCTACCTCTGGCCTTTTGACTAAGCCAAGTGGATTGGGGTACAGTATGGATGCGTCATATGCATCTATTGGCCACAGCTTTATTCGGAATTACCTAAAAGAAAAGCAGCAGAGCATTTCAGCAACTCTGATTTTCGGAACAGAATCACCCTATAAGGCCTGCAGCAATTTTATAGCATATGTCAATGCAGCAGAGAGTCTGAAGCTGATCTACAAAACTGATGCGGGAGAATATTACAGGGATATGGATCTGGTGGAATTTGGAAAAACAGAAAAAACAGAAGCCAAAGTACTGGAGTGTCCAGTCAAGTTTAACTGCAGAAGCTTATTTTACTCCAATCAGGTGGATCGTTTTGTGGTGAGCCGTTCTAAAGGGGAGCTGCGCTGGGACTTTACATGGCCTGCCCGTTTTAATGACTATGGATTCCGAAGAGTCGTGATAGAAAATACCGGCCATGTGCCAGCCGGATTTGAACTGGAGATTTATGGATACTGCGAGAATCCTTCTGTTATTGTAACACAGAATGGAAAAGAATTGTCTCGCGTTCATTTCCCTACGATTCTTCAAGTAGGAGAGAAGATATTATACAGCTCTGTGGACGGGAACATTTACTGTTATCGTGTGGACGAAAGGGGTGTGGAGAGCAATTTCTCTGATTCCCTTGACATCAATAATACGAACTTCTTTAAGCTTCCTGTAGGAGACTCCCAGATTGAATTTACCTCTGACACAGGAGCATCAAACCGAACGGTTATGACCATCTATCGATTTTATAGGGCGGTGTGACATGTTAGCTTATATTTTGGATCATCAGACATTAAAAATTAAGGATCTTTTAGAATTCGAAGACTATGAGTTCCGCGAAGATATCGAATATGCAGAAAAAAGTTCCATTACAGTGGCTCGAAAACCAGAGATTGAAGAAGATGATTTTGTATTTTGCAAAGACAATAACCAGAAAGTTTTTATCGGTATATGCGAAACCTTTGGCAGCGGAAGCGATAAAGCAAACTATCAGATTTCTTTACTGCAAAAGGAAAATCTGTTTGATAGAGAGATTTTTGTAGAACATGAAGATCTGATTGAACAGTCGGGAATCGAAGATTTTATTGTTCGGGCAATCAAGGACAATTTTACATCCAGCGGAGACAGCCAGATGGACAAAACCTATCTATCGGTGTCTGCCGATACCCATACTCCGATAGCCGCCAAAGTGGAAGCGGAAAATGGAGTATATAATTTAAAAACATACTTAGGAAATGCCAAGCAGTATTATGGTATTTTTCTGGAGTTTTTATTTTCTGAACGATTGGAAATCCGGATCCGCAAAAAGGAAGAACCGCCTATTCCGATTGATATTGAAGTGACAGATATTTCAGACTACACAGAAACCTATTCTGTGTCGGTACTGGCGAAGCTTCTGGTAAATTGGAAAGTGCCAGATTCTCAGGATGAAGAAGGGAATCCGGTCACGGGAGCACTGAAAAGAAGGACTTTTTATCTGCTTGCTGACAGGACAATTACAGAGGATGGAGAAAGCGAAGAACGGGTAGCAGGAACCGTGAAAAGCATGTATATCGAGGCTCAGACGGAGGAGGAAATGCTGCAGCAGGTTTACAATGCTTTCATGGGAAACCAGTACAGCCACAAGGTTGCATTCAATTTGATAAAATCCAGCCGTCTCTATCCGGCAGAGCGATTCTTTGTAGGAAGAACCTGCACCATTAAAACAAAATCCGGCGTCAGGACATCGATTGTGACAAAATCGGAGGTAAAAAGTAACTCTGAAATGATTAGTCTGACGTTTGGGAAACTGAAAGTTACATTAATTGAAAAATTGAGGAGGCAGAAATGGTAAACGGAATCACATTTTCGGAGCAGCTGATTACCAGCGCCAACTTTGCACATTTCATGTATACCTTCCTGAATCATGCTAACGGCATTACGAAAGGTTGCGAGGTCAGCCATGCTAATGGAACGGTATATGTTCAGAAAGGCTATTTTATGGAGTTTGGCCGAATGGTGCAGGTGGTCGGAACAGAAGAAATAGAATCGCCAGACGTATTATCAGGACAGCTTTATTGTACTGTGGTATTTGAGATTGATTTAACCCAGGTCAACACAGTGGAAGAGTTCAAGCAAGGATATTTTAAAACCTTAACGGGAACGGAAACTTATCCAGAGCTGATAAAGCAGGATTTAGACGGTGGCGGAACCAAGTACCAAATGCCTTGGTGCCAGTACATTAAGAAAACGGATGGAATCAGTGAATTCCGTGATATTCGTGAAATTTTAAATCTGGAATCTGTGTGGGATTCAGTAGCCGGGCAGAATACAGAATATAAAAAAGAATTTGACCAGTATTTTGCGAAACAGAAAGCAGAAGTCGAAAGAATGATTGCGGAGCTGGAATCTCAGGGATATTTACTTCTCTCTACTGCGCGCAGAACGCAAATGGCTACATTGACGGCAGAGGGATGGCAAGGAGAAGGGCCGTATACTCAGACAGTAGATGTGTCTAATGTGAAGGAAAACGATACGCCGGTAGCCAAGGAATTGATCCCTAAAAGTGCAACCAAAGAAAATGAAAAGGCGATCCGCAAGGCTGCGGCCTGCGTCAGCTATTTTGAAACCGGAAACGGGACAGTAACGTTTACCTGCATCGGAAAGAAGCCAGCAACTGATTTTCAGGTAGTGGTAAAGGGGGTATAGGATATGGCAATGGGAATCTGGCTGCCGGGAGGCGGCGGGGCGGATCTGGATGCGGTGACAGCCAGCGCCGGAGACGTGCTGGCAGGGAAGGTGATCGTCGGCCCGGATGGGGAACCGCTTACTGGAACCCTGTCATTATCCGGAAATGCTTCTGACGGTCAGGTATTAAGCGGGCAGACGTATTATAATACAGATGCCAAAACAAAAAGAACCGGTACGATGCCGAATAAAGAGGCTGTGAACCAGTCCCTTGCTATCAATGGGAGCTATACGATCCCAGAGGGCTATCATAATGGCAACGGCAAGGTGACGCAGAGCGTTAAGACGAAGGGGGCTCAGACCTTTACACCAGGGCGAAGCAATCAATCGATCGGAGCTAACCAGTGGTTATCTGGAGCGCAGACAATCATGGGAGACCCTAATTTAAAGCCAGAAAATATTAAAAAGGGCGTCCCGATTTTTGGAAACGTGGGAACGCATGAAGGATATGTTACAAGCCCATTAAATCTGTTTAACAAAGGTGTATGGAGTAATTTACAGACATCCGGCATTACTGAGACGTGGAAATGGGATAACGGTAGTTACTCCAATACTTATCCAGTCATCGAAGCTATAAATAGTGTTATTTTGATGAGAGTGACAATTAGAAATGATCAGACTTCTACTCAATATAAATGTAATGCAAGACTTAATTCGACTGTAAATTTATCTGACTACAAGTATTTGAAATTTAATGTAAATCATACTGGAAATTTCCAGAGAATATACTTTGGAGTTTCTAAAAACTCTAATTTGCAGGCATTTACATATGACTCTGTTTATTCTGAAACGACAGAAATAACAGGGGTGAAAGTTGTAGATATAAGTCGGCTCAGCGGTGATTATTTTATTTATCTCGGATTTGAAACTACTTATGAAACGACCCGCAATGAAGAATACTATGTAGATCAAATATTCCTTTCAAACACCTAGCGGTGAGGAGGTGATTTTTATGAAAATTTTTGTAAATGAATTTCATCAGATAAAAGCCGTCCGGGAAAATACTACGGGCAACGATACATTAAAAGAAATCGAAGTTCCTGACGATTTTTTACAGCCGTTTTGTGCTACGGTGATTAAAGGCTTTTGCTATCAGATAAACGAAGATGGTTCGACAATGGTCTATCCATATAAAGATTTTGAACTTTTAATGAGCATCCAGCAGTTCCATGAAGAGAAAGAAAAACAGGTAACAGAGCTTCAGCTGGCCCTGGCAGAAATGTATGAAGAGAGGCAGGTGTAATAAATGGCTAAAATTTATGCTGATTTAGTGGAAAAGGGATTAAGAACTTTTGAACAGATTCCGGCACCTATTCGGAAAGCTGTTGAGGAGGAGCTTAGAAGCAGAGGAGAAGAGAAACTGTTTATGAAGGATAGATAAAATAGAAACTTTGTGATATACTCTTCCTGTTACCGCCCCAATACTGGCAATAGGAAGGGGGTGTTCATGTGGAAGCAATCACATCTCTTGTTATCGCAGTTGTGGCAGGCGTGATTAGCCATCTCGTCTGCAAATGGTTGGACGGCGATAAGTAGTCGGTAATCAGCCTATGGTCTAAGACGCCATAACAAAAGGAATAGAAAACCCCGGAGGTCGCAACTCCGGGGTTTTCGTCTGTCAGTCATTCATGTGGAAAGACTCACATCTCTTTAGCCTACTGGCATTATAGCATATGCGTATTTGAATTACAAGATACGTATGTGCTGTTTTTTTACCCTGAAATCAGGAAGGAGGTGAAAAAGGTGACACAGTCGGAAGTGGAAGTTGCGCTAGAACGGTATCGCAACGAGATTGGATCGCTGAAGCACCGCATGGATGAAGTGCAGAGAATTGTGGATGCAGTCCACAGTCTGGCCCAGCAGATGGTGGCCCAGACAGCAGAGATTAAGCATCTGGGGCAGGCGGTTGGGGAAGTGAAAAAGGATGTGGCGGAGCTGAAGGAAAAGCCGGGAACTCGGTGGGAGAGTCTGATCACTGGGCTCATCGGGGCGGCGGCAGGAGCGATTGGAGCGATATTCTTCAGGTAAGAAAGGAGACAACTATGGATTTTGGAATTGCAAGCGTAGCAGGAATCACAATGATCTGCTATCTGGCAGGCATGGGAATGAAGGCATCAGCGAAGGTAAAGAATGAGGTGATTCCCGTAGTCTGCGGATGCGCCGGGGCCGTACTGGGAGTAGCCGGTATGTTTGTGATGCCGGATTTCCCGGCTCAGGATGTAATCAACGCGGCGGCGGTCGGCATTGCATCCGGTCTGGCGGCCACAGGAATCAACCAGGCAGTAAAACAGCTGGGAAGGAGGTGATTCATTCACCTCCCGCAGCTTCGGCGGGTGATCCAGAGCAGACGCAAATGTGTCAAAAAGAGTAGAATCATACTGAAATTTATGATATAATGCTCTTCGCTGTCGAACCTCCAGCAGAAGGGAGGTGATACTGTATGGAAGAAATACTTCTCACATTTCTTGTTTCTGTCGGAGCAAGTGTAGTTGGCTACTACATATGCAAATGGCTGGACAGAAATAGATAGACAGCATCAGCATAATCGGAATAGCTCACCGTAACGAGCAAGAACCCCTCAGAGCGGCAACTCTGAGGGGTTCTTTTACTGCATGGAAACTTCTCACATTTCTTAGCTGTATTCATCATACCTTTTTTTGTCTGAAAAGTCAATGTATAGCTTGCTGATAATTAGAGCGTCCTTTTAATCAGGGACGTTCTTTTTATACAAAAATATTTTTTAAGGAGGACTCATTATGAGTAGAACACACAAATGCCCAGTACACGGAGAGAACGGATTTGACCAGGAGAAGGCAGGAACCCACATCCCTGAGCCGATTGCGGACTGCACCTGTGACGTTGGCTCCACAGGCCCTGCGCTGGAGGGCAAGGGAAACACACCAGTAGGACCTGGCCTGGAGGGCTTAGGCAATACGCCGGTTGGTCCTGGCTTAGGCGGCGGCAACACCCCGGCTGGCCCAGGAAAATAGTTGCGACGTCGGAACTTATGGAGGGAGGCCTTAGGGCCTCACAGAAAGGGAAAACTATGGTAAAGAGCATGCAGAGAACAGACCTTGGAGATAAGCGTTTTACAGAACTTCAGGAAGAAGTCAAGGGTGCGTCAGCCACAGCTCTACAAGAATTCCATGACATTATCAATCCGGATGCGATGGGGCCAGATGGAAAGGAGGGGATTGACGATGCAGATTAACAAACTGCTGACGCCGTACAACCTTAACCGTCTGGGTGACACCAACCGCATCAGGTACATCGTGCTCCATTACGTTGGCGCCACAGGCGGAGCGGAAGCCAACTGTCGGTATTATGCCAGCAAATATATCGGCGCCAGCGCCCACTATTATGTGGGATTTGACGGAGAAATCTGGCAGAGCGTGGAGGATGGAGATATTGCCTGGCACTGCGGCGCAAAGTCTTACCGCCATCCGGAGTGCAGGAACTCGAACAGCATTGGTATTGAGCTGTGCGTGAGAAATAAAGGGAGCCAGGCAGCAGACGGCCGGGACTGGTACTTTGAGGACGCTACCGTTCGGGCGGCCATAGGGCTGACGAGGAGTCTGATGGAAAAATATGGCATTCCGGCAGACCGTGTGATTCGTCATTATGACGTGACTGGGAAGATTTGTCCGAACCCTTACGTCTATAATCACACGGCCCACACCTGGGAGCTCTTCAAGGCTGCGCTGACAGCACCAAAAACAGAGTGGACGTACCAGCCCATCAGCACCGGCGCGGCGCAGGTAGAGGTTACAGTTGACTCTCTTGTTATCCGCGATGCTCCAGGCGGTAAAGATACTGGAGGTAGATATTATAAGGGAAACCGAATAAAACCACTCAGGAAAGCCCTGGCGGGCTCAGAGAGGTGGTTTGAAACAGATAGGGGCTGGATCAGTGCCGACTACCTCCAGGGCTGGATCCTCGAGGGAGGCCAGTGGTGGTATTTGAAACCGGGCTATATCTATCCGGCGGGGGGACTGGAAGTCATCGATGGAAAATGCTATTGCTTTGATTTTAACGGCTGGATGCTGACGCCAGACCGGATCCGGGAGGACGGGGAAGTGATTTAAGAGGCTAATCTGTTACTGACTTTTGGCCCGCCGTATTGACTCATAATAAACTGTGCCATCTTTGGATTCGGCTGAGTGATTTTAACAGGATACTGAAGCCGTTTTTCATATCTCCACATAGGTTACACCTCTCCTTCCCATGGCCATTTTTCTGTTACCCAGGTCCATCGGTCTGTATTTTTGACCGAGTCAACCAGCAGAGGGCCGTACTGGGCCTGCCAAGTTTCCAGCGCCTCTTTCCTAAGTCCTGCCACATAATGATAATACTTTAATGCTTCCTGATCTGTTGGATGAGTATCCAGATAAAGCAGAACGTCATCCATCGCAAAGCTGGCCTGATCGATCCGGCGCATAAGAGCGTCCTTCTCGGAAGGAGCAGCGGCTGTATTCCCAGTATTATTATTTGTCATGGTTCCAAACATTAGATACACCTCCCTGCTAAGAATGGAAGATCCAGATCCGGGAAAATAGTTCCTCTTGTAAAACCGGTATCCAGATCGTAGGTTTTTCCCCAGCGCTGCATCGGCACATAGGCCATGCCTACGGGATAATTGGAAAAATCAACGGGACATCTTGAGACAGGCGGATTCTCTTCGGAGGTATTTCTCGGCTCAGGCCGCAGAACAGGTCCCGGCCCTGGTTCTGCCGTCACCTGGTTGCCTGGCTTTACAGCCGGATTTTGAACTGTACCTGCATTTCCTGCATTCTGCCATGAAGAGCTGCAGCCGGGATTTGGGCAATTCCAGCCCCATTCACTGTACTGTCCGTATAGAGCCTGACATTCTGCCATAGGTTCCTTCTGGTATTCCTGGCTGGACACGCTGTCCCTGCCTGCCATTGGCATTACATTGGCGTTTCGCCAGTCTCTGGCAGCTGAATTTCCCAGCTGACTGCGGATAGAGCGGGAAGAGAGAGGTTCTTTTTCCTTCCCGCCGGGATACTGCTGATCGTAGCAATTCATATTTTATTTGCCCTTTCCTGATTGGTTTACAATCATATCATATGTCAGACAGCACGTTCGCTGTTCATGGGAGACGTACATTTTTTGATTGTTTTTTCCTGCGACCTGTTTCACTTCACTAACAGATGATGGAAAAAGAGATAAGGGCAGGAATGTTGACCAGGACATGAAATGAAACCATAATTTATGAAGCCGCGTAATCAGGCTGAAAACCAGGATTACAGAGGGAATAAATGAAGCATTGGCACATGGATTCTGGCTGTATGGTAATAGAGCAGCTAACTATTGAATGTTTGTTATAAAAAAATTATTCAAATTTTATTGCCAAAATATACTTTGCCAATAAATATTTGTTTTATTTTGTCGGTAGCATACATGTGATGACTATTATTAAGGGTGTATACATTAATTTGTACAAAGTTCAAAAAAAACAAAAAATATCTTAAAAAATGGTGATTGCTTTAAAGGCAGAGTTAGTATTAAACCGGAGAGCAGTTATATTTTTGCACACGAGTGAAAGCGTTGCATTTTGCACGATTTTAGATTTCAGATTGATAAGAACAATGTTTTTTGTTCTTTTTCTCTCCTTAGAAGCATATATAATAGATAAGCCGAACTGGATGCCGAAAGCTGTGTTGGCATTTTTCAAGAGAAATTTGCGGCTGAATGTTCATCTCAGGAATGAAAAAGGAGGCAGAATCCATGCCAAGAGGAAGACGAAAAACATGCGAAGAAAAGCTGGAAGAACTCAGAGTGATGATTTCTTCTCAGGAGCTTCAGCTAAAAGAGTTAAGACAGAAGGAAAAAGAGCTGCTGAAGCAGAAAAAAGAAGAGGATTTACGCTGCCTGGCCCAGATGATGGAGGAGCAGCACGTCAGCGCGGACAGGCTGGCGGAAATTTTAAAAGAAACTTGTTTCTCCCGCGCCGAAGCATAAAGGCGCGGAAGATTAAAGTAAAGCTGGAAGCACAGCTCTTAAAAGAGTCCCAGCTGGGAGCAGGCATTCCAGATTCCGTCTTTTTCAATGGAGTCTGTGACAAGATCTGCGCAGGCTTTCAGCTCTTCAACGGCATTTCCCATCGCTACGCCGGTTCCGGCTGCCTGAATGATTTCTATATCGTTCATGCTGTCTCCAAAAGCAACGGAATTTTTTAAAGAAGGATCTTCACCAAAGTATTTAGCTAAAAGGCGCAGACCGTCTGCCTTGGAATGTCCCTTTTCAAGTACATCAGCGCCATGCTTACCTGCAAACAGCGGAAGCCGGAGCGACGGAAAGTCTCGTTCAATCTGAGCAGCCTGATATTCATTTCCCACAAATGCCAGAGTCCGTATTTTCATATTTAAAAGCTGCTTCGGATCGCCAAACCGTCTGCCGGAAATGCCCCAGTGAACCCTGTCGCTTTCTTCCACTACTTCGGGATGGATATAGAAATCGTTGTCTCCTATTGTTGCGCCGATAGCAAAACCCTGCTTATCGCAGTAGGAGAGCAGGTCTTTCAGAAGTTCCTGGTCAAAGGTGTGTTCATACAGCAGAGTATCGCCCACTGTTATTTTAGTTCCATTCATATGCACGATTCCATCTGGTTTCAGAATATCTTTGTATTTGCAGCTGTAATAATTATCCATATCTCTTCCTGTAGCCAGGACAATTCTGTGCCGCTTTCGCAGCAGCTCCACAGCTTTCAGGGCGCTGGGAGTGATCTGTCCAGTCTTGTGGTCCAGCAGGGTCATATCTAAGTCGAAACTGATCATAGATGTCCTCCTTATAAGGTATTCCAGTAATTAAATAGTTATCGCATTTTTTGCGGCTGTATGAATTTAATTATAGCGGATTTCTGATGTTTTTCCTATAGAAACAGAAGAAAAAATAAAAGTGTCTATATTCACGAAAAAATATTTTTTTCAAAAAATAAAAATAGGGCTTCCATTTTTGAAAATTTATGCTATAATAAAATTTATCGGGGTATGGCGTAGCTTGGTAGCGCGCTCGGCTGGGGGCCGAGAGGTCGCAGGTTCAAATCCTGTTGCCCCGATTTCAGATGACAGAGGATTGTGCTGTGCATAGTTCCCTGTCATTTTTGTTTTAAAAACATATGATATCTTGCGTGGAAGGGAGAATTCACATGACAGAAGAAAGGATAGAGGAACTGGCGGAAAAGGCAGCAGAGCTTCACCGCAGCGGATATAATTGTGCTCAGGCTGTGGCCTGTGCTTTAAGTGAAGAGGCTGGAGTGGATGAAGAGATTTGTTTCCGTTTGATGGAGGGCTTTGGTCTCGGAATGGGACAGATGCACGAAACATGCGGAGCTATTTCCGGCGCTGTGGCAGTTCTGGGATTTCAAAACAGCCTGGGAAGAGAAAATCCCACGACAAAAGCGTCTACTTATGGCATAGTTCGACAGGTGGGAGAGCAGTTTCTTGAGAAAAACGGCTCAACAAGCTGTATGGAATTAAAAGGCCTTACGGGAAAGGGCGTCCTCAGAACCTGCCCTGGCTGTGTAGAGGACGCAGTAAGGATTGCCTGCAGTCTTCTGAAGAAGTAAAAGAACTGTATTTTTACCGCTTCAGAATTTTTCGCAGAAGGCTCAGCAGAAATCCAAGAATACAGATTTTTAACATGGATTCTGACAGGGGAGCCATAACCTCTAGGAATCGGCTGGCTCCAGGGAGCAGAGGCTGGCTGGACAGTTCTGTCTGAAGCATAGGAAGGCTCCAGAAGATCAGGGTTAACAGAAGAAAGGCAGTCATACCTCTTCCCATATCGGCGCTGATGACCCGGTCATTGCCTGCAAAGTGGCGTTTTGTTAAAATCCAGAGCGCCGACAGGCTGGTAAATGCCAGATAGGATCCTGCCAGAGCCAGATAGCAGGCCAGGCTGTAATTTCTCTCTGTAATTAAAATTCGAACGGATCCCAGGCCTTCCCGCCCATGAAACAGAGGGAGCAGAGGAATCCACACTGCGTTTGCCATGAGCAGACAGCAGACGATCTGGGAAATTCTGGAAACCAGGGTGGAGAGGCTTCCGGGAAGCTTTATTTTAGGAAGAGAAGGAAGGGAAAGAGATTTCCTTTTCTTCTTTTTCTTTTTTGCTTTTTTCTGCTTCGCAGGAGCAGCCTTGCAGATATTTTCTTCTCTCCTGACTTCAGAAAAATCAGAGTTTTCAGTCTGAACCTCGCAGGAGGGCCTCTTGCGGCTGCGTCCCCGACCGACAATGTGTTCAGATTTTGCCGATAAATTTTTTTCACAGGTCATGCCCTGTTCGTTCTCGGCGTGGTCCGCTTTGTTTGACAGTTCTTTATCTTCTTTCTGGTAAGCCATAATGATTCTCCTGTAATTTATGGATTTCTTTAACCATCTTGTATGTCTTCTACACTGTACCACAAAAATGTGAAAATTCAGAGTCCTTTCCCTTATTTTTTCCTTACGGACTGACAGAAAATTTTCTGTGAATTTAGAGAAAACATTTGAAAAGAGTTGAAAAATAAGAAAGTAGGATATTCCCAAACGAATCGAGAGGTGATATAATTAATTGTCAATGAATGAAATGAAAAAAAGACGTAAGGGGACTGCATCATGGAACATTTGATTGTACCAGAAAACTATGAACCGGCCATCGATCTGCGAGAGACTCAGGTGGCAATAAAAATTATTAAGGACTTTTTCCAGAGAGAGCTTGCCAAGCAGCTGAATTTAACGCGAGTTTCCGCGCCCCTGTTTGTGCTTCCGGAATCAGGCTTGAATGATAACCTGAACGGAGTGGAACGCCCTGTGTCCTTTGGAATCAAGGAGCAGGAGGATCGGCCTGCGGAGATTGTTCATTCACTGGCAAAGTGGAAGAGAATGGCGCTTAAACAGTATGGATTTCAGCCTGGCGAGGGCCTGTACACAGATATGAGCGCTATCCGCAGAGATGAGGATACGGATAATATCCATTCTCTTTATGTGGATCAGTGGGACTGGGAGAAAATCATTACCAGAGAAGAGCGCACCAGAGAAACGCTGGAGCTGATTGTAAAGGCCGTATACAAAGCCCTGAAGGTAACGGAGGACTACATGGCCTACGAGTATGAATACATAGGACGGTATCTGCCGGATCATATTGAATTTGTGACGACCCAGCAGCTGGAGGATATGTATCCTGACTGTACGCCGAAGGAGAGGGAGTACAAGATTGCGAAGCTTCACAAGGCAGTGTTTATTGAACAGATCGGCGATAAGCTGAAATCAGGGGAGAAGCATGATGGCCGTGCTCCGGACTATGACGATTGGAAATTAAACGGAGATATTATTGTGTATTATCCGGTGCTTGATATTGCTCTGGAGCTGTCCTCTATGGGTATCCGCGTGGATGAGACAGTGTTAAGAGAGCAGTTAAAAAAAGCCGGCTGTGAGGAACGGGCAGAGCTGGCATTCCAGAAGGAACTGTTGGAGGGAAAACTGCCATGCACAGTGGGCGGCGGTATCGGACAGTCCCGAATCTGTATGTTTTACCTGAGAAAGGCCCATATTGGAGAAGTTCAGTCTTCTGTCTGGCCAGATGGTATCAGGGCAGAAGCAGAAAAGCATAATATTTTCCTGCTGTAAGGAAATAAAGGAGGAATGTAAGATGGGTACAGTAAATGAACGAATTCAGGCGCTCCGCGCTATGATGAAAGAGAGAGGAATCGATGCTTACCTGGTTCCTACTTCAGACTTCCACGAATCAGAGTATGTGGGAAGCCATTTTGAATGCAGAAAGTTTATTACAGGCTTTACAGGTTCTGCAGGAACCGCAGTGATTACCCAGAAGGAGGCCGGACTCTGGACCGATGGCCGTTATTTTGTGCAGGCGGGAAAGCAGCTGCAGGGCAGTGAGGTGAAGCTGTTTAAGATGGGACAGGAAGGTGTTCCTGATATCGAGGAATATCTGTCTGAGGAAATGCCGGAACACGGTGTACTGGGATTCGATGGACGCGTGGTAAATGAGGAACTGGGAGAGGAGCTTCTGTCCCGACTTCAGAAAAAGAACGTGACTGCTGCCTGCGGGGAAGATTTAGTCGGCGCTCTGTGGGAGAATCGTCCTGAACTGCCGGCTGAAAAAGTCTGGATTCTGGACACAAAATATGCAGGAAAATCAGCCAGGGACAAGATTGCAGATCTGAGAGAGGCTATGAAGAAAAACAGAGCTACAGTTCATATTTTAACAACTCTGGATGATATTGTATGGCTGTTAAATATCCGCGGAAATGATGTTCCATGCAATCCGGTAGTACTTTCCTATGCAGTTGTGACAGAAGACAAGTTCTTCCTTTTTATTAATGAGAAGACTCTGGACAGCCAGGTGAAGACTTATCTGGAGGATCTTGGCGTAAAAGTAAAGCCCTACGACGATATCTATGTGCTTGCCAAGACTTTCCGCAATGAGAGGATTCTTCTGGAGAAGAGCCGGGTGAATTTTGCTATCTGCCAGAGTCTGGATGAGAGCAATGAGATTGTAGACCAGATGAATCCCACTGCTTCTGCGAAAGCTGTCAAGAATCCGGTAGAGATGGAAAACATGAGAAAGGCTCATATCAAGGATGCAGCAGCCATGATTCGCCACCTGCACTGGATGAAAGAAAATATCGGAAAGCTGGATATGGATGAGATGTCTGTTCAGAGACATCTGGATCAGCTGCGATTTGACACAGAGGGAAATCTGGGGCTGAGCTTCGGAACAATCTCAGCATATGGGGAGAATGTAGCTCTCTGCCATTACTCTGCGACTCCGGAGACAAATAAGAAGCTGGAACCAAGAGGACTTTACCTGGTAGATTCCGGCGGACAGTATTACGAGGGAACGACCGACATTACCAGAACCATTGCTCTTGGACCGGTGACAGAAGAGGAGAAGAAATGCTTCACTCTGGTGGCTGCCTGCATGCTGAGACTTCTGAACGTGCGGTTCCCTTACGGCTGCCACGGCTACAATTTTGACTTTGCTGCCAGGGAGCTGCTGTGGAGAGAAGGTCTCGACTTTAACCATGGTACAGGTCATGGAGTGGGATATCTGTTAAATGTTCATGAGCGTCCTAACGGAGTCCGCTGGAGAGTAGTTCCGGAGCGTCAGGACAATGCGGTATTTGAGGAGGGCATGGTAACCTCTAACGAGCCAGGTCTGTACTTTGAAGGAAAATTCGGAATCAGAACAGAAAACCTTATGCTCTGTGTAAAGGATATAAAAAATGAGTATGGCCAATTTATGAAATTTGAAAATCTGACCTGGGTTCCTATTGACAGGGATGCCATTGATACCAGATGGCTGGAAAAGCGTGATCTTGAACTTTTAAATGAATATCACAGACAGGTGTATGAAGTAATGGCGCCGCATCTTTCCGAGGAGGACAGAGGCTGGCTTGAGAAAGTGACAGCTACAATCGAGTAGATCCAGAGACGCCTGAGACTGTTTTTTGCAGAACCGGTGTCATATACACAAAAATCGGTTTATATCATATAGTAACCAGAAAGCAGATGCGAGAAAGGCTGATGTGATGAGACGATATAGACCAGATTTGCAGGTGTGTGAGGCTGCGGCCGAAAGTCGGGGATACCTTCAGGTAGATGTGGTAAATGAGGAAAACAATTTTCCTGTGACAGACGCGGTGGTGACAGTTCAGGAGCCGGGAGAGGGCGGCAGAGTTCTGGAGAAGCTTCCTACGAACCAGTCAGGTCAGACGGAGCAGATAGAACTGGCTGCCCCACCGGAGTCGTTAAGCCTGGAAAGCCAGAATACGATACAGCCTTACAGTGTGTATAATTTAAAAATTACAGCGCCAGGCTATGAGGACGTGGAAATTACAGGGACGGAGATCCTGCCGGGAGTGACGGCGATTCAGCCGGTACGTCTGCGTCCTGTGAAGGTTCCTTCAGCGGAGACGGAGAATGTCAGGATTCCAGGTCATACGCTTTATGAGATGTATCCGCCTAAAATTGCAGAGACAGAGGTGAAGCCGGTGCGGGACAGCGGCGAAATTGTCCTGAGCCGCGTGGTAGTGCCGCAGACAGTGGTGGTTCACGATGGGGTTCCAGCAGACAGAAGCGCAAAGGACTACTATGTGCCGTACAGAGACTACATAAAGAACGTGGCCAGCAGCGAGATTTACGCTACCTGGCCTCAGTCCTCTATTGTAGCTAATGTGCTGGCCATTATGTCTTTTACCCTGAACCGCATTTATACAGAGTGGTACAGAAATCAGGGATATAATTTTACTATCACCTCCTCCACGGCCTTTGACCATAAGTGGATTTATGGAAGGGATATTTTTGATACGATCTCTGTGGTGGTAGATGATATTTTTGACAGTTATCTGTCACGGCCAGGCGTAAAGCAGCCCATTCTTACTCAGTACTGTGATGGAAGAAAGGTCAGCTGCCCCGGCTGGATGACTCAGTGGGGTTCCTGCGCCCTGGGAGAGCAGGGCTACAGCCCTATGGAAATTCTCAGAAATTTTTATGGAAGCGATCTGTATATTAATACAGCAGAGCAGATTTCAGGAATTCCCGCTTCCTATCCGGGAACAGAGCTGTCCAGAGGTTCCAGAGGCAGCAAGGTTCGCCAGCTTCAGGAACAGCTGGACGCCATTGCCACAGTCTACACAGCTGTACCAGGTCTGACGCCGGACGGGATTTACGGCCCGGCTACAGAACAGTCAGTGAAGGCGTTTCAATCAGTGTTTGGTCTTCCGCAGACAGGCACGGTAGATTTTGCCACCTGGTATAAGATTTCCCACATCTATGTGGCGGTTACCAGGATTGCCGAGCTGAATGGATAATCAGAAACAAAATCAGACAGATAAATCCTTACAATACGAAAAGGGGAGAAGGTATGAATGCCATAGCAAAAGAGCGGAATGCGGGAAAGAAGGGAAAACAGGGAAATGGCATAACAGAGGGTGTGATCTGGAAGCAGCTCCTCATTTTTTTCTTTCCTATTTTATTTGGTACATTTTTTCAGCAGCTTTATAATACTGTGGATGCGGTCATTGTAGGCCGTTTCGTCGGAAAAGAGGCGCTGGCGGCGGTAGGAGGAAGTACGGGAACGCTGATTAATCTTTTAGTCGGCTTCTTTGTAGGACTTTCCTCCGGCGCTACGGTTATTATCTCCCAGTTTTACGGGGGAGGAAGAGAAAAGAGAGTCAGCGAAGCTGTCCATACGGCTATCGCTTTCTCTCTGGCCTGTGGAATAGGCCTGATGGTTGTGGGAATTGCGTTTTCTCCTTTTGCCCTGCGGGCTATGGGAACACCGGAGGATATTATGCAGTATTCCCTGTCTTATATCAGGATTTACTTTCTGGGAATTATTCCTAACCTGATTTACAACATGGGGGCAGGTATTTTGAGAGCAGTTGGAGATTCCAAACGGCCTCTCTATTATCTGATGGCCAGCTGCTTTACGAATATTGTGCTGGATCTGGTGCTGGTTGTTTGGCTGCGCCTGGATGTGCGCGGTGCAGCTATTGCGACGATAGCATCTCAGTTAGTCAGTGCAGTTTTAGTTGTCATCAGGCTTTTCAAGACAGAGGATTCCTACAGACTGGTGGTTTCAAAAATCAAAATGAATCTGTATATGGTAATGCGGATTGTGCGGATTGGACTGCCGGCGGGTCTTCAGTCAGTGATGTATTCTGCTTCTAATATTATCATTCAGAGCAGTGTGAACTCTTTGGGAACAGATACAGTAGCAGCATGGACAGCCTACACGAAGATAGACAGTGTATACTGGATGATTATCAGCGCCCTGGGAATTTCTATTACTACCTTTGTAGGACAGAACTATGGAGCGGGCAAGATGGACCGGGTGAAGAGGGGAATCTATGTATGCCTGGGGCTTAGCTTTCTGATTACAACGATTTTAAGCATTCTCATGTATGTGGGCGGCGGATATATTTACCTGATGTTTACGTCTGATGCAGCAGTAATAGAGAAGGGAATAGAAATTCTTCACTTCCTGGTTCCTACCTTTGTTACCTATGTATGCGTTGAGGTTCTTTCCGGAGCCTTGCGAGGAACGGGAGACTGCTGGATTCCAATGATCATGACGGCAGTAGGCGTGTGTGCCCTGAGAGTGATCTGGGTTATCATAGCTGTTCCGCTGCGGCCGGATATCCTTACGGTAGTGTTCAGCTATCCGCTTACCTGGAGTATCACCAGCATTTTATTCCTGGTGTATTTTTACTGCTTCAGTTCGATGAAAAAATTCAATGTGCCTCTTCCAAAACTGAGGCGCAGGAAAAAACATGCTGGAACAGTATAAAAGAAAGGAACGGTGTGTATGGAATACAATTCTATGAACCAGTGGGAAGAGATTCAGGCCAGTGAAAGAGAAAGCCTGTCGACATATACGGCGAAGACGTTTCTCTGGATGTTTGCCGGTCTTCTTGTTACTTTTGCTATGACCTATGCCAGTTATGCGACAGGTCTTGTGCTTTTCATATTTTCAAACAGCTATGGAATTCTGCTGCTGACAGGAGCAGAGCTTTTGGTGGTAATTTTTATGTCTGCCAGAGTTCACAAAATTTCTGTAGGAACAGCCAGAGCTATGTTTCTGCTGTATTCAGCCTTAAACGGAGTGGCATTTTCTGCTTACTTCCTGATGATCGGCTCCGGCATGCTGATGTTTGTTTTTGGCGCTACAGCAGTCTTTTTCGGACTGATGGCTGGTGTATCCTATATTGCCAAGGTGGATCTGTCGGGAATTCGCCCTCTCTTAATAGGCGGACTGATTTTCCTCATATTATTCCAGTTTCTGGCCATGTTTTTAAATCTGACTTCCATGGAAACTGTCATGTGCTATGTGGGAATCCTGCTCTTTTTAGGGCTGACTGCCTACGATGTGGGTATGATTCGCAGAAATTATCAGATGTTTTCCGGAGATGAAGAATTATTAGCCAAGGCGTCTATTTTCTCAGCGCTGGAGCTGTATCTGGACTTTATTAACATATTCCTGTATCTTTTAAGACTGTTTGCAAGGAACAGAGATTAAAGTAAAAATGGGATCCCTGCTTTCGCTTTTTGGCGGATGCAGAGATCCCATTTCTCAGTGCGCCCGGCGGCGCACGTCTCTAACTGGTGAAAGTCCGGAATCCGCCC
>JAQERH010000050.1 GCA_027698105.1 Lachnospiraceae bacterium AM93-12TA
AAAACAAGATATTTTGAAAAAGAGGAAGGAAAACAATTCATGCGTATGTCGTGCACTGGCCGGGCCAGCCTTGACAAAAACGCCCCTGCCGTGTATACTAAATTAGCTGATAAAATATAATTATGTCATAAAGATTCCGCACAGCCGGGGAGTTAGCGGTGCCCTGTACCTGCAATCCGCTATAGCAGGGGTGATATTCTGCCTAGGGTGCTTGTTTGCAGAGCTGCCCCTTGTAAGTGGCGTTGAAGTTTGGGTCTTGCGCAATGGGAATCCATGAACCGTGTCAGGGCAGGAATGCAGCAGCACTAAGTGGAAGCTCTCGTGTGCCGCGAGGGAGCCTGGGCCGAGTTAACTGCAAGGGTAACGTCTGTGAAGAGCATTCAAAGCAGGATGTGCGGATTAAAATAATAAAGAGTTACTGATCTCTCCGGAACGATGCCGGGGAGATTTTTGCGTTATGGGGGTGCAGATGAAGCTGGGTGATATGAAGCAGTATCTGAATATGCTGCTGGAATCGTTTTCTTCCGTATTAAATTTGGATATGACTGTTCTGAATGCAAGGCCGTTTGAGAGAATTGCCTGGACTGGATCTTACTGGCAGTCAGATATTATGGCTTATGATGAAAAGGGAAATGTGACAACGAGGTGGAAAAACAGCTATACCTACAGGGTCATCCAGTCAGGAGAACCTATGATAGTGGAGAATACAGAAGAATATATTAATAACTGGTCGAAGCTGAATGATTACTCTGGAAGCGCCTATTATTCCCTGATTTTATATCCGATTTTTGGAGAGCGGGAAATCGAAGGAGTCATTGTAATTTCATCATTTGATGAAATGCAGCAAAAAACGTTGCTGACACGAAAGAAGCAATTATTAAAATATCTTGGTATTCTGTCAGATTTGATTTCCAGTAAGCTGAAAGAATCGGCAGCTTATGAGCAGGAGCGGATGATCAGTGAACAGCTCCATTCGGTTATTTCTACCATTCAGGATGGCATTATTCTGTTCTCAAAGGATAACAGAATCTTACAGATTAACAGTTATGCAGAGAGTGCGCTGCATTTCGAGGAAGAAGAAGTGAAGAACCATCTGCTGGCAGAGGTTGTGAATTGTGTGGGGGAAGCGAGGTGCTCAGACAGCAGGCAGGCTCATACTGCGGAGATCCACAGAACGATCAATGACATTCAGTATTCTCTTCAGATCACGACTTATCCTGTGAATGATGGAAATGATACGGTTTTATGTGTGCTTTGTCCATTTTCTAAAATTCAGAATTGTATCACACAGAATGATGATAACAGTCATGCAGACAGGGAAATTATTTTCTCCAGTCAGAAAATGAGCGATTTAGTCAGAAGGACAGAGATTATATCAAAAAATTCCTTCAGCGTGTTGATTGCGGGGGAAAGCGGAACAGGTAAAGAACTGTTTGCCCGAAGGATTCATTCCCATAGCAGCCGAAAGGATCAGCCATTCGTTTCTGTCAACTGTGCGGCGATTCCGGAGACCCTTTTGGAAAGCGAACTGTTTGGATATGCAGACGGCGCTTTTACAGGAGCGAGAAAGGGAGGGAAAATAGGGAAATTTCTTCTGGCGAATCACGGCACGCTGTTTTTAGATGAAATCGGTGAAATGCCGCTGTTTCTTCAGGCCAAGCTGCTAAGGGTTTTAGGGGAGAGGAAGGTAGACGTTGTAGGAGGTTCTGCGCCGGTTGATATTGATGTGAGAATTATCGCTGCCACAAACAGAAATCTGGAGGAGATGATTCAGACAAAAGAATTCAGGGCAGATTTATATTATCGTCTCTGCGCTATTTCTGTTAATATTCCTCCGCTTCGCGAAAGAAAAGAGGACATTTATATTCTGTCACGGTATTTTATTAGTAAATATAATACGATCCTGCAGAAGAAAATTCGCGGAATTTCAGACAGTGCTTTCCTGCGGATGCAGGAATACGACTGGCCTGGCAATGTGCGGGAGCTGGAAAACTGTATCGAATATATGATGACATTTGAATCGGGAGCATATCTGTCAGAACACAGCATACCGAGCAGAATCATTAAAAGTTTAACTGCAGGACCGGAAATTCAGTCTTGCACCAGTGATACAATGCTTGCTGACAGTAAGAGACAGGAGATTTTTGGAAGGTCGCTGAAAGAGATACTGGAAGAAAGAGAACAGGAAGTACTTCAAGAGTATGCCGCGCAGTATGGAGGACATCCCAGTAAAAAGGAAGTTGGAGAAATCTGCAGCCAGCTGGGAATCGGTATATCCAGTTATTATAGAAAATTGAAACAAAAATAAGAGAAAATAACAGTGGTCTCATAATTAAGAACGGGAGTCTTAATTATGAGACCACTGTTTATCTAGTCTTAAATATGGGACTCGATTAAAATGGTGCAGAATCACGAAAAACAGCTGAAATACAGGGGTTTTGAAGAGATTTTGAAAGGAGGAAAAACTGGCACATAAATTGCGTATTAGGTAAGCAAGAAAACAGAGTGTGTGGTCATTAAAATCAAAAAGGAGGAAGAAATATGACTTACAATTTACGCGATATGTCCTGGACAGAATTTGAGGAGAGAAGAAAAACAGCAAAAACAGTGATTTTGCCGTCAGGAGCCTGTGAAGTTTACGGCCCCCAGAACCCGATGGGAGCAGATATTTTAGTAGCTAAGCGTGTATCGGAACTGCTGGCGGAACGAGTAAACGGTATTGTCGGACCCTGTCTGGAGGTTGGCCAGTCCAAGACCTTAACTACGTTTCCGGGAACCATTGCCATAAGCTCTGAAACCCTGAGAGCTGTTTATCGGGAACTGATTGAAAATTTTGTCCGTCTGGGATTTAAAAATATTTTTATTGTGAACAATCATCTTGGCAATAACCAGCCTCTCCATGAGACTTTAGAGGATGCCAGAATTAAATATGGCATTAAATATGGAACGATTGGAGTATGGCAGTATCTTCCGATTATTACAGATAAACGTGGAATTTGGGAAACAGAGAAGCCCCACGCTCATGCCGGCGAAGCGCAGACCTCTGTTCTTCTGCATTTATACCCTGAACTGGTTCACATGGAAAAGGCTGTGAAAACTCCGATTCAGCCAGATCCATATGCAGGCATCACAAAGTCCTGGCTGTACAGTGAGCAGACAGATTCCGGACTTTTGGGAGATGCGACTGCAGCCAGTGCAGAGAAAGGAAAGGCCGCGGTAGATATACTTCTGGAAACATTGGAAGGTTTTGTAAAAAATTTCCTGGAAAAGTAGAAACAGATCATCTATTTCCATGACAGATAAGGGGGATATTTTATGAAATCAACATTTGTAATGGCGCAGCTTCAGTCGGAACCGGATCCGAATGTGAATTTAATCAAGGCGGAAAGAGCCATGCAGGAGGCATCGGAGCGGTATAGACCTGACTGTATGATTTTCCCGGAGGTATTTATGTGCAGCTTTCCAGCTGGAACGGGCAGGGAGGAAATCCTTTCGTCTGCCCAGTCCCTGGACGGTTCCTTTGTAAATGGAATGAAACAGCTGGCAAAAAAGTATGGAGTTTGGGTTATCTTTGGTATGAGAGAAGCGGTGGAAGACAGCAAAGACGACAGAAATTACAATACGGTTCTGGTTGTGGATGCAGAAGGAGAGACTGTAAAGGCGTATAGAAAAACACATTTATATGACGCCTTCGGAACGAAGGAATCGGATAATGTTAAGCCGGGCGGAGAGCTGTTTGAACCCATAGAAACACCATTCGGAAAAATAGGGTTATTTGTCTGCTATGAAGTGAGATTTCCAGAGGTGGCCAGAGATCAGGCGATGAAAGGGGCGGAGATTCTTGTTATGCCTACCGCCTGGGTTAAGGGAGATCTGAAAAGCCTGCATTTTCGCAGTCTGATTACAGCCAGAGCGATTGAAAATACAGTTTACCTGCTGGCTTGCGATCAGTGTGGACCACGATATTTAGGGGAAAGCGTTGCGGTAGATCCGATGGGTGTCCCTGTCGCGTCAGGCAATGAAAGGGAAGATCTGATTCCTGTTTATGTAGATACAGAACGGATTGCTGAGGTCAGAAAAAAACTGCCGTCCATGAAGGATCGCAGACCGGAGCTGTACCGCGCATAGCAGCTGAAACTGCAGAAAAGAAAGGAAATGAGAGGGGGAGCATATATGACACTGATGGACGTTCTGCTGGATTTCTCGTATCTCAGCATACTGATGGTGCTTGGCTACTGGCTGAGAAGAAAAATTAAACTTTTACAGATATGGTTTATTCCGGTTGCTTTAATTGCCGGAGCCTTAGGGCTTCTTTTGGGTCCTCAGGTTCTGGGAAAAATATCTCCGATTTACCTTCCTCATTCTGATTCGCTGGGTCAGTGGACCGGCGTACTTTCCTGTATCGTTTTCTCCTGTTCTTTTTTGGGACAGAAGCTGGAAAAAACCACAGGAGGGGCAGTCCAGACATATTTTCTGGCAGGCACGATCCATCAGATGCAGGTTGTGGCAGGATTGTCAATCGCGTTCCTGTTAAGCTTTATTATCCCTGGAATTCCAGTTGGTTTTGGAATTCTTCCAGTGTTGGGCTTTTACGGAGGCCATGGTCTGGCAATTCCGGCAGGACAGATTTTTGATGATGCCGGTTACATGACAGGCGGTTCTGATGTGGCGGCAACCTTTGCGACAATCGGAATTCTTTCAGGTATTATAGGAGGAATGATTATTATCAACCGTGCGGCAAGAGCAGGAAAGACCACGATTGGAATGAAGCCGGATGAAATGCCCAGAAATGAGCTGATTGGATATGATGAGCCTGAACACAGAAAACCGATTGGAAAAGGCGTCAGCGTTTCGTCGGCCCTTGATCCACTGGCATCTCAGCTTATGATGGTAGGCTTTACCATTACCTGCGGATATCTGATTCGAAATGTGTTTTTGAAAATTTCAGATTTCTGGTCTAAGGTACCGCTGTTTGCATTCTGTCTGATGTTCTCGCTTGTTTTTACTCTTCTTACAAATAAAAACAAACGGGTGATGGACATGATGGATCGCCCGACTATCAACAGGATCTCAGGAGCTGCTTTGGAGTATATGATTGTAGCAAACCTGAGTCTGACGAATACATCTATCTTTGTAACATGGGGAATTCCGATGCTCTTGGAATCCATTGCCATGATTCTGGTTACATACTGGCTGTGCTTTGTGATCGGAAAGGTGATTTTACACAAGAACGGGCAGTTCGAGACGGGAATTGGTCTTTTTGGACAGTCCTGCGGCAATCTTCAGACAGGTCTTATGCTGTTAAAGGTCGTGGATCCGGATGCAAAGACAAATGGCGCAATCAATATTACTACATCCTCTACGCTGGGTTATAGTTTCCAGCTGCAGTATACAGTTATTTTTATGACTCTTGTAATGAGCCGCCCGCTGTTTACATATATATACAGCTGGCTGCTGCTGGCTCTTTTGTGCGGTCTTGGAATTTTCTTTGGAAGGCGCGCACATGCGAAAGGTGAATAAAGAAACAGTTTTCAATTTCTGCCCTGTCTGAATCAGCAGGGCAGAAATTGGTATAAAGCGGGCGAATGGAATGAAAAGAAAAACACGAAAATTGCAGGGGATTGGCTGGACTGTGCTTTCGGCTGTAATGTTCGGTTTTAATCCGTTGTTTTCAAAAACGATTTACAGAATGGGTGGAAATCCATTTATGATAACGTGGGTAAGGCTGGCTGTTACTGCTGTAGGAATGATGCTTGTTTTTAAGGTGATTCATCCAGAACAGACAATTAAAGTAACAGGAAGCGAGCTGAAAAAACTGTTTATCTGTTCTCAGGGTTATAGTTTTACGCCACTTCTGATGTATGCTTCTTATAATTATATTTCATCGGGTGTTGCCACTACGGTTCATTTTGTGTATCCTATTCTGGTGCTGATCGGGAGTATGATATTTCTCCGCGAGAAAATGGGATGGATGAAGAGAATAAGCTGTGTTTTGTGCTTTCTGGGGATTTTCTTTCTGGGAAATTCAGGGGGACAGATCCGGGCAGCAGGATTTGGGCTGGCATTTGCCTCTGCGTTGACATTTGCTATGTATATTGTATATCTGGATGGTTCTGGACTGCAGGCTATGAATCCGGCCAAACTAGCGGCCTGGCTGTCTGTGATAGGAGCTGTTGAGGTTTTTGTTGTAGTTTTAATTACTCGCAATATGATTTGGGATTTGTCTTCCGGATGCATTCTTTTTATGTGTCTGTTTGGGGCGGTATCAGGCTGTCTGGCATCCACCTTTTTTCAGATGGGAACAAAGCTGATAGGGGCTGCCAGCGCCTCCATGCTTTCTACCTTTGAACCATTGACGAGTATTATAGTAGGAGCTGTTGTTTATAAAGAAGTCATAACTGTAAAAGCTGTGGCAGGGATTTTCTGTATTCTGGCAGCTGTGCTTATGGTAGCAGGAACAGAACTTAAAACAGATAAAAATAGCTGAATGGAAGGAGCTGAATTCCGGAAGGGATAAAGCTCCTTTTTTCAGCGTCTTAGAATCTGAAAAATACCACTATTTCCTAAGCTTTCCGTAAAGATTTTTTCCTTGCCCGCAGGAAAAGATTGTATTATAATTACAAAATGGGTATAGTGTAACCTGAAATATACTGATATAAAAAGAATAAGCAGAAAGGGTGTGACAGGATGAAACGAATCGGCATGCTTACCAGCGGCGGCGACTGCCAGAGTTTAAACGCCACCATGCGGGGAGTAGCGAAAGCGCTTTATAAAACATACAAGGATGAAGTAGAAATTGTCGGCTTTGAAGACGGATACAAGGGTCTGATGTACGCAGACTACCATATTATGAAGCCATCTGACTTTTCCGGTATTCTGACCCTGGGAGGAACGATTCTCGGAACCTCCAGACAGCCGTTTAAGCTGATGAGAACACCAGATGAGAACGGACTTGATAAAGTGGCGTCTATGAAGCACACCTATTATAAATTAAAGCTGGAGTGCCTTGTGGTTCTTGGAGGAAACGGAAGCCAGAAGACAGCCAACCTTCTCAGGGAAGAGGGGCTGAATGTGATTCACCTTCCTAAGACGATTGATAACGATCTCTGGGGAACCGATATGACCTTTGGTTTCGACAGTGCAGTGACTGTGGCGACAAATGCCATTGACTGCATTCATACCACGGCTGCTTCCCATGGCCGGGTCTTTATTGTGGAGATCATGGGACATAAGGTGGGATGGCTGACGCTCTATGCAGGCATTGCCGGAGGAGCAGACATCATTCTTCTTCCTGAAATTCCATATGATATTGACGTGGTAGTAGACGCCATTAAGAAGCGAACAAAGGCTGGAAAGAACTTTACTATATTAGCTGTGGCTGAGGGTGCCATCTCTAAGGAAAATGCTTCTCTGACTAAGAAAGAACTGAAAGAAAAGAAAAAGTCCAGTCCGGTGTATCCGTCTGTCGCTTATGAACTGGGCGCACAGATTACAGAACGGACAGGCCAGGAGGTCCGTGTGACTGTTCCGGGTCATATGCAGAGAGGCGGAGAGCCTACACCGTGTGACCGCGTGCTGTCCACGCGCCTGGGTGCTTCGGCAGCAGGTCTGATTGAGCGGGGAGAGTACGGCTACATGGTATCTCTCAGGAATAACGAAATTGTCAAAGTTCCTCTGTCTGAGGCGGCAGGAAAGCTGAAGACAGTAGATCCGTCCTGCGATATAATCCGGGATGCCAAGGCAATCGGAATCAGCTTTGGCGATGAATAGAGTGAGGAGTTAAGAGGCTATGTCATATACAGCCCTTTACCGGAAGTGGCGTCCTGCCTCCTTTGAGGATGTAAAGGGGCAGGACCACATTGTAAAAACATTAAAAAATCAGGTAGAATCAGGCAGGATTGGCCATGCTTACCTGTTCTGCGGTACGAGGGGAACAGGTAAAACCAGTATCGCTAAAATTTTCGCCAGGGCAGTCAACTGTGAACATCCGGCAGACGGAAGCCCGTGCAATGAATGCGAAACCTGCAGGCGCATTAAAGAGGGGACTTCCCTGAACGTGGTGGAAATCGATGCCGCTTCTAACAACGGTGTGGAGAACATCCGTGAAATCAGGGAGCAGGTTCAGTATCCGCCTACAGAAGGAAAATACAGAGTTTATATTATTGACGAGGTTCACATGCTGTCCATCGGAGCGTTCAACGCTCTGTTAAAAACGCTGGAGGAGCCGCCGTCTTATGTAATCTTTATTCTCGCCACCACGGAAGTCCACAAGATTCCCATTACCATTCTGTCCCGGTGTCAGAGGTATGATTTTAAAAGGATTTCTCTGGATACCATTGCAGGCCGCTTGAAAGAGCTGACAGAAGCGGAGCATATTGAAGCAGAGGAAAGGGCTCTGCGCTATGTAGCCAAGGCGGCAGATGGTTCTATGCGTGATGCTCTGAGCCTTTTGGATCAGTGTACAGCTTTCCATTTCGGGGAACCTTTAACCTATGACAATGTGCTGGAGGTGCTGGGAGCTGTTGACAACAGTGTGTTTTCCCAGCTGTTTCGCGCAGCAGTGGAGGGACGAACTAGGGACTGTATTCAGACGATTGAGGAGATTGTGATTCAGGGCAGGGAGCTTTCTCAGTTTGTGACAGATTTTATCTGGTATCTGAGGAATCTGCTCATTGTCCAGTCTGCTGACGATGCGGAGCATATCCTGGATACATCTATGGAAAATCTGGCTCTCTTAAAGGAGGAGGCTGCTCTGGCAGATGGGAATACTCTGATGAGATACATCCGCATTTTTTCAGAACTGTCCGGGCAGATGCGCTATGCCAGCCAGAAGAGAGTGCTGTTGGAGATTGCATTGATCAAGCTGACCAAGCCTTCTATGGAGCAGAATCTGGACTCTGTGCTTCAGCGGATTTCTGAGCTGGAAGAAAGGCTGGCCGGGATTCCGTCTCCGGCAGAGCTGGCCGCCCTGGCAGCAGCTGGCCAGGCGTCCGGTATCCAGGAAGTGGCAGGCAGCGGTGCTGGTTCAGAGGCGGCAGGAGAAGAAGCGGCGCAGCCAGAGACAGTGGTGCTTCCAAAGGCTCAGTATGAGGACTTAATGACAGTTAAGGGGGACTGGGGAAAGCTTTCCAGACGGCTGGGAGGAGCTATGCGGGTAGCGCTTCAGGGAACCTCGTTAAAGCCGGCGGGCGAAGGATGCTTATCCATTGAGTTTACAGACATCAATAACTATAGTATTATGAACCAGGAGAATCGTCTGGCAGAGATTAAGGAGCTTGTGGAGTCTGAGTATCACAGGACGATTGAATTTAAAACCCATTTGAGGGAGACCTCGGCTCCCGTATCGACCATTTATGTGAGTGATGAAGACTTGAAGGTAATTCACGATGACATAGAAATCGAGGACTGACAGATTCGGAAGGACTGTAATTTATTTTATTTATTTTTAGGAGGATAAACACCATGGCAAAACGTGGCGGTTTCCCGGGAGGAATGCCTGGGAATATGACAAATCTGATGAAGCAGGCGCAGAGAATGCAGCGCCAGATGGAGGAGACGACAAAGGAGCTGGAGGAGAAGGAGTATACAGCTTCCTCTGGCGGCGGAGCTGTGACAGTGACTGTTTCCGGAAAGAAGGAGGTTCTCTCCGTAAAGCTTTCCGAAGAAGTTGTAGATCCAGATGATATCGAAATGCTGGAGGATCTGATTGTGGCAGCTACAAACGAAGCGTTCCGCCAGATGGAGGACGCCAGCACACAGGCCATGGCGAAGCTTACAGGCGGCCTGGGCGGTCTGGGAGGCGGTTTAGGCGGAGGCTTACCGTTCTAACATGGATTACTACAGCAGTCAGATAACAAAATTAATAGAGGAACTGTCAAAGCTTCCTGGGATTGGAAACAAGTCAGCCCAGAGGCTGGCATTTCACATTATTAATATGCCGGAGGAGCAGGTGGAACGCCTTTCGTCGGCTATTACAAGCGCCAAGAAAAATGTGCGTTACTGCCGGGAGTGTTTTACCCTGACAGATAAGGAGCTTTGCCCGATCTGCGAGAGCCAGAAGCGGGATCACAGCGTGATTATGGTAGTGGAAAACACAAGAGATTTGGCCGCTTATGAAAAAACAGGCAAATACGACGGGGTTTACCACGTCCTTCATGGCGCTATTTCCCCTATGCTCGGTATTGGCCCGTCTGATATCCGTCTGAAGGAGCTTATGGCCAGACTTCAGAGGGAAGAGGTTGATGAGGTGATTATTGCCACCAATTCCAGCCTGGAAGGGGAAACTACTGCCATGTACATAAGCAAGCTGATTAAACCGACAGGCATTAAGGTGACGAGAATTGCCAGCGGAGTTCCGGTAGGCGGAGATCTGGAATATATTGACGAGGTGACACTGCTTCGGGCTCTGGAAGGCAGAACGGAGCTGTAACCGAAAACTGTAGATAGAAAATCTTCATATAGAGAGGCCTGTCTGGCAGGCGTGAGGAGATGCAAAAGAGATGGATAAGTACGAGTTTAACATAAAGGTTGAACAGATTAAAAAGCTGGTAAATAAGGGCGATTATGAGACTGCTATGAAAATCGCCGATGGAATCGACTGGAGACGTGTCCGCAGCACCAGCCTGTTAGCGTCTATTTCCCAGGTATATGAGAGAAATGAAGAATATCAGGAGGCTAAGGATATCCTGCTTCTGGCTTTTGAGCGGGCGCCTATTGGAAAAGGACTTTTGTTTAAGCTGACGGATCTGGCCCTGAGAGAGGGAAATGTGTCAGAGGCAGAGGCTTACTACAGAGAGTTCTGTGAGCTGTGCGGAGAGGATCCCAGACAGAATCTGCTTCGCTATCTGATTCTGGAGGCAAAGCAGGCCCCATTGGAGCAGCTGATTGTTTCTCTGGAGCGCTACTGCCAGGATGAGCTGGATGAAAAATGGCTGTATAAGCTGGCAGAGCTGTATCAGAAGGCTGGCCGGGAGGAGGACTGCGTCCGTATCTGCGATAAGCTGATGCTTCTCTTTGGTCTTGGAAAATATGTGGATAAGGCCATGGCTCTGAAGCAGAAGTATGCGCCTTTAACTAAATATCAGATGGATCTGGTAGAAAACAGAGAAAAATACGAGGAAAAACTGAGGGCTGTAGAGGAAGAATACAGTTCTGGACGCCGCCACAGAGATGAGGATGAGATGGAGGCAGACGAGGATTTTGATGAGAATGAGTCTGACGATATTTCTGAGAGAGAAGAAAAACACAGGACTCCATCAGAAGCTTCCTTTAGAGAAGAACAGGCAGAACGGGAGCTGGCCCGTGAAATTTCCAGGATTCCTCAGGAAGAGTACCATGAAGAAGAGGATGAGGATACTCTGGGAGAGACCAGGGTGCTGACTGATATCCGAAGAGTGGGAAGAGAGTCTGAGGAAGACAGAGCAGAGGCTGCGAAGCAGACAGTTGCAGCAGACGGCATCAGAGCAGTGAGAAGCGTACAGGCAAAACAGGAAGCAGAGAGAGCAGAAGAAACTGTCCGCAGAGAGGAAGCCATTGCCAGAGCTTACGAGGAAGAAGAGGAGACGGTGATTGAAGACTGGGACTTAGAACCGGTGGAAAACGACAGCAATCACCTGATGATCGAGGCAGAGGAACCGGAGAGTGGACTTTCTCTGGCTCTTGATTCCTTAAAGAAGATCCACAGAGAGCTGGGAACGAAGAATCCTGTGGCTAAAATCAGTGCCCAGAATTTAAACCGCAGAGGCATTTTTTCAGTGGCAGACCGCCTCAGCGGAAGAGATTTAATCATAGAGCGTGCGGCAGATCTGGACGAATTTTCTGTCCGTGACTTAAGCGAGCTGATGGAAGCGGATAAGAGCGGCATGATCGTAGTTCTTATTGATACTCCGACCAGAATGGAACGCCTCCACAATGAAAATCCTGATCTGGCAGATAAATTTCAGTATATTGGCTGCAGAGCGCAGGAGAAGGCGGAAGATCCGGAGGAGCAGGAGACCAGAAGAAGACAGGCTGCAGCGGCAGCAGAAGCGGCCCGCCGCCAGGCTGAGTATGAGGCAGAGCAGGAGAGAAGGCGTCTGGAAGAAGCTGCGGCAGCAGAAGAAAACAGGCGCAGAGAAGAGGAAAAGGAGGCTCGCCGCCGGGAGGAAGAGCGCAGACTGGAAGCAGCCCGTCTCCAGGCGGAGAGGGAGGCTGAAATGGAGCGCCAGCGCCTCAGGGAAGAAGAGCGTTATGAAGAGCCGGTTTCCCAGGACGATGATTACACAGAGCCAGAGGAAGAGAGTTATGATTCCCAGGACCTGTATGAGGATGATTTCCAGGATGACGGCGCACGCGACAGAGAATACGAGGAACATGGTTCCTATCAGGAAGAGGAATACCGCGATGAGGAGCCTTATGAAGAATCCTGGGATCGTGAAGAACTGGATTCAGAGGGCTATGCTGATGAAGACGACGGCAGGGAAATGGATGTGGAGGAATTTGCACAGTATGCCTGCAAATATGCGTCAGAAATCGACTGCAGTATTTCTGGAAAGAGTATGCTTGCTCTCTACGAGCGCGCTGAGATGATGGAGGAGGACGGTGTGCCTCTGACAAAAGAAAGCGCGGAGGATCTGATTGAGGAGGCTGCTGACCGGGCAGAAAAGCCATCCTTCGGAGGATTTTTCTCATCTAAATATGATAAAGATGGTCTTCTGATTCTGAAGGAGAAGCACTTTTTTGATTAAGAAAAACAGAACACAGCGCCAGTTCATCTAAGCGCTATACAAAACAGGCCAGCCATCCGCAGGGATGCCGCTGGCCTGAATTTATCGTCAGCAATCATTTGAGAATAGAGGCAGCACACAGAAAAAAACAAAGCAGAGACGACAGAATTTGGAGGACAGAACATGGATATCAGATTGATTGCCCTGGATCTGGACGGGACGCTTTTGACAGAGGATAAAAGGCTTTCTGAAAGAAACAGAAAAGCTCTGGAAGCCTGCATTCAAAAGGGGATATACATGGTGCCGTGTACAGGACGGACATTTGAAGGGATTCCGTCTGTGGTCAGGCAGGTACAGGGGATACAGTACGCAATCCTGACCAATGGAGCGCAGATTCAGAATGCAGTAACAGGAGAGGTGATTGAACGCAGACCCCTGGACTGGGAGAAAGCGGTTCAGGTCATTGATAAAATAAAAGGCTATACTTTGATGTATGATACTTACGCAGAAGGAAGAGGCAAAGCGGATAAGCATTTTTTGGATACACTTGAATACTATGAAATCCGTCCGGAGATCTGCGAATTAATCAGGCAAACAAGAGATCCGCTTCCTTCTCTCAGAGACTATCTGAATGAGAATCATCCGGACCTGGACAAAATGAACATTTATTTTAAAGGATATGACAGAGAGACAAAGAGGAAAGTGCGGGAGAAACTTTCAGAAATCCAAGGAATTGACGTTACTTCATCCATGCCGAATAACCTGGAGATAAATGGAGAAGGTGCTTCGAAGGGAAACGCGATCCTGCTTCTGGCTCACCACCTGGGACTGTCACCTGCTCAGACCATGGCTTTCGGTGATGGAGAAAATGATCTCAGCATGATGGAGTGTGCCGGGATTGGAGTGGCGATGGAGAATGGGAATCCGGCAGTTAAGGAAAAAGCTGATTTTATTGCCTGCTCGAATGAAACGGATGGGGTAGCCAAAGTCATTGAGAAGCTTATTTTATAGGGGAAGCTGATGAATGAAAGAAAATATTCCAAAAAGAGAAGAGAAAGGGAAAATCTATGCAGAACTGGTTAGCAATCGCAGCGGCAGTTTATCTGGCCGCCATGGTTTTGATGGGACATTATAAGGGATTTATCAGAATGGCTGTGTCAGCTGCCTCCCTGATCATTACTCTGACAGCGGTGAATATTGCCGTGCCTCAGGTGACTTCCTATCTGAAACAGCATACAGAGGTTTATCAGACAATCGAATATGCCATTGGAAATGCAATCGGGATAGATGAGAGCGCAGATGGGGATACGCCGGCAGTTCAGCGTCAGAAAATAGAAGAGCTGAAGCTTCCCGCACGGTTAAAAGAAGGACTTGTGGCAAATAATAATCATGAGATTTACCGTATGCTGGGGGCGGAGACCTTTTCGCGGTATGTGACAGGATATCTGGTAAACAATATGGTCAATCTGACTGTATACCTTCTCCTTTTTGCAGTCCTTTTCGGTACGCTTCAGATTATTTCCAGATGCCTGGATCTGGTGGCCAGACTTCCTGTGCTTTGCGGAGTCAATAAATTGGCAGGGGCAGCTCTTGGGGCGACGGAAGGCCTCGTGTTTCTATGGCTGCTCTGCCTGCTTGTCACAGCTTTTTCCACTACAGGGTGGGGAGCAGAGCTTAGCAGGATGATAGAGGAGAGCAGCTGGTTGTCTTATTTGTACGATCACAATCTGCTGGCGATGCTGGCTGCATCTTTAATGAAAGGCCTGATATAGTTTCGGTCAGGTAAAATACCGGGATATGTGGTTTCAAACCGCATATCCCGGTATTTATACTATAGAGCAAATAGAATTGGTCAAACAAAATATATTTTATATACAATATAAAAAATAGAGAAAAACATCCTGTAAAATCAAGGCCTTTTCAAAACCACAAGATGTGGTATGAGAGAAAATAAAAGGATAGATATAGTGTTAGAGAGGATAAAAAGAAAATTGTTTTAAAAAATAAGAAAAATTCCCTTGACAACTTCTTCTGTAAGTGGTATATTTTAACTCAGCGCTGAACAAGTGCTGAGTCATCCGGCCTTTAAATAAAGGATTCATGAAGGGATTTGCCTGATTGAAGAGGATGAAAACAAAATCTTAAAAAACTTCAAAAAAGTGCTTGACACTGACACAGAGTTGTGATAAGATATAACGCGTCGCTGAGAGCGGCACGGAAGTTCGAAAGAA
>JAQERH010000051.1 GCA_027698105.1 Lachnospiraceae bacterium AM93-12TA
ATACCAGAAAAAGGGGATTTGTTCACAATTTATTTACTCATGCGTTTGTCCTGTAAAAACCTGAGCCGGGCAGCCAGAATCGGAGGGCCACCCTCGGGGAAAGCCTGCTTGCCAAAGAGGGTGGGACTCCGATTCTGGCTATCGGGCGAACCCGAAAAGCGAGAAAACTTCCTGTTTTCGAGCTTTTACCGGCTCAGGTTTTGCAGAATCCTGGCGGGCAGCGCCGGAGGGCCACCCTCGAGGAAAGCCTGCTTTCTAAAGACGAATTATCGCCTCACCACAATCTCTTCTCTCAGGTTTTCGATACAGATTTCCTGCACTCCGCCTCCGTACTCTCCGTCCAGAGTCCAGTCCACGATTTCCTCACTCTCCATTCTCAGTCTGGAGGTACGGAACATGTATACGCAGTCATTTTCTGCATCCTTATTAATCAGGCATCCCACAATGCTCTGAATATCCTTAGGGGTTCTGGGTTTCCTTATCAGCATTACCTCGAACTCGCCGTCATTTAAGGCCACTCGGGGCTGTACCAGCCCTTTAAAGCCTCCGATGCTGATCGTATTGGTTACCATCCCCAGAATAAACTCCTCTTCCAGCTGCTGATCATCCCAAAAAAATCTCATATGGTAGGATTTAAGGCCTGCAATTCTTTTTACCGCCTCCAGCATATAGGCCTGGTGTCCCAGTACGTTTTTGGCCTCCTGAGGAGTTTTATAGGAAACCTCTGTAAAGGCGCCAAAAGCAGCCACATATGCAAAGTATCTGTTTTCTCCAAATCTGCCCACGTCAATGGCAAAGGAACTGCCTGTTACAGCAGTGGAAGCGGCACGCAGCAGATTTTTGGGAAGATCCAGACTGGCAGCAAAATCATTCGTAGAGCCTGCTGGAATATACCCCAGCTGCGGGCGTTTTTCCCTGCTCCACGCCATCATGCCGGAAACCACTTCATTAAGCGTTCCATCGCCTCCGCTGCACACCAGAAGATCCACGTCTCCCCCCTTCTGTTCCACGCGTTCTTTTGCGTCTCCGGCGCTCTGGGTCACATGAACCGTTACCTCCCAGCCGGCCTTAACGAATAGATCCAAAATATCAAGAAGCTTGGTCCTAAGCCGTTCCCTTCCTGATCTGGGGTTGAAAATAAACAGCATTTTCTTCATCTGTCCTACGCTCCTCCGTCTGTTCCGTCCCTGTCTGCACACAGGTATTTCTGCGGCAGTATACAGTTAGTATCCCGTTTTAAAAGCGCTGTATACGCCTGAAATGCATTTGGAAGAGGATACTTTTCAAAGATTTCCTTTACCTGCTTCATAGGATACTGCTGCGGAAGCTCTCTTTTTATCATAACACGGAAGCCGATCATATGCCACTCCACATGAGAAAAAATATGGACCGCCTCAGGCAGAGGTTCTATTGCCAAAATCTCCCCTCTGTCGATTTCAAGGGCCTGTGGGATCTCTTCTTCCTTTAAGTGGCCCGGAACATTGGGAAATTCATAGAGGGAAGCTAAAAGTCCCTTGGAACTTCTCTTTCTGATGGCCGCCTTGTCTTCATATTCGATGATAAAAACCGTCTTTTCCTCCCTGCGCCTTTCCTTTTTCCCGGCTTTCACAGGGATTTCCCCTGTCGTCTGGTGCCGTCTCGCCAGGCACAGGGTTGAAAATGGGCACTGGCTGCAGAGAGGTTCCCCGGACGGAATGCAGACGATTGCTCCCAGCTCTATCAAAGCCTGGTTAAAATCTCCTGGCAGCTCTTTTGGAATTACCTGCCTCAGCTCCTGCTCCAGCTGTCTTTTCACTGACTGTTTTCCAATGTCCTCCCTGCTCTCAAACAGTCTGGACAAAACCCTGAGTACATTTCCATCTACCGCCGGTTCTGGAATTCCAAAGGCGATAGAGGCAATCGCCCCGGCTGTATAGCTGCCGATTCCAGGCAGGGAAAGGAGCTTCTGGTAGGAGGCCGGAAGCTGGCCGTCATGCTCCTCCATGCAGACCTGAGCTGCCTTCTGCAGGTTTCTGGCTCTGTTGTAATATCCAAGACCCTCCCACAGCTTTAAAAGTGTCTCCTCCTCTACAGAAGCCAAAGCCTGTACATCTGGAAGAGTCTCCATAAACCTGGCAAAATATGGCTTCACCGCCTCCACTCTCGTCTGCTGAAGCATAATTTCTGAAATCCACACCCGGTACGGCTCCGGCTCTTCTCTCCACGGCAGAATCCGTCGGTTTTTATGGTACCAGGAAAGAAGCGGTTCTCTCACTGCCAGAAGTCTCTCTTTTCTGTCCAGAATCCGATCATCTGTTTCTACCTGCATCAGGCTGCCGTACTGGCGCTTTACCCAGCTGTTTTCCATGTAGTCCTTCCTCTGCTTCCTCTATTTTTTTCACTCTCTGTCAGGCACTCTGAAACATATCCCTGCAGTCTAAACATATCCATAAATTCCCCTCACGGATACCTCACCGGACATAACTGTTCTGACCGTCTTATCCTCCATCTCCACCAGAAGTTCGCCCTGACTGTTAATTCCCTGAGCCGTACCGCTGTACTCTCCTGCCGGATCCAGCACCCGGACTGTCCGGCCGCAGTTAGCCAGCTTTCCATTGTATTCCTCCAGCAATCCGCTCATATCGGCAGTTTCCATAAAAGCGCTGTAATATTCTTCAAAGGCTTCCATCACTGCGCTGATCAATACACTTCTTTTAAGCTTTCTCCCTGATTCTGTATAGATGGAAGCCGCCACCTGGCAGATCTCCTCCGGAAACTGTTCCATATTTACATTAATTCCGATTCCTACTACTACATAATTAATGCAGTCTGGATCTGCACTCATCTCTGTGAGAATTCCGCATATTTTCCTGCCGTTTATCACAATGTCATTAGGCCATTTAATAAGAGGTTCCACCTGAGCGCATACTTCAATTCCCTTCGCTGCCGCAAGCGCCGCTACAAGAGTCAGCATGGAAGCATGGGTCGGCGCCATATCAGGACGCAGAATCAAGCTCATAAAAATGCCTGTTCCGCCTGGGGAATCCCAGGTTCTTCCCCGCCTTCCCTTTCCTCCTGTCTGATGTTCAGCTACTGCAAGTGTTCCATGAGGAGCACCGTTTTCTGCCGCTTTTTTTGCCTCTGTATTCGTGGAATCGGTCTCTGCAAAATAGAGAACCTCCTTCCCCGCCCACTGGCCTTTCACACTGCTGAGAATCTCCTCTCTGCTCAAAATATCCTCTGAGGTCTTCAGCCTGTAGCCTCTGTTTCTCACTGCCTCAATCTCATAGCCCTCAGCTTCCAGCTGTTTCATTACCTTCCAGACGGCTGTTCTCGACACATGGAATCTCTCACATAGCTCCTGTCCGGAAATATATCCGTCTGCTTCTTTTAAATATCTAAGAATTTCTGTCTTCATTTTATTTTACCCCCAAAGAATAGATGCGGCGCTGAACAGGGCCATAAGAAACAGCACTGCCGACAGTCCCAAAAACATCAGCCCTGTCCTGCTGTTCTCCCCTTTCCTTCTGCCTGCTTCCCGCGTCCTGTCCATGCCGTTAGCCAGACTAATCCCAGCTGCCATTAAAAAAATAACAGGAAATAAAAGCCTGTATCTGTCGGGATTAATAAAAACCAGAATGGAAAATATGACAATCCCCACTCCTGCCGCAGTATCGGCTGTTTCCCTCTTTAACCTGGAAGCTCTGTTTTTTTTCTCTCCCTCTGTCATCAGCATCTCTTCTCCTAACGCCTCTTTCTCCGGGCCTTCTCTTTATCAGTAATCTCTTTTATTTTAACCGAAGGCTGCTGGATTGTAAATAAAGTAATCGAGTAGGAGGCGGTGATTAACCGCCGTCCTCTCACACCACCGTGCGTACCGTTTGCTCGTGTTAGCTTAGGACTAAAAAAATATGCCCTTGCTGAGTCGGCTTTATCATTACTTTGGTATCAATTTGTTTTATACAACTAACATTATACCAAGCAATTCCAGCTCCAACAAGGACACATTTTTATGGTTCCAAGATTTCCTTTAATGTGTCTTTAAACTTATATTGAATCTCCAATCTCATACCGCTATAAACATATACTCGGTCGATAAAGAACAGTAACATTTGATTGGTTATCTGCTCTGCGTTTAGAAATTCATGTGCTGTACTTGTCAGCTGCTTTAACTCTGGATTTACAGCGTTCTCTAAATCTTTCAGCTGATGTTCCAAACCATCATTTTCTTCATTGAGCTTATCAAGCTCCATTGCCAGCTGCTCTCGTATAGCCATAAATTCATTTCTTGAAATAACACCATCAGAGTATCTTTCATAAGCAGTTATTTTTGCTTGGCTGTTTTGTTTGATACTCTTTTCAATTTTCAAGACGGATTGTTTCAAATAGCTTTCGGAGCCTTTTGTCTTGGCTACAGCTTCCTTTAGCTTTTTCTCATGGTCTACAAGCAAAGTCAGAAATTGTAGAAAATTGTCGAGTATCACTTTTTCTAAGTCAGATTCCTTGAACCTTTCTCCGACCGGACATTCCGTATCTTCTACAAAGCGGGACTTATCACAATAATAGGTCGTTACCTTTCCTCGTGCATTTCTTGTCATCGCTCTGCCACAGATACCACATCGTATCAAGGAACGCAGCAAATAATCTTTATTACTTCGCTCATATTTGTCGATTCTGCGAATGGCTTTCTGAGCTTCATTAAACTCATCAAGAGATACGATAGCTTCATGGCAATCTGGTACGACAATCCAATCACTTTCATCACGCATAGTTGTTTGAGTAACATCAATGCCTTTCCATTGCCTTGTCTGACTGACGATTGCTCCTGTATAGATTTTATACTGCAAGATTCGTCTGACATTGGAACTGTCCCAGCTGTTTCCCTTAGAAACCTGCTTCTTAAACTTCTTGCAATCCGGATACTTTTTGGCAAAGTATTGAGATGGTGTTTCTATATTGTCGTTATTCAATGCTACAGATATTTCGCTTACCACTTTGCCATCAATCGCCATTTCAAAAATTCGCCTAACTACATGTGCAACATTTTCATCAATGACAAGATGATTTTTGTTGTCGAGATCTTTGCTATACCCATAAGGTGCGTAAGAACCGATAAACTGTCCTTTCTTTGCCTTCGCTCTCATAACCGTCTTGATTTTCTGTGATAAATCCTTGCTGTAAAAGGAATACACAATCGACTGCATAACCACATCTAAACCGCCGGTCGTACCGATATAATCGTTGCTGTCATAATTATCATTGACGGAGATATAGCGTACTCCCAAAAACGGAAAGATACGCTCCAAATAGTCCCCAATCTCAACATAATCACGAAAGAATCGACTGAAATCCTTACAGATAACCAGCTTGCAATCGCCATTTTTCAAATGCTCTATCATTCTTTCAAAGGAAGGGCGATTGTCATTTGTACCTGAGTATCCGTCATCAATAAATTCTTCCACCTCATAATCTCTAAATTCGTTATGCGATTTCAAATACTGATGAAGCAGTTCTCTTTGATTAGCAATACTTTCACTTTCCGTCTTATACTTCAAATCCTTATCCGCACGGGATAATCGGATATACAGATACAATTTCAACCTTGTTCACCTCCCATCATTTCTTCATACGCAGACTTCAAAAGCTGAAAATCCTCACGATACTTTAGAACGACTTCAACTTTTCGTTTCTTGCCATCTTGATGAATCACAATCTTATCAACCAGAGCATTTAATATTTCCTCATTGATTTCATGCTTGTTTTGAAACATCTGCATATGTAACAGCCAGTTATTTTCACTGGACAATGATTTCTTCAGCTTATGCTGCATGACCTGCAAAGCGTTATATCTTGTTGTCATGGTCTGATATTCTTCATCAAACTTCTGCTTCATAATCTGATAATCTTCTGCCGAAAGAATGCCATCGGTAAAATCTTCATATAAGCGTTCACGCTTTCCTTGTTTTGAGCGTATCTTTACTTCCAAGCTTTTCAGCTCGTCTTTATACTCTCTCTGCTGTGCTGTCATCACTGTTGGATTCTCCAATAGCTCAACCAGTTTCTTATAATCACAAAACAGTTCAAGCTGTGTATGCAGCACATTCCCGACAATCTCTTTTAAAGTATTCTGTGCTATGGAATGCGTACCGCCACACTTCTTATATTTATAATTAGGACATTCATAAGTACCGGAAGGCTTTTGATCTGGGCGATAACGATGGTATCTCATTTTACTTCCGCATTCACCACAGTAAGTAAGATACAAAAATAACGGTCGGTTCTTCTTTCGATTCGCTTCGCCTTTTTTTAATTTTTCCTCCCATGCCTTTCTACCGGCAAGCTCCATTTCTTTTGCTTTATCAAAGATTTCCTGTGTAACCAAAGGCTCGTGCATATTTTCGAGAATACGCCACTTGCTTTCGTCCGGCTCATATTGATAATTCGGCTTGCCAAGATATAAGGCTGTCGGCATTCTTCCGAAAACCAAATGTCCTAAATATGTAGGATTCTTTAAAATCTGTTTGATAAGCTGTGCAGACCAAACGGAAGTTGCATAACGCTTATCGCTTGTCGTTCCCCTTAAATATCGAAGTTTCCCCGGCGATGGGATTCCTTCTTCATTGAACTTATTTGCAATGTGATTCAAAGGCACTCCATCAACTCTCATCTGAAAGATACGGGTAACATTTCTGCAAGTTTCCGGATCGGGTTCAAAACGATATTCCTGTGTCGTTGATTTCCGATAGCCATAAGGTATCATGCTTGGAATATGTTCTCCGGCAAGCTGTTTTGTATGAATTGCTGTTGATACCTTTTTAGAAATATCTTTAGAATAATAGCTGTTGATTAAATTCTTGAGTGGTATTAACAAGCTCTCCGCTGACCCATCGGTATCGAAACTATCATAGTTATCTGACACTGAAATAAATCTCATACCCATGAAGGGAAAAACATTTTCAAGCAAATTACCGGCTTCAATATAATCACGAGAAAATCTTGAAAAATCCTTGATAACCAGTGCTTTTATTTTCCCCTCATTGATGTCATTCAGAAGCCTTTGAAATTCCGGTCGGTTGGTATTCGTACCAGTCCAACCATTATCGCAATACACTTCTTTTAAATGAAGGTAAGGGTGTTCTTCTATGTAATCTTTGCAGATTTCAATCTGTCCTTCTATGGATTCGCCTTTATCATCTTTCCCACTATTTTCAATAGAAAGCCTTGCATAGATGGCTGTCTGCCATTCCAGTATCGGCTCATTTGTTACTGCTGCCTTAACAGCTTTTGCTTCCTCATAGGTTCTCCTAGCTCGTCTTGCCATTGTACTTTTCCTCCTCCATATATTCTGAAAATCGTTCTACATACTGCATGGCACTGTTTAATTGGTCTTGGTAACGGAATACCACTTCAATATGCTTTGCGTCATAGATAATGACTCGCTCAATCAGATTGACGATAACAGCTCGCTGAAGCTCTGTGATATTTTCATACTGTTTGAACAGCTCAATCCAAGTAACGCTTCTTTGACTGCTGTCAACAGCTTGCTCTCGTTCTTCCTTTATTTGAATGATTGACTGCTGTCTTGCTTGAATTTTTCTGTCATAACCGGCACGAAACTCCAGATATTCTTCTTTGCTGATAACACCATCAGCCATATCACTGTATAGATTCAGCTTCAAATCTTGATACCTTTGGATTTCTTCGTTAAGCTTTACAAGCTGCGCGTCATAATTAAAAATCTCTCTTTGACTTTCAGGTAATGCAGCTATGTAATCCAATACCTCGTCTAATCTGCATATCTGATGAATATGATCCTGCACAAGCGACAACACTATCTTATTTAGTTTGCTCTCGCTAAAGCTGTGAGGACTGCACCCAAGCTTGGCTTTGTTTGTAGAACAGACATAGTAGTAATATTTCTTGCCTTTGTTTGGAACCATCTTTCGCACCATCGTATGCTGACAATCTCCGCAATGCACATATCCGGAAAAAAGGTGAACCGATTCTTCTTTCGGCGGCACTCTTACATCACGCTGAAGCAATGATTGCACTGTATCAAAATCAATCTTAGATACAATTGCTTCATGGCTATCTTCAATCACAATCCAGTCGTCTTTGTCGTAATGAATTTCCTTTTTCACTTTGTAGTTCGGCGTTCCTCGCTTATGCTGTATTAGCTTTCCAAGATAGGTTTCATTGGTCAAAATACGCTGAACCGCAACAGGTGTCCATAATGCTCTTTCATTGGCTCTAAAGCCGGATTCATACTGCAAACCGTTTGAGCGTTTATATTCCATCGGACTAAGCACACCCATTTCATTCAGCTTATCTGCAATACCGGAATTGCTCATACCTTGAAGTTTTAGCCTGAATATCAAATCAACAATACGGGCAGCTTCTTCATCAACAATCAACTTGTTCTTGTTATCTGGGTGTTTCTTATATCCAAACACTGCAAACGCTCCGATAAAATCGCCCATCTTTCTTTTAATATCAAGTTGGCTTCGTATCTTCATCGAGATATCTTTGCAGTATGCGTCATTGATTAAGTTCTTAAATGGAACAATCAACGAATCGGATTGTGATTTCTCTCCGGCACTGTCATAGCTGTCATTGATAGCAATGAACCTCACTCCCATAAAGGGAAATATCTTTTCCAGATAACGACCGGAATCTATGTAGTTTCTTGCAAATCGGGATAAATCCTTGCATACAATACAGTTGATTTTCTTTGCTTTGACATCGTCCATCATCTGTTTGAAGCTAGGTCTTTCAAAATTCACACCAGAATAACCGTCATCAACATACTCCTTGACGATAACCATATCCTGCCTGTCTTTTATATAATCTCGGATAATCTCTTTCTGGCTGCTGATTGATTCGCTTTCCGATTTATCGCCATCGTCTTTTGATAATCTCGTATAGGCTCCGACATTCCAAATCTTATCTGCCATATATCCAATCAAAGCACAGTAAAGAAGCGTTTCCGCTTTCGTCCAAAATTCATCACCGGCTTTACCATCTCCCTTTGTGTTGGTAATTAGTGTCGTTACGAGCTTCAATATATCCTTTTCAGAATGGATATAGGCAAAGGGATTGTAGTGCATGGACTTCTTGAAATTGATCGTATTAAAGATTTTAAGCTTGTAGTGATTCTTCAAAAGAGCATTGCCGCACTCGATGACGATACTGCCTTTCGGATCAGTAACCACATAGCTTGAGTGCATTTGCAAAAGGTTCGGCTTGATCCAAAATCTTGTCTTACCGGAACCAGAGCCACCTATAATCAACACATTCTTGTTTCTAGCATTCTTCGGCTCTTTCGGGCGATTGCTCATCATCAATTTTTCTGTCTTGGTCAATATGATATTGTCCTTAAAGTTTGGAGCAACAAATGGCTCGATGTCTTTTGCTGTACCCCATCTGGCTGAACCATATTCCACCTTATGACGAAACTTCTTGGCATTTTTACCTTTAACATAGACTGCCAATCTGATTGCCGCACCAACGCATAAACCAATCAATAAATCCAATGGATTAAGTGATGGCAATGGATTTTGAAACGCTGTTCCAAGCGTCGTGATGAACGAGAGTATCTTTTCCGATGAATCAAACCCTGTTGCCAGTCGCCATGCTTCTCCGATATTGGTTGCCACAAGTCCGATGACAAGATAAGGGATATTTAAAATAATCAACCGTTTCAGTTCTTTCTTTGTCATCTTCATAGGCTATGCTCCTTATCCTTGTTGCGAACCTTTTTTGGCATAGCTCTCACTTTTTCCTTAAATTTCGACAACTGCTTCAATACACTTGGCTTCTTTTCTTTCTGCATGACAGAAGCTAAATACGCTTTGAACGCTTTTGTCATATCCTTTCCATCATCAGCCTTAAAGAACACGAGATACTTTGGTGGCGTTACGCTGTCGTCCATCTTGATTTCATAATCTACACGATACTTCTTGGCATATTTTTCAAATCCTGCTATATCTGTTTCCGATATTTCCATATTCGTCAGCTTCTTACTGTCCTTCAACAGATTCGCAACTGATTTCTTCTCAATGTTAGACTTTGCACCTTTGCGGAGCTTTTGCTCCCTACGGTGTCTTAGATACATCTGAAAAGCTCTTGCCAATGTTCGTGCAGTCAGCTTGGAAGTGCTGATAGCGAGATTAAACGCCCTGTTTTCAACTTCTTCCTGCATGATTCATCACCCCTTTCATAAGCTGATCTCATCTAAGATTTCTTTTTGTTCTTTCCCTCGACCGTCAATATGCCATCAAGCGTTGTGGCAGCGATATGGTACTTCTTTGCCATTGCAATATCTGTTTTCATAGCTTCATCGGTATCATTTCCGCATACGACCAAGATTCGACATCTTCTAAGCAGTTCAAGGGACATATCCTGTTTATCCTTAAATTCCTTTGGACTATTGTCTTTCAATAACCCCATATACATCAGCATAGGGCAGATAGGCGAATAGCCTGCGTCATACACCTGTCTTGAAAATCTCAATGCTTCTTCTTTCGCTTCATGCGGTTCATCACTCCAAACTGCTGTGATATATGCTAACGGTCTTGCCATACTGTTTCTCCTCCTTTACATATCCCCAAATTCTGGGAAAGTCTTTACCTTTGGCTCAAGTCCTTTGCTGTGTTCCTTAACTTTCATTGATTCTTCCGGTATTGGCAGCACCATCATGCCTTTGCCCATCTTCACGAACATTTCCGGCTGATGAAACTTTGCTTCAAACTTTTCCATCAACTCCGGCGAAAGCGAATCGAAATTATCTTCCGTCAAACCTACAACAAGAAACGGACCGGCATAGATGTCATAGACCTCTCCATCATCGGTACGCATTGCACGATTCAGCGGAAGTCCTAACAATTTTCCACATTCATTCAAAATAATTCCTACTTCATCTTCAAAAGGGTAGGTACATTCAATGTCGCCATCTACTGCTTCTCTTAAATCATCAAGATCACTCCTGATTTTGATTTGTTTTGGATACTGCCCCGGCTCTACAAGCAGAACATCTATCAGACTGTTTTCCAACGCTCTTTCGCTTTCCGTTGTAAACTTAGCTCCAACAAAATTCTCACTGTCCAGCACATACTCTGAATTGTTCCAAGCTTCTTCCACTTTTTCTTCTGCTTCGGCTTGGCTTGCCGCTTGAACCGTTACCGTTTTTTCCAATGTTTCTGTTATCTTCACATCATACTCTTTCATCACTGACCTCCGTTCCAATGAAAAAGCGACCATCTACAAACCTTACAGCTCATAAATCGTCGCTTCGCTTTCCCAAATCGGGACACATAACTCTTCCAAGGTATCAATCAGTTTTTCCGGTGCGAAGAACAAGTCCTCTCTGCCTTTTACTTTTTGAACAAAGGTACGGTATCTACTTTCATAGACAATACCATCGTCATGGCTCATCTCAATACAGTGGGTTACTGCAAAACTCATATCCTCCAACAACCACAACTCCGTATAATAGCTGACATCAGTCTGATTGCTGCTTGCTCCGACTTCCATCTCGGAACAAAGCTTAATTGCTCGTTGACCAAACAGCTCCTTGCCCTTGTACTTGAAAGCAAATTCAATACTGCCATCAACTTCATATTCATGGACGATCTGGGCATTGTTCCTTAATGCCAGTACAACTTCTTCTAAGCAGAGTCCGAAATCTTCTCCATATGCTTCTTCGTCATACCCATCAAAATCATCAATAGCATACAAGCTAAACAGCCATTTCATTGCCCTTATCATTTTCTTTTCTTTGAACATATTTCATCTACCTCTCCATATCTCTTGTTCTTTTTTTATGCCAGCCTTCCAAAAGTTTGATAATAATATCCTGCATTTGTTTCGGCGTATAGGACTTCGGGAAATATTTCTTCAGCACGTCATTTTTGATCGTAACCTTATCAAGTTCATCTTTTTTTACTTCAGCCATAATCTCTGCCATTGCTTCCAATGTGCAGTTTCCTTCTTGGCTGAGCTTCTTCAATCGCTGAGCTTGAGATAACGAAGGAGTGTTCTGCTCCATATCCATTGCTTCTAAAAAATCCTGTTGTTCTTCTTTCGTCAGATACGAAAGCTCCACAGCAGGATTAAATGAGATTTTCTTTTCATCGACCATAGAAAGAAGCTCCGGTATCAGCTCCGTCAATCGAATATATCGCTGAACTTGCCTTGCACTATCGCCACTATCTTTAGCCAACATTTCATCTGTTCGCAACTTCGTGCCAACTTGGCACGAAGTTAAATCACTTCTTGCTCCCTGATGTTTTATCGCTTCTAATTTCATCTTGTAAGCAAAGGCTCTTTCGCTTGGCAGTATCGTTTCCCTTTGCAGATTGGAATCGACCATCAAAATTGTTGCTGCGTCATCATCAAGGTTTCTGATAATGACCGGCATAGTTTCTCTGCCGGCTAATTCAGAAGCGTGGTGTCGTCTATGTCCGGAAATAAGCTCATAGCCACCTTCTTCTCTTGGTCGTGCGATTGCCGGTGCAAGTACTCCATACTGTGCAACGCTTTCTACGGTTCTCAACATAGATTCATCATCAATGACTTTGAACGGGTGGTTCTTGAAAGGGTGAAGCTCTGATAATGATATATTCTGCACCTTTTCTAACTTCTCATTAGTACGGGTTTCTTCTGTCGTAAAAATCTCATCGTACCCCTTCAAGCTGATGTTTACGCCTTTTTTCGCCATTTTTCAACACCTCCTTTGTCAGTATCTTATAGGCTTCCGATACTTTTCCTTTGGGATCATGCGTGAAAATACTTTTTCCCTCTGCACTGATTTCTTCTGCACGAACCGAACGAGGAATATCCGTCTTGAAAACTTTCAGCTTGTCGCCATAGGTTTCTCTAATCAAGGTGCTGATGCCTTTTCCGTAGTTGGTTCTGCTGCCTACCATCGTCAAAAGGACTCCCTCAATCTTTAGTTTAGGATTAATTTGTCGTCTGACTTTATTGATTGTCTGGAGTAGCTGCTCCAACCCCTTTGCCGGCAAATACTGTGCTTGAACCGGAATTAAAACATTATCAGCTGCCGCAAGAGCGTTGATCGTTAGCATACCTAAGCTTGGCATACAATCAAGCAATACATAGTCGTATTCTTTCTTTACTGTATCTACATACTGCTTCAATATTGTTTCTCGGCTCATGGCATTAACAAGCGATACCTCAAGACCGGATAACTCGATATTTGCCGGTATCAAGTCCACACCTTCTTTGTGATGGATAACGCCTTCTTTTGGCTTAATCGTTTCTTCCTCAATCACTTTCGTCAGTAAATCTGAAAGCGTAGGGTATAAATCATCTGGGTTAGGAAATCCCAAGCTGATCGTCAAACTCGCTTGCGGATCTGTGTCAATAAGCAGCACTTTTTTACCCTCTAAGGCAATTCCTATCCCTAAGTTCTCGCAAGTCGTCGTTTTTCCTGTTCCACCTTTTTGGTTGACTACCGCAATCACTGTCGGATTATTTTTCATTCATTCACGCTCCTTTCGTTTTAATAATCGCCATACATATCGTGATTCACTAAACTCGTGTAATAGCTGTCCATAGTATGAGTTGCGTTATACAAGGTCGTCAGCAGATATTGTCTGATGTTACGCACCTTGCTTGTGTTCTCTAACATACATTCCATAACAAACTGAATATGGCTGTAATCCAGCTTCCTTAATTTACTTTTTACAAGCTCTGCCGGTTTATCATCTTTGCCGATACGGATTGTCTTGCTGTTGCTTGTAAGGGTGTCATTCAAAATCTCAAAGATTTCATCAAGCATACCGACATGGAACTTATAGCTTATTGCTAAGCTGTCATAATCCAATTTTTCTTTAAGTTCGATTAAGGATTGATTATAATAATCATTCCCTTCGTCTTTCCTTTCAGGATTTTCCGGAAAGAAAGAATGATCAGTATAACTTATATCAGTATTATTTATATCAGTATTATTACATTTTGATTTTGACCATTCTTGAATTGTGTTTTTGACATCACCAGAATTGTCGTTTTGACAATTCAAGATTTGTCTTTCAACATAGTTTTCCACATTACAAGCTAAGAAGTTCCTCACATATATAATGTTCGGTTTTCCAAGTCCTTGTCGTATTCTGTCGATTAAACCACATTTGTTTTCCAGCTCATTTAAAAGATTTACTGCTTTTTTGCTTGCACAGCCTAAGCTAGCTTTAATTTCTTCAATCGTAAAGATGATATATACTTTGCCATCTTCATCAAACCAACCGTTTGCAGAAGATAAACTCATGCGATCAAGCAATATTCCATACAGCAGCTTTGCTTCTGCTGAAACATTGTGAAATTCCTCATCTACAAACAATTGCTTCGGCACTTTATAGAATGTGAACTGCTCACTCTGATTACCATAGAAATGCTTATATTTTGTTCCACCCATTTCATTCACCTCCAGTCCTTGAGTTATATTTGGAACAAAAAAAATAGAGCGTTCACAAATCTAAAATCAGATAAGCAAACGCTCTATGTATCATCTATTCACTTGGATATAAAATAGCTCCTCATCTTTAATTTCTAAAGTGAAGAGCCTTTATTTTACTCTGTTATTCATTTTGTTTTTCTCCTCTAATGTCTAAAAAAGCCGATAAAATCAAGGCTTTAAGCACTTAGTCCTAATAATTCACGCTCATTCGGTACACGGCGGTTTCAACAGTTGACGTGCACAGACTGATAAGCTATGGC
>JAQERH010000052.1 GCA_027698105.1 Lachnospiraceae bacterium AM93-12TA
CCTTACTACAAAAAGAAATATGAATCTCTTGTTAAACGTCGTGGCAAGAAAAGGGCCATTATCGCTATTGCCCGTATGATTCTTACCGCCATCTACCAGATGCTGTCTACTGGTGAGCAGTGGAATCCGAGCGATCTTTACAAAATCGACATGCCTGTAGCTCTTGTTGAAAAACAAAAGGCGAAGGCTATCAAACAAGCCAAGAAACTATTGCAACGGGAAGGATTACTTCCTCCTGATGAAACATTAGCTTCTTGATCTGATTTCCTAACTCTATAACACTTTAAAAAGTTGTCTGCCTTAGGCAGCTTATTCAAGTGCGCCCATTTATGGTTTTCCTCTACTTTCTTTCACACTAATCTCTCCTAAATCTTAAATTTTCTAAACATTTTTCCTACTAAACTTTTATTAGGGTTCTTTCCAAGTAATGAAAAAGTAACCCTCGGATATTTCGAAACAAATGCAAAAAACAATGTTCTATTTCCTTTAATTTCAGCACAATTGTTATAGTGGCTGTTATATTTAAGTACATTAGAATAGTCAAAAGCTATAATTTCACCCTTATTCTTTAAAAAGGAAAGCAAATTTTCGCCCTTTTCTGAATGAGAAATAATCATAGATATTCCTTTATTATCGTCAATTTCAGGCAAATAATCTTCACATCCCCAACAATCTGCAATTGTTAAGTCCGATTTCTTATTTTCACATTTAAAAACACATTTATAACAAGACGGTCTTAATGTGTAGCCTTTAAACATACACTCCATATAATAATTATCAAAACCTTCTTGAAAAAACTCAGTTTTATTTTTTTCCTTCAAAACAAAACTAAATTTGTGCCAACCTAATCTTTTATCTTTATAATTTACATATTCAATATTAGAACGTTCAAAGAAAGTATCTAGGTATAGAGTCCATATTTTAGGCGATGGAACCCCCATGCAAATTAAGTCGATTGTAAAAAGATTACTATCATTTCCAATATACTTAATTAATCCTTCTATTTGGCAAGTCAATCCAAAATATAATACTTTTTTACCAGCTGTTATAACCTCTTTGATTTCCTTGAAGACTTCATATGTATCACTTTGAACATACTTAGATCCCATAAGTGGTTTAATATCATCAATATTATCAATTATTCTGTGACAGAGATTGAAATTTTGATCAAATGCTGCCCCAACAACCAAGCCACCACTGTCTAAAAATTCATTTGAAAGTTCATAAAAAACACCCCCGGAGGAACTATCAAGACGCTTATCGCTAAAAGATTTAAAAGCATGAGTAGAAATCTGTGACGAAACATCTTTATGTTTAAAATCAAAATTCTCTATTGGACATGTTTTGCTACATAAATTGCAACCAATGCACTTATCTGAATCCACAATAGGATATTTAAATCCTTCTCTATCAAATTTCATTTCTATAGCTGTAACAGGACAAACTGCGAAACATGCACCACATCCGCTACATTTATATTTTTCTTTAATATCTATCATAATACCAAAACATCCTTATCATAATTATAAACTTCTTTCTATCTTCGTTTTCTTAGTACTTTGTCAATAATACTAAGTACAATCTCTTTGTTTAAATAAACGAGCATAAACACCGCTAATACGGTTAAAGCAATACACACATGTATACTTGTAATATAAGTAATTACTATCATAACCAATGATAGTAAATTTAGTAAAATAAACTGTCTCCATTCTATTTTTAATTTAAAATATTTCTTTGTATGTTTCAATCTAATAATTAACAAATAAAAATAAGCAATGAATGTAGAAAGACTCGCTGCATGTAAACCTAAAAAGGAAATTGCACAAATATTAATAAAAATGTTAATAAAGGAAGCTCCGACTGTAGATAAAACACTTCTTTTTGTTTCTTTTGAAATTTGATATCCAATACCTAACAATCCACTTAAAGCACTATAAACCGTACTTAAATATAAAAAACCAGAGTACATCCACGCTGAATGATATTCTACTCCTGTAAATAATTCGACAACAATTTTTGTCGCAGGTATTCCACATATAATCAAAGAAAATAAAAGTATATAATACTTTTTAAATATATTAGAATAGAACTCATCTCGATCTTGTGCGTCAAATTCCTTAATCATCGCTTCTTGAAAAGAAAAATAAAAAATACTAGAAATTGTAGTTACAATTGTTGGAAATTTATTAGAAATGGAATAAATCCCATTAAATGAAGCTCCCAAAAAGAATAATATAATATATCGGTCTGAAGAGTTAACAATCCACCAACAAATATTATTTGGAATAAGCGGAGCCGAATATTTTAAAATATCTTTAGCTAATGTTTTATTAAATGGGGACTTTAAAACCCCTTTAAATTCTTTTTGTTTAAAATAAATAAATACAATAGTTATCACGTTGGAAATCCCTTTTGATACTAAGAGTGCTTCAACGCCTAAATCGAAAACAGTTAGACCAATTAACTCTAATACCAATAAAGTAACACTATTAACTATACCGCTAGTAGCATATAAAAAACTATTTCCTAATCCTCTAACCGAGTTTAAAAACAAGTTGTATATCATAGAAGAAGATAAAAAAACAATTATGCTGGCTATGTATTTTATCGGATAAAAATTATTAACTAAAAGTAAAACTGCAATCGAAAATATAGTCATGCTTGTTATTGTTCTTAAACACGTTGCAATTATTAGCCCTTTATCTTTTTCATTAGCATCAATAAGCCATCTATATACTCCATCATCAAACATTAATAAAATAATAGGGGTGAACAAACTAACAGTCGTAATGATCAAATCATAATATCCTAATTCTTTGGATGGGATGAAATGCGTATAAACAAGGACAAGAACATATGCTAATATTTTAGTTCCAAAATTCCCTATAGTGTAAGCGATAGTATTTTTAAATAGTTTTTCTTTTCTATCCACGTAATTACCTCCTATATTCGCTACTAATTAATGATGTGAAACAATGTAAATGAGACCTAAATACACTTTATTGAGCAGCTCCACTAGCCAAAGCAAAGGCAAGAAAACTTTTGAATAAAAGTTGCCGCATAAGTAACACCTAGAAAGATATGAATTTCTTGTGACATTTATTTTTGACTTAAAAGAATGATTTCTTTTGCTATCCTTATGGTTATGGAAATACTATTAATTGTTTACTAATAATTCTATAAAGCCGTTATTTTTACATTTTAACCCTAAAATATTTTCTTCATTATATAAAAAGACATTTTCATCAAACATTCCAATTCTCTCAAACAATTCAAGTTTTGCTAAAAAAAAGCATCCAACAATGCATTCAACAATAAAAGTGTTATCATCAATTTGTTGAGAGGACAAATTTTTTTTATTCTTTCTAACAAACGGAATGATGCTATGATACAACAATAAATTTTTTGTTGATGGAATATCCCATGCAGAATCTATAATATTCGAAGAATTCTTTATTACTCCTCCTACAATACATGCATCTTCATAGTTCCATAAATTCTTATATAGATTAATTAACACATCACTTTTAGGAATTACAATATCTGGATTCATAATCCCTATTGTGTTAATGTTATATTTCTTTTTAGCAAATTTTATGCCAAAATTGTTACCAGCACTATAGCCTTTATTACCATCGCTTTTAATGACATCTATTCCTTTTGAACTTAAGTTTTCCTCTAATACATCATAGGAATTATCTGATGAACAATTATCCACCACAACAATATGTGGAGCTATATCATGAAAAGACAATAAAGCATTAACACACCTCATTGTATCTTCCAAAGAATTATAATTAAGTATAATAATTGCTACATCATTTAGAAGAAAATTATTATCTTTCATATTTACACTCCCACTAAATACAATCAAGCATTACAGAAAATGATTGTGATGCAATTTCTTTTGCTTCTTTATTTGCTCTCTTCACTTCTGAGATTGATGACAGTTTATCTAATATCTCCGATGGTTTAAACTTATTCATTTCTTCATTTAATAGTAAATTTTCAAAATCAATTTGGTATTTGCTCATATGCAAATCTGAAAGCAATCCTCTCATTTTGTGTTCATAACTTAAAGAAACAAACGGAACAGAATTATTAATTGCGAAAATTATCGAATGATATCTTCCATCAATAACAAATTTAGAGTTTTTGATAATATTCTGTTGAATATCAGAATTTGTTGTATCCGGAAAAACAATTATATTGTTAAGACCAGAAAGTTTTTTAAGTTTTATAAAATATTGATAATCGTTTATCTTCTGATTATATAATTGAGGCAACATAACTATTTGATATTTAGGATAATTTAATGACATTAATTTAAGAAAATTTATATATATATTATCTAAACTATCCTGTTTAATATCCTTAAACTTATAGTGCCACGTAAGTTCATTTGGAACAAATACAATGTAATCTTCACTCAATTTATTTTTAAAATCTGCTGGTATTGATACATCTTTACATTCCAAAAAGGCTGAATCTATTGTTTTTTGGCAGTTTTCTCTCATTTTTTTACCAGATTATATGAAACATTATCTCTTAAGCTTATATACTCAAAATAATTAATTAAATTTTCACTTTTATTTTTAAATATTGAATGCGTCTTATTCGAGTCATCAAAAGGCCCTACAGATCTTCCCCAGTAAAATACCCTTTTATCTAAATGTTTACATACTTCTAATTGCCATATATGCTTCCAATTCATAAACCCACCCATGCAAATACCTCCCGGAGCGCATATAATCAAATCATAATTTCTAATTGTTTTTACAAATTTTCTCAATAAAGGATGGGCATAAGTAAACAAATATATATTTTTTTGAAGTGTCAACTTTAGAAATTTATTACTAGCCTTTTCTAGCCCAGTGATATTAATATAATTTACATTTTCTGGTTTAGCAATTTGTATTTTTTTAATATCATCCGTATTTTCGTTAATAAAAATAACGTTAATAGAATCATTTGGTCTATTATTTGATATTTGATTTATAAATGCTGTGTGCGCAGCTTGATCACCTCTGTTATTTAAAGGTTGATTTAATATTGCTATTTTTAAATTCCTCATTCTGTAAATTCCTTTCATGTAATGCTAAAACTATTAAAAAAGCTATGTTTTCAGTATATATTTCTGGGTATAGTGTATATATTCCTATAAAAGAATAAATAAAATAGATGAAGCAAATTTGATCATTTCTTGATCTTTTTAATAACACAAACATAAATATTGCAAACCATACCACAAAAGAATATCCATAATAATACATAAGACCGAATATTCCATTATCATTGGCATAAATCAAGTCAACCATTCTAGTTTGCACGTAAGATTGTTCCCAATCAGAATTAGGAAAACCGCAGCCAAACATTTTACTAGCTGTTGTTTTATTAATTTCAGCTAAATAAAAGAGGCGTCCTTCATCTCTAATTTCAGATGTATTCTGAACACTTTTACTTGGATCAAATACCATATTTAATATATCAGACCCTAAATTTGATGATAGGAAAGACACTGATAAAAAAACGCAACAAATTGAGAGCACCATTTTCTTTACATTAAATTTCATATTAGCAAAAGCAATTAACGATATAGCTAGGACAACAATTGCTCTCATTCGTCCTTTTATAACAACAAATAATAAGAATAGCGTTAAACCTATAAAAATCAAATCAATAAAACGATTTTTCTTTTTAAATAGAAAGTTAGATAAATGATATATATAGCTTATTATTAGAAAGCTTAATGTTAAATATAATCTCATTTCGCCATATCTTTCATTCATTAAAACATGAAGAAATGCGTTGTTCACACCAACAAAATATTGAATAATACCCAATAAAATATATAAAACGTTTAAAATATCTATACATTTAATAATGTCATTTGTTTTGACTTTATTTAATTTCAGTAATTTTGTTAGCGGAAAATACATTAGTAAAGTTACTATCCAACTTCTTTGAGGTCTTATACCTAGAATTATAGGTTGGCTATAACTAACGTTTGCCATTATTGAGGAAGTGAATACAAATATTAACGATGTAAGAATAAACCATTTATATTTATATACAACTTTCTGTCTATTCTTAAAATAAACATAAATAATGAACCATACTTCAAAAATAAGTGTTATATCTTTTACATTAATCGTAGCTTCATCTATTAAGTAAAAACCATTTAAGTCAAAGAATATTATCAACGAAATAAATAATATATACTTATTTAGCTTTATTTCATTTAGCATTTAATTCTCCTTTTACCTATCGATAAGAAAAATAATTTTATTAGAAACAACATAAATAGCTTACCTTATAATTCTAACCAAATTATCATATGTTTTTTTTATTGAAAATAAACTTGCACTTTCAACTGCATTTAATCGTAATCTATCGTATCTTCCTTCATAAACATCTTTCAATACGTTAGATAAATCATTGTTATTCAATATAATTCCGTTATATCCATTCCTAATTATTTCTGGAAGAGCACCTTTTTCATTAACTATACATATCAATCCTGACGCAAGAGCCTCTATTATGGTAATACCAAATCCTTCATCCCATTCAGGTAAATGAATAAATACATCATAATTGTTTATAAATTGATATACATTCTCTTTTCTTCCCAAAAAACTAATATATTCATCTAACTGTAGGGTTTTGACAAGATTCTTTAATTCATTCATATACTGTCCTTCACCAACAATATCAAAATGAAAATTTAAATTTTTGCATTTCACTAATAAGCGAATAGTATTTTGAATACCTTTTTCCTTAATAATTCTACCAACATATAGCAATCTCATTTGTTCGTTCTTTTTGTCTTTATTTACAATAAAATGTGATAGATCAATTCCGTTATAATTGACAGTCATTTTATTAGTTACAGACGGATAATAATTTAACACACTTTTTTTAACAAATTCAGAAATCACTATTATATTATTCGCGCTTTTTGAGCATTTGCCAAAAAGATAGCGATGTATATAATATTTTTTCGAATTTTTCATCAAAACATCATCTATATCCGCATGAATATAGATATTAACCGATAATTTTGGGATTATTTTTTTTATCGCTATAGCTAAATTAAACGTAAAGATACAAGGATGATGTATCACTACAGCGTCAACAAAACCATTTGAATATAAACCACATATATAATCACTTACTTTTTTTATTTTGAAAACTGACAAGTTTTCTTCTCCAAAGAAAACTTTTATATTTGATCCAATGGGTGCTATTTTATTTAATAATGGTTTGTAACTTTTTAACACTAAAAATGAATTATTTATATGATCATAGTTTGCGATATCAAAACATAGCTGTTCAATACCACCCATTGTACCACCAACAAGTATATGTAATAATTTCATACTTTTACTTCTTACTCTCTTCATATTCTTTTTTTGTTAAAAACAATTCATTAAGATATTCTTCTCCGTACTGTTTAGATGGTTCAAGATTAGCTCCTTCTCCCCACTCATTCCAAGAATTAATAATCAGGTAATCGTCAGACAAACAATTTCTTTGACTAAATAAAAGTCTCTTAAAATATTTACCAAATAAACTTGGATTTGCACCTTTCAAAATAATGTTATTTTTTCTTCCTTTTCTTGGTGAGTTGTCCCAAGAAACAAAACAACTTCTATATATAGGTAGATTATTATAAATTCGATTTCTTTCTAGTATTCGCTTCCAAATCTTTGTATATGATTGGAAATCAACTCTTTTAAAAAGTTTACAAAAATATCTTCTTGCTAAATCTATTTTATTAATATCGTATCTTATTGAATACATAGGCTCAAATTCAAAAACAGCATTTGCCATTTTAGATGGCACTTCATTATTCGGTCTCATCGTTTCAACAACATATAATTCTTCGAATCCGTTTTCTTTCAAATAAACATTCCAAACGTGTAGCATTTCTTCTAAACATGTCATTTGCTTACTAGAATAAATAAACAGTACTGGTTTATTCTTCTTTTTTAAATAGTGTTCATCTTTAAAAAATCTGCACAAATATTTAATATGTTCAATCCAATCTGATCTACCACCATATTCTTGTTTTATCAAAACATCCGTATCTTTTCCATCCCAAGTCCTAGCCCAAGTCTCATTAGCCCAACTAAAACAATAATTAAATCCTTCAGGTTTATCATCGTTCAAAAAGTCTTCAACAGGCTTTTCAAATAATTTATGTCCATTAAACCAATAATGATAAAATATAAATCCATCTATACCTTTAGATGCAGCATATTCTGCTTGTTTTTTTATTGCATGCCTTTCACTTAAATTATAATATCCATTTAATGGTTCTACTGGTTGAATATGCCCCTTAAATAGGGGCTTTCCTTTTTTTACATTATCCCATTCAGTGAATCCATTTCCCCACCATTCATCGTTTTCAGGTATTTGGTGAAATGCTGGTAAGTGTAGTGCTAATATTTTCATGCTAAGTACCCCCTTTTTATTTTTTAAGCAATTCCTCAGCATATCGATCACATATATACTGCCAACTATATACCGTATTTACACGTTCTTTTGCTTTTACGCCAAGAGCTTGTCTTTCTTCTTTTGACATTTTATCCACTTTAGCAATAAGCGACGCCAAATCTCCCGGCTTCTTACTCCAGTATAAAACCGTATCCAATCCAACCTCTCGATTGAAACTTACTTCAAGTAGCAGATTAAGCATGGTACTTCCTAATGCTTCTAATAAACTAGGGTTTGTACCTCCAACCTCATGTCCATGGAAATATGCATATGCATTTTCTCTAATCTTTTTAAGAAGTTGCTGATTGTATACAGTACCTACAAATTTAATTCTTGGATCATTTTTGAAATGTAGTTTTTCCTCTAGCTCGCTTAAGAACTTATCGTTTACGTTCGTAGTAATCGCAAAGTCTTTCTTTGTATTACTTTTCATAAATTCTTTGATCATAGTTTCGTAATTGTTTTCTGGAACAAAACGACCAACTACTAAATAATAATTATCCTTTGATAGTCCATGTTTTTCATACCAAGATAATAGTTCTTCACTATCATCTGCTAAAGTACTTTTAGATGTCTCTGCACCATAGGCAATAAAAGTTGTTTTAGGAGCATATTGCTTATATGATTTCTGAATATATTTTTCTATATTCACAGAATCACAAATAATTAAATCACTATGTTTAACCATTAATTGTTCTGAAATCTTCCAATATTTTCTAATAAGAACTGACCATTTTTGTCTCATCCATTCGTGACCATCAGGATTCAAAAATACCTTTCCTCCTAAATTATGAATCTTTTTAACAAAATGATTCATGAAAGGTCCAATTCGACAAGCTAGTATGTATACAATCGCATTATCTATTTTATTTTCCTTAATATACTTGCAACAATAATCTAAAGCTGCAAGATCATAATAAATTGCGACAGCTGGCCCAATATTAGGAACCTTAATTTTGAAACAATGAGCATTGTGTAATTCAAATTCACAATCAGATAATCTAGTTACACCATCTACTTTTGTCTCATCCATACATCCATCCCCATTTGCTTTACAAGCAACGTGATATTTAATATCTTGATTGTTTTGATGGTACTCTGTTAGTTTGTAAACAAATGTCTCATAACCACCATATGCGCCAAGGGATTTTGAACCTACAATAAAAACATGTTGCATTAATTACTCTCTCCCTATTCTTAATTTACATGTAAAAACTTATTTCAATGAAAATCTTTGGCCGAAGATAAAACATATTAACAAACCTAGCACGTAATATATTTCTTCACCATAATCATTATTAATCATTCAAAATTAGCCTTGTTAAGCAAATATATCGTAATTACCAAGCATATATCTCTGACAAGGCTATTATATCTATCTCTCCTTGGATGGTGACGACCACTCTTTTTTCGAACATTTTCGGCAGCCATGTAAAAAATGCCGGCCCCTCTGCATGAATATGAACGACGTCATATTTTCCCCAAGCGCAGCATAACGCTGCACAAAAGGACGCGCTGACTGCCGCCAGACCCTTTTTTTCAATTGTCGGCACAAACTTTTGTCTGATACCCGGAGCGATTTTCTCCTGTGTACCGTCAAATTCGCTGCCGCTCACATGATGTCCGGAACGATTGTAGCAGGTAACCTCATGACCGCTCTGTACCATTCTTGCAGCAAGCTCTTTTACAACTATTTCTATCCCGCCTTCTCTGGACAGTCTCTTCTGTCCAAACATAGCAATTCTTAGTTTCTCATCCATAGTTTCTTTCCCAAAGTCCAATCTTCCTATTGCTGATACACCCTTGATTCAGTCTTCCTCCAGCCAGCATATATTCTCATCCAGAATATCTGCAGACTAAGTCAAACCTTCTTATCATAATTTTTCATTCGCCCCCTTTGAAGCAGAAAAATCATCATAATAAGATTCGACTAATCCGGGTATACGGGCTTTCCCCTAACAAAAGAAAGCAGCACTGCCTGAACACTGCTGCCCTCTGTCTGTTTTACTTGTACACAACCGTCATCAATGATAATTATGGCCACGATGTTGGCGATATTGTATTGCAGAGCATTGCACAAACCGTTTTATCATGTGTGCGAAAAACAGATGTAGTTATCCGTTATGGCGGCGATGAATTTGTAATCATCTTTTTCAGTATACCCCAAGAGATATTTGAGAAAAAACTGGAGAGGATCAGGCATTCTGTTGATAGTCTGATAATTGATGGACATCCCGAACTACATATGTCTGTAAGCATAGGTGGGGCATATGGAAGCGGAACCGCAAAAAAACTGTTCAAAGTAGCAGACAATATGATGTATCAATCAAAAAAACAAAAAAATCAGGTGACCCTTTGTCTTCTAAACGAAATGTTGGGTAGCGCAGACAGCATTTAAAGGGAGGAATTGTAATTATGAATCTAAAAGATTGTTATATAAAATTTGGCGGCGATTTTGATGAAGTGCTGGGTAGACTGCGTCGTGAGCAAAGCGTTCAGAAATTTATGTATAAGTTCCTGGACGATAAAAGCTTTCATTTGTTTGAAGCGTCTATGGAGAATAAGGACTATGAAGAGGCTCTAAGAGCCGTTCATACACTCAAAGGAATTTGTCAAAATCTTTCATTTACCAGATTGTTTGAAAGTAGTAGTTTGGTAACTAACGCATTAAAAGGAAACGATTGGAGTAAGGCTGTCGATATGATTCCGAAATTATCAAAGGATTACTATGAAACCATCAATGTTATTAAAGATTTTAAGAATTCCAGGGAGGAATAACATCAATGAGAAATAGTAAAACCAAGGATTCTACAACACGTTTTCTAATATACAGTTTCATTGGGCTTTTAATTTTTAGTATTATTGTGTTTAGTCTGCTCGGAATCTATATGAGTCGAAAGAGTGAAAAGGCCGTTTACGAAATTGGTCATATTTATATGTCTGGAATGAATGAACAAATGTCCAGACACTTTGAAACTGTTATTAAGTTGCGTTTTGATCAGGTCCGCGGCATTGTTTCTGTTGTCTCAGCAGATAATAACAATAAAGAAAAGTTATATGAGGAACTTGTTTACAGGGCACAGGTCAGGAACTTTGACTACTTAGCACTTTGTTCTGCTGAGGGAAATTTTCAGACTCTTTATGGACAATCAGTACAGCCACTGAACCCAGAGCCCTTTGTAGAAGCATTAGTACGAGGAGAACAAAGAGTCGCTGTAGGCATTGATTCTGTCGGCAATGAAGTGGCATTGTTTGGCGCTGACGCTACGACTTACCCTATGCAGGATGGCAGTATGAGCACTGGACTGGTAGCAGCCGTCCCACTGGAGTACATCGGCGATTTCCTTTCTTTAGAGGATGAAGAGCAGCTGATGTATTACCATATTATCAGGCCGGACGGTAGTTTTGTAATACAGAACCCCAACACGGAGTTGGGGGATTTCTTTAAACAACTACAAAAGCAGCTTGATTCTACAGCAAATGAGTTATCTGAAGAAAGTTCAATTAAAGAATTTGGTGCTGCACTAAAAAAACGTGAAGAATATGTTGCAACGGTTGACGTAAATGGTGAAGAGCATCAGATATACAGTATACCATTACCTTATTCTGAGTGGTATTTGGTATCGGTAATGCCTTATAGTATATTGGACGATATCATAAATAATCTGAGCACCCAGCGTATATTTATGACATTGTTATCTTGTGCTTCTATTTTGATCATTCTTACATTAATTTTTCTTCGGTATTTCTCCATAACCCGTTCTCAGGTGCATGAATTGGAGAAGGCCCGGCAGATAGCTCTTGAAGCAAGCACAGCCAAAAGCAAATTTTTAGCAAATATGAGCCATGATATTCGTACACCCATGAATGCAATTGTCGGCATGACCGCGATTGCCACAGCCCACATAGATGACCAGAAACAGGTACAGAATTGCCTTAGAAAAATTACATTATCAAGTAAACATCTATTAGGGCTGATCAACGATGTTTTGGATATGTCTAAAATTGAAAGTGGGAAATTAACTTTAACAACAGAACAAATTTCATTAAAGGAAGTTGTTGAAGGAATTGTTAATATTATGCAGCCACAGGTTAAGGCAAAAAGGCAAACCTTTGACATACATGTGGAAAATATCTTAACAGAAAATGTGTGGTGCGATGGTGTACGCTTGAATCAGGTTTTGCTAAATCTTTTATCGAATTCAACGAAGTATACACCGGAGGGGGGTTCGATACAACTATCCCTCTCTGAAGAAAAATCTCCGAAAGGAGAAAACTATATCCGAATCCATATCAAGGTCAAGGATAATGGAATTGGTATGTCGCCAGATTTTCTGAAAAGAATATATGAACCCTATAGCCGTGCTGATGGAGTCAGGGTTAGTAAAACGCAAGGCACTGGTTTGGGAATGGCGATTACAAAGTACATTGTGGAGGCAATGGAAGGATCCCTTAATATAACAAGTGAACTTGATAAAGGTACCGAGGTTTCTCTTACATTTGATTTTGAAAAAGCGGTTGCACTGGAAATGGATATGGTTCTTCCTTCCTGGAATATGTTGGTAGTTGATGATGATGAATTACTCTGCAGGACAGCGATAGACACGCTGAAAACCATCGGCATCAATGCCGACTGGGTATTGAGTGGAGAAAAGGCGATAGAACTGGTTACCCAACACCACCAAAAGAGAGATGATTATCAAATCATTCTATTGGATTGGAAACTACCTGGTATGAATGGGATTCAAGTTGCAAAAGAAATCCGGCGTAATTTGGGAGATGAAGTGCCGATTTTGCTGATTTCTGCATATGACTGGAGTGAATGTGAAGCGGAAGCTCGTGAAGCAGGTATTAGTGGTTTTATTTCCAAACCCCTTTTTAAATCCACTCTGTATCATGCTTTGCGTCAGTATATGGGCGCTGAAACAGAAAATGATAAGACATTGAACCACAATATCGATCTATCCGGACGTCGTATTCTGCTTGCTGAGGATAATGAACTAAACTGGGAAGTTGCTAAAGAATTACTTTCCGATTTAGGCGTGGAACTGGATTGGGCAGAAGATGGCCAGATCTGTCTGGACAAGTTCCAAAGATCACCAGAGGGATATTACGATGCCATTCTTATGGATATACGGATGCCGCATATGACAGGGTATGAGGCCACAAAAGCTATCCGTGGACTGAATCATCCTAATGCCCTATCTGTTCCAATTATAGCTATGAGTGCAGATGCTTTTTCTGATGACATACAGCATTGTCTGGAGTGCGGTATGAATGCCCATATAGCAAAGCCAATCGATGATATAGAATTGACTCGCATATTAAAAAGATTTTTAATTTAAATCTATCCATAAAAGCGCGTGTCCGAAGGCACGCGCTTTTATATTTATCTCCAATTCCCACCTTTTCGTTTTTAGGTGTAGATCGCCTCCATTCCAATTATTTCAAAAAAATGATTGGAATGGAGGCGTAAATGGATTACGAATATTGGACTAAGACCATAAATGAAGAAGATCGTAAAATCAACAATGCAAACCGTAGATTTCGTTATCATTATAACTCACTGGAAAGTATGAGTGAAGAACTCATTTACCAAGAACGTTCTTTATTTCCCCACAACGACTTTACCACAGAATTATTTAACGAGGACTTTATTGATACTGTCCAAAATGAAAAATTAGCCAAAGCCCTGCGTCGTCTGACCGACCGGCAAAAGCAGGCTATTAAACGTGCTTTTTGGGAGGGATATCAGTACAAGGAAATTGCGGCAGTATTCCAGTGTAGTCCGGCGGCGGTTACGCTACTGCTTCAAAGAGCGTTCCACCGACTCAGGGAATATCTAAACGAATAGTTGAAAGCAAGGGCAGTATCCAAGCGATACTGCCCTTGTCTTTGTCTATTTATTTTTTGAAAATTGTATCGTTACCCTTTAATTTACAGGTTCTCTAATCTCCGATGATGACGTATAATTAATTTCGCAAAATCAATTTCATAAAAATAGACATGGTCT